>NZ_JBIARJ010000030.1:0-75029 GCF_042889825.1 Streptomyces sp. NPDC002467 | reverse complement strand
GCCCGGGCCGACCTCGCGGCCGCGGCGGCGCGGCTGTCGGCCACCCTCCGAGGCAAGGCCTGACTCCGGCTGCGGCGCCGCGCGGGGGGGGCGGCCCCCCCCCCCCCGGCGGGGGCCGCCGCGGGGGGGGGGGGGTTGGGGGTTTGGGGGGGGGGGGGGGGGCCGCCCCCCCCCCGGGGGGGGGGGTGGGGGGGGGGGGGGGGGCGCCCCCCCCCCCCCGAACCCGGCTCCGCCGGGCACCGGGCTCTGCCCGGACCCGCTCCTCAAACGCCGGAGGGGCTGAGATGCCCCGGCAATGGCCGGCTTGCTGCCAAGGCCAAGGCCAAGGGCCAGGGCCAAGGCCAGGGCGAGGGCCAAGGGCGAGGGCCAAGGCCGAGGAAGAGGGCGGGGTCAGGCCGTCAGGACGGAGGTGGCGGCCGCTCGGGCCGTGGCTACGCAGGCCGCCACGCCCACGCCCTCGTACGCCGCGCCGCACAGGGCCAGGCCCGGGAGTTTCGAGGCCGCCTCGCGGATGCGGGACACGCGGGCCCCGTGGCCGACCGTGTACTGGGGGAGGCCGCGGTCCCAGCGGGTCACGCGGGCCGCGAGGGGCTCGCCCATCGGGCCCACCGCGTGGTGGAGCTCGGTGATCGCGGAGCGGATCAGGTGGCGGTCCGGGCGGGCCAGGACGTCGTCCTCGCCGATCCGGCCGATGGAGGCGCGCAGGACGAACGTGTCCGGGGCCGCCGCGGCCAGCCACGGCCACTTGTTGGAGAGGAAGGACGCCGCCTTCAGGGTGTGCCCGTCCACCGGCGGGACCAGGAAGCCGTTGCCCTCCGGGAGGAAGTGCGCCCGGGTACGGGAGAACGCCATCGTGATCACGGCCGTCGAGGCGTGGGGGATCGCCGACAGCTCGGCCTCCGCGAGCGGCGAGTGCGGGCGCAACAGCTCCGCCGCCGCGAAGGCGGGGAGGGCCAGGACGACCGCGTCCGCTTCCATCGTCAACGGGCCGTCGTCCGTCATGGCTTCCACCCGCCACCGGTCGCCCGCCGCCCGCTGGAGTGCGCGCGCCGTCGTCCCCGTCAGGATCCGCGCCCCGCAGGCCTCCGCCACCGCCTGCGGGAACCGGCCGGTGCCGCCGGCCACGCCCTGCACGGCCACCGGGGCCGACCGCGGCGCGCCCGCCGCCCTCATCCGGCGCAGCGCGGGCAGCAGCGGCCCGCCTCGTTCCGCGAGCGCCGCGATCCTCGGCATGGCCGCGCGCAGCGACAGCCGTTCGGCGCGCCCGGCGTAGACCCCGCCGAGGAGGGGTTCGACGAGTCGGTCCACTGCCTCCCGGCCGAAGCGGCCCGCCAGGTACTCCGTCACCGAGCAGTCCCCGGCGAGGGGAGCGGCGGGCAGGCTCTCCTCGGCCGCGACGCGGGCGACGCCCTCCGGCGAGAGCAGACCGGTGGCGGCCAGGGTCGACGGGTCGGTGGGGACGCCCATGACGTGCCCCGCCGGGAGCGGCCGCAGCGCGCCGTTCGTCCAGATGACGGTCGGCGCCTTCGACGGGTCGCACAGGGCCTCGCCGAGCCCCACCGCCGCAGCCAGTTCCACGGCCTCCGGCCGCAGGGCCATCAGGGATTCCGCGCCCTCGTCGACGGTGATCCCGGCGACGGTGCCGGTACGGAGCTTGCCGCCGACCTTGGCGTGGCTCTCCAGTACGGTCACGTCGGCCCGGCCGCGCAACTGCCACGCGGCGGCCAGACCGCTGATCCCACCGCCGATGACGATCACTGAACGCATTGTCTTCTCCCGATATGTTCCCTTTGGGAATCTATGGCACGGCCGGGGGCCTACACATCGTGCTTTCGGCCAGGGTTCGGACGTCCTCCTGGAACGGGAAGCTGCCCGGTTCGTACGCGCAGTACGGGTCCGCCTCCAGCACGTCGCGCGTGAAGCCGTACGCCCGGGAGCGCGAGCCGCCGCACACCGCCTTGAACTCGCACGCCCCGCACTTCCCGCGCAGCGACGAAGGGTCCCGCAGCCGCTCGAACAGCTCCGACTCGCGGTAGATCTCCGTCAGCGGGCGGTCCTTGACGTTGCCCGCCGACACCGGGAGGAAGCCCGACGGGTGCACCTCGCCCGTGTGCGAGACGAAGACGAAGCCGCGCCCCGAGGAGACGTCCATCGGCGGCCGCCGCACCGGCCGACGCTCCCCGTCGAAGAGCCCCAGCTCCGCCGCGCGGGCGGTCAGCCGCGCGTGGAGCGGGCCGAGCTCCGGGCGTTCCCCGCGCGCGGCGAGCACCGTGCGCTGGAGCGCGATCCGCCGGAAGTGGTGGCCCTCGGTGGTCTTGGTGGCCATGACCGAACCGCAGTCGTAGAGGAAGTGCAGAGCGTCCTCGATCTCGGCCGGGGCGAGCCGGCCGAGCTGCTCCCCGCGCCCCGTGGGGACCAGGACGAAGCCCGACCACAGCATCGCGCCCTCGCGTTTCACCAGCGCCGCGACGTCGGCCAGGTCCTCCAGGCTCTCGCGCGTGATCGTGGTGTTGACCTGCACCTTCAGGCCCAGTTCGCGCGCCGCCCGCCAGCCCTCCAAGGTCCGGTCGTACACCCCCGGCACGCCCCGGAAGGCGTCGTGCCACTCCGCCGTCGACCCGTCCAGGGAGAGCGACACCGCGACCGCGCCCGCGTCGCGGACCGCGGTGAGGTTGGCCCGGGTGAGGGTCGGCGTACCGGAGGGGGAGACGGCGACGCGCAGGCCCAGCGAGGTGCCGTACGCGATCAGGTCGGTGAGGTCGGCCCGCTGGAAGGGGTCCCCTCCGGTGATCACGAAGAGGGGGCTCGGCCTGCCGAACTCGGCGACCCGGTCCATGACGCGGCGGGCCTCGGGCCCGTCCAACTCCCCGGGGTGGCGGGTGGTCTGCGCCTCGGCCCGGCAGTGCAGACAGGCCAGCGGGCAGGCCCGGGTGGCCTCCCAGATGACGATGAACGGGCGCTCGGCGACGGAGTGCCGGGGCCGCCGCACGACGGTGGTGGGCTTCACGAAACCCGCTCCCAGCCACGCTTCGGCGCCCGGTTGGCGAGCTGCTCCGGATCCCGCCGCCGGTAGACCACGTACGGCCGGAACAGGTACTTCAGCGGCGCCGAGAACATGTGCACCAGCCGCGAGTACGGGATCAGCGCGAACAGCGTGAGCCCGAACAGGACGTGCAGCTTGAAGGCGAGCGGGGCGCCGGCCATCAGGTGGTGGTCGGGGGAGAGGGTGAACAGGCTGCGGAACCAGACCGAGACGCCCTCGCGGTAGTTGTAGCCGTCCGTCTGCCCGGTGGAGTTCAGGATCGTCGCCGTCAGGCCGAGGACGATCGCGCCGAGCAGGAAGGCGTACATCAGGTGGTCGCTCCTCAGCGTCGCCCGGCGGACCGCGGGGACCTTGAAGCGCCGGTACACGAGGACGCCGATCCCGGCCGCGGCCGCGATCCCCGCCACCGCGCCCGTGGAGACGGCCAGCAGGTGGTAGGCGTGGTCGCTCAGGCCGACCGCGTCGGTCCAGCTCATCGGGACCAGCAGACCCACCACATGGCCCAGGACCACGAACAGCATGCCGAAGTGGAACAGCGGCGAGCCGATGCGCAGCAGCCGCGACTCGTGCAGCTGCGTCGAACGCGTGGTCCAGCCGAACTTGTCGTACCGGGCCCGCCAGACCGTGCCCGCGATCAGCAGCGCGACCGAGAGGTAGGGGAGCACGCCCCACAGGAGGAGGTCCATCAGGCCGTCCGCCTTTCCGCGAAGGTGGGCCAGGGGAGGTCGGCCGGTCGATCGGCGCCGATGGTGGTGCCGACGGCGGTGCCGATGTCGATGCCGGGGCCGAACGGCGCCGGCGGCGATCCCGCGCCCACCAGCTCCTGCGGCGGCCCGCTCCGCGCGAGCGCCTTCGCCTCGGCCCTGGTCTCGGGGGACGGGCCGGGCAGCGTCGAGCAGACCGCCTCCAGCACCCTGGCGTACGGGGAGGCGGACTCGGCGAGCGCGAGCCGCAACAGCTCCAGACCGGCCCGGTGCTCCTGGAGCAGCTCGGTGCCCGCCTCCTCGCGCAGCGCGGCGAACTCCAGCGCCACCGGCAGGAAGTCGGGCAGCTCCTCACCGGCGAACTCCAGCCCGAAGTCCCGGTAGATCCGCTTCAACCGGACCAGCGACAGCCCGCGGCGCCGGGTGTCCCCGTCCACCCACCACGTCAGGTACAGACAGCGCCGGTTGCGGGTGTCGAAGGTGCCGGTGTACTCGGCGCACAGCTCGATCGGGGAGAGCGACTCGGCGTGGTCCAGGAAGGCGCCGAGCAGCGCGGCCGGTTCGGCGGGCGCCCCGGCGAGGGCCGCGCGCAGCCGCGGGAGTTCGTCGTGGAAGTGGTCGCCGGGGTATTGCAGCGCGCAGCACGCGACGAGTCGTACCAGCGCATCGGGGGAACGGGAGCCGGTGGTCACGAACTCCTCCTTGTCGGGCTGAGGTTGAGCATCACGCGCGGCTCGCCCACCGCGCCCACGGGGCAGCCGTCGTCCAACGGGTGGGACTCGGCGAGCGCGTCCGCGTCGGCGCGGGCCGACGTCGGGATGACGAAGCGGTCCTCCTGCTTGGCGATCGCGAGCAGGCGGAACATGTCCTCCATCTCGACGCCGGTGAGCCCGACCGCCGTGGCGATCGACTCGTCCTTCTCCTCGCCGAGGTTGATCCGCCGCATGTACGCGCGCATCGCCGCCATCCGGCGCAGCACCGCCTCCACGGCGTACGTGTCGCCCGCCGTGAGGAGCGCCGCGAGGTACTCGACGGGGATGCGCAGGGCGTCGATCGCCCCGAACAGGTTGGCCGCGTCCTCGCCGTCGCCGCCGGTGGCGGCGACCGCCTCGACGACGGGGGAGAGCGGGGGCACGTACCAGACCATCGGCATGGTCCGGTACTCCGGGTGCAGGGGGAGGGCTACCTGGTAGCCGGCGATCAGGTCGTACACGGGGGAGTTCCGCGCCGCCTCGATCCACTCCCGGGTGATGCCGGAGCGCCGCGCGGCGGCGATCACGGCCGGGTCGTCCGGGTCGAGGAAGCACTCCAGCTGGGCGGGGTAGAGGTCCTGCTCGTCCTCGACCGCGGCGGCCTCGGCGACCTTGTCGGCGTCGTAGAGCATCACGCCGAGGTAGCGCATCCGGCCGACGCAGGTCTCCGAGCAGACGGTCGGCATGCCGACCTCGATGCGCGGGAAGCAGAAGGTGCACTTCTCGGCCTTGCCGGTGTGGTGGTTGTAGTACACCTTCTTGTACGGGCATCCGGTCACGCACATGCGCCAGCCGCGGCACTGGTCCTGGTCGACGAGGACGATGCCGTCCTCCTCGCGCTTGTACATCGCGCCCGAGGGGCAGGAGGAGACGCAGGCCGGGTTCAGACAGTGCTCGCAGACCCGGGGGAGGTAGAACATGAAGCTCTGCTCGAACTCGAAGCGGATCTTCTCGCCGACCTCGTCGCGGATCTTCTCCACGATCGGGTCCTTCGGCGCGTGGGCGGGGGCGCCGCCGAGGTTGTCGTCCCAGTTCGGACCCCACTCGATCCTGTCGATGGGCTCCCCGGTGATCTGCGAGACCGGGCGGGCGGTGGGGAGGTCGTCGCCCGCCGGGGCCTCGGTCAGGTTCTTGTACTCGTACGTCCAGGGCTGGTAGTAGTCGTCGATCTCCGGCAGGTGGGGGTTGGCGAAGAGGCCGCCGAGCTTCTTCAGCCGGCCGCCGGCCCTCAGGCGCAGCCTCCCCGAGCGGGTGCGCTCCCAGCCGCCCCGCCACTTCTCCTGGTCCTCCCAGCGGCGCGGATAGCCCTGGCCGGGGAGGGTTTCGACGTTGTTGAACCAGACGTACTCGGTGCCCTGCCGGTTGGTCCACGCCTGCTTGCAGGTGACCGAACAGGTGTGACAGCCGATGCACTTGTCGAGGTTCATGACCATCGCGACCTGTGCCATCACCCGTCCGACTTTCGCTTCGCGAGGGGGCATGGGACTAGTACTCCACCTTCTGGTCGCGGCGGCGGATGACCGTCACCTCGTCGCGCTGGTTGCCGGTCGGGCCGAGGTAGTTGAAGGCCCAGGTCAGCTGGGCGTAGCCGCCGATGAGGTGGGTGGGCTTGAGCATCACCCGGGTCAGGGAGTTGTGGATGCCGCCGCGGCGGCCCGTCTTCTCCGTCCTGGGGACGCCCACCGTCCGCTCCTGGGCGTGGTTCATGTAGACCGTGCCGGGCGGCATCTTGTGGGAGACGATCGCCCGGGCGGTGACCACGCCGTTGCGGTTGACCGCCTCGATCCAGTCGTTGTCGGCGACCCCGATCGCCTCCGCGTCCTGCGGGGACATCCACACCGTCTGACCGCCCCGGCCGAGGGTCATCATGTAGAGGTTGTCCTGGTACTGGCTGTGGATCGCCCACTTGTTGTGCGGGGTCAGGTAGCGCACCGCCACCGACTTGGTCTTCTCGTCGACGACGCCCAGCTCGGGTTCCCCGTACAGGGCGTGCATGTTCAGCGGCGGCTTGTAGACGGGCAACGACTCCCCGACCTCGTGCAGCCAGTCGTGGTCGATGAAGAAGTGCTGGCGGCCGGTGAGGGTGTGCCAGGGCTTGAGGTGCTCGGTGTTGACGGTGAAGGCGGTGTAGCGGCGCCCGCCGGACTCCGAGCCCGACCACTCCGGCGAGGTGATCACCGGGACCGGGCGGGCCTGGGTGTCGGCGAAGGTGATCCGCTTGCCCTCGGCCTCGGCGGCCAGATGGGCCATGGGCGTGCCGACCTGCTTCTCCAGGGTCTCGAAGCCCTGGGTGGCGAGGCGGCCGTTCGACGTGCCGGAGAGGGCCAGGATCGCCTCGCAGGCCCGCTGCGCGGTGTCCAGACGGGGGCGGCCGTCGGCGATCCCGCCCCTGACCCGCCCGTTCTTCTCGCCGAGGTACGCGACCTCCTCCGCCACGTCGAAGGTGACGGCTTTCGTCGTCACGCCGAGCCCGTCCACGAGCGGGCCGAGCGCGACGAACTTCTCGCCGACCGCCCCGTAGTCCCGGGTCACCACCGCGAGGTCGTACATCGTCCGGCCGGGCACGGGCTCGCACTCGCCCTTCGACCAGTCGAGCGCGACCCCGCCCGGCTGGGCCATCTCACCGCCCGGGGTGTCGTGCTGGAGGGCGGTCGCCACCAGGTCCTTGCGCACGCCCAGATGGGTCCCGGCGAGCTCGCCGAAACGCTCGGCGAGGCCGCGGAAGGCGTCGTAGTCGGAGCGGGCCTGCCAGGGCGGGTCCACGGCCGGGGTGAAGGCGTGCAGGAAGGGGTGCATGTCCGTCGAGGACAGGTCGTGCTTCTCGTACCAGGTGGCCGCCGGGAGGACCACGTCCGACAGCAGCGTCGTGGACGTCATCCGGAAGTCCATGCTCATCAACAGGTCGAGCTTCCCCTCCACGTCCTCCTCCCGGTAGGTGACGTCCCTCGGGGCGCAGCGCGGCCCGTGCTCGGGGAGGTTGGAGTGCGTGCCGAGGAGGTGCTTGAGGAAGTACTCGTTGCCCTTGGAACTGGAGCCGAGGAGGTTCGCCCGCCATACGTTGAGCACGCGCGGCCAGTTGTGCGGCGCGTCCGGATCCTCGCCGGCGAAACCGAGCGTGCCGTCCTTCAGCTGGCGAATCGTTTCCCCGACCGGATCCTCGGCATCGCCCAACTCCAGCGGGTTGCGGTCGAAGGTCGGGTACGAGGGCATCCAGCCCATCCGGGCGCTCGCCGCCAGGCAGTCGGAGCCCGTCATGCCGTCGAACGCGCCCGTGGCCAGCGGCGAGGCCAGGGCCTCGGCGGGCAGGGTGTCGTAACGCCACTGGTCGGTGTGGAGGTAGAACCAGGCCGCGCCGATCATCTGGCGCGGCGGGCGGGACCAGTCGGAGGCGGCGGCCAGGGTGGCCCAGCCGGTCACCGGGCGGCACTTCTCCTGGCCGACGTAATGGCCCCAGCCGCCGCCGTTGCGGCCCTGGCAGCCGGTGAGGGTGAGCAGGGCGAGGAAGGAGCGGTAGATGGTCTCGGAGTGGAACCAGTGGTTCGTGCCCGCGCCCATCAGGATCATGCAGCGGCCCCGCGACTCCTCGGCGGTCCGCGCGAACTCCCGCGCCACGCGCGCCGCCTGCGCGGCCGGGACCGAGGTCAGCGACTCCTGCCAGCCGGGCGTGCCGGGCTGCGAGGCGTCCTCGTAGCCGGCCGGCCACTCGCCGGGCAGACCCGGGCGCTCGACCCCGTACTGGGCGAGCATCAGGTCGAAGACGGTGGTCACGAGCCGCCCGCCGAGGCGGCGCACGGGGACCCCGCGGCGGACCGTACCGCCGCGCTCGTCGTCCTCGAAGCGGGGCAGCGTGATCTCCGCGGTGCCGTTCTCCCCGAGGAGCGTCAGCCGGGGGACGGTCTCGCCGAGGTCCAGATTCCACTCCGGGGTCTCGTTCTTCCCCCAGCGGTGCCCGAGCGTGCCGTTCGGGACGACCGGCTCACCGGTCACGTCGTCGACGAGGACGGTCTTCCACTCCGCGTTCTGCGTCTCCCGCCCCAGATCGGCGGCGGTCACGAACTTGCCCGGCACCAGACCCTGTTCCGTCTCCTTGAGCGAAACGAGAAAAGGAAGATCGGTGTACTTCCGCACGTAGTCGACGAAGAACGGCGTCTCCTTCTCCACGAAGAATTCCTTCAGGATGACGTGCCCCATCGCCAGGGCCAGCGCACCGTCCGTACCGGGGTGCGGATGCATCCATTCGTCGGCGAACTTCGTGTTGTCCGCGAAATCGGGGGAGACGGTCACGACCTTCTGTCCGCGATAACGCGCCTCCGCCATCCAGTGCGCGTCGGGCGTCCGCGTGACGGGGACGTTCGAGCCCCACATCATCAGGTACGCGGCGTCCCACCAGTCACCGGACTCCGGCACGTCGGTCTGGTCCCCGAACACCTGCGGAGAGGCCACGGGCAGGTCCGCGTACCAGTCGTAGAAGCTGAGCATCGGCGCGCCGATGAGGGAGTGGAAACGGGCACCCGCCGCGTGCGAGGCCATCGACATCGCGGGGATCGGCGAGAAGCCGGCGACCCGGTCCGGGCCGTGCTCCTTGATGGTGTGCACGTGAGCGGCGGCGACGATCTCGGTCGCCTCCTCCCAGGTCGCCCGCACCAGACCACCCTTGCCGCGGGCCCACTGGTAGGCGCGGCGCCGCTCGGGGTCGCCTTGGACGTCGGCCCACGCCAGCACCGGATCGCCGAGGCGCGCCTTCGCCTCCCGGTACATCTCCAGCAGCACGCCCCGCACATGGGGGTGGCGCACCCGGGTCGGCGAATACGAGTACCAGGAGAACGAAGCCCCACGAGGACAGCCGCGGGGCTCGTACTCGGGCCGGTCCGGGCCCACGGACGGGTAGTCGGTGGCCTGGGTCTCCCAGGTGATGATCCCGTCCTTGACGTACACCTTCCAGCGGCACGAACCGGTGCAGTTCACGCCGTGGGTCGAGTACACGACCTTGTCGTGGCTCCACCGGTCCCGGTAGAAGGCCTCGGCCGCACGGCCGCCCGTCCGATGGACGGTACGCAGGTCGCCGGAGACCTCGGCACGAGTGAAGAAACTCCCCGCCCTGACGAGCGGATCCGCGGCGTGACGCTTTTGCAAGGCGACCCTCCAGGCCGAGAAGAACGGTGCGTCATCGACGCTACGCCTGCGGAAAAGCAGAATCCGGTGACGAAGGTCCCGGGCGGGCGTGACCTCTTTCCGGTATTTCACGGGCCGGGCGGATGCCAGCCTGGAGAAGTCCAACTCCGCCACGGCGGAGCAAAATCACGCGGGGAAATTCCGATTACCGGTGGCGACAAAAACGAGACGTACATGGCTCCCGGACGAGCACGGTGCCTGGGCGATGCTGACGGTGCCCTTCCTCGCGGGCACGCTGCTCGCCCCCCGGCCGGGGTGGGCGCACGCGCTGCTGTTCGCGGCGTGGCTGCTCGGTTACGTAGCGGTCTTCCACGGCCGGCAGTGGCTGCGGCTGCACGCGCGCGGCCTGCGCTCGGCCGCCCGGCACGCCCTTCCCGCGGTCGTGTTCGGGGCGGCGTTCGCGGTGGCCGGCGTGCCGTTGGCGGTCCTCCACCCGTGGCTGGTGCCGGCGGCCCTGCTCGCCGCGCCCTTCGTGGCGGTCAACACGTACTTCGCGTGGCGCGGCCGGGAACGGGCCCTGCGCAACGGCCTGGCGGCGGTGGTCCCAGCATGCGGGATGCTGCTGGTGGCGGCCCACCTGGGAGGCCTCGGCCCGGCCGGGTCCTGGCCGGGCGGGGTGGCGTGCCTGCTCTACTTCGCGGGGACGGTGCCGTACGTGAAGACGATGATCCGGGAACGGAACTCGCGGGCGTACCGGGCCGGTTCGGCGGCCTACCACGCGGCGGCCCTGGCGGTGGCCGCGCTGCTCTCGCCCTGGCTGGCGATCCCCTTCGCGGCCTACCTCACCCGCGCCCTCACCCTGCCGGGCCGAGCCCTGCGCCCCCCGGCGGTGGGCGCACTCGAACTGGCCTGCTCCACGGCCCTCCTGGTGACGCTGCCCCTGTCCCTCTGACGTCCTCGCTCCCACACGGCCGCGTGCCAGGCGGGCCCCCGCAGGCCGTCGAACCCTGGTGCCCGGCGGGGCGGCCCCCACTTGGCACCCCCGTGCTGTCGGGGTCGGGTGTGCGGCGGGGTGCCCCCGCAGGGCGTCGAACGCACCCCGCTCGTCTTGCCGGTGCCGCACCATGTTCGACGCCCGAGGAGGTGCCCCGGCGCGGGCCCGGCCCCGACGGCCCTTAGGCGCGGCCCGGGCCGGGGTGCCGCTGCGCGGGGCCTGTCCCCTACCCGCCCTTCCACCGTTCCCCGGGCTCTGCCCGGACCCGCGCCTCAAACGCCGGCGGGGCTGGAAAGCCCCTGGGGCTCCGCCCCAGACCCCGTGCCTCAAACGCCGGCGAGGCTGAGATTGCCCGCCGGCGGGGCTGAAAAGAACCCGGCGGCGGTTGAAGGTGCCCTTCGGGCGAACCAGCCGCGCCCGGCGGGCGGCAGCAGCCGAATCCAGCCCCGCCGGCGTTTGAGGCGCGGGCGCGGAGCGCCGTCGGGGTGACGGGCGGAGCACGGACGAGGCGGACGGGCGCGCAGCGCCGGGGGAACCAGGCCCCCCCGGACCGCCCACCGAGCCGGAGGCTAGATGGCTTCCTTGCGGGTCAAGAAGTTGAACGACACCCACCCCGGCAGCACCGGCAACCAGAACGTCATCAGCCGGAACAACAGCACCGCCGAGATCGCGACCTCCTTCTCCAGCCCCGCCGCGATCAGCCCCAGCGTCAGCGTCGTTTCCACCGCGCCGATGCCACCCGGCGTCGGCGCCGCCGAGCCCAGCGCGTTGCCCGCGAGGAAGACCACCGCGATGCTCGCGAGGCTGATTGTCTCGCCGCCCCCGAACGCCCGGATCGACGCGTCCAGGCACATCACGAAGCAGCCGGTCAGCAGCAGCATCCCGCCGATGCCCGTCATCAGCTTCTGCGGCCGCTGGAGCACGTCCAGCATGCGCGGCACCACGCCCGCGAACAGCGCCCGTACCCGCGTCACGACGAACTTCCGCATGAACGGGACCGCCGTCACCACCAGCACCAGCACCGCCACCGTCAGCAGACCGGCGATGACCGTCCTCGACGGGGTCATCTCGGGGGTCTTCTCGGTCCCCGTCAGATAGCCGAAGGACAGCAGCAGCAGGATGTGGCTGGCCAGTCCGAAGAGCTGCGAGGCGCCCACGCTCGCGACCGCCAGCCCCGGCCGGACCCCCGCGCGCTGCAAGAAGCGCGTGTTCAGGGCGACACCGCCCACCGCAGCCGGCGCGACCAGCTTCACGAAGGAACCGGCCACCTGCGCGACCACCGTCCGCAGGAACGACACCCGCTCCGGCACGAAGCCCAGCAGGCTCATCGCCGCCGCGAAGTAGCTCAGAGCCGAGAAGGCGAGCGCCGCCCCGACCCAGCCCCACTGCGCCTTGCCGACGACGGTCCCGAAGTCCACGTGCGCGAGCTGCGTCAGCAGGAAGTACGCGCCGAACGCGCCCGCGATGAACGAAACCAGCGTGCGCGGCCGGATCCGCTCCAGCCGGGCCGGCTCCACCGGGGCCTGCGGGCGGATCAGCAGGACCTGCCGCCGGATCTGGCTCAGCAGGTCCTCCTCCCGGGCCCCGTCCAGCGCGTCGTCCAGCGCCTTCTTCTCGGCCTTGCGGTCGGCGACCGGGTTCGTGTCCGATCCGGCCGCCTCGCGCGCCGCCTTCGCCGCCCGCGAGGACTCCAGTACGGCCTCCCGCTCCCGGTCCGCCCGCTCCCGGGCCAGCCTGCGCAGCGTCGCCCGGGTGGACCGGCTCAGCGCGATCGGCTGCAGCAGCGGCAGGCAGTCCGCCACCGTGTCGGGGCCGAGCACCGACACCGCCGAGGCCACCGAGCGCTCCGCGCCGACCCGCAGGCCGAGGGTGGTCAGCAGTTGCGCGACGTCCATCCGCAGGACCAGATCACCGGCCGCGATCTCGCCGCCGCGCAGGTCGGTGAGGACGACGTTGCCGGAACGATCCACCACCAACGCGTCCCCGGTGAGCCGCCGGTGCGCGATCCGCCGCGACTGCAGGGCCCGTACCTGCTTCCACGTGTTGTGCGTCAGCTCGTCCGTGATCTCCTCGTCGGGGAGCGAGTCCAGGGTCCGGCCGTCGAGGTGCTCGTACACGAGCATCACGGCGTCCGGGCCGAGCTCGGAGGTGGCGATCAGCTTGGGCGCGTTGGCCCCGGCCGCGATGGCCGCGTAGGCGAGGAGGGCCTCCTGCTCCAGTGCCTGGCGCAGCGACTGGAGGCTGCGCCGGGTGGTGATGCCGCGCAGGGTGAGCCGGCGCCAGACCCGGTAGAAGAAGCCCTGGGCCTGCTGTTCGCGGTCGACCACGGTGACGTCGAGCGGCGGGCCGTCCTCCAGGGTGACGTGGTAGCGACGGCCCCGGTCGCCGGTCTCGGAGGCCTCAGGTCCTCCCTCGGTCTGCTGCTCCGCGCGCATCGCGCTGACCGGCTGGAAGCCGACGCGGCGCAGGCCCGCGAGGAGGTTCTGCCCGGTGGGGCGGACGTTCGGGGAGCCGACGGCGTACAGGGTCCCGTACGCCACGGTCCAGCCGATGAGCACGGTGAGGATGATCGAGAAGGGGGTGGTGTAACCGCTGACCAGCATCGTGAAGGCGTCGAGCAGCAGCACCACCCACAGCGCCACGCGCCAGCGCGGTCTGCGGGTCATCCCCACGGCCGTCATGTACGCGATCACGGGCGCGAGGTAGCCGTGCACCGGGTCGGTGAGGTCCCCGGCGGTGCCGGCGGGGATCGTCAGGGCGTCCTGGATGGTCTCGGGGGCGGCCTGGGACACCCACAGGTCGGTGGCGAGCGTGACCCCGTGCGCGAGGACGGCGGCGAGCACGCCGTCGGCGATGCGCAGTCCGTCGCGTTTGATCAGCCGCTCGATGGCGAAGGCGACGGGGAGCAGCAGCACGGCGATGCTGGAGACCAGCGCGGCGACCTTGATCAACAGGTCGGGCGCGGCTCCGGTCCCCTGGTTGATGTCGGCTTCCAGGCCGGCCGTCGTGCCGTGGGCGAAGGCGGAGATGCCGAGCACGACGGCGATGCCGAGGATGCCGACGAGGAGGCGTACCAGATCGGACGGCCGGTGCACGCGGGCGGCGAGCAGCGGTTCGTCGACCTCGACCTGATCGGCGGCCGTGGGAGCGTGCCCGTGCGGGCCGTCCTCGGGGGCGCCCTCTTCGCGTGGCCCGTCCCCGGGTGCCCCGTCCTCGGGGCCGCCGCCGTGCCGCGCGGGCCCGTCTCCGGGGGAGTCCGGGCGCGGGGTGGTGCCGTCGTGACGAGCGCGGTCGTGGGTGCCGTGGCTCTCGCCGTCGCCGTCGCCCGGGCGCGCGTCGCCGTCCGTCGCCGCGCCGTTCGGAGGGCTCACACCCTGCTCCTTCGTCGTCACATCCGTCTCTTCTTGATCACGTATCACCAGTCACCGCCCGGAAGATGGTGGCACGGACCGACCGGGGAGCGGGGCATCAGGGTGCGCGCCGGTATGGAACCGAGGCTTCCGTCGAGGGGCCGCCGGCGTGCTGCACCATGGGCCGGATGAGCGAGGAACTGCCCGCGTACGCGGAGCACGTACTGGAGGTGGCCGAGCGGATTCCGCCCGGCCGGGTGATGACGTACGGGGACGTCGCCGAGTGGCTCGGGGAGGGCGGACCGCGTCAGGTCGGGCGCGTCATGGCCCTGTACGGGGGAGCCGTGCCCTGGTGGCGCGTGGTGCGGGCGGACGGCGTCCCCCTGCCCGGACACGAACTGCGCGCGCTGGAGCACTACCGGGCGGAGGCCACGCCGCTGCGCCTGACGGCCGGCGGCGAGGCACGGCTGGACATGCGCCGGGCACGCTGGGACGGGGAGCCCGGGGACCCCGGCCGGGACGGCACGCGCGACGAGGCTCACACCTGACAGCTTCGGCCATGGGGGGCCTGAGCGGGCGGTCGAGGGAACGCGCGAACGCCCGTACGGGGTACCCGGGGGGACTGCGCGGCGTCGGCCGGTTGCCGTAGCGTTGCCTCTTCGGCTTCTCCGCGAACCGCCGCAGAACCCGCCCCGTATCCCGCCCCAGACCCCACCCGCCACCCAGGACGACCAGGACCGGCACCTCACGTGATCACCCCTTCCTCCGACGCCGACCGCCGCACCGAACGGCGGCGTACGCGGACCCCCGACGCGTACCGCCTCGTGCGCACCGGGCCGGAACGGGTGGATCCCCCTGTGCTGGACGCAGCCCAGCGGTCGGTGGTTGAGCACACCGGCGGACCACTGCTGGTCCTGGCCGGACCCGGCACCGGCAAGACGACCACGCTGGTCGAAGCGGTGACCGCCCGCGTGGAGGCCGGCACGGACCCGACCCGCGTCCTCATCCTGACCTTCAGCCGCAAGGCCGCCGTGGAACTGCGCGACCGCACCGCCCTGCGCCTCGGCGGGGCGCGGGCGCCGCAGGCCACCACGTTCCACTCCTTCTGCTACGGCCTGGTCCGCGCCCACCAGGACGTCGACCTGTTCGCGGACCCGCTGCGGCTGCTGTCCGGCGCGGAGCAGGACGTCATGGTCCGCACCCTCCTGGAGGGCCAGCGCCGCTCCCGCTCCATCCGCTGGCCCGACGACCTGCGGGCCGCCCTCACCACGCGCGGCTTCGCCGACGAGGTCCGCGCCGTGCTGGCCCGCGCCCGCGAGCTGGGCCTGGGCCCCTCCGCCCTCTCCTCCTTCGCCGACCGCATCGGCCGCCCGGACTGGAAGGCGGCCGCGGCCTTCCTCTCCGAGTACCTGGACGTCCTGGACCTCCAGGGCATGCTGGACTACGCCGAACTCCTGCACCGGGCCGTCCTCCTCGCGGAGCGCACCCCGTCCCTGGCCTCCTCCTACGACGCGATCTTCGTGGACGAGTACCAGGACACGGACGCCTCCCAGCTGCGGCTGCTGCGCGCGCTGACCGGCCCCGGCGGGACGCTGACCGCCTTCGGCGACCCCGACCAGTCGATCTACGCCTTCCGCGGCGCCGACATCAACAACACCCTGGACTTCGAGTCCGCCTTCCCGGGCGCGGCGGTACGGGCCCTCACGGTCGGCCGCCGCTCCCGCGCGAACCTCCTCGCGGCGACCCGCCTCCTGACCACCCGCATGCCGCTGCCCCGCCTGCCGGCGGAGGCCGTCCGAGCCCACCGCGGGCTCGCCCCCACCCGGGAGGGCGGCTCGGTGGAGGTGTACACGTACCCCACGGCCGGCGCGGAGCTCGACAACATCGCCGACATCCTGCGCCGCGCCCACCTGGAGGACGGCGTGCCGTGGCAGGACATGGCCGTCCTGGTCCGCTCGGGCGGGCGCACCCTCCCGGCGATGCGGCGCGCCCTGATCACGGCGGGCGTCCCGGCCGAAACCGACGCCACGGCCACCCCCCTCCGCCACGAACCGGCGGTGTCCCCCCTCCTCACCGCCCTCCGCACCGCAGCCACCACGCCGCCCACGGCGAGCCCCACCGACGCCGCCCCCGCTGCCCCGGTTCCCCTGGCCGGCCTGGCTGCGCCAACCGATCCCGCCGCACCGGCTGACCCGGCCGCCCTGGCCGATCCTGCGGCCCTGGCCGACCTGGCTGCGTCGGCCGATCCGGACGTACCGGCCGACCAGGCCGTGCCGGGAACGGCCATGGCCACGGCCATGGCCGACCTCGCCGCACCGCCGTCCACGGCCACGGCCACGGGCAGCGCCGTGCCGGGCGCCGCAGGCGCGCCGGCCGCAGGCTCGGCCGCCCCCGCCGCCCCGGCGCCCGAGGCGGGCGAGCCTGCTCGCAACCTTGGGGCGGGCGGGCGGGAAACCCTCCCCGACCCGGCCGAGCCGGACTCCGCCGCGGGCGCGGCCCCGGCCGAGGGGGGCGAGCCCGCCCGCAACGTCGGGGTGGGTGGGCGGGAAGACTCCCCGGGCCCCCGCGCCGCCGACGGGCCGGACCCCGAAGACGCCGAGCCCGCCGCAGGCGACACGGCCGGATGGATCGGCGTCGAGGCCGCCCTCGAACTGCTCGGCTCCCCCCTCGGGGGGATGGACGCCGCGGACCTGCGCCGCCTCGGCCGCGCCCTGCGCGACGAGGAGCGCGCCGCAGGCGTCAAGGTGCCGCCGCCCTCCGACGTACTGCTGGCCCGCGCCCTCGCCGAGCCCGAACGACTCACCGCCCACGACCCCGCCTACGCCCGCGGCGCCCAACGCCTCGGCCTCCTCCTCCGCAAGGCCCGCGAGCTCCTCCAGGGCGGCGGCACCGCCGAGGAGGCCCTCTGGACCCTTTGGGACGGCACCCCCTGGCCGCAGCGCCTGGAGCGCCAAGCCCGCCGCGGCGGCACCGCCGGCCGCAACGCCGACCGCGACCTCGACGCGGTCTGCGCCCTCTTCGACACCGCCGCGCGCGCGGAGGAACGTACCGGCGGCCGGGGCGCCCTCAACTTCCTGGAACAGCTCGAGGCCGAGGACATCGCCGCCGACACCCTCACCGGCACCGCGGTCCGCCCCGACGCCGTACGGCTGATGACGGCCCACCGTTCCAAGGGCCTCGAATGGGGTCTCGTCGTCGTCGCGGGCGTGCAGGACGGGCTCTGGCCCGACCTGCGCCGCCGCGGCTCCCTCCTGGAGGCCGACCGCATCGGGCGCGACGGCCTCGCCGAGCCCCTCACCCCCGGCGCGCTCCTCGCCGAGGAGCGCCGCCTCTTCTACGTGGCGGCCACCCGCGCCCGCGACCGCCTCGTCGTCACCGCGGTCAAGGCCCCCGCCGAGGACGGCGACCAGCCCTCCCGTTTCCTGGGCGAACTCGGAGTCACCCCCAAGGACGTCACCGGCCGCCCCCGCCGCCCCCTCGCCGTCCCCGCGCTCGTCGCCGAGCTCCGCGCCACCACCGTCGACCCCGAGGCCTCGCCCGAACTCCGCGAGGCGGCCGCCCGCCGCCTCGCCCGCCTCGCCGCGCTCACGGACGACGAGGACCGCCCCCTCGTACCCGCCGCGCACCCGCAGCGCTGGTGGGGCCTGTACGAGCCCACCGCCTCCACCGTTCCCCTCCGCGACCGGGACCGGCCCGTCGCCCTGTCCGGCAGCGCCCTGGACCAGCTCGCGAACACCTGCTCCCTCCAGTGGTTCCTCGGCCGCGAGGTCAAGGCCGACGCCCCCTCCACCGCCGCCCAGGGCTTCGGCAACGTCGTCCACGTCCTCGCCGACGAGGTCGCCTCCGGCCGCACCCCCGCCGACCTGGCCGTCCTCATGGAACGCCTCGACTCGGTGTGGGACGCCCTCGCCTTCGACGCGCCCTGGAAGTCCCGCCAGGAGAAGGAGAACGCCCGCGCCGCCCTCGAACGCTTCCTGCGCTGGCACACCACCGACCGCGGGGGCCGGGCGGCCGTCGCCACGGAGCACGAGTTCGACGTCACCCTCGACGCGGGCGAGTACGCCGTCCGCATCCGAGGGTCCATGGACCGGGTCGAGGCGGACCCTCAGGGGCGCGCGTACGTCGTGGACTTCAAGACCGGCAAGTCCTCGCCCACCAAGGCCGAGGTGGCGCGCCACCCGCAGCTCGCCGTCTACCAGCTCGCGGTCCGCGAGGGTGCCGTCGACGAGGTCTTCGACGGGCTGCGCCCGGTGCCCGGCGGCGCCGAACTCGTCCAGCTCCGCCAGGGCTCCGACGACCCGAAGATCCAGGCTCAGCAGCCGCTCGACGGCGAGTGGGTCGGCGACCTCCTCGCCACTGCCGCGGGCCGGGTCCTGGAGGAGCGCTTCGCACCCGCTGTCGGCCGACAGTGCGACCACTGCTCCTTCCGCGCCTCGTGCAGCGCCCGCCCCGAGGGCCGCCAGACGATCGAGTAACCCTGGCGTCTGTCCGTGCGCCGTCCGTCACCCCGACGGCGCTCCGCGCCCGCGCCTCAATCGCCGGCGGGGCTGGATTTGGCCGCTGCCGCCTTCCAGCCTCGCCGGCGTTTGAGGCGCGGGGTCTGGGGCGGAGCCCCGGGGAACGGTGGAAGGGCGGGTAGGGGACCGGCTCCGCGCAGCGGGACCCCGGCTGGGGGCGGGCCGCAGGGTGGGCCGTCGGGGTCGGGCGCGCGGCGGGGCACCTCCTCGGGCGTCGAACGGGGAGCGGCAGCGGACATGCAGAACGTGGTTGCGTTCGACGCCCTGCGGGGGCGCCCCACCGCACACCCGACCCCGACGGCGCGAGGGCGACAGGGGGCCGACCCCGCTGAGCACCGGCGTTGGACGTTCTACTGGGGCGACCCGCCGCGCATCATAGGGCCATATGGGGCGAATCATCCGCATTGTCGGGAACGAGGCAACCAACCGCGGCCCCCATACGTCTCGCCAGACGGGACGGACAACGGTCCCGTCGTGACGTTTGTCATCCAGTGAGGCCGAATTTCCCCCGTGATAACGGCATATGCCGGAGCTCACGATCCACAACGGCATTCCGCTCGCCCGGCCCGGCAGCTAGGGTCGGCCGGACGACCGCACCATCCTCGGGGGGAGGGAAGGAACCGGAGACGATGCCCGTACCCGTACCGAGGCAGCGGGAGACCCCTGCCGAGGCCGGCGGTCAGGCCGTTCTGCACACGGCCACCATCGCCACGGCCACGGCCACCGCGACGGCCACCGCGCCCCCGCACGCGAGCCCGCTGACCCTCCTCGTCATCGAGGACGACCCGGCCGGCGGCCTCACCGTCCCCGAGATCCTCGATTCCGACGGGCACCGCATCCGTCTCCGCACCGCCCGCAACCTCGTCGAGGCCGAGCGCCTGCTCACCCCCGACGTGCACTGCATCCTGCTCGACCTGTCCCTCCCGGAGACGAGCCCCCGGGCCACCGCGACCACGACCGCCACGGCCACCGCCACCGCCACCGCCGTCGACCAGCTCGCGACCCTGCACCAGGTGCTCCGCCTCGCCCCCCGGCACGCCGTGCTCGTCCTCACCTCCGAGGCCGACGCCGAGCGCGCCGCCGAGGCCGTCCGTGTCGGCGCCCAGGACTTCCTCTTCCGTGACGAGCTGGACGGCCGGCTGCTGAGCCGGGCCATCCGCTACGCGGTGGAGAGAAAGCGGGCGGACATCGCCCAGTACAAGCTTGCGGAATCGAAACTGCGCGCCCAGGAGAACGCCCGCCTGGAGCGAGGCCTGCTCCCCACGCCCCTCCTCGAAGGCTCCGACCTCCGCTTCGCCGCCCGCTACCGCCCCGGCCGCAGCCGGGCCCTCCTCGGCGGGGACTTCTACGACGCCGTCCGCACCCCCGACGGCACCGTCCACGCCATGATCGGCGACGTCTGCGGACACGGCCCGGACGAAGCCGCCCTCGGCGTCGAGCTCCGCATCGCCTGGCGCGCGCTGACCTTGGCCGGCCTCTGCGGCGACGACCTGCTGGCCACCCTCCAGGAGGTCCTGGAGGTGGAGCGCCCGTGCGAGGAGATCTTCGCGACGCTGTGCACGGTCGACATCTCCCCCGACGGCCGTCACGCGGGCCTGTGCCTGGCCGGCCACCCGGCCCCGCTGGTGTCCAGGCCGGGCCGCCCCGCGCGCCTGCTCCCGTACGAGAACAGCGGCCCCGCACTCGGACTGCTGCCGCGCGCCCGCTGGCCGCGCCGCCAGGTCGAGCTCGGCGGCACGTGGAGCCTGATGCTCTACACGGACGGCCTGATCGAGGGCAGGATCGGCGAGGGCAAGGAGCGCCTCGGGCAGGACGGCATGGTCGAGATGATCAACCGCCACCTGGACCGCGGTCTGAGCGGCGAGGGCCTGCTGGAGGCGTCCGTCACCGAGGCCCGCCGCCTCAACGGCGGCGAACTCACCGACGACGTGGCCGTGGTCCTGCTCTCCCGCGCCGAGGGCTGAGGGCCTACCGCCCGCCGTTGTAGGGGCCGTACGGCCCGTCGCTGCTGCTGCCACCACTGCGACGGCCGCCGCCCGAGACCTGCTTGAGGGCCGGGCGGACATCGACGAGGAACACGATGGTCGCGACCAGTCCGGCGATCGTCAGGAACAGCATCGACGCCAGGAAGAAGTCCACCAGGACCGTGACGCCCAGGATGACCAGCCAGAAGGTCTTGGTCTGCTTGTCGGCCGCCCGGTAGGCGTCATCGCGCGCCAGCAGCGCGAACACGAACGCCACGACGGCGAGCGCCAGCATGGCGAACCCGAGAAACGGGAGCACCCCGTTGTCGAACCCGTTCATCAGCATCGCTTCGACCGCCTTCTTCTTCTCCGCCGCACATAACTGCACATACCTGCGCATTCCACGCTACCGGCACAGGTGCCCTCACGAACCACAACGGGCCGGACACCCTCCAGGTGCCCGGCCCGTCGCACTCTCACGCTTCGGCGGTGGCCTTCTTCGCCGCGGTCTTGCGCGCGGAGGCCTTCTTGGGGGCGGCCTCCGCCGCCGGCTCCGCGGTCGGCTCCGCGGCGGGCTCCGCCTCGGGCGCCGGCTCCACGGCCACGGCGATGTCGACGATCTCCTCGGAGACCTCGCCGCGCCAGGCGCGCACGGCCTGCTCACCGTGCTCGGCGACCTTGTCGTAGGTCTCCTTGGCGCGCACGGCGTACTCCGCGGCCACGCCGACCCCGCGCAGCGCCAGGTCCTGGGCGGTCTCCCCGAGCTTCTTGGGGTCGATCGCGCCGAGCACCTCGGCGACCTTGGCGGTGACCGCCTCCTGCGCCTCCTTGGCCGCTTCCTTCGCCTTCTCCTGCACGACCTTCGGGTCGGTGTTCTTCACGGCCTCGATGCGCGACGGGGCCTCGGCGCGCAGCTGCTCGATAAGCCCCGGCACCTTCTTGGCCTGCTGCACCGCGAGGTCCGCGGTGCCGGCGGCGAAGTAGAGCGGGGTGGGGTCGGTGAGGGTCTTCTTCAGGTCATCGGCGATGGCCATGTGGCTGGTCCTCCCGGATCAATTCCAGTTCGTCTTCGGCGGCATCTCGTCGGTCGGCGCCTCGGCCGGCGCCGGCGCGTCGAGCGCGTTCTCCTTGCGGAACGACTCGTAGATCTGGAGCAGCACCTGCTTCTGCCGCTCGTTGATGGACGGGTCGGCGAGGATGACGGCCCGCGTCTCCACCTCGTCCCGGTCCCGTTCATCCAGGATCCCGGCTTGCACGTACAGCGTCTCCGCGGAAATCCGCAGCGCCTTGGCCAGCTGCTGCAGGATCTCCGCGCTCGGCTTGCGCAGCCCGCGCTCGATCTGACTCAGGTACGGATTCGACACCCCCGCCGCGTCGGCCAGCTGCCGCAGCGAAAGCTGGGCCTGTCGACGCTGCTCACGGAGGTACTCGCCGAGGTTTCCGACGTTGAGCGATGCCATGCCCCCACCCTGCCCCACCCTGCTAACTTTTGCAAGCAGCTGCTTGCAACATCTCCCACCCCTGCTCTGAGCCGATCGGGCGGCGCGGAAGTGTCACTCCTCGTCGTTCCGGACCCTCAGCCGTTGAAGCCGAGCGTCAGGGCCACCACCGCGGGGGCCGCGTACATGATCGGGAAGACCGCGTGCGCGTACGCCTTGGCCCGGAAGGTCGTGATCACGGCCCCAGCGAAGTACAGGGCGATCCCGACCGCCGCCGCGATGCCGATCAGCGGAACGAAGATCCCGACCACCAGCCCCAGCGCGCCCGCCGCCTTCGCCACGCCCAGGAACGTCCAGATCGACTCCGGAACCCCGTACTGCGCCAGCGGACCGACCACGAACTCGGCCTTCGCGAACACCGAGTACGCCGAGAAACCGACCATCAGCGCACCGACCAGAGCGAAAACGACAGCGGTGGTGGACATCCGAGCTCCCCTCGGGCGGGCCCCGGAGCGACACCCGCCCGGTCGTGTTTCCCGCCTGCTTCACTCCACTGACCCGCCGGCGGACGGGAGTGTGACAAGCGGGCCGAAGTTTTTTCGGAAACCCGTGCTCAAGCCCCGGCGATGACCACCGTCGCGTAGAACTCCTCCGAGGCGACCACCTTCGTCGTGAGGCCCGCCGCGGTGAAGGCCGCCGCCGTCGACGGCGACTGCCGGGTGCTCGTCTCGATCAGCAGCCGGCCGCCCGGCGCCAGCCAGCGCGGGGCGCCCGCCGCGACCCGGCGATGGATGTCCAGGCCGTCCGCGCCCCCGTCCAGAGAGACCCGCGGTTCGTGGTCCCTCGCCTCCGGCGGCATGAGCCCGATGTCCTCCGTGGGCACATACGGGGCGTTGACCACCAGTACGTCCACCCGGCCGAGCAGGGCGGCGGGGAGCGGCTCGTACAGGTCGCCCTCCCACACCGTGCCGCCGTACGGGGCCACGTTGCGCCGCGCGTACGCCAGCGCCACCGGGTCCACGTCCGCCACGTGCAGCTCCGCCCCGCCCGGGGTCCGCGCCGCCACCGCCGCACCCAGGGCGCCGACCCCGCAGCACAGGTCGAGCACCACCGCGCCGGGCCGGGCGAGCGCCACGGCCTCCTCCACGAGGAACTCGGTGCGCCGGCGCGGCACGAAGGCCCCCTCGCCCACCTCCATGCGCAGCCCGCAGAACTCCGCCCATCCCACGACGTGTTCCAGCGGTTCGCCGCCGACCCGGCGGGCCAGCAGCTCCGCCAGGTGGGCGTCGTCCCGGGCGGCCCCGCCCAGCAACTGCGCCTCTTCCTCCGCGAAGACGCAGCCTGCCGCGCGCAGCGCTTCCACCAGTGACATCGAGTGCGTCAAGTAGATCTGTCCTAAGTCGTCGGTTGTCGATCGTCGGTTGTCGAGCGCCGGTTGTCCGTCGTCGGTCTCAGAAGACGTCCGGGCACCACGGTCGGCGGGCCGTGCGGAACACGGCGTCCGCCAGCTCCACCGCCCCCGGCCGCCGCTCCGTCACCCGGCCGAGCGCGGCCAGTCGTACCGCCGACCCGTCGCCCAGGTAGAGCGAGCCGAGCGCGGCCACGTCCAGGACCAGGTCCGCCGGCTCCTCCGTCCGCTCGCACGCGCCGGTGCCCGCGTCCAGTCGGTACCGGCCGTCCGACAGGCCCGCCGCGTCCGTGACCTCCAGTACGAGGATCCCCGGTACGGCGTACGTCCGCGCACCCAGGGCCCGTACGACGTCCAGCAGCCGCACCCACAGGCAGTCCGCGGCCGTCACGATCCGGGCCGAGCGCGGATCGGGCAGCAGGTCGGCGACCAGGTCGTCGGGGGCCCGGTAGCCGGTGCGGACCTTCGTCACCCAGTCGATGGAGCACAGGAACTGCCACAGCGCCCGCTCCGCCTGCGGGGTGACCGCCAGAAGGTCCTTGACCTGCACGGTGTTCTGCGGGACCTTCGCGTCCGTCCAGTGGTCGTCGGCCCCGTAGGCGGCCAGCCCCGCCACCTCACCGGCCGCCGTGCGGTACACCGCGAAGAACTTCTCCTTGTACGGGAGGTACGACATCTCCTGCAGGCCGGTCGCCAGGTTCCACCAGCGCTCGTTGCGGTTCACGGCGCCGTGGGTGCGCGCCCGCAGCCGTTCGTGCAGCTCCGGGCCGACCCGCCGGACCTCGGCCGCGTCGACCAGGTCGATCCGGCCGCCGTCCGCGGGGGCGGCGAGGCGCGGGTCCAGTCCGCTGCGCGGTACGTCGATCTCCCATTCCGAGACGGAGGCCGCGGGGCCGTACCCGTACCGCCCGTAGATCGGGTACTCGGCGGCGATCAGCGTCGACAGCACGTCGCCGCGCGCCTTGGCGGCGGCGAGCTCGCCGGCCATCATCCGGGACAGCAGCCCCTGGCGGCGGTGCGTGGGCAGCACGGCGACGTTGGAGACGGCGCTGGCGGAGACGGACGCCCCGCCGGGCACGGTCAGTTGCTGCGCGAAGGAGCGGAAGGCGGCGACGCAGCGGCCGGTTTCGGAGTCGAACGCGCCCAGCGTTCGGGTGAAGTCGTTGCCCTTGGCCCGCTGGGCCACATCGGAGTCGGTGACACGGGTGGCGGCCAGGAAACCTGCGTTCAGGGTTCGCAGCCACTCGGGGAGTTCGGATTCGGCGATCGGCCGGACGTCTGCACTCATGGCCGCCACGCTAATCGCCGGTCCGACGCCCGGTCGCCCGGTTTTCCGCCCGGCCGAGCGCCCTCCCGCCCCCTGGCGCCTACGCCAGCAGGTCGTCCACCTGCGCTTCTCCCTCCCGGTAGCGCCGGGTGATCTCCGCACTGCAGTCGTCCACCGTGCGCTGCAGCTGCTGCCGGCGCCGCGAGACCTGCTGCTCGTAGCGCACCAGCTTGCCCATGCCCTCGTACAGTTCGCCGTCCGTGCGGGCGCCGAGGTCCGACAGCTCCACGTCGGCCAGCATCTCCGCCGCCAACAGCCGGTACTCCTCGCCGTGCGGGGTGCCGAGCGTGACGTGCCGGGCGGAGGCGCTGCGGCTGGAGGGGGCGTCGGCGAGGATCTCCGAGAGCCGGTCCACCACGGGCGCCTCGGGGTCGGCACGCCGGGCGAGTTCGGCCCGCAGGATGTCGATGCGGCCCTGGAGCAGCCGCCGTACGTAGCTCAGATCGGCCTCGTCGCGCTGCGCGTCCCGGCGCAGCGCGCGCAGTTCCGGCAGCCCGAGCTCGGTGGTGGGGTCCTCCGGCCCCGGCTGTTCGCCGGTGCGCTGCGCGGGCGGTCGTACCGCGGCAGCTGCGACGGAGGCGGGTGATGCAGGTACGGAGGTACCAGAAGTATTCATACGAACGGGTCCGTCCCCTCGACCGGTGCGGCCACCCGCACCGCCTGCGTGCATCGTGCCACTCTCCGTGGTCCCGACGCAGTCGTACTCCACCCGATCGGCCCCGGACGGGTGCAAGGCTGGTACACAGGTGGTATGCGAGCTGTGGTGCAGAGGGTGGACGGCGCGAGCGTCGTCGTGGGCGGCGAGACCGTGGGCGAGATCGTCGGCGAGGGGTTGTGCGTGCTGGTGGGGGTGACCCACGACGACACGCCGGAAAAGGCGGCGCTGCTGGCGCGCAAGCTGTGGTCGGTGCGGATCCTGGAGGCCGAGAAGTCCTGCAGCGACGTGAACGCCCCGCTGCTGGTGATCTCCCAGTTCACGCTCTACGGCGACGCCCGCAAGGGCCGCCGCCCCACCTGGAACGCGGCGGCGCCCGGCCCGGTGGCCGAGCCGCTGGTGGACGAGGTCGTGGCGCAGCTGCGGGCGCTGGGCGCGACGGTGGAGACGGGCCGGTTCGGCGCGGACATGCGGGTCTCGCTGACCAACCACGGCCCGTTCACCATCGTCATCGACATCTAGGCCGCGATCACGGCGCTACGACGACCTCCTGCGCGGCGGCCGTCCCACCGACCAGCAGCGGCGCGTCCACCGGCACGTTCCGCTTGACCAGCGCGAGCGCGATCGGGCCGAGCTCGTGGTGGCGTACGGCGGTGGTCACGAAGCCCAGTTGCCGGCCCTCCTCCCCGTCGGCGGCGAGCCGGACGGGCGCGCCGTGCGCCGGGAGGACCACCTCGGAGCCGTCCAGGTGCAGGAAGACCAGGCGGCGCGGCGGCTTCCCCAGGTTGTGGACGCGGGCCACCGTCTCCTGGCCGCGGTAGCAGCCCTTCTGGAGGTGGACGGCGGTGCCGATCCAGCCCAGCTCGTGCGGGATGGTCCGGTGGTCGGTCTCCAGGCCGAGCCTCGGCCGGTGCGCCTCGACGCGCAGCGCCTCGTACGCGAGGAGGCCGGCGGCCGGCCCGTGCGCGGCGGCGAAGGCCTCCAGCTCGGCGCGGGGCAGGAAGACGTCACGGCCGTGCGCGGTCTCGCGGACGGTGAACTCCTTGGGCACCTCGGCGATGGACCCGGCCGGCAGGTGCACGACGGCGAACTCGTCGGTGCGGTCGGCGATTTCGACGCGGTAGAAGAACTTCATCGCCTCCAGGTAGGCGAGCAGCTCCCCCTGGGTGCCGGGTTCGACGTGCGCCCACGTGGTCTCGCCGTCGTCGACGAGGTAGAGCGCGTGCTCGATGTGGCCGTTGGCCGAGAGGATCAGTGCCTCGGTGGCCTGGCCCGCGGGCAGTTCGGTGAGGTGCTGGGTGAGCAACAGGTGCAGCCAGCTCAGCCGCTCCGGCCCGCTGACGGTGACGACCCCGCGGTGGGAGAGGTCGACGAAGCCGCGGCCGTCGGCGAGGGCGCGCTGTTCGCCGTACAGCTCGCCGTAGTGGGCGGCGACGCCCTCGTCGCGGCCTTCGGCCTGCACGGCGCCGGGGAGGTGGAGCAAGGGGCTGCTGGTCATGGGACCAAGCGTACGACTCCGCTACGCGTGGCCGTCACGGTGTTTGGCGGAACACTTCTTGCACAGCCCGAAGATCGCGAAGTGCTTCATGTCGGTCTCGAAGCCGAAGGTGGCGCGCAGCTTCGCGGTGAATTCGGCGGCGATGTCCACGTCGGCCTCGATGACGTCCGCGCAGTCGCGGCAGACCAGGTGGATGTGGTGGTGCCGGTCGGCGAGGTGGTAGGTGGGGGCGCCGTGCCCGAGGTGGGCGTGCGAGACGAGGCCCAGTTCCTCCAAGAGCTCCAGCGTGCGGTAGACGGTGGAGATGTTGACCCCGGAGGCGGTCTTGCGCACCTGGGCGAGGATCTCGTCCGGGGTGGCGTGCTCCAGGGCGTCGACGGCTTCCAGCACGAGCTGGCGCTGCGGTGTCAGCCGGTAACCGCGCTGCCGCAGGTCGCTCTTCCAGTCGGTGCCCTCGGGGTTCTCGGTGCTGACCACCCCGCCAGTGTAAGCGCGCGAAGGGGACCGGGGGCGAGCCCCCGGTGCCCTTCACACAGCCTGTGGACCGCTGGGCGGCTCAGCCGCGTCAGCGGAAGAACGCGATGCCGTCGTCCGGCATGTCCGGGAGGTTGCGCGCCATCTCGGCGACCTCCTCGGGCGTGACGACCTTCTTCAGCTGGGCCGACATGTACGGACGCAGCTCGACGTCGGGCGTGGCCTTCTCGCCGACCCACATCAGGTCGCTCTTGACGTAGCCGTAGAGCCGCTTGCCGCCGCTGTACGGGCCGGAGGCCGCGGTGCGCGCGACGGCGTCCGTGACCAGGTCGATCTGCGGCTTCTGGTCGGCGAGATCGCCGTACCAGACCTCGACGACGCCCTGGTCGCGGACCATGACGACCTCGACCTTGCGGTCCTTGTCGATGCGCCAGTAACCGGACTCGGACTCCAGCGGCCGCACCTTGTTGCCTTCGGCGTCGAGGGCCCAGGTGTGGGAGGTGTACTCCAGGAAGTCCCGGCCGTCGTGGCTGAAGACGACTTCCTGGCCGAAGTTGCACTTCTCCTCACCGGGGAAGTCGAAGACTCCCGCGCCTTCCCAGGTGCCGAGGAGGAAGGCCAGGGGGACGAGGCCGGGGTTCAGGTCGGACGGGATCTGGATCATGAATGGCTGCTCAGGCGATCTGTGGGAGGGGTTCCGGGGCGGTCTGCTGGGCCGGCTGTGGAGCCGGGGCTCAGCGCTGACCCTGGTACAGCTTCTTGACCGCCAGGCCGGTGAAGGCCAAGACGCCGACGCAGACCAGGACCAGCAGGGAGGTGAAGACTGCCTCAAGCACGGGGTGCTCCTCGGAATTCGTTTCTGGGGCTGTACGGGGCCGGTCCCCAAGCCTACTGGGCCGGGGACCGGCGCACCGTGTGAGGTGGGCCGTACCGCCGATCAGCCGAGCAGCTGGTGCTGGAGGATCACCGCCTGGTGCAAGGGGAGGGCGGCCACCTGGCCCTTGCGGGTCTGGAGGATCACGGCCTGGATGTCACCGGACTGGACGCATCCGGCCCTGATCTGTTCGTCGCCGAACGGGGCGGACTCCTCGTGGACGGTGACTTCTCCGTTGCTCGCGCCGGACTGGGCACGCTTGGCCTTGGCCCACTCGGTGTCCGCCACGATCCGCTTGACGCCGTTCAGGTTCATGGCCCCGCCGCAGCCCTTGAAGGCGTCGACGAATCCCGACGCGTGGAAACGCAGCAGGTAGATCCGGGTGCGGGTGCCGTCGGGCATCGTCCAGCCGCGGGCCACGATCTGGCGCAGGCCGTCGTCCGTGAATCCCTGCTTCATCTTTTCGCGCGCGGTGGGGTCGTACTCCTCCAGGAACGTGTCCACGGAGACCACCGAGTCCTTCTCCAGCTTCAGCGTGGAGTCCGGCTTCGATCCCCGCGGGGCCGGGAGGAGCAGTTCGGTCAGGCCGGCGTAGTGGATGCCGTCCCGGTTGTCCTCGGCGAAGGGCAGGGCGGCGCCGGGCGGCAGGGTGGGCTTGGCCAGGTCCGGGTAGACCCAGCGGCCGTCGTCCTTGGTGGACAGGCCGGGGACGTCGGTGCGCTCGGGCTGGGCGATCCCGTAGGCGACGCCCGAACCGACGGCTCCGAAGACGGCCACGGCGGCCGTCCAGCGCAGGAGGGCGAACAGCCTGCGGCGGTCCTTGGGCGCGGGGGCCTGCGGGGCTTCGGCGGGGACGGCGTCCTGCGGGCCCGGGGCCGGGGCCGGCTCGACGGTCCCTGCGGCATCCGGGGTCGCGACGGCCTCGGGGGTCGCGACGGCCTCGGGGACGGCTCCGGTGGTGTTCTGCTCGGTCACGCGGACTCCCCGGGGGACTTCAGGTGGCTCAGCTGGTTCTTGAGGAAGGAGGTGGCGTCGGTCGTCGAGAAGCCCTGCTTGGGTCCGTAGGCACGGAAGTTGACCATCACGTCACCCTCGACCGCGACGCAGTAGAGGGAGTCGATCTTCTCCTCCTTCTTCTCGCCCACCGACAGCACCGAGCACTTGGCATCCGGGAAGCCGTCCACCTTCGGGGCGTCGCGGTCGCCGCCGATGAGGTCGACCAGCTTCTTGGAGACCTCGGAGAAGGGCCCCAGGGCCTTCGGGTCGGCCTGCATGATGCGGACCTCTGCGATCATCTCGCCGTCGCCCTTGACGTAGCTGCGTCCTGCCAGTCCCTTGAGCTTGAGGTCGGCCAGCATGTCGTCGCGCTTCTTGCGCTCCGAGCTGGACAGGCCCTTGCGGGCCTCCTTGAAGCCCTCGACGGCGTTCTCGCCTGAAACGAAGAAGTTGTTGCCGTCACCGCCGAGGTCGGGACCCGGCGTGTAGCCGAACGGGAGCGGGAGCAGTTTGCCGGAGAGGGCGTTCCCGGGGACGGTTGCCGGCTTTTCGGCCTTCGGCGACTTCCCGCCGATGGGCTTCCAGTAGGCCGTCGGCGCGGTCCGGTCGGCAGCCGCGATCGCCGTGGCCCCCCAGACACCGCCGCCCACCAGGACGGCGACGGCCGCGCCGGCGGCGATCACGACGGCCTTCTTGCGATTGACCGTGCGCGCCGGCTTCACGGGCGCGGGCTCGACCGCGGCCTCGGGGGTCTCGGACACCTCGGGCGCCTCGGGCGCGTCCGGAGCCGGGGCGTTGTCGTTCTGCGGCTCGGTCACAGTCGCTCCAGCTGTCGCTTGGCCAGGTCGATGACGTCGCCTTCGTCGATCTTGCCTCGGTTGTCGGCGTAGAAGATGTCCACGACCACGTCGCCCCGGCGCGCGATGGCCCGGGCTTCGCGGACCGGGTAGTACCCCGGCTTCTCGCTCGTCTCGGAGTTGACCCACACGTGCCCGAGGTCCGCGGGGATCCCGGGGATGGCGACACCGTCGTTGCCCGCGTAGTCCTTCTTCGGCATGTAGCCGGACTGTTCCCTCTGATAGGCGTCGGCGCCGGAGAAGTCGTCGAACTGGATCAGCCGGACCTCGACGAAGACCCGGTCGTTCTGCCACACGTTCGTCGCGAGCCGCCGGAAGCCGTCGTTCGCGAACCCGCGGAGGGCTCCGTCCGGCCGCTCGAAGGTCGTCGAGAAGGAGTCGAGGGTGTCGTAGCCGCTGGCCACCATCGTGGTCCCGCTCGGCGCCTCGACCAGCAGTTTGCGGAGGTCGTCGTCCGTCTTGTGCCAGCGGTTGGCGTTGATCGTCTTGTTCGTCGTCGCGTCGTCCGGGGCCAGCGCCTTCGGCGTCACCAGCTCCTGCTGGGCCAGCGGCGGCAGCGGGGTCGGTTCGCGGTCGTACTGGATCGCGTAGCCGGTGACCACGCCCGCGAGGACGCCGAGGGCGGCGGCGCCGGCGATCAGGAGCGTCGTACGGCGGCGCCCGCGGCGCGGGACGACGGCGTCGGCTTCGGCAGCGGCAACGGCAACGGCAACGGCAACGGCAACGCCGTCGGCGGCGGGTTCGGCGGCCGCGGGGGTGGAGAGCTGGTCCCGAGTGTCCGAATCCGGGCTGGTCTCCGCCTCTTTTCGCTGCTCGGGGATGGTCTGTTCGTGTTCCAAAGGAGGTCCCCCACAGGACATGAGGCACAGGTTGATTACCCGTGCGCATCCATGACCTGATCAAGGGGGGAGCGGTTGTATGAATGCTTATTACATTCTTATCTCGCCCGTATGGGATCCGGCTCGACCGGCTCAGTCCTCGTGGCGCCGCTTCCCGTCCAGCTCGTCCCACCACTCGTCGGACTTCGGGTCACCCGAGGGGTCGTCCCACCAGCGGTCGTCCGGGCCGCGCCGGTTCGCGATCACCGCCGCGACCGGCGGAATGACCATGGCGACCACGCACATGGCCACCGCCGCCGGCACCGAGAGCAGGCGCACGAAGGACCAGGCGGAGACGAAGAGGAACAGACATCCGCCCATGAGCAGGAAGTAGGTGCGCCTACGCCTGGCGTACATAGCTCCAGGGTAGAACCGTGCCCGCCGTGCACAAGGGCGACGGCGGGCTCGGACGGCACGAAGGGCCGCACCCGTGGCGTCCAACCCCTGGGTGCGGCCCTTCGGCCGGTCAATCAGTGCCGCGGTGCGCGGGCACGGTTCGTCAGACCGCGATCGCCACGTCCGTCACGCCGCCGGCCTCGGCGACCACGACGGCGCGGTCGGCCTTGGCACCCGGGACGAGCGCGCGCAGCGTCCACGAGCCGGGGGCCGCGTAGAAACGGAACTGGCCGGTGGCCGAGGTCGGGACCTCGGCGGTGAACTCGCCGGTCGAGTCCAGCAGGCGGACGTAGCCGGACACCGGCTCGCCGCCCTGGGTGATCTGACCCTGGATCGCGGTCTCACCGGGCTTCAGCGTGTCGAGGGAGGGCCCGCCGATCTGTGCTCCACACATGTTCTCTGTCCTGTCCTAGAGAGGTCGTACGTCTTGCCGGGAGGGCGTCGCGTGCCCCTCCGCCGGTGGTTACTTGTTGGCGCCGAGCTCGATCGGCACGCCGACGAGCGAGCCGTACTCGGTCCAGGAGCCGTCGTAGTTCTTGACGTTCTCCTGACCCAGGAGCTCGTGCAGCACGAACCACGTGAGCGCGGAGCGCTCACCGATGCGGCAGTAGGCGATGGTGTCCTTCGCCAGGTCGACCTGCTCGGCCTCGTAGAGGGCGGTCAGCTCTTCGTCGGACTTGAAGGTGCCGTCGTCGTTGGCGTTCTTCGACCACGGGATGTTGCGGGCGCTCGGCACGTGGCCGGGACGCTGCGACTGCTCCTGCGGCAGGTGCGCCGGGGCGAGCAGCTTGCCGGAGAACTCGTCGGGCGAGCGGACGTCGACCAGGTTCTGGGCGCCGATCGCGGCCACGACGTCGTCGCGGAAGGCACGGATGGAGGTGTCCTGGGCCTTGGCCTTGTACTCGGTGGCCGGGCGGTTCGGGACGTCCTTGCCGTCGACCAGGTCGCGGGAGTCGAGCTCCCACTTCTTGCGGCCGCCGTCGAGGAGGCGGACGTCCTGGTGACCGTAGAGCTTGAAGTACCAGTAGGCGTAGGACGCGAACCAGTTGTTGTTGCCGCCGTAGAGGACGACGGTGTCGTCGTTGGAGATGCCCTTGGCGGAGAGGAGCTTCTCGAAGCCCTCCTGGTCCACGAAGTCGCGGCGGACCGGGTCCTGGAGGTCGGTCTTCCAGTCGATCCGGACGGCGTTGGTGATGTGGTTCTTGTCGTAGGCGGACGTGTCCTCGTCCACCTCGACGATGACGACGTTGGCGTCGTTCAGGTGGGCCTCGACCCAGTCGGCGTCTACGAGGACGTCGCTGCGGCTCATGGTGTTCTCCTCCGGGGCAGTGTGCGGCGGGGCGGTACGGGTGCTGCGGTGCTGTTGCGTGCGTACGGGTGCGCTTCCGGACCTGCGCGGGGAGGCGTCAGGGATCAGGAGGCGGGTGCGGTCACGCGGGAAGGGCCGGTCGTGCGGCCGTCGTCCGGTCGTATGGAGCGGAATCGCTCACAAGTCACATGGATCGACAGAGCATGGCGGCGACGCGACACAGGTCTACTGCCCGCCGCTTCGTGAGGTCCGCCTGCTGATGCTTCATAGCCATGGATCGTAGGGACGAATCAGCCGCCCTGTCACCGGTGTGTCATATCCCGAGACGGGATCGTCCGGATACTGGGATGCGGGCTCGGTGCGCGGCCGCCGCGACGCGCTCCCGAGCCGTTCTGCGGCCCGTCCTTCTGCGGATCGGACCGCTTCGTCTCACGATCCGGCCAGCACGACGTCCGTACCCCCCAGTTCGAGGTGTACGCCCGCTTCGTCCGAGGTCAGGGCGGTGAGCTGGAGCCCGGCCGGCAGGCCGGCGTCGAGGCTCCGGTCGAAGTCGGTCCGCTTGCGGACGAGCCGTTCGAGACCGGGTATGCCCTCGCCCGGCACCTCGTCGGCGTGCACCCGGACGATCTTTCCGCCCTTGCCGCCCTCCGCGTCCACCAGGGTGACGGTCGACACGACGCTGCGGGTGAGGGTCTTGCCGAGCACGTCCACCCCCACGGAGACCTTCACCTTGCCGGGCGCCCCGCCGTAGGAGAGGGTCGCGCCGGTCTGGGAGGCAGCCGTGAGGTCGGCGTAGGTGATGAGCCCGGAGCCCTCGGCCCGCTTCGCGGTCCCGCCGGCGTAGTCCCCGGCCAGCTTCACCCCGCGGAAGCTCGCGTCGAGCTGCGAGAGGCGCGTCTTGCGGCCGTCCGCCGTCACCTCGACGCCCCGGAGCTTCAGGTCCACCTGGTCCAGGTCATGGCTGAGCGCCTGCGTGAGGAAGGGGAACCCGTGGATGTCCACCTCCGCGCTGCCGGCCAGGCCCTGCCGGGCCTGGATCCGGTCGGCGAGCCTGCTCTCGGCATAGCCGACCGCCCACCGGTCCACCCCCGTGAACAGGGCACCCAGCACCACTCCGATGATCACGACGACACGCAGAACCCGCACGCGCCCCTCCCCCGTCAGTCCGGTACGTGCGTTCTAGTTGACCACGTCCGATGTCAGGGACAGATCAGCTCACCACCCGGCCGATGAGGTACACGGCGGGAGCGGCCACCGCGAGCGGCAGTGCGACACCGGCCGTCATGTGCACGAACTTCGACGGGTAGTCGTACGCGGCCACGCGCAGCCCGATCAGGGCGCAGACGCCCGCCGCGAGCCCGACCAGGGCCCCGCCCACACCGACGTCGGTGAGTCCGCCCACGACGAGGCCGGAGCCGGCCGCCGAGGCGAGCGCGACGCCGACGGAGGGGGCCGTGGGCAGCGGCAGGGCGCGCGTGAACGCGGCCACCGCGACGGCCACCGCGCCGACGGAGACCGCGGCGGTGTCGGCCGCGAGCCAGCCCGCGCAGACGATGGCGAGGGCGGCGGAGGCCACCGAGGCCATCAGGCCGTACATGCGCTCGTCCGGGTCGGCGTGGCTGCGGAGCTGGAGGACGAGGGTGATGAGCACCCACGCGCCGAGGGTGCCGATGATCGCGCCGGGGGCGTACGAGTCGTCCACGGCGAGGACGGCGGCGTCGGCGACGAGGGCTCCCGCGAAGGCGAGGGCGATGCCCTGGCGGGCCGGCCACATGCCGTTGAGCCGGAACCAACCGGCCGCGGTGAGCGCCTGGAGGGCGACCAGCGGGACGAGCACGGCGTACTGGCCGAGGAAGGCGGCGAGGGCCATCAGCACGCCGAGGGCGGCGGTCAGTATGGCCGACTGCGGACCGGGGTCGATGATCGGCGACCGGCCCTCGGCGCGGGCCTGCGCGGGATCCACGGCACGGAGGGTGTTCCCGCCGAGGGTGGGGGGCGACCAGGCGCTGTCCTCCTCCGCCCCTTCGCCTGCGGCGGGCTCGGCGGTGGGGGCGGACGCGGATGCCGCTGTTGCTGCTGCGGGTGCGGGTGCTGCTGCCTGCGGCGGCAGGTAAGCCGTCTGCTCGGCGGCCGCCTCCGGCTCCGCCGCGCCCGCCGGACCCGGGTAGGGCGGCAGGTACGCCGTCTCGGCAGCCGAGACGGCCGTCCCGGCGCCCTGGGACCAGTCGTGGGCGGGAGCCGGCGCCGCGACCTCGTCCCGGAACCACCCCTCGGGCACGGCGGACTGCGCCTCCGCCCCGGGGCCGGCCTGGTAGGGCGGGAGGTAGGCGGTCTGCTCGGCGGCACCCGCCTCGGCGGGCTGCGCGGCCACGGCCTGCGGGCCGGGGTAGGGCGGCAGGTACGCGGTCTCGGCGGCCGAAGCGGCCTGCGGGACCGCGGCCTGCGACTCGGGGCCCGGGTACGGAGGCAGGTACGCCGTCTCCGCGGCCGAAGCCGGCGCGGCGGCCTGCGGGACCGCGGCCTGCGACTCGGGGCCCGGGTAGGGCGGCAGGTACGCCGTCTCCGCGGCCGAAGCCGGCGCGGCGGCCTGCGGGACCGCGGACTGCGACTCGGGGCCCGGGTAGGGCGGCAGGTACGCCGTCTCCGCGGCCGAGGCGGCCGGGGCGGCGTCCTGCGCGAGGTAGGGAGCCGGGGCGGCCGGAGCCGCGCCCTGGGACCAGTCCTGGGCGGGTGCCGGGGCCGGGACCTCGTCCCGGAACCAGCCCTCGGGGGCGGCGGGCTGCCCCGCCTGAACCTGCTGAGCCTGCTGGTAGCCCGTGCCCGAGCCGTCCGGCCACGGGCCGCCGGCCTGCGGCTCCTGCGCCCGCGGGGCCGGATACGACGGGTACGCCTCGGCCGCCGGGACCGCGCCCGAGCCCTCCGGCCACGGGACGGCGGCCTGGGGCTCGTCGCGGAACCAGCCCTCCGGGGCCACCGGCGGGCCGGGGACGGCGCCCAGCGGAGGCTGCACCGGCTGCACGGGCTGGTAGCCGGTGTCCCAGGTGTCGGCCTGCCAGGTCTGGGTCCCGTACGGGTCCGGAGCCGGGTCCTCCTGCTGCGGATGGGGATGCTGCTGCTGCGGCTGCTGCTGTTCTTCGGGCGTGCTCATCGGCTTCCGCTCACCCGCCCGCGAACGGCGGGAGCACCTCGACGGTGCCCCCCTCGGTCAGCAGGACGGCATCGTGCGGGCGCTTGCCCACCGGCTCGTCGTTCACCAGGAAGGAGCAGCGCAGCAGGACCCGGGTCAGCTCCCCGGGGTGGCGTTCCCGCACGGCGTCGAGCGCCTCGGCCAGTGTGCGCGCCGAGTACGGCTCCTCCGCCGTCCCGGCCGCGGCCTTGGCCGCCGCCCAGTAGCGGATGGTTCCGGTTGCCACTGCTGCTCCCATCGTCGGCTCTCTACCGTCGGCCTCCATGATGACCCCTCGCGCGCCCGACCCCGGCGTGCTTCCGCGCGCCCCGGGTGCGCCCGGTCGGCCCCACCGCACCGCTCGGCGGGCCGCCGATCCGGTGAAACCAGGGCATACGAGGGGCGCGGGCGTGGCAGGAACCACAGAATCGGAAGCGGAAGAGGCCTCGGCCCCGAAAGGGCCGGTGGGCTATTCTCGTGGCGAGAGGATCCGGGCAACGTTGCCCCCGGGTCCTTTTGTGCTTTCAGCACGTTGAACGACACGGGAACATCGGCCGTCCCCGCAGGCCTCAGGGCGCGGGGCCGCGAGGACGCCGGCGGGACCGCGCACGACACCGTACGAAGCAGAACCACGCATGTCCTCGACGGGACCGAGGAGGAACCGACGTGATGGACCAGCGATCCGTGCACCACCGTCCGAGCCGGGCGGGTGGTCGGGCATGAGCTCCCTCCTGCTGCTCACCAACGCCCTGCAGCCTTCGACCGAGGTGCTGCCCGCCCTCGGCCTGCTGCTCCACAACGTCCGCGTGGCCCCGGCCGAGGGGCCCGCGCTCGTGGACACCCCGGGCGCCGACGTGATCCTCGTGGACGGCCGCCGTGACCTGCCGCAGGTCCGGTCGCTGTGTCAGCTGCTCCGTTCCACCGGGCCCGGCTGTCCGCTGATCCTGGTCGTGACCGAGGGCGGTCTGGCCGCGGTCACCGCGGACTGGGGCATCGACGACGTACTGCTGGACACCGCGGGTCCCGCCGAGGTGGAGGCGCGGCTGCGGCTGGCCACCGGCCGGCAGCAGATGGGCTCGGACGACTCCCCGATGGAGATCCGCAACGGTGACCTGTCGGTCGACGAGGCGACGTACTCCGCGAAGCTGAAGGGCCGGGTCCTGGACCTGACCTTCAAGGAGTTCGAGCTGCTGAAGTACCTCGCGCAGCATCCGGGCCGGGTCTTCACCCGTGCGCAGCTGCTCCAGGAGGTCTGGGGCTACGACTACTTCGGCGGCACCCGCACGGTCGACGTGCACGTACGGCGGCTGCGCGCGAAACTCGGCCCCGAGCACGAGTCGCTGATCGGTACGGTGCGCAATGTCGGGTACCGCTTCGTGACCCCGGAGAAGGTGGAACGGGCGGCGGCGGAGGCGGCCGCGCAGGCCGCCGCGAAGGCCACGGCACAGGCGGCCGCGCAGGCGTCCTCTCAGGCTTCCGTACACTCCGGGTGAGGCCTTCACCCGGTCGGCCGAAGACGGTGTGACCGGCCACTCGGCAGGACGCCCTGCCCAGAGGTAGGTCACCCCGCGTAGACTCCCGCACGTGGCCAAGGTGACGCGGGATGACGTTGCACGACTTGCGGGTACGTCTACCGCCGTCGTGAGCTACGTCATCAACAACGGACCCCGGCCGGTCGCCCCGGCCACGCGCGAGCGTGTCCTCGCCGCGATCAAGGACCTGGGCTACCGCCCGGACCGGGTCGCCCAGGCGATGGCCTCGCGGCGCACCGACCTCATAGGCATGATCGTCCCGGACGCCCGTCAGCCGTTCTTCGCGGAGATGGCGCACGCGGTCGAGCAGGCCGCCGCCGAGCGCGGAAAGATGGTGCTGGTCGGCAACTCCGACTATCGCACCGAGCGCGAGGTCCACTACCTGCGGGCCTTCCTCGGCATGCGGGTCTCGGGGCTGATCCTGGTCAGCCAGGGCATGAGCGAGCAGGCCGCGAGCGAGATCGAGGCCTGGGACGCGCGGGTGGTGCTGCTGCACGAGCGCCCGGAGGCCATAGACGACGTCGCGGTCATCACGGACGACATCGGCGGCGCCCAGATGGCGACCCGGCACCTGCTGGAGCACGGCCACGAGTACGTCGCCTGCATCGGCGGGATCGAGAACACCCCTTCGGTCGGCGACCCGGTGGCCGACCACGTCGAGGGCTGGCGCCGGGCCATGCTGGAGTCGGGCCGCTCGACGGAAGGCCGGCTCATCGAGGCCCCGTACAACCGCTACGACGCGTACCAGGTCGCCCTGGAGGTGCTGGCCCGGCCGGACCGCCCGACGGCGATCTTCTGCGCCACCGACGACCAGGCCATCGGTGTGCTCCGGGCCGCCCGCGAGCTGCGCATCGACGTGCCCGGGGAGCTGGCCGTGGCGGGCTTCGACGACGTGAAGGAGGCGGCCCTCACGGACCCGCCCCTGACCACGATCGCCTCGGACCGCACGGCGATGGCCCGCGCGGCCGTGGACCTCGTCCTCGACGACGCCGTGCGCGTGTCGGGCTCCCGCCGGGAGCGGCTGAAGCAGTTCCCGTCGGCCCTGGTGGTCCGCCGCTCCTGCGGCTGCCGCTAGGCGTATCGCCGCTCCTGCGGCTGCCGCTAGGCGCATCGCCGCTCCTGCGGTTGCCGCCAGGCCGTCCGGAAGCCGCGGGCTCTCGTCCCGGTGTGCCGGTCGGCGCGGTCCGCGAGGGCCGCGACGATCAGCAGTGCGGGCGCCACGAGGAACGCGGGGATCCCGAAGAGGGCGATGAGCATGCCCAGGAACAGCATGGGCGCGCCCACGGCGAAGCAGGCCGCCGCGAAGGCCTTCGGTGCCCAGCGCATCAGGAGCGGCAGGACGATCGGGGACTGGAAGGGCAGGAGCCCGAGGAAGTCCCGGCCACCGAGGACGAGCGACATCGTGACCGCCACCGCGACGGCGGCCACGGCCGCGCCCCACGGCAGAGCGGCCACCGTCCGACGTGCGTCCCCGGCCCCGGCCCCGGCCCCGATCACCCTCCCGGTTCCGGTCTCCGTCGTCGTCCCGTTCTCGTTCGCGTCCATGCTCGCCCCCTGGTTTTGAACACGTTCATCTGAACACGTTCAACATAGCGGAGTGCGCCACCCCGGGGAAGCGCACTTATTTCGGGCATACGCGGTTCTGTCGGGCTTCTCAGCCCAGACTCAGGAAGCTCTCATCAACGGCGGACAGAGTCGTCACCATGACCGAGAACTTCCGCCGCGAAGGCGAGTACCCCCAGGAACACCGCCCGACCCAGCACGCCCCCTTCGGCGAGGACTGGCAGCGCGGACAGGACCGGCAGACGCAGGAGGCGGCCGGGTCCTACCCGCCGCCGCCCGCCTACCCGCCCGCCGCGCCCGGTTGGCACGAGGCGCACCAGACCCAGCCCCCCGTGGTCCAGGGCGAGACCGTCCCCCCGGCCGCCCACGCCTCGGAGGGCTCCGGCGGCTCCGGCGGCTCCGGCGGCTGGGGCACCTGGGGCTCCGCCCCGCACGGCCCCGCCCACGCGGCCGCTCCCGCCCCCCGCGCCAAGAAGCCCGTCGCACTGCTGGCCGCCGTCGCGCTCGCCGCGGCCGTGGTCGGCGGTGGCACCGCCGCCGCCGTCCAGCAGCTGATGCTCGTCAAGGGCTCCTCCGGCGGCGGCGTCAACGGCACCAACGTCTCGCAGTCCAGCAACGGCACCGTCGCCGGCGTCGCCGAGCAGGTCAGCCCCTCCGTGGTCCGCATCGACACCCGCACGGGCTCCGGGCAGGGCACCGGCTCCGGCATCGTCATCACCTCCGACGGCGAGATCGTCACCAACAACCACGTCGTCGCCGGGGCCTCCGAGATCCAGGTGACGATGAGCGACGGCAAGAAGTACAAGGCCCAGGTCGTCGGCACCGACCCCGACAAGGACCTGGCCCTCGTCAAGCTCCAGGGCGCGAGCGGCCTCAAGGCCGCCTCCCTCGGCAACTCCGACAACGTGAAGGTCGGCGACCAGGTCGTCGCCATCGGCTCCCCCGACCGCCTCACCGGCACGGTCACCAGCGGCATCGTCTCGGCCCTGAACCGCGAGGTCACCGTGGACAAGTCCGAGCAGCAGCAGTCGCCCCAGCAGGGCGACGACGGCTGGCCCTTCTCCTTCGGCGGGCAGCAGTTCAACGGCCGGACCGGCTCGGACACCGCCACCTACAAGGCCATCCAGACCGACGCCTCCCTCAACCCCGGCAACTCCGGCGGCGCCCTCGTCGACATGAACGGCCGGATCGTGGGCATGCCCTCCGCGATCTACTCCCCCACCAACAGCAAGTCCAGTGCGGGCAGCGTCGGCCTCGGCTTCGCCATCCCGGTCAACACGATCAAGGCCGACCTGGACTCGCTGCGCAAGGGCGGCCCGGGCGGCAACGGCACCTCCGACACCGGGAACTCCCCCTCCAACGGCTTCGGCACCTCCTATTAGCCCGTCGTGCGAGGCTGGGAGGCGCCCGCACACCCACCGGACACCACCCGGACACCACCACCCAGGGGGACCGCCAGATGAATCCCGCCGAAGGCGAAGCCCGGATCCTCGTCGTCGACGACGAACCGGCCGTACGCGAGGCCCTGCGCCGCAGCCTCGCCTTCGAGGGGTACGACGTACAGACCGCGGTCGACGGGCTCGACGCCCTCGACAAGGCGGCCTCGTACGACCCCGGCCTGATCGTCCTGGACATCCAGATGCCCCGCATGGACGGCCTGACGGCCGCCCGCCGACTGCGCTCTGCGGGCAGCGTCACCCCGATCCTGATGCTCACCGCCCGCGACACCGTCGGCGACCGCGTCACCGGACTCGACGCGGGCGCAGACGACTACCTCGTCAAGCCGTTCGAGCTCGACGAGCTCTTCGCCCGCGTCCGCGCCCTGCTGCGCCGCAGCTCCTACGCCACCCCGCGCCCCGACGCCGAGACCCACGAGGACGCCCTGACCTTCGGCGACCTGCGCATGGACCTCGCGACCCGGGAGGTCACCCGGGCCGGGCGGCCGGTGGAGCTGACGCGCACCGAGTTCACCCTGCTGGAGATGTTCCTGGCACACCCGCGCCAGGTCCTGACCCGCGAGCAGATCCTCAAGACCGTGTGGGGCTTCGACTTCGAGCCCAGCTCCAACTCCCTGGACGTGTACGTGATGTACCTGCGCCGCAAGACCGAGGCCGGCGGCGAGCCCCGCCTGGTCCACACCGTGCGCGGGGTGGGGTACGTACTGCGCGCCGGCGAGAGCGGGCCCGAGTGAGTCCGGCCGCGAGATTCCGCGGGCTGCCGCTGCGCTCGCGGCTGGCCCTGCTGGTGGCGGTCGCGGTGGCACTGGCCGTCGCGGCGGTCGCCGCCGTGTCCTGGGTGATGGTCCGCACCCAGCTGCGCGACCAGCTCGACCGCTCCCTGATGGCCACGAACGTCACCACCGAGGTGAGCCAGACCCTGATACGGAACGACTGCCTGCCGCCGCCGCAGCAGCCCCGGCAGCAGATCGCCGGAAACCTGGGCGCGACCGTCCAGATCGTCCTGCCCAACGGCAGCCACTGCTGGGTCGCCGGGCCGACCGCCCTGCCGGTGACCCAGGCCGACAAGGAGATCGCGGCGGGCCGGCGGGGCAGGACCCTGCAGACCGTGACCACCTCCGACGGCGTCGACATGCGCGTCTTCACGATCCCGGTCGTGGTCCCCAACACCGGTCAGGTCTTCGGCGGCGTCTCCATCGCCAAACCGCTCTCCGACATCGACAAGCCGCTCTCCACCCTGGCCTGGGTGCTGGTCCTGGTCGCCGGCGTCGGAGTCGTCGGCGCGGGCGCCGCCGGCCTGTGGGTGGCCCGTACCGGCCTGCGGCCCGTCGACGAACTGACCGGCGCCGTCGAGCACATCGCCCGTACCGAGGACCTCACGGTCCGCATCCCCGACGAGGGCGACGACGAGATCGCCCGCCTGTCGCGGTCCTTCAACTCCATGACGGCGGCCCTCGCCTCCTCCCAGGAGCGGCAGGCCCAGCTGATCGCGGACGCCGGGCACGAGCTGCGCACCCCGCTCACCTCGCTGCGCACCAACATCGAGCTCCTCGCGCGCAGCGAGGAGACCGGCCGGGCGATCCCGCCCGAGGACCGCAAGGAGCTGCTCGCCTCGGTCAAGGCGCAGATGACGGAGCTCGCCTCGCTGATCGGCGACCTCCAGGAGCTGTCCCGGCCGGACGCGGTCTCCCCCGGCCCGCTCCAGGTGGTGCCGCTGCACGAGATCGCGGGGGCGGCGCTGTCCCGGGCCCGGCTGCGCGGTCCGGAGCTGGAGTTCACCTCCGCGCTGGACCCCTGGTACGTGCGGGGCGAGGCGGCCGCGCTGGAGCGGGCGGTGGTCAACCTGCTGGACAACGCGGTGAAGTTCAGCCCGCACGGCGGCGCGGTCGAGGTGACGCTGCGGGCGGGCGAGCTGACCGTACGGGACCACGGGCCGGGCATCCCGGCCGAAGACCTCCCGTACGTCTTCGAGCGGTTCTGGCGTTCCGAGTCGGCCCGCGCCCTGCCCGGCAGCGGGCTCGGCCTGTCGATCGTGGCCCGTACGGCGGCCCGTGCGGGCGGCAGCGCCGAGCTGCGGGCGCCGGCGGACGGCGGCCCGGGCACGGAGGCGGTGCTCCGCATCCCGGGGGCGCCGACACCGCCGCCCTCCGAGCCGTCAGTTGTGCCGGATCAGTGAGGCGACCAGGCCGGACCGGGTGTTCGGGAAGTCCATCGGGACGATCCCGAGCCCGGTGCGGCCGGCCATCTCACCGCCGTCGACGAAGGCGTGCACCTGGGGGTTGAGCCGGTCGGAGTTCCAGCGCGGCGGCATGTAGGCCGCGGTGCTGACGTAGTTCACGAAGAGCTTGCCGGGCTGCCGGACGGCCTTGCGGAAGTGGTCCTCGATCCGGCCGCGTTTGGCGAAGGGCTCGGTGTTGTAGTCGTCCTGGATGTCGAAGACGTTGCCGTCGCCGTAGCGCAGGCCGGGCAGGCCGGCGTTGTCGGCGAGCAGGACGACCTTCCCGCGGGCCTGTCCGAGGGTGGGCAGGGTGTCGGCGATGCGGAACAGGGGACGCCAGCCGCGGTGGTCGAGGTAGTCGTCGAAGACCGCCCGGAACGTCGCGTCGCTGTCCGTCGAGTACTCCTGCTTGAGGCGCATCAGGACGGTCTCGGACGGGTGCGCGGCGAGGAAGTTCGCGCAGGCGACGAGGACGTCCCCGAACATCAGGTCCTGGAAGAAGGCCGCGTGGTGGATGGCGAAGGAGCCGCCCGTGACCCGGCAGCGGACGTCGAGGAAGCGGATGCCCGAGTCGAGCTGCCCGCCGATCGAGGTGTTCTGGCAGGCGACGTAGAGGCCGCCCTTGGTGGCGCCGGAGTCGTGCGTCCCGGGGATGGTCATCCGCTGGAGGGCGGTGGAGTCGGCCAGGCCCGCCATCCAGTCCTGGGTGCCGAGGGCCGCCGCGGCGGCGGGTGGTGCGCCGAGTCCGATGGCGGCGCCGGTCGCCAGTGCTCCGGCCAGAAACGCCCGCCGGTCCAGTCCCCTGCCCATGCCCGCCCCTTCGCCGACCCAGTGGTGGGGCAGAGTATGGCGTGCGCACGTCAATTCCACTACCCATGAGTACGGAACTCGCGCACCACCGGCGAGCGGCTAGCCCTCCAGCAACTCCACCATGCGGCGCAGCCCCTGGGCGAGCTCATGGCCGTTCGGGGCCTGCCCCGGGTCGGTCAGGCACTGCACCATGACCCCGCTGAGCAGCGCGATGTGCAGCGAGCCGAGGGAGCGCACGTCCTCCTCGGCGACCTCCGCCTCGGAGACGCCCGCCAGCACGGCGGCCACCATGCGCCGATTGCGGCGCTGCCCCTCGGCCAGGATCGCGAGCAGCTCCGGATGGGCCTGCGCGTGCACGAAGGCCTCGACGGAGGCGGTCCACAGCCAGCGCATCTCGCCGAAGTCCCGGATCTTGCGGTCCCAGGTGTCGGCGTAGCGCTCCTCGGCCGTGTCGCCCTGCCCGGTGAGCCGTCCGGACCCGGCGGCCCACTCCTCCATGGCGTCGAAGAGCGCCTGGTTGAGCAGGGCGTCACGCGATCCGAAGTGGTAGCCGATCGCGGCCATGCTCACGTTCGAGGCCGTGGCGATGTCGCGCACGGTCGTGCGCAGGTACCCCTTCTCCTCCAGGCAGCGGCGGGCTCCGGCCAGCAGGTCCTCGCGATTTCCCATACCCGGATCGTATCCGCGCCCCCACCGGACTTGGGCAAGCGCGCAATACGAGCGTATTGCGCGCTTGCCCAAATCCTGGCAGGCTTCAGGCATCGGAAAGATCACCGGTCAACGGGAGGCAAGAACCATGCGCAACGAGCTGAAGATCGACGGCCGCACCCTCGCCTACACCGACTTCGGCGGCACCGGCCGCCCGCTGCTCGCCCTGCACGGCGGAATGTCCGAAGGCGCCGCCTTCACCGGCATGGCCGCCGCCCTCGGCGAGGAGTGGCGGGTCATCGCCCCCGACCAGCGCGGCCACGGCGACTCCGACCGGGCCCCCGACTACCGCCGGGAGGGATACGTCGCCGACGCCGTCGCCCTGCTCGACCACCTCGGCCTCCGGGAGCCGGTGACCGTCCTCGGCTACAGCCTGGGCGGGCTCAACGCCGTCCACCTGGCCGCCGCCCACCCCGACCGGGTCGGCGCGCTGATCGACGTGGACGCCACGGTGCAGATCCACCCCGACGGGTCGTCCGACTGGTTCGGCTTCCTCCGCGGGCTGCTCTACACCGCCCCCACCCGCGAGGAGCTGCTGGAGGCCGCGGGACCGATCGGCGCCCAGATCGTCGGGCAGGCGCTGCGCCCGCTCCCCGACGGCTCGGGCTGGCGGCTCCCGTTCCACCCGCAGGACCAGCTCGACTCCATCGAGGGCTGCCGCGGCGACCACTGGGACGCCTGGCTCGGCAGCGACTGCCCCGCGCTGCTCGTCCACGGCACCCGCAGCGCGGCCCTCCCCCAGGAAGTGGCCACCGCGATGGTCACCCGCCGGCCGAGGACCTCGTACGCACCCCTGGAGGGCGACCACTTCGTGCCCTTCCAGGACCCGGAGGGCTTCTACGAGGCCGTGCGCAAGTTCCTGGCCGGCCTGTAGGCCGTCTGTGCCGACCGGGTTGTCAACCGGGCGCGTCCCGACCGATGAGTTCCGTCGCTCCGGGCAGTCTCCATCGTTGTCGACGTCGACAACGATGGAGGAAGCGCATGAGCCAACTGCTGAGGGTCCAGAACTTCATGGTCTCCGCCGACGGATTCGGCACCGGTGAGGGCCAGAGCCTGGAGAGGCCGTTCGGCCACGCCGATCCCGGGAAGATGTTCTCGTGGGCGGGCGCCACCGCGAGCTGGCCGAACCGCACCGACCCCGGCGGCAGCCGCGGCCTCGACGACTACTTCACGCGGGACTTCCGGAACAACATCGGCGCCGAGATCATGGGCCGCAACAAGTTCGGTCCGCAGCGCGGCCCCTGGGAGGACCTCGACTGGCAGGGCTGGTGGGGCGACGAGCCCCCCTTCCACACCCCGGTGTTCGTCATGACCCACCACCCGCGCCCCTCGTTCTCCCTCTCCGACACCACGTTCCACTTCGTCGACGCCGACCCGGCCACCGTCCTGGAGCGGGCGCGCGAGGCCGCGGAGGGCAAGGACGTCCGGCTCGGCGGCGGGGCCACCACCGTCCGCGAGTTCCTCGACGCCGGGCTCGTCGACACCCTGCACGTCGCGGTCTGCGACGGGGTGCGGCTCGGCTCCGGGGTACGGCTGTGGGAGTCCCCCGAGGAACTGCTGGACCGCTACCACCTCGACGTCGTGCCCAGCCCGGGCGGCACCGTGACGCACCACCTGTTCTGGCGCCGGTGAGACTGTTCCGGCGCAGGTGAGAACGCCCGAGGGGCGGCGGGCCGAAGCCCACCGCCCCTCGGGACGTCCTGCCGTTCGTACTACTTGACGACCGTGATCCGGTCGGCGGCCGGCGGCGCGATCGGGGTCGCGGCCGTCGACTTCATCAGGTAGGCGTTGAAGCAGTCCAGGTCGGACGGACCGTTCAGCTTGTTCTTGTGCTCCTTCAGGACGGTGAAGCCGTCACCGCCGCCCGCGAGGAACTCGTTCATCGCGACGCGGTAGGTCTTGGCGGGGTCGATCGCCGCGCCGTTCAGCTTGACCGAGTCGACGACGATCCGGTCCGCGCCGGCCTTCGTCATGTCGAGGGTGTACGTGAAGCCCTTCGACACCTGGAGGATCTTCGGGTTGGCGCCGTTGACCGGGCCGGTGACCTGCTGCTGGAGCGCGGTGATCAGCTGCGCGCCGGTCAGGTCGACGATGTTCATCATGTTGTTGAACGGCTGGACCGTGTACGACTCGCCGTACGTCACCACGCCGTCGCCCTCGGCGCCCGCCGCCTTGTAGGCGAGGTCGGCGCGGATTCCGCCCGGGTTCATGATGGCCAGCTGCGCGCCGCCCTTGTCGGCCGGGGCCAGGGCCTCCAGCTGCGCGTCGGCGATCAGGTCGCCCAGCGGCTTCTCCGGCGCCTCCGAGCCGCGGCCCGGGATGTCGGCGGAGATGAAGCCCTGCGGACGGTTGGCGATCGGGGCCGCCAGGGCCTTCCAGCGGTCGACCAGCTCGGTCATGTCCGGGGCCTTGGGCTGGTCCCGGGAGACGATCTTGTTGACCGGCTTGGGCGCCTTGACCGGGGTGCGGACGATGTCCTTGGTCGCCCGGTCGTAGGTGAGGGTGGTGTCGGTGAACAGCCGGCCGTAGGAGGCCGCCGAGGTCACCGTGCGCGGGTTGCCCGCCGGGTCGGGGATGTTGCAGCTGTAGGCCTGGTGCGTGTGGCCCGTCACCAGGGCGTCGACCTTCGGGTCCACGTTCTTGGCGATGTCCACGATCGCGCCCGAGATGCCGGCGCCGGCGCCCGGGGAGTCACAGTCGTAGTTGTACGCGCCGCTCGCGGGCAGACCGCCCTCGTGGATCAGCGCGACGATCGACTTCACGCCCTGCTTGTTCAGCTCGGCGGCGTACTTGTTGATCGTCTCGACCTCGTCGCCGAACTTCAGGCCCTTCACGCCGTCGGCGGTGACGACGTCCGGAGTGCCCTCCAGGGTGACGCCGATGAAGCCGATCTTCACGTCCCCCTTCTTCCAGATGAAGGTGGGCGACAGCAGCGGACGCTTGGTCTTCTCGTCCGTGACGTTCGCGGCGAGGTACTTGAACTCGGAGCCCGTGAACTCCTTGCCGTACTCGAAGCAGCCCTCGACCGGGTGGCAGCCGCCGTACACCATGCGGCGCAGCTCGGTCTTGCCCTCGTCGAACTCGTGGTTGCCGACGCTGGTGACGTCCAGGTCGAGCTTGTTGAGCGCCTCGACGGTCGGCTCGTCGTGGAAGATGCCCGACAGCATCGGGCTGCCGCCGATCATGTCACCGGCCGCGGCCGTGACGGAGTACTCGTGGCCCTTGCGGGCCTCGCGCAGGCTGGTCGCGAGGTACTCGACCCCGCCCGCGGGTATGGCCTTGGTGGTGCCGTCGGCCTGACGCTCGGTCACGTTGCCGGAGGAGCCCTGCGGGGGCTCCAGCGTGCCGTGGAAGTCGTTGAACGACAGCAGCTGCACGTCGACGGTGCGGGCCTGGGCGGACTTACCGCCACCACTCGCGGCTCCGGCCGGAAGGGCGGCGGCAACCATGGCCCCGGCGCCGGCGGTCACGGCCAGGGCGGCGAAGGTCAACCGGCGGGCTCGGCGGTGCCGTTGTGGTGTCGCTGACATCTAATCCCCTTTGTGGACAGCGATACTGCTTGGGAGGTCCGCCGCAGCCTATTGTCAACGCGCGTAGCACAACAGGGGGTAACCGGTATCGAGCTGGTTACATGCAGAAGAAGGACGGCCCCCCGACGGTACGGAGCCGGACAACGCGGGCTGATCCTCCCCGACTCGAACGAGACGGCCTAGGCTCGTGCCATGACTGACGCAACAGCGGCCCTGGAGCCGGGACGGCAGATCGAGACCCTCGACGAACTGACGGAGGAACAGGCCGAATCCGTCCTCGCCCTGATCGAGGACGCGGCCCGGTCGGACGGCACCACCGCCGTGTCCGAGCAGGGTCGGCTCCAGCTGCGCGGCGGGCCGCGCGAGGGGATCCGGCACTTCCTCCTCACCGATGGCGGGCGGCTCGCCGGATACGGGCAACTGGAGGACACCGACCCGGTGGAGGCCCCGGCCGCCGAGCTCGTCGTCCACCCCGCGCTACGCGGCCGCGGCCACGGTCGGGCGCTGGGCTCGGCCCTGCTGGCCGCCTCCGGCAAGCGGATCCGGGTATGGGCCCACGGCGGCAAGTCCGCCGCCCGGCACCTGGCGCAGGTGCTCGGGCTGACCCTCTTCCGCGAGCTGCGTCAGCTGCGCCGACCGCTGGCCGAGGGCGACCCGCTGCCCGAGCCGGTCCTGCCGGCCGGGGTGACGGTGCGGTCCTTCGTACCCGGCGCCGACGACGCCGCCTGGCTCGCGGTGAACGCGGCCGCCTTCGCCCACCACCCCGAGCAGGGCGCGCTGACCCAGCGCGACCTGAACGACCGGATCGCCCAGCCGTGGTTCGACGCGGACGGCTTCTTCCTCGCCGAGCGCGAGGGCGAGCTCATCGGCTTCCACTGGACGAAGGTCCACGCGGCGGACAAGCTCGGCGAGGTCTACGTACTCGGCGTCCGCCCGGGCGCCCAGGGCGGCGGCCTCGGCAAGGCCCTGACCGCGATCGGCCTGCGCCACCTGGCCGCCCAGGGCCTTCCGACGGCGATGCTCTACGTGGACGCCGACAACCCGGCGGCCCTCCGCGTCTACGAGGGCATGGGCTTCACCACCCACGAGGTCGACCTGATGTACCGCACGGAAAGCTGACGCCTCCCCGGCGGGGCCAGACCGGCCCCGCCGAATCCAGCCCCGCCGGCGTTTGAGGCGCGGGGTCCGGGGCAGAGCCCCGAAAGCCCCGGGCGCGGCCCGGGGCCGCTCGCGCGACGGCGCCGCACCGGCACGGCAACGGTCCGACCCCGCCGGGGCCCGGGGCCCGCCACACACCCGTCCGTGCGTCAGCCGGACGGACCCGGGAAGCCACACGCCATTAACCGCGCATTCAGACACGCTTGCGACGCTCCGTGAATGCAGCCCCGGCAGCCCCGACTCCGACTGACGGCCGACACTTCCGACGCGCCTGTCCTACCGCGTGCGCGGAAGAATGGAGTCATGAGCCACAAGCCCAGCGCAGGCCCCACCGAGGTCCCCGCCCAGCACCCGTCTCAGACCGCCACTCCCACCACCGCCGCGGCGCAGTTCGGCACGCCGCCGCGACTGGGGTCCATAGCCGCGCACCGGCCCCACCTGGGCCTCGATCCGGACCTCGACGCCGATCTGGACGCGTACGAGGACAAGGACGGCAACGAGCTCCCCGCCGGCCGGTTCCTCGACCGGGAGCGCAGCTGGCTCGCCTTCAACGAGCGCGTGCTCGAACTCGCGGAAGACCCCACGACGCCGCTCCTGGAGCGGGCGAACTTCCTGGCGATCTTCGCGAGCAACCTCGACGAGTTCTTCATGGTCCGCGTCGCCGGCCTCAAACGGCGCATCGCGACCGGCGTCGCCACCCGTTCGGCCTCCGGTCTGCAGCCCCGCGAGGTGCTGGACCAGATCTGGACGCGCTCGCGCGAGCTCATGGCCCGGCACGCCGCCTGCTTCCAGCAGGACATCGCCCCGGCCCTCGCCGAGGAGGGCGTGCACCTCATCCGCTGGCCCGACCTCACGGAGAAGGAGCAGGCGCGCCTCTTCACGCTGTTCCGGAACCAGATCTTCCCGGTGCTCACCCCGCTGGCCGTGGACCCCGCGCACCCGTTCCCGTACATCTCCGGCCTCTCCCTGAACCTGGCCGTCGTCGTACGCAACCCGGTCAGCGGCCACCGCCACTTCGCCCGGGTCAAGGTCCCGCCGATCCTCTCCCGCTTCCTGGAGGCCTCCCCGCAGCGCTACGTCCCGCTGGAGGACGTCATCGCCGCGCACCTGGAGGAGCTGTTCCCCGGCATGGAGGTGCTCGCGCACCACATGTTCCGGGTGACCCGCAACGAGGACCTCGAAGTCGAGGAGGACGACGCGGAGAACCTGCTCCAGGCCCTGGAGAAGGAGCTCATGCGGCGCCGCTTCGGCCCGCCCGTGCGCCTGGAGGTCGAGGAGTCCATCGACCCGGGCGTCCTGGACCTCCTGGTGCAGGAGCTGAAGGTCAACGCCTCCGAGGTGTACCCGCTGCCCGGGCCGCTGGACCTGACCGCCCTCTTCGGGATCGCCTCGCTGGACATCCCGGAGCTGAAGTTCCCCAAGTTCGTCGCCGGCACCCACCGGGACCTCGCCGAGGTCGAGTCCGCGTCCGCGCCCGACATCTTCGCCGCGCTGCGCGAGCGGGACGTGCTGCTGCACCACCCGTACGACTCGTTCTCCACCTCGGTGCAGGCCTTCCTGGAGCAGGCCGCCGCCGACCCCGACGTCCTCGCGATCAAGCAGACGCTCTACCGCACCTCCGGCGACTCGCCGATCGTGGACGCCCTGATCGACGCCGCGGACGCCGGCAAGCAGGTCCTCGTGCTCGTCGAGATCAAGGCTCGCTTCGACGAGCAGGCCAACATCAAGTGGGCCCGCAAGCTGGAGGAGTCCGGCTGCCACGTCGTCTACGGGCTGGTCGGCCTCAAGACCCACTGCAAGCTCTCGCTCGTCGTCCGTCAGGAGGGCGAGACGCTGCGCCGCTACTCGCACGTGGGCACCGGCAACTACCACCCCAAGACCGCCCGGCTCTACGAGGACCTCGGCCTGCTCACCGCCGACCCGCAGGTCGGCGCGGACCTCTCCGACCTGTTCAACCGGCTGTCGGGCTACTCGCGGCGCGAAACCTACCGCCGTCTGATGGTGGCCCCGCGCTCGCTGCGCGACGGGCTGATAGCGCGCATCGACAAGGAGGCGGCCCACCACCGGCTCGGCCGCCCCGCCTACGTGCGCATGAAGATGAACTCGATCGTCGACGAGGCTCTCATCGACTCGCTCTACCGGGCCTCGCAGGCGGGCGTGCCCGTCGACATCTGGGTCCGCGGCATCTGTGCCGTGCGCCCCGGGGTCCCCGGGCTCTCGGAGAACATCCGGGTCCGCTCGATCCTCGGCCGCTTCCTTGAGCACTCCCGGGTCTTCGCCTTCGGCAACGGCGGCGAGCCCGAGGTGTGGATCGGCAGCGCCGACATGATGCACCGCAATCTCGACCGCCGAATCGAGGCACTGGTCAGGGTCGCCGACCCGGCCCACCGCGCGGCACTGGACCGGATGCTGGAGACCGGCATGTCCGACCTGACCTCCTCCTGGCACCTGGGCCCGGACGGCGAATGGACCCGGCACAGCACGGACTCCGAGGGCCAGCCGCTGCGGCACGTACAGGAGATGCTCATAGACGCCCGGAGGCGCCGGCGTGGCTCAGCCAAACCATGACCCGACCGCAGGTGACGTCCTCGGCGTCTATCTGACATCCCAAGCGACCGCGTTCCTGCGCGCGCTGCGCCTGCACGACGCGGGCGCGGCGGGGATGTCGGACGCCGCCGAGAGCGGTGAGGCGGCGCGCGGCCTGCGGGGGGCCGCGCGCCGGATCAGCGGTTCACTGGCCACTTTCCGGGGGGTGACGGAGTCCTCCTGGGCGGACGGGCTGCGCACCGAGCTGGTGTGGCTGTCCACGACGCTGGCCGACGAGCACGCGTACGCGGCCCGGCTGGCCCGGCTGATGGACGCGCTGCACCGGCTCTCGGGGTCCTCCTCCGCGGACGTACCGGCCCCCCGCACCGGCGGGGGCGCCCTCACGGTGGGCTCGGCCCGGGCGGGCGCACTGCTGGAGCGGCAGCTCACCCTGGCCCGTACGCGCGCCCACTCGGCCACCCTCCAGGCCCTCGGCTCGGCCCGCTTCCACGCGGTGGCCGACGCGGTGGCGGTGCTGGCCTCGGAAGTCCCGCTGAACCTCGTCGCGGCCCGCGGCCGGGTGTCCGAGGTCCTCGCCCCCCTGGCGGAGGTGGCCGAAATCCGCCTGGCCACGGCGGTCGAGGCGCTCCCCCCGGCCGACCACACGCACCCGTACGACTGCGACCACGACGGGCTCTGGCACGAGGTGCGCCGACTGCTGCGCACCCACCGGTACGCACGCGAGGCGCTCGGCGGCGACGTGGCCCGGCTGTCCGCCGCCGGCGAGGCCCTGGACCGGCACCGCGACGCGGCCGAGGCCGCGGCGGCCTCGGCGACGGCGGCCCGCACCCCGCGCATCGCCCCGGCGACGGCGTACGCCCTGGGCGTGCTGCACGCGGACCAGCGCCACGAGGTCGAGGCGGCCCGGGCGGCCTTTCAGGCCATCTGGCTCCCGGAACCCGTCACAATCACGCCACGGTAACGGGGGGATAACGGATGATTACGTCCGTGTACATACCGCTCGGCACGCACCGGGCCGTCCGCCATGGTTCACCGTCCGTTCACTCTCCTCGGTCGGCTGCTTCACCTGTTCTGCCTAATTTCGGTGGTGCAAGGAGCGAGTCGCAGGTCGGACCAGTGGCTCCCCCCGGGCAAACCGACGTAGTCCTCTTCGCACGCCGCCCCGACACAGAAAGCGGCCGGCGGCTTCTGGAAGGAACACCCGAAAGTGAAGCTTCAGCGCAAGAACATGCTTCGTGCCTCTGCCCTCGGAGCGCTCGTCGTGTCCGGCGCCCTGGTCCTCACGGCGTGCGGCTCGGACGACAACACCAAGACCGCCGAGGGCAGCCCGAAGGCCTCCGCCCCCGCCGCCGGCGACATCAAGTGCGCCGACGCCAAGGGCAAGCTCCTGGCCTCCGGTTCCTCCGCCCAGAAGAACGCGGTCGAGCTGTGGATCAAGAACTACATGGCCGCCTGCTCGGGCGTCGAGGTGAACTACAAGTCCTCCTCCTCCGGTGAGGGCATCGTCGCGTTCAACCAGGGCACCGTCGGCTTCGCCGGCTCCGACTCGGCGCTGAAGCCGGAGCAGGTCGAGGAGTCCAAGAAGGTCTGCACCGGTGGTCAGGGCATCGACCTCCCGATGGTCGGCGGTCCGATCGCCCTCGGCTTCAACGTCGCCGGCGTGGACAAGCTGAACCTCGACGCCGCCACGATCGCCAACATCTTCAACGACAAGATCAAGAAGTGGGACGACGAGGCGATCAAGAAGCTGAACCCCGGCGTCACGCTTCCCTCCACGGCCATCCAGGCCTTCCACCGCTCCGACGACTCGGGCACCACCGAGAACCTCACCAAGTACCTGAAGGCCGCCGCCCCCGACGCGTGGACCACCGAGCCGGCGAAGAAGTGGGCCGCCCCTGGCGGCCAGGCCGCCTCCGGCTCCGCCGGTGTCGCCGCCCAGGTCAAGCAGGTCGACGGTGCGATCGGCTACTTCGAGCTCTCCTTCGCCAGCGCCCAGAGCATCAAGACCGTCGACCTGAACACCGGCGCCTCCGCCCCGGTCAAGGCCTCCGGTGAGAACGCCTCCAAGGCCATCGCCGCCGCCAAGATCGCCGGCACCGGTTCCGACCTGGCCCTGAAGCTCGACTACACCACCAAGGCCGAGGGCGCCTACCCGCTGACCCTGGTCACCTACGAGGTCGTCTGCGACAAGGGCAACAAGGCGGAGACCCTGCCGACCGTGAAGTCCTTCCTCAACTACACCGCCTCGGACGCGGGCCAGAAGGTCCTCCTCGAGAACGGCTACGCGCCGATCCCGGCCGAGATCAACGCCAAGGTCCGCGAAGTCATCAACAGCCTCGGCTAATTCCTGACCCCGAGGTCCGGCCCACCCCCCGTCCGGGGCGGGCCGGACCTCGGGACCCTCCCCTTCACCCAGGGGAAATCCGGTGCACCGCCGCCAGGGGGCCCGCCCCCCACACAGACCGGAAAGACCATGGCTTTCACACCCACGCAGATAGACACGGCTCCGCCCGTCATCTCCAAGAGCAAGTCCACCGGCCGCGCCGGTGACAAGATCTTCGCCGGACTCTCCAAGGGCTCCGGCATCCTGCTCCTGGTGATCATGGCGTCGATCGCCGCCTTCCTCACCTACCGCGCCTCGATCGCACTGTCGAAGAACGAGGGGAACTTCCTCACCACCTTCGACTGGAACGCGTCGGCCAACCCGCCCGTCTTCGGCATCGCCGTCCTGCTCTTCGGCACCGTCGTCAGCTCGATCATCGCGATGGCCATCGCGGTCCCGGTCGCCGTCGGCATCGCCCTGTTCATCTCGCACTACGCGCCGCGCAAGCTGGCCGCGCCCCTCGCGTACGTGGTCGACCTGCTGGCCGCCGTGCCGTCGATCATCTACGGCATCTGGGGCGCCCTCTTCCTGGTGCCGCAGCTGAACGGCCTGAACCTCTGGCTCGACGAGTTCTTCGGCTGGACCTACGTCTTCGACAAGACCCAGGTCGGCGTCGCCCGCTCCCTCTTCACCGTCGGCATCCTGCTCGCGATCATGATCCTGCCGATCGTGACCAGCGTCAGCCGCGAAGTCTTCCTCCAGGTCCCGCGCATGAACGAGGAGGCCGCCCTGGCCCTCGGCGCGACCCGCTGGGAGGTCATCCGCATGTCGGTGCTGCCCTTCGGCCGCTCCGGTGTCATCTCCGCCTCGATGCTCGGCCTCGGCCGCGCCCTCGGCGAGACCATGGCCGTCGCGACCGTCCTCTCCCCGAGCTTCCTCATCTCGTTCCACGTCCTGAACCCCGGCGGCGGCACCTTCGCGCAGAACATCGCCGCGAAGTTCGACGAGGCCAACGAGTTCGGCCGTGACGCGCTGATCGCCTCGGGTCTGGTCCTCTTCCTGCTCACCCTGCTGGTCAACGGTGCAGCTCGCCTGATCATCGCTCGCCGCAAGGACTTCTCGGGGGCGAACGCCTGATGAGCCACGCAATCCAGGACCAGCGCCCCGCCCGGGCCCCCCGGTCCGCCCCCGCAACCAGCCTCACCCGCGGCGGCCTGCCCCGCTGGGCCCCGGCCGGCATCACGGCCCTCTCGATCGCGCTCGGCTGCGGCATCGGCATCGCCTTCGACCTCAGCAGCAAGATCCAGTGGGGCCTGCTCGCGGCCCTGCTCTTCGTCGTCATCACGTACACCGCGAGCGCGGTCATCGAGAACCGCCGCCAGGCCAAGGACCGCGTCGCGACCTCCCTGATGTGGGTCTGCTTCGTCCTCGCGGTGATCCCGCTGCTCTCGCTGATGTGGACCACCGTCAGCCGCGGCCTCGAACTGCTCAGCGCGAACTTCCTCACGCACTCCATGAACGGCGTGACCAGCTTCGACGAGGGCGGCGGCGTCTACCACGCGCTGCTCGGCACCATCGAGCAGGTCGCCCTGGCCACCCTGATCGCGGCGCCGATCGGCCTGCTGACCGCCGTCTACCTGGTCGAGTACGGCAAGGGCTCGCTCGCCAAGGCCGTGACCTTCTTCGTCGACGTCATGACCGGCATCCCCTCCATCGTCGCGGGCCTGTTCATCCTGACGACATGGAACCTGATGCTCGGCTTCGGCCCGTCCGGCTTCGCCGGCGCCATGGCCCTGTCGATCCTGATGATGCCCGTCGTGGTCCGCTCCACCGAGGAGATGCTCAAGCTCGTCCCGAACGAGCTGCGCGAGGCCGCCCTGGCCCTCGGTGTGCCGAAGTGGCGCGTGATCCTCAAGGTCGTGCTCCCCACCGCCATCGGCGGCATCGCCACCGGCGTCATGCTGGCAGTGGCACGCATCGCGGGCGAGACCGCCCCGATCATGCTGCTGGTCTTCGGTACCCAGCTGATCAACGGCAACCCCTTCGAAGGCGCCCAGTCCTCGCTCCCCCTCTACATCTGGGAGCAGTACAAGGTCGGCAGTGACGCCTCCTACGACCGGGCATGGGCCGGAGCGCTCGTCCTGATCGCCTTCGTCATGATCCTCAATCTGGTGGCCCGCGGCATCGCCCGCTGGAAGGCCCCGAAGACCGGTCGCTGACGCGACTCCTTGAAAGCGAAGTGACCCCTCATGGCTAAGCGAATCGACGTCAGCGGACTGTCCGCCTTCTACGGCGCCCACAAGGCCATCGACGACATCTCGATGACCGTGGAGCCCCGCTCCGTGACCGCCTTCATCGGCCCGTCCGGCTGCGGCAAGTCCACCTTCCTGCGCACCCTCAACCGCATGCACGAGGTCACCCCCGGCGGCCGCGTCGAGGGCAAGGTCCTCCTGGACGACGAGAACCTGTACGGCACGGGCGTGGACCCGGTGGCCGTCCGCCGCACCGTCGGCATGGTCTTCCAGCGCCCGAACCCCTTCCCCACCATGTCGATCTTCGACAACGTGGCGGCGGGCCTGCGCCTGAACGGCAAGTACAAGAAGTCCGAGCTCACGGACATCGTGGAGCGGTCCCTCAAGGGCGCCAACCTCTGGAACGAGGTCAAGGACCGCCTGAACAAGCCGGGCTCCGGCCTCTCCGGCGGTCAGCAGCAGCGCCTGTGCATCGCCCGCGCGATCGCGGTCGAGCCGCAGGTCCTGCTGATGGACGAGCCCTGCTCGGCCCTCGACCCGATCTCCACCCTCGCGATCGAGGACCTGATCGGCGAGCTCAAGGAGCGCTTCACGATCGTCATCGTGACGCACAACATGCAGCAGGCGGCCCGCGTCTCTGACCGCACCGCCTTCTTCAACCTCGCCGCCGTCGGCCAGCCGGGCAAGCTCATCGAGCTCGACGACACGGACCGGATCTTCTCGAACCCCTCCGTCCAGGCCACCGAGGACTACATCTCGGGCCGCTTCGGCTAAACCCCGAGGTCACAGACGTCCTGCGGTGCTGCATGGCGGTGCCACCGCAAGGCGAAAGAAAGAAAAGGGCCGGCTCCCCCTGGGTGGGGGGAGCCGGCCCGCTCTCGTTCACGGGGCCCGCCGAAGGCCGGTAGCCCCCGGGGGACGACCCCTGACGGGGGGCGCCGCCTGGACGAACGCGGGATCGACGACCCAGAAGCACAGCGCGGCCACGAGCGCCGCCGCCGGCATCGTGATACCGCATCCCCCGGGGGACAACCCCCGGCCCCCCGGCAGGGGGCCGTTCGACTAGACGAACGCGAGATCGACGACCCAGAAGCACAGCGCGGCCACGAGTGCCGCCGCCGGCATCGTGATGAACCAGCCCATGACGATGTTCTTGGCGACGCCCCAGCGGACCGCGTTCACGCGCTTCGTCGCGCCCACGCCCATGATCGCCGAGGTGATCACGTGCGTGGTGGAGATCGGCGCGTGGAAGAGGTACGCCGAACCGAACATGATCGAGGCACCCGTGGTCTCCGCCGCGAAGCCCTGCGGCGGGTCCAGCTCGATGATCTTCCGGCCGAGCGTGCGCATGATGCGCCAGCCGCCCGCGTACGTACCCAGCGACAGCATCACCGCGCACACGATCTTGACCCACACCGGGATGGGGTCGTCGGCCGTCTGCACGTCGGCGATGACCAGGGCCATCACCACGATGCCCATCGTCTTCTGCGCGTCCTGGAGACCGTGGCCCAGCGCCATCGCGGCCGCGGACACGGTCTGCGCGATACGGAAGCCGTGCTTGGCCTTGTGCGGGTTGGAGCGGCGGAACATCCACAGGATGACCACCATCACCAGGTAACCGGCGGCCAGACCGACGACCGGCGAGACGAACATCGGGATGATGACCTTGTCGATCACACCAGACCAGATCACCCCGGTGCCGCCGGCCAGGGCCGCACCCACCATGCCGCCGAACAGCGCGTGCGAGGAGGAGGAAGGCAGTCCGAAGTACCAGGTGATCAGGTTCCAGACGATCGCCCCGGCCAAGGCCGCGAAGAGGATCCACATGCCTCTGGCGCCGGTGGGCGTCTCGATCAGGCCCTCGCTGACCGTCTTGGCCACCCCGCTGCCCAGGAAGGCGCCGGCGAGGTTCATCACCGCGGCCATGGCCAGGGCCGCGCGCGGGGTCAGCGCCCGCGTGGAGACCGACGTCGCGATGGCGTTCGCGGAGTCGTGGAAGCCGTTCGTATACGTGAAACCGAGCGCGACACCGATGGTCACGACCAGAGCAAAGGTGTCCACGAGGTTCAGGACTCCTTGACCGCGATGGTCTCCACCGTGTTCGCGACGTGCTCGAACGCGTCGGCCGCCTCTTCGAGCACGTCGACGATCTGCTTGAGCTTCAGCACCTCGATGGCGTCGTACTTGCCGTTGAAGAGCTGGGCGAGCAGCTTGCGGTGGATCTGGTCGGCCTGGTTCTCAAGGCGGTTGACCTCGATCCAGTACTCGGTGAGGTTGTCCATCGTCCGCAGGTGCGGCATCGCCTCCGCGGTCAGCTCCGCCGCCCGCGCCAGCACCTCGATCTGCTGCTCGACGCCCTTGGGGAGCTCCTCCACGTTGTAGAGGACGACCAGGTCGACCGCCTCCTCCATGAAGTCCATGATGTCGTCGAGCGACGAGGCCAGGCTGTAGATGTCCTCGCGGTCGAACGGCGTGATGAAGGAGGAGTTCAGCTGGTGGAAGATCGCGTGGGTCGCGTCGTCCCCCGCGTGTTCCGCTGCCCGCATCCGCTCCGCGATCTCGGCCCGGGCGGAAGAGTCCGCTCCGAGCAGTTCCATCAGGAGCTTGGAGCCCGTGACGATGTTGTCCGCGGATGCGGCGAACATGTCGTAGAAGCTCGTCTCCCTGGGGGTCAGACGAAATCGCACGTGAGGTCCTCGGGCTGCATTGGATTCGGTCAGGCTGATGCTAGGCGCATCACCCTGCCACGGCTAACCGGCGGTTCCCCAGTGTCCTCCATCAGGCAGAGTGAGGACCACGGACCCCTGTCCCTTGGACGGGAGCCCGGTATCCTATACCCACGAGGGGTATCCGCGGACCACACGGGAGAAGTCATGACGACCATCGAGGCCGAGGGTTCCGGAGCCGTCCACGGCTACCACCACCAGAAGGCCGAGCACCTCAAGCGGCTGCGCCGGATCGAGGGCCAGATCCGCGGCCTCCAGCGGCTCGTCGACGAGGACGTGTACTGCATCGACATACTCACCCAGGTCTCCGCGAGCACGAAGGCCCTCCAGTCCTTCGCGCTCCAGCTCCTGGAGGAGCACCTGCGCCACTGCGTGGCGGACGCGGCGGTCAAGGGGGGCACCGAGATCGACGCCAAGGTGGAAGAGGCCACCAAGGCCATCGCCCGCCTGCTCCGCACTTAAGAAAGCCCCGCCCGACCCACCGGGCCGGCCCACCGGCACCCGAGCCGCATCCCACCGAGCCCCACCGGCGCTTGAGCCGCACCCCCGGCCCCGCCTCCGCATGAGGCGCACCCACCCAGCCCCACCGAGGTTCGAGGCGCACCCACCCAGCCCCGCCGGCGTTTGAGGCGCGGGGTCTGGGGCGGAGCCCCGGGACGCGGCGCGTCAGCCGGACCAGATCCCCATCAGGACCTCGTCGATCCGGTCCTGGCTCAGCCGCTCCTCGGCCGCCGCCGACGCCGCGATGATCAGCTCGCCGCACAGTTCGATCTCGGCCAGCGCCACGTGGTCCTGCACCGTCGTACCGCCTGCGGGAGTCACGCGTGTCACCTCAATCTGCCACCGGCCACCGGCCGTCATCGGTCATGCCGCATCACTCGCCGGCGCCCGGTTTCTCAGCGTAGGGAGAGCGCCCGGCGACGCCCATGGCACGGAAGGACCATTTCCGGGCACCACCCCATGGCCCGAACCGCCCGACCCGCCCGACCCGCTCGGCCCACCCACCCCGACCCGCCCGCCAAACCCGACCCGTGCCCACTACTCGGCGATCTTCCCCGCGTAGATGTCCCCACCGGCCGGCAGTACGACGGTCACCGGCGTCCCGAAGCCGTACAGCAACGTCGTGGACGAGACATCGATCACGCCATCGTTGACGTACGTGAACCGGTGCCGAACCTTCCGCAGCCGCCCCTCCTCGTCCAGGTACGCGTCGAACGGCACGGTGTCCTTGCTGAACCCTTTCGCCGCCGCCTCCAGCGCCCCCCGCACCTCCGGGGAGGCGATCCGCGCGGCCCGCCCGATGTCCGTCGTCCCCCGGTAGTGCCGCACCTTGGTGCCCGCGACCTCGGTCTCCCCGACGTACGTCACTTCCTGCGCGCCCCGCAACAGCTCCGCCGCGACCAGCGGATCGGTCGCCCCGCCCGTGACCAGGTTCCCGTCGGCCAGGGTCGTCGTGTCGACGCGGACCCACTTGTCGTCGGGGACACCCGCGCCCCGGTTCTTCATGTACAGCGCCCCGGGCACGAGCAGCTCGGTGATGGGCCGGTGTTCGGCCTGCCCCTTCACGTCCGCCGGGAGCATGACCAGCAGCTGCCCCATCCGGTTCTTGAAGTCGACCCCGCCCTCGCCGCGGATCGTGACCCGGGTCCCGCCCGTGGCCATCTCCATGGCCGTACGGGCCCGCGCGCTGCCCGTCCTCGTCAACGCGTCCGCCGCCCCGCGGACCACCGCGGCCGGGTCCCCGTGGGGCCTGTCGTCACCGCCGCCGTCGCCCGCGCATCCGGCCAGCGCCGTGACGGCCAGGGTGACGCCGGCCGCGAGCACCGCCTCACCCGCACGCCCGCGCAGCCGCCTGTGCTGGTGCACCACCATCGCCTGCCAACCCCCAACGCGTGACCGCTGTCTGCCCGAGGCCCCCACCCGCTCCGGTTAACGAGGTCCGGGGTTTCCCGTCACGGCCCCGCGCCCTCCCGGAACCGCGCCCCGCCCGGGTACCGTTGGAGTGTGGAACCGCATATAGACGCGCCGTTGGTCCCTCCGCTTGTCTCCCTGCCGCCCCAGCGCCCGCAGTTGCGGTCGCAGCCGCCGGCCCGGCACACCACCTCCACCGCCGAGCGGGGCTCGTTCTGTCTCGCGGTGTGCAGCTGCGGCTGGACCGGCCCGGCCCGCCGCTCCCGCGACCTGGCCCGCAAGGACGCCTCCCGACACAGCGAGGAGTAACCCGTTCGGACGACTCGGCTGGCCGGGTCGCACCGCAGCCGATGCCCTGGACTCATGCCAGGACCCGCAGCCCGCCTCGCCGCCCTCCTCTGGGCCCTGCTCATCGTGTACGGCCCGGCAGCCCCGGCCCGGGCCAGACCCGTCGGCTCGGCGGAGGGGCCGGGCGACGTGGCCCTGGCCGTGGGGCTCACCGTCCTGGCGGCCGTGGCGACCGGGCTGTGGCTGCGCTCCCGCTACCGCCGCGACGGCGATGCCGAGGGCGGCGGCGACCCATGACCCCACGCCCCCGCCCGACGGCGGTACGGATGTGCTTCGGCGCGGCGGGACTGTGCCTGCTGGCGGCCGTACTGCTGGGCGTATGGAAGCTGTACGCCTAGTACACCGCCGGCACCGCGGCCGGCCTCCGCTCAGGCCGCGAGGTCCTTCTCCTGCGTGCGCCGCCCCGCCGCGGGGTTCTGCGGCTGCGCCAGCCCGACCGGCTTCGGCAGCATCCGCTCCTTGGCCCGTACGAGCCGTCCCAGGCGCGGGGAGCGGGCGACGGCCCGCACGACCGGGTTCAGCAGCGCCATCGCGAGCGGAGCGAGGACGAGGACGACGGCGGCGCCGAGCGCGAACCCGCCGATGACGTCCGTCGGATAGTGGACGCCCATGTACACGCGGCACGCGCCCTCGGCGAGGGCCAGCGCGATCCCGATCAGGCCGAGCCGCCGGTTGGCCACGAACAGGCCGATGCCCAGGGCCATCGCGAGGGCGGCGTGATCGCTGACGAAGGAGAACCGGGCGTCTCCGAACTCGGCGCCGAGGCGCGCCCCGAGACCGGGGTCGAGCACCTGGAGCCCCTCGTGCTGGGCGAACGGCCGCGGCCGCCCGACGAATTCGCGCAGCGGCACGTTCACGAGCAGGGCCAGCCCCGCGGCCAGCGGCGCCCAGACCAGCGCGGTGAAGGACTCGACGGCCGTGGCCTCGTCCTGGCGGCGGGCACCGCGCCAGCACCACAGGACCAGGAGCACGAGGGCCAGCAGGATCCCGTACTCACCGACGACGGCGACGATCCGGTCCAGCCAGCTCGGGGCGTGCCGGGCCGCGCCGTTGATCCGGTACAGCAGGCTGACATCCACGTTCGGCCCACTGCTCGTGAGTCCAGCCATGGTGATGCGGCCCCTTGCTCTTGCCGTGGTTCCCCTGCGGACGCACGCCGGTGTGCGCCCCTTCGCCCCCGTTTTGATCAAGCCCCGTGACCATGGAACGCCCGTTCTGGCGAGTACGTTCCACTCTCCACCGAATGATCACTCCAACGTTATCGAAGAGTGACTCATCGTCGCAGCTCAGGGCCTTTGGTTCACGGAGAGTTGCCAGGGGCCGCGCTCGCCCCGACCCGCTCCGGAAGCGCCTCCGCGCCGTCCTTCGTCACGCGGGTGGCGCCGAAGTAGTCGGGTGTGTCGATCTTGTCGAAGCGGATGACGGCGCCCGTATAAGGGGCGTTGATCATATAGCCGCCACCCACGTAGATGCCGACGTGCCGAATGTCCCGAGAATTCGTCAGATCATCGGAGAAGAACACGAGGTCCCCGGGAAGCAGTTGATCCCGCGAAGGGTGCGCACCGGCGTTGTACTGGTCGTTCGCCACGCGCGGCAGCTGGATCCCCACCGTCTCGTACGCGGCCTTGGTCAGCCCCGAGCAGTCGAACCGCCCGTTCTGGTCGGGCGTTCCGTTGCCACCCCACAGGTACGGGGTGCCGAGCTGCTTCTGCGCGAAGTAGATCGCCCCGGCGGCCTGTTGCGAGGGCGCGACCCGGCCGACGGGCCGGGCGAAGCTCTTCGCCAGGCTGGTGATCGCCTTCACGTACCCCTGGGTCTCCTTGTACGGGGGCACCCCGCCGTACTTGATGACCGCGTACGCCCCGGCGTTGTAGGCGGCGAGCATGTTCGAGGCCGGGTCACCGGGCACGCTCGCCACGTCCTTGGCCAGCTCGCAGTCGTACGAGGCCGCCGACGGGATCGCGTCGTTCGGGTCCCAGATGTCCCGGTCCCCGTCGCCGTCCCCGTCGATGCCGTGACCCGCCCAGGTGCCGGGGATGAACTGCGCGATGCCCCGCGCGTCCGCCGGGCTGACCGCACTGGGGTTCCAGCCGCTCTCCGAGTACAGCTGCGCCGCGAGCAGCGCCGGGTTGACCGCCGGGCAGAGGTTGCCCCACTTCTCCACCAGCGCCTGGTACTTCGCGGGCACGGCCCCCTTGGCCAGGCCCACGGTGCCGCCGGCCGCGCCCGCGCGCCCCAGTCCCGCCGCGGCGGAGTAGGTGCCGACGACGATCAGCACGAGGAAGCCCAGGCACAGCCCGATCCCGATCCCACCGGCCATCCAGAATCTGCGCACCCGTCAACCCTCCCCCATCGCCGCCCCTTTCGGACGCGATTCGACCGTGTCGCCTGTCCTACTACCCCACTTGCCATCTTTGACGGACAGCGGACGGTCGTCCAGTCCCTCTCGGGGCACGGACGGGGCGCACGGCTACCTGGGGGCGACGAAGAGGCTCTGCGCGCTCCGCCCGACCGGCCCCTTCTCGTCGTGCAGCCGCGCGTCGGCCAGCCCGATCCCCGCGCCGTCGACGCTGGTGGCGGCCTCCACGCAGACCCACTCGCCCACCGGATGCCGGTGCAGGTGGACGGTCAGATCGCCGTTGACGAAGACGAACCGACGGAAGTCCATCACCGAGCTGATGCCGCTGCCCGAATCGGCGGCGACCAGCACCCGGTCCAGCGCCCTGGGCTCCTCCCCCGCCAGCAGCGGCACCCTCATCCGCATCCAGCAGGTGCCCGGCCCCGGCTCGACGAACGCGCCCTCGGCGAACCGGCTCTCCATCGCCGTGTGGTAGCCGACGTCCCACGGCACCGGGAAGAACGGGGTCCGCGCCACCTCCCCCGGCGAAGGCAGCACCGGCCCCGGAACCACCGCCGGCACGACCTCCTCGGCGACCCTGATCCGCAGGGCCCGCGCGAGCATCACCGGAGCCGGGGCACCCTCCGGGGTGAGGGCCGCCTCGACCACCTCGGTGCTGCGGCCGGCCCGGAGCACGCTCGTGGTGATCTCCAGGGCGCCGATCGGCACCGGGCGCAGGATCTCGTACGTGATCCGCGCGATCCGCATGTCCGTCCGCGCGCCCGGCCGCTCCTCGACCGCCCGCCCGAGCAGGGCGGCGGGCGGCCCGGCGTGCTGCGACCCGGGGTCCCAGGGGCCCCTCGTGTACTCGGTTGCGGCGAACCGTCCGGTGCCGACCCGTTCGTAGAACCCCTCGACAGCGCCCATGCGCTTCACGCTACCGACTGGTAACCACCGGCACCAGCCCCGCTCGGCGGGCTCAGCGGGCGAACCCCAGCCCCACCCCCAGCCCCACCAGCACCGACCCGATGGCCCGGTTCAGCGTCTTCTGCGCCTTCAGCATCCGCTCGCGCAGCCGGGAGTCGGAGAAGAACAACGCCACCGCCCCGAACCACATCAGGTGCGCCGCCGACATGAACAGCCCGTACCCCGCCTGCTGCCACACCGGCGTCTCAGGCCCCACCACCTGCGTGAACGTGGACACCACGAACAGCGTCGTCTTCGGGTTCAGCACATTGGTCAGGAACCCCGACCGCAACGCCCCGGCCCGCGTCAGCTCCGGCTTCGTCTCCAGGTCCACGGTCACCCCGTCCCGCGCGCGGAAGGTCCGGATCCCGATCCACACCAGATACGCCGCGCCCGCCAGCTTGATCGCCGTGAACAGCGCGGTCGAGGACGCGATCAGCAGCCCGACCCCGAGCATCGTGTACGTGACGTGGACCAGCACACCGGCGGCGACACCGGCGGCGGCGAACAACCCGGTGGGCCGCCCGTAGAGGTAGCTGTTGCGGACCACCATGGCGAAATCGGCGCCGGGACTGATCACGGCGAGGAGGGTGATGACTGCGACTGCGATCACTTCTGTCATGCGCCGATGCTCGGCCCCCACCCCGCTCCCGCTCAACCCCCTTTTCCCGTACGCATACTTGACGCCATGCCCACGCAGCCGCCGCTCTCCCTCATCCCGTACCGTCCCGCCACCGACGGCCCCCTGCTCCGCACGTGGGTGACCACCCGCGCCGAGCTGATGACCTGGGCCGGCCCCAGCTTCTCCTGGCCCCTGGACGAGGCCCAGCTCGCCGCCTACGCCGCCGAGCCCGGCCGCCGCACCTGGACCGCCCTGTCCCCGACCGGCGAACCCGTGGGGCACGTCTCCCTCTCCGGGACCCGCCTCGGCCGGGTACTGATCGCGCCCGGGGCCCGGGCCCACGGCCTGGGCACGGCCCTGGTCTCCCGGGCCGTGGAGCTCTGCTTCGACGAGCTGGACCTCCCGGAGATCACCCTGGGCGTCTGGGCCCACAACACGGCGGCGCTGCGGATCTACGAGAGGCTCGGATTCCGCACGCAGCAGGTGATCGAGGACGTGGAGCGGGTCGACGGCACCCCCTGGTCGGCCGTCCAGATGCGGCTGCCCGCCCCCCACCGGTCACAATGAACGGGTGGCCCACACTCCCCTCCCTCCCCTCCCCGTCCTGCAAGCCGACTGCTCGAAGTGCTTCGCGCTCTGCTGCGTCGCCCTGCCCTTCGCCAAGTCGAACGACTTCGCCGTGAACAAGGCCGCCGGAACCCCCTGCAAGAACCTCCGGCAGGACTTCCGCTGCGGCATCCACACCCGGCTGCGCGACGAGGGGTTCCAGGGCTGCACGGTCTTCGACTGCTTCGGCGCGGGCCAGCAGGTCTCCCAGGTCACCTTCGGCGGTCGCGACTGGCGCACCGGCCCCGACACGGCCCGCCCGATGTTCGAGGTCTTCCCGGTGATGCGGCAGCTGCACGAGCTGCTCTTCTACCTCTCCGAGGCCCTCACCCTCCCCGCCGCCGCCCCGGTCCACCCGGACGTGCGCCGCGTCCTCGCCACCACCGAGGAGTGGACGCGCGCCGACGCGGCCGCCCTCGCGGCCCTGGACGTGTCCGCCCTCCGCCAGGACGCGAACACCCTGCTGCTCAAGGCCAGCGAACTCGTACGGGCGAAGGTGCCGGGCCGCAGGAAGAACCACCGCGGCGCCGACCTGATGGGAGCCCGCCTCTCCGGCGCCGACCTGCGCGGCGCGAACCTGCGTGGTGCCTACCTGATCGCCGCCGACCTCGGCCGCGCCGACCTCCGCACCGCGGACATGATCGGCGCCGACCTCCGGGACGCCGACCTGCGCGACGCGGACCTGCGCGGGGCCGTCTTCCTCACCCAGGCCCAGCTGAACGCCGCCCGCGGCAACGCCGGGACCCGCATCCCCGACACCCTCACCCGCCCCGCCCACTGGGCCTGAGTACCACACCCCACCCCGCCGTTCCGCGGATGCGGTGCCCCGGCACGCACCCGCGGAACGACCGGCGGAGCCCGTACGGCGAGGTCTCAGGGCCGGACGATGGCCGTCCACCCCGAAGGACACGTCACGACGCCCGCCGTGTGCGTGCAGAAGTTCTCGTAGATGTCACCCGCGGTCGTGAGCACCTTGATCCGGACGGTGTTGCCCTCGCTGGCGATGGACACGCTGCAGGCGTTGCGCGGGTGGCCCGGGTTCGCCGGCGTGGTGAGGTTCTTCCAGGAGTAGGGCCCCGGGACGGGGTTCACCGTCCGCCGCCCGATGAAGGTCCGCCCGCGGTCCAGGGCAGCGGTGAACTCCAGGTTCGCCGTACCCCGGACCGTGTCGATGTCCGAGCACGGCCCCGGCGCACCGGGCGTTCCGGGCCGCCCGGGAGGCCCGGCCGGACCCCGGTCGCCCTTGGGCCCCTTCGGACCCGGCGGCCCCTTCGGACCCCGTGACCCCCGCGTCCCCGCACAGCCGTCGGCGCCGACCTCCGGCGTGGCCCTCACCTCCTCCTTCCCGCTCGCTCTCGCGCCGTCGTCACACTCCCAGCCGTCGAAGGCCTCCGCCGCCGCGGCAGCGGCGGAACTCGACGCCGACGCCGGAACACCCGTCAGCCCGAGCGCCAACGGCACCGCCAGACCACAGGCCAGCCACGCGCGACGTCGACCGGCCCCGATCGCCGAACCCATCCGTGAACCCATCCGTCCACTCCTCGCATTCGCCCTACCGGACGACCGGAGCATCACCCGCACCAGCGCGTACGGATGGAATGACTGACGGAATGTCGGACATATGTCAGCGAGACGGCCCAACGACACGCCCCCGCACTCCGCCGAACGGCGGCCCCTCACCCCACCCCCCGCACGGCGAGACCGCGATCATTGCCCGACGTCACCCCCCGTGATACACACAGTGACCACACGCACATTCGCATACCCACCACCCGTGCCCAGGTCAGAGCGCACGGTCGGGTCACAGGCTGGGACATCGGGTAAAGAGAGCCGTCAAGTCGACGACGGCGGCGGTTTCATCAGCGAAGATAGTGAGTGACCCCTGCCGTCGGGCACGGGCGACCGGAACTACCCATACAGGGGCGGTGAGTTACATGATCCTGGCAGCCGAAAAGGGCGACATCACCACCATCATCGGCGGAATCGCCCCGAACTGGGGGCCGTTCGGCAGTCTCGGCAACGAAGCGAAGGTCATGATCGAAGTGGTCATGGCCGTGGCGATCCTCCTCTGCCTCGGCATCGCCATCTGGGGCGCGGCCAAGCAGCGCATCGGCGCGACCGCGCTGCGCGACACGTTCAGCGCGGAACAGGGCAAGGGCCTCATCGTGGCCGGCCTGACCGGAGTCTTCATCATCGGCTCCCTCGGGACGCTCTTCACGATCGTCTACGGGATGGCCGTCTGACCCCGCCGTGAAGCACGGCGGCAGCACCTGATGAGGAATCACCACACCGCGCCTACGCGGGAACCAGCGCGACCGTCGTACGACGCGGAGGGGGCCGACACGGAATGAGCAACGACGACCACTACGGCGGCGGCGGCGGCTACGGCGAGGTCGGCGGCACGGGCCAGACCCGCACCCGCCTCCCGGACGCCCCCGCCGACCCGTACGGTCCGACCCGCCGCGCCCCCCGCGCCTCCCGCAGCCTGATCACGGTGGTCGGTGTCGTGGTCCTCCTGATCGCCGCCATCGCGTTCGCGAACCAGGCCCCGGACGGCACCGAGGACAAACCCGCGGACAACGCCCCGGCCACCTCCTCCACCGCGGCCACGGGCGCCAACCCCGTCACCGGCAAGACCGCCGGCATCCCCCGCGGCTTCGCCCACGACGAACAGGGCGCCCAGTCCGCAGCCGCCAACTACGCGGTGGCACTGGGCTCCGACGGCATGTTCAAGAAGAACACCCGGCACGCCCTCGTCGACGGGATCTACGCACCCGAGACGGCGGCCCGCCTGAAGGCCCCTCAGGACGAGGCCTACTCGACCGAGTTCCTCGCCAAGCTCGGACTCGACGCGAACGGGAACCCCCCGCAGGGCAGCACCTTCGTCACCCGGACCGTCCCCATCGGCACCCGCGTCGAGAGCTACACCCCCACCGGCGCCAAGATCGCGGTCTGGTACACGGGCCTGATCGGCATGTCCGGCACCAAGTCCACCGACCCGGTCCGCACCCTCTGGAAGACCTGGACCTTCGAACTGAGCTGGATCGGCGAGGACTGGAAGGTCGTCGACGACACCCAACAGGACGGGCCCGCCCCGGTTCCCGGCGATGTCCCCGTGTCGACGTCCGACGACATGAGCAAGGCCATCAAGGAATTCGGAGGATTCACCTATGCCCGCTAGCCGACGGCTCCCCGCCCGGCTGGGCGTGATCGCCTCTGCCCACCTGGCCCTCACCACCCTGGCCACCCGCGCCTACGCGGCCCCGACACCGACCCCGACAGCCACCCCTGCGGCCACCCCGCAGCCGACCAACGACCCCTGCGCCCTGCTCGACGGACCCTCCAAGCAGTACTGCCAGAACGGCGCGGGCGCATCCGGCGGCGCACCCAAGACGGGTCTGGCCCCCAGCGACGGCGCAGACGCCCTCAACCCCCTCGCCTCCCTCGCCAAGGGCTGCGCCGACGCCGCCTCCTGGATCGTCGCCAAACTCAGCGAAGCGGTAAAGGGCAGCGCCAACGTCGACTTCACCAACCCCGCCTTCCTCAAGCAGTACGCCGTCGTCTTCGCCGCCTCCTCCATCCTCACGCTCGTCCTCTGGCTCTTCGCCGTCGCCAAACGAGCCGTCCGCGGCGTCCCCCTGACCACCGCCCTCTCCGAAGCCATCGGCTTCCTCTGGCTCACGGTCCTCGCCTCCGCCTTCACCCCCCTCATCCTCTACACCGTCGTCTCCGCCACCGACGGCGTCACCGAGGTCATCGCCTCCGCCACCGGCGGCCAGACCGACGTCTTCTTCGGCTCCTTCTCCGAAGCCCTCAAGAAGGGCGACGACATCGGCGGCGGCCCGATCATGCTGATCGTCGTCTCCCTCGTCACCGTCCTCGCCGCCGGCATCCTGTTCCTGGAGCTCTTCATCCGGGCCGCCCTCCTCTACGTGGGCGCCCTCCTCGGCGTCGTCGTCTACGCCGGCCTCGTCGACCGCAACCTCTGGGGCCACGTCCGCCGCTGGGCCGGCATCATGATCGCCGTCATCCTCGTGAAGCCGGTCATCGTCATCGTCCTCGGCCTCGCAGGCGCCCTGACCGGCGAAAAGGGCCCCAACGCCTTCTCCGCCGTCGTCACCGGCCTCGCCATCATCCTCCTGGCGATCTTCGCCTCCGCGATGATCTACCGCTTCGTCCCCGGCTTCGGCGACGAGATCGCCTCCGCCCGCGCCGGCCGCAGCAAGGCCACCGACGGAGCCCAGGCCGCCGCCGTCATCAGCTCCCCGGCCTCCCTCGTCTCCCAGGGCATCAAGACCCACAGCAGCCGCGGCGCCCACCGCGGCGGCGACGGCGGCACGGGCAACACCGCCCGCCCCGCCAACCCCATCTCCGGAGGCGTGGCCGCCCACAGCAGCCGCCCCACCGGCAGCGGAGCCGGCGGCGGATCCGTCCCCTCCGCCGCACCCCCGCCCCGCACAGGTTCGAGCACGAGGAACACAGGAGGTGACGGGCGTTGACGACCCAGTCCCACCAGCTGCACCCGGTCGCGCCCCGCCGCACGTATCTCATCGGCCGCGCCCGGCCGAACGCGATCGTCGGCAAGAACCGCGAGACCGGCGAGATCGCCCTGATCATCGCGGGGGCGTTCCTCGGCATGATGAGCGGACTGCTCGTCCCCGACCTCACCCTGCGCATCGTCAGCCTCGCCGGGTTCCCCATGCTCGCGCTCGCCGCCGTGTACGTCCCCTACCGCGGCCGCACCTTCTACAAGTGGTTCGAGATCAACCGCAGCTACAAGCGCACCCTGCGCCGCGGCACCACCTACCGCTCCACCGCCATGGAAGCGGGCACCCGCGCCGCCGACGGCCGCGAGGTCGAGATCGGCCCGCCCCCCGGCATCGGCCGCATCAGCTGGCTCGCCGCCCCCTTCGGCCCCGACGAGATCGCCGTACTCCTCCACGCCGACCGCCGCACCGTCACCGCCGCCATCGAGATCGAGGGCCCCGGCGTCGGCCTGCGCGACAGCGAGGACCAGGAAGCCCTCGTCGACCGCTTCGGCACCCTCCTCAAGCACGTCGCCAACGGCGACGGCTTCGTCACCCGCCTCCAGATGCTCGCCCGAACCCTCCCCGCGGACCCCGACGCCCACGCCAAGGACGTCCTCCAGCGCGGCGACACCAACGCCCCCGGCTGGCTGCGCGACTCGTACGACCAGCTCCAGTCGATGGTCTCCACCTCCTCCGAGCAGCACCGCGCCTACCTCGTCGCCTGCATGCACTACTCGCGCGAACTCGCGGCCGAGGCCCACACCATCGCCCGCGCCGGCAGCCCCAAGGGCCGCAAGCTCGACCGCGACGCCGGCCTCGCCATCGTCATGGCACGCGAACTCACCGACATCTGCGCCCGCCTCGCCGAAGCCGACATCCGCGTCCGCCAGCCGCTCGGCCAGGGCCGCCTCGCCTCCCTCGTGCACTCCATGTACGACCCGGACCACCCCATCGACCACATCCAGGCCATGACCAAGCGCAACGCCTGGCCAGCCGAACTCGACGCGGTCGAACCCACCTACCTCCAGGCCAAGACCCGCGAGTCCTCCACGCGCGCCCCCTGGTGCCACGCCACCGCCTGGGTGAAGGAATGGCCGATGACCCCGGTCGGCGTCAACTTCCTCGCCCCGCTCCTCGTCCACACCCCCGACGTGATCCGCACCGTGGCCGTCACCATGGACCTGGAACCCACCGAGATCGCCATCGAGCGCATGCTCACGGAGAAGACGAACGACGAGGCAGACGCCAGCCGCGCCGCGAAGATGAACCGCACCGTCGACCCCCGCGACATCGCCGCCCACGGACGGCTCGACCAGAGGGGTGAAGATCTCGCCAGCGGCGCTGCGGGAGTCAACCTGGTCGGGTACATCACGGTGTCCTCGCGATCACCCGAAGCCCTCGCCCGCGACAAGCGCACCATCCGCGCCTCCGCCGGCAAGTCCTACCTGAAACTCGAATGGTGCGACCGCGAGCACCACCGCGCCTTCGTCAACACCTTGCCGTTCGCCACCGGCATCCGACGCTAGCTGGAGGGAAGTTCCGCACATGCGAGATCCCATGTCCGCGCTGACGGACGCCTTCACCAGCTTCCTGTTCGGCAAGGTCGAAACCACGCGCCTGCCCGTACGCACCTCCACCGGGCAGGCGCAGGCCGTGTACCTGCCCACCGCCGCCCCCGGACTCGGCGACTCCGGCGTCATCATCGGCCGCGAGGTCTACAGCGGCAAGGGCTACATCTACGACCCCTTCCAGCTGTACGGCCAACAACTGCCCGCCCCCCACTGGCTCGTCCTCGGCGAATCCGGCAACGGCAAATCCGCGCTGGAGAAGACCTACGTCCTGCGCCAGCTCCGCTTCCGCGACCGCCAGGTCGTCGTCCTCGACGCCCAGGGCGAAGACGGCGTCGGCGAGTGGAACCTGATCGCCCAGCAGCTGGGAATAACCCCCATCCGCCTGGACCCGATCGCCGCCAACGACTCGGGCATCCGCCTCAACCCCCTCGACCCGGCGATCACCACGACCGGCCAGCTCGCCCTGCTCCGCACCATCATCGAAGTCGCCATGGGCCACGGCCTCGACGAACGCTCCGGCTTCGCCCTGAAGGTCGCCCACGCCTACGTCGTCGACAGCATCCGGGACCGCCAGCCCGTCCTCACCGACATCGTGGAACAACTGCGCCACCCCGAAGCCGAATCGGCCCTCGCGATGAACGTCGACATAGACGATGTCCGCGCCTGGGGCCTCGACGTCGCGCTCGTCCTCGACCGCCTCGTCGACGGCGACCTCCGCGGCATGTTCGACGGCCCCACCACCGTCGGCATCGACCTCGACGCACCCCTCATCGTCTTCGACCTGTCCCACATCGACCGCAACTCCATCGCCATGCCCATCCTCATGGCGATCGTCGGCGTCTGGCTCGAACACACCTGGATCCGCCCCGACCGCAAGAAGCGCATCTTCCTCGTCGAAGAGGCCTGGCACATCATCAACAGCCCCTTCGTGGCCCAGCTGTTCCAGCGCCTCCTCAAGTTCGGCCGCCGCCTCGGCCTGTCCTTCGTCGCCGTCGTCCACCACCTCTCGGACGTGGTCGACGGCGCCGCCGCCCGCGAGGCCGCGGCCATCCTCAAGATGGCCTCGACCCGCACCATCTACGCCCAGAAGGCGGACGAGGCCCGCGCCACGGGCCGCGTCCTGGGCCTGCCCCGCTGGGCGGTCGAGATCATCCCCACCCTCACCCCGGGCATCGCCGTCTGGGACGTCAACGGCAACGTCCAGGTGGTCAAACACCTGATCACCGAGGCCGAACGCCCCCTCGTCTACACCGACCGCGCGATGACGGAGTCCTCGGCCCCCGCGCTCCCCGCCGACATGCTCGCGGCGGAACTCGAAGCGGAGGAAAGGGCCCTGTCGATGGAACGCCACCGCAACGGCCCCGGCTCGGCGACCACGGTGGCCTGACCATGTCCAACGCCAGAGGTACGGAGCCCACGACCCGGGCCGGCGGAATCCCCGACGGGGTCCTCGTCGGCCTCCTGGCCTTCCTCCTCGGCCTGGCCGTCCTGGTCTGGTCGGCCACCGGCTTCGCGGCCCTCTTCGCCAAGGGCGGCTGGCCGGCCACGGTCACCTTCACGCGCACCCCGGGAGCCGTCCGCGCCCTGATAGCGCAGCCCCACGACATCCCGGCCGCCTGGCCGGACACCGCCCCGGAGGCCCTGTCCGGCTGGGGCCTCTTCTGGGGCCTGTTCATCAGCCAGCTCCTGGTCCTGCTGGTCCTGACGATCTTCACGATGGGCGTCATCGCCCGTACGAAGGCCCGCCGCACCCTGGCCAGGCAGTCGGCCGCCGCACCGGCACACGAGGCCGGAGCCCCCGGCGGGTCCGAGGCCGCCGCACCCGTCCCGCACCACTCCCCGACCCCACGACCCACGACCGCAGCACCCGTCGCCCCGCACCAGGCCACCCCGCAGCCGTTCGCGACACCGGTACCCGGCCCCGGCACTCCCGGGTACGCACAGAGCTCCACCCCCTACGCCCGACTGGCATACGGCGCCCCCGCCGAGCGGCAGCACATCGCCCTCCAGGCCATCGCGGCAGCCGAAGGCGCGGCCCTGGTCGTCACCTCGTCCCCCGCGCTCTGGTCGCAGACCAAGGACGCCCGCGCCAAGATGGGCCCGGTCCTCCTCTACGACCCCTCCCACCTGTGCGACACCCCGGCCCGCATGCACTGGAACCCGGCCGACGGCTGCGCCGACCGCGACACCGCCGCCGCCCGCGCGATCGCCCTCCTGGCCCCCGTCCGCCCGCAGGCCCGTATCGACGCCGCCCTCACCCACACGGCGGAAACGCTCCTGCGCAGCTGGCTCCAGGCAGCCGCCCTCGACGACCGCCCCTTCAAACAGCTCCACCGCTGGAGCCAGGGCAGCAGCGTCCAGGACCCGGTCCGCATCCTCCGCACCCACCCCCAGGCGGCCCCGGGTGCGGCCGGTGAACTGGAGAGCGCCCTCACGGCCCACCCGGAACGCCGAGAACAGGCCCTCAACCTCACGGCCCGCGCCCTGAGCTCCCTGACCTCGATCCACATCCGCGAGGCCTGCAACCCGAACCGAACCGATTCCCTGACCCTGGCTTCATTCGTGGCCGAGGGGGGCACCCTCTACGTGGTGGGCGAATCCCTGGAAGACCCCCGCGCCCACCCGGGTGCGATGCCTTTGCTCACCGCACTCGCCGCTCACGTGGTCGAGCACGGCCGCCGCATGGCCGCACGGTCATCCCACGGTCGGCTCGACCCACCACTCACCCTGGTCCTGGAGGACGTGGCGGCCGTCGCTCCGATCCCCCAGCTCCCGGAACTCCTGACGGACGACGCACTCCCCCTCGTCGCCCTGTGCCGGAGCCGCGAACAGGCCCGCTCCCACTGGCCCGAAGCGCCCCTTAGCTAGGCAACTCCCCCGGCCGGCCTCACGACCACGTACTCCCGGTCCTTGGCCCCGGTCTCCAGCGGTACCACCACACCGCTCGCCCCGAACCCGTAACGCCGGTAGAAGGCCTCGGCGCGGGCGTTCTCCTCGTGCACGAACAGCCGCACCCGCTCGGTCACCGGCGCCTCCAGCGACCACGACCACTCCAGTGCGGCGTCGAACAGCCGCTCCACGAGCCCGCTACCGCGCTGCTCGGGTCGTACGAACACGCCGACCACGTGGCCCTGCTGCTGCTCGATGACCTCCCCGAAGAAGTCGGTCCCGCCCTTCGCCTCGATGAGCACGGTCACCGACCCGACCCAACTCCCGTCGCCGGCCTCGGCTATGAACTGCCTGGCGCCCCGCCCCTCGGCAGCCCCCGCGGCCCGCTGCTGCCAGTACGCGTCCTCCTGGGACAGCGCGTTCTCCTCGGTCTCCAGAAAGGCCACGGCCGCAGCCGGATCCCGAAGCGCGGCCAACCGCAGCTCCTTGACCTTCTCCCACTCGTCACCCCGTACGGCCCTGATCACGCAGTCATCGGTCATGCCCGGATCCTAACCACGCCCACCCGACCGACTCACTCCCATTTCCGAACCCGCAAACGCCCGCAACTGCCCGTAAACGCAGAAAAGCCCCGCACCAGAAGGTGCGGGGCTTTCCCACAATGATTGTTCGGCGGCGTCCTACTCTCCCACAGGGTCCCCCCTGCAGTACC
>NZ_JBIARJ010000029.1:0-79365 GCF_042889825.1 Streptomyces sp. NPDC002467 | reverse complement strand
ACCACCCTCGACCGGGCGCTCGACGAGCAGATGGAACGCTGACCATGCCCGCGCACGCCCCCGCGGCGGGAGCGCCGCGGCTGACCGCGGCCGAGTTCGCCGAGCTCTACGCCCGCGTCCGCCGCCCGCCCGGTGCCGCCCCCGGCGACCCGCGGCGCGGCGCCCTCGAGGACCTCACCCCACACCGCGTGCGGGCGGCGGCTGCCGAGGTGCGCTCCGGCCGGACGGTGACGATGGCGGCGCGGGTCGAGACGGAGCGGGGGCCCGACGACACCGAGCCCTGCGAGCACGTCATGACCGGCGCCGTACGGGGCGGGATCGAGTCCACCGGGCTCCAGTTCGCCAGGGACCGCTTCACGATGAACGTCCACGGGGACGCCGACAGCCATCTCGACGCCCTGTGCCACGTGATCTACGACGGCACCCTGTACGGGGGCGTGGACGCGAACAGCGTCACGCCGGACGGGGCCACGGCCCTGACCGTCGAGGCGGTCCGCGACGGGATCGTCGGCCGCGGCGTGCTGCTGGACATCCCGCGGCTGCGCGGGGTGCCGTGGCTCGAACCGGGCGACCACGTGACCCTGGACGACCTCACCGCGGCGGAACGCGCCCAGCGGGTCCGGGTCGGCGAGGGCGACCTCCTCTTCGTCCGGGTCGGCCACCGCCGGCGCCGCGCCGAGCTCGGTGCGTGGCACGCGGCGGAGCTGCGTGCCGGCCTCCACCCGTACGCGGTGGAGTTCCTGCGGGACCGGCGGGTCGCGGTGCTGGGGAGCGACGGGAACCACGACACCGCTCCGAGCTGCACCGAGGGCATCGACTTCCCCGTGCACGTGCTGGCGATCCACTCCATGGGCCTCCACCTCCTGGACTACCTGCAGTTCGAGGACCTCGTGGAGGTCTGCGAGGTGGAGGGGCGCTGGTCGTTCCTCTGCGTCATCGCCCCGCTCAGGCTGCCCGACGCCACGGGCTCGCCGGTCAATCCGATCGCCGTCTTCTGAGGCCGGTCCGGCCGACCTGACCAGGTGAGGGAGCTCGTGGGAGCAGCGTCGCCGATGTCGCCCGTCGTAGTCGTCATGGGTGTCTCGGGAGCGCCGGGCGTCGTGTTCGTCCACCTCGTGCTCGACCGCACCCGCGCCGAACGGCGGGTCGCCGGCCGCCGGGGCCATTTCATGCCCGCCCCGCTGGTGGACTCCCAGTACACCGCCCTCGAACCGCTGCGGCCCGACGAGCCCGGTGTGACCCTGGACGCGACGGCCGACCTGCAGAGCGTCGTCGACGAGGCAGCGCGGGCGATGGTGAAGAGGACCTTGATGGGCACCTCTCGGGCTGCAGCTGCCGGCCAACTCCACCCCCACCGTCTTCGGCCTCGGCGTCCTGACCGCCCTCCTCGGCCCTGCCTCCGGCGCACACTTCACCCCCCGCTGTGACGCTGGCCGGCTCGAGGGCGACGAAGCGGTGGCCGGGCAGCTCGGCCTTGTCGAACGCGGCCCACTCGGGGGCGGAGGCTTCGAAGGCGGCGTTGCCCTCGTCGATCCCCGCCTGGCAGATGCCCAGCACCTGCTCGGCATGCTCTGGGAGGAGTCCTCGATCCGCATTCCGGTCACGCGGCCTTCGCAGCGCCCGCCAGCAGCGCGCCCATGGCAGCGAGTACGGACGGCTCGACCCGGTAGGAGGCCCACGTGCCGCGGCATTCGGAGGGCAGCAACCCGGCCTCCTTCAGCCTCTTGAAGTGGTGGGAGACGGTGGGCTGGGAGAGGCCGGGGTCGGAGATGTCGCATACGCACGCCTCGCCGTCCTCATGCGGAGGCGACGGCGGAGAACAGGCTCAGGCGGACCAGGTCGCCAGGCCAAGCGCCGTCCCGGTGTCGGGGCCGGCCGGAGGTGTCGAGGGCTCCGCCGAGACCGACCAGGCAGGCACGTCCGGGCGGTGGCCGGCGGCCAGGATCAACGAATCCGGCCTCGTGGTGGTGCCGTCGGTCCAGCGGCTGCAGAGCAGCGCGCCATGACCTACCCTCCGAGTGCTCTTTGACCTCGAAGCGGTGCGGTTAGTGAGGGTGTATCCCTGACCTGCGAGCCTCGTGACTCGGCCCCGCCGGAGGCGGGGTCCGAGTGCTTCTGTGACGGTGCGACGACGGTGATGCGGTTGGTGACCGGGTGCCCCCGTTGAGGGGTGCCGCAAGATTTTGGGTTCCGGTCTGGCGAAACCAGAATCGCAAATCGTATAATTTCGGACATGGAGCCGGTGGAGCCTCGGAGCAGCTGGACGTTCGTCACGAACCACGCCCGGATCCTCGCCATGATCCTTCGTGATCCGGAGGTCCGGCTGCGCGATCTGGCCGAGAGTTGCCTGCTCACGGAACGGGCGGCCCAGGCCATCGTCGGTGATCTCGAGCGCGCGGGATACCTCACCCGGGGACGCCACGGCCGCCGCAACCACTACGAGGTCACGCCCAGGACGCTCTTCCGCCACCCGGCCGAGGGGCACCACGAGATCGCGAGCCTCCTGAACCTGTTGGTCGACCTCGATCCACCGGGCCGAGGCGCAGCACCCCCCGACGGCGGTGATCACGGTGAGCGCGACCCACGCTCCTGACCGGGCTCACCCTGCCGTTGCCCTTTCAAGGCCTTCTTTCCCCGCGTTTGGGGGTTGTGAAGGGAGCAAGGCCATGACTTCGACTGCCTCTCCGGACGGCCTCCCCGCTGCCGTGGAACCTCTCAGCGTCCCCCTCCGCCCTCCCCTTGTCGCCGTGGTGTTCGAACCGGGCCCGGACCGGGTGCTGGCCCGCGTCCGCGGCGAGATCGACATGGACGACGCCAAGAGCGTGCACCGGGACCTCACCGTGGCTCTGGAGTCCAGCCGCGACGGCCTGGACATCGACATGTCCGCAGTCACCTTCTGCGACAGTTCGGGCCTTGATGTCCTTCTCGACCTGAACCGGATGGCCCTTGAGGCCGGGAAATCCATCGTGGTGACCGCTCCCAGCCGCCCCGTCGACCGTGTGCTGCGCCTGACCGGGGCCGACGGCGTACTCACCGTCCGTGGCCGACCCGCGCCGAAGGCCTCTCCACCCGGGACCGGCCTGAACCTGCCTTGACCCGGTCAGTGGCCGCCGCCGGCTTCCCAGCGGCGCTGGTGGCGGCTGCCGGGGTCGGGTGTCAGTCAGGCTCCGTTCTCCCGCACTGACGCGATGCCCGCCCGTACCGTTTCCAGCAGGGCTTCCAGGCCCTTCGCCTGCTGCCATTCCTCGGCCGAGTGGTGCCACGTGTGCTGCGTGGCCGGGGCCTCGGGCGGACCGGCGACGATCTCGACGGTCCGCTTCCCCTTCGCGTCGGGGTCGCTGACCCGCAGGTCCATGTTCCGGATGTGGAACCGCTTCGGATGGCTGCCGAAGACCTCCAGGATCCGGCCGTCAAACGTGTAGAACTCCCTGCCTGCCCTGGCCGTGATCTCGTCGGTCATGGGGGGACGCTACACGTGGGGACCTGTGGCTGTCAGGCTCCGTCCGCCGGCAGGTCCATCACTGCTCCTGCCGCCGTACGGGCCCGCGGCGGGGGTCGAGCGCAGGAGCCCCGATCGAGACCCCCTGGAGCAACTGGAGAATCATCAGGGGCCAGAGGACGTCGGCCCGCCTCGACGCCCAGATCTCCCGCCCGTCCGGCGGAATCACGTACGGCATTGTGGTCGCGCGCTCTACGGGCCGGACTCAAGCGATGGCCCGAAGGCGCTCGTTGGCACGGGAATTTGAGGAACTGGGCACCACCTTCGCCTGATCCTTGTTCTGGCCAATGAGGCGCCCAATACGACAGCCGTAGATTCGTGATCTCGGTGGTGAGGGCCGCCGAGGCGGCAGGCGGCCAGCGTCGATCATCTCGCCCGAGATCGCCCACGCCGTCGCGGACGTCGGTTCTTTCTCCGTCTACCCGAGTTCACCGAGACGGAGGGCATCCCTTATCCCGCTGAGCTTCGCGGTCGTGGTCGGGGTCTGCTCCTGCGCTTGTTCAGCGAGTCGGAGTGCGTCGTCAATCTCGGTGAGCTTCACGGAGGACAGGACGGCCGCCCGCTCTATCAGGTCGTCCCGCGACACGGTGGTCAGCCACGTGCACGGGGTGAAGCCCGGACGCGGGAACGCGAGCCGCAGCACGCCTTCGAACGGCAGTCCTTCACCGGCGCCGACCGTTACTTCGATGCCCAGACCGCTGATGTCGACGCCCGCCGGAGCGACGACCTGCATCACCCGGATCCCGGACGCGTCGTCTCCCGACAGCAGTACGACCAACCTCCGCTCGTCGAACTGGACCCACCAGACTTCGCCACGTTGCACAAGTCCTCCAGACACATGACGGCAGGCAGACGCTGCGCGACCCCGACGCGCTGTGGAGACGGGCGCGGCCACCGTTGGTCATCGGTGTGTGAAGACTGAAGATCACGCGGCGGCCGCAGGCCACAGCGTAGACCCTGCCCGTCGGCAGGAGGCGTTCGAGGGCCTGATGGCCCGGATCGCGGGCCGGTTCGCACGGGTCGAACCCCGACATCGGGTCGGGCGGTTGGTGCTCGGGCTGCCGTCGGACCTGCCGCGCAAAAACTGCTGGACCATCGAGAGCGGGCCGGGGAGAGCCCCCCGGACGGCATGCAACACCTGCTCGGGCGGGCCAAGTGGGACGCCGACCAGGTCCGCGACGACGCGCGGGCCTACGTGGTGGAGCATCTGCGGGACGACCAGGCGGCTCTGGTAGTCGACGAGACCGGCAACGTGAAGAAGGGCACCGACACCGTCGGTGTCCAGCGCCAGTACACCGGCACCGCGGGCAGGATCGAGAACGCGCAGGTCGCCGTCTATCTCCTCTACCCCGGCCGCCGCGGACACGCCGCGGTAGACCGGGAACTGTACGTTCCGCGTTCCTGCACCTCGGACCCCGACCGCTGCCGGGCCGCCGGACTCGGTGGCACGATCGAATTCGCGACCGAACCGCAGCTTGCCGCCCGCATGGTCACCCGATTCCTGGACGCCGGCCACCGGGCCGCCTGGCTCGCGGGAGACGAGGTCTACGGCGGCAACCCGACGCCATGCGCCGCGCTGGAAGAACGCGGCACCGGCTACGTCCTCGCGGTTAGCTGCTCGGACGAAGTCATCTTGGGCACCTTCCTGGCCAGCGTGTCCGCGCGGAACTTCCCGGCCACCGCTTCTGCGACTGGGCCGTCATCGACTTCACCGACTCCTGGCCCGGGAGCCGGCAATTGCTGATCCGCCGCAACCGCAGCACCGGCGAACTCGCCTACTACCGCCGCTACTCGCCGGCCGCCGCAGAAGGCGATCACGAAGGGGCGGGGTCGGGCCCACTGCATCCGGCACCTCAAGTGGCGTGACCTGGACGAGGGCCGGGCGGTCCCGCTGCCGTCCAGCATCGCGGCCAAAGTGCAGGAGCACGTCCGGTTGTACGGGACGTTCCATGTCGGAGAGGCGCTGAGCCGGCTTCCGGGCGATCTCCAATGTCCGGCGCACCAACGTCCTGATGTACTCGCTCGTCGACCGCCTGTGGCGCAAGGCCGAGCAGGACGCAGCGATCACAAGATCGGTCACCCCGCACGGGCTGGGCCACTTCTTCGCCTCGGCCCGACTGTCCAAGGGCGTTCGTGTGACGGACTTGGCCGAGTGGCTCGGGCACCGGGATCCGCGCATCACCCACGAGACATACGCGCATGTAATGCCGGACGCCCCGGGGCGGCTGCGGGCACTCATGGATTCGGTCTTCACGGGCGAGACCGAGCTGAGCCTTCCGCTCGAGTTCGAGGCCGTGTCCCAAGCGGCCTGACGCCCCGTCCCCCGACCGCGATGCGGCCGGGCCGGCCCCGGCCGGCCGCGTCGCCGGACGGCAGGAGGGGGATCCGATCTGGGCCTGGAATGACCCAGTTCCGAAGCGGGTGCGGCGCGATGCCCCTCAGGCGGCGGCGGTCCTCACCAGCGGGCGCAGAGACCATGCCACGTCCACGTCGAAGGGTTCGGTGCTGGGGGTGAGCATCGCTGCGGCGGCCGTCGCCACCCCCAGGGCGCAGGCGCTGACAGGATCCTCGCCGGAGGCCAACTGTGTCGTGAGGGCAGCAACCATGCTGTCTCCTGCCCCTGCATCGCTCAAGGGCTCGCCGGGCAGCGGCGGCGCATAGAGTTTGGTGTGGCCGTGGCGGGTCGAGCACAGTGCGCCCAGCCCTCCGAGGGTGGTGACGGCGATCTCGGCGGCCCCCGTGGTGAGCAGGTGCTCGTTGAGGGCGCGGGCGTCGTCGAAGCCGCTCATGGCCTTCCCTGTGAGGCTCTCGGCCTCTGTCCGGTTGCACCTGAACAGGAACACGCCCTCCGTGAGCGCCGCCCGAAGAGCAGGCCCGGAGGTGTCCAGCACCAGCCTGGATCCGGCTTCCTTGACATGGCGGGCGACGGCCGCGTAGTAGTCGTCGGGCAAGCCGCCGGGCAGACTGCCGCTGGCCACGACGTACGGGCAACTGCCGGCGAACCGCTCCAGCACCTCCAGGCATCTCTGTCCCTCGCGTTCGTCCAGTCGCGGGCCAGGTGGCACGATGTGGTAGCTGCGACGCGATTCGGCCTCGAACAGCACGAGGGCTTCGCGGGTGTCGTCGTCGATGGCGACGGCGACGTGGTCGATGCCCTCTTCGTCCAGCAGCCGGTTGAGGCGCAGGCCGACCTCGCCTCCCGCGGTGTGGACGGCGGTGGCCCGTCCTCCGAACCTCACCACGTGACGTGCGACGTTGATCCCTCCGCCCCCGACGGCCACCGACCTGACCCGCGCACGGTTCTTCCCGATGCCTTCCAGGTGTTCGACCTCCCAGCAGAGATCGATTGCGGGATTCATCGTCAAGGTGACGACCGCCCGACTGACGGTAGTCCCAGATCCCCCTGCGCCGTCGGCCGTCGCGGCGGTGGGGTTCGGCGTCGCGGTCGTGCTCATCTCGGTGCCCTGGTAGTCGCGCCGGCAGGTGGCGAGCGCGGCATCCACTTCCTCAAGTCCATCGCGTCGAGTGCCTCGCGCGGCCAGACCGCGCAGGTCGCGCCCCGCGAGGTCGGGAAACGTCCTAAGAAGATGCGCAGATCTGTTCGACGAACTGTCCCACCCGTTCCTCCGGTAGATGCCGGGCCAGGTCGGCCTCGCTGATCATGCCGACGAGGCGGTGGTCGTCGATGACGGGCACCCGGCGGATGCGATGGTGCTCCATGGTGCTCAGGACTTGCATGCTGTCGGCGTTGACGTCAACGGTGACCGGCTTCCCTTGGGCGAGCTGCCCAGCCGTCATGTGATGCGGGTCCTTGCCCTTTGCCAGGCACTTCACCACGATGTCGCGGTCGGTGATGATGCCGTGCAGCCGGTCGTCCGGGCCGCATATGGGCAGGGCTCCGACATCGAGCTCGCCCATGCGCCGGGCGGCGTCCATCAGGGTTTCGCTCTCCTGCACGCAACTGGCACCCGCGTGCATGATGTCCCGTGCGGTGGTCATCGCGTAACTCCTCTCAGACCCCTTGTCGAAATTCTGACGCCGGGAACTCGCCCGGTCGAACGGGAGGGCGGAGTTCATGCTGCGGTGCGCGCTTCCAGTCGGCACCGGACGTCGACGACGCCCTCGACGGCCCGGGCGAGTCGTTCGGCCATGGGAATCAGATGGTCGTCCCGCACGCTGCCCGTGAGGGTGGCGATCCCTTGCGTGACCGTGACCGTGACCCCGCCCCGGGAGACGGGGAACAGGCGCTCGATGACGCTCCGGCGGATCTCATCGGTGAGCTCTTCGTCGGTGCGGAGGAAGACCTTGAGGAGGTCGGCGCGGCTGACGATGCCCTTGAGGGTGCCGTCGGCGTCGACGACCGGGAGGCGCTTGATGCGTCGGTCGGTCATGATGCGAGCTGCCTGGGGCAGGGTGGCGTTGGGGCGGATCGTGACGGCGGGGCTGGTCATCAGGTTCTCGGCGCTGGTGGAGCCGGCCTTGGCGGTGTCGCCGAGGCGACGCATCTGCTCGATCAGGCCCGGACCGTGCTCGTGGAACTCCTCCTTGGGCAGCAGGTCGGCCTCGGAAACCACTCCGACGACGTGGCCCTCGCCTTCGACGACGGGGAGGGCCGTCACCTTCCACCGCTTCATCGCGGCGGCGATGTCCTTGAAGCCGGTCGTGGGCGTGACGGCGATGACCTTGGTGGTCATGACGTCGGCGACGGTGTAGGGGGTGGAAGTCATGGCGGAGTCCTCAGCGTGCGTAGGAGAGCGGGGTTCCGCTGCCGTGGGGTGCGAACAGGTCGAGGAGCCGGGTACGGGCGGGGTCGAGCCGGTCGGCGATGACCGCCGCCACGGCGACGGAGACGGAGCGGCCGACAGCCGAGTCCTCCGTGCAGAGCTCCCGTACGGCCACGTCGTCGAACTCCAGAGCGCGAACCTCGTGGGAGGCGGTGGCGCCGAGGCGCCGGCTGTAGGGCGGGACCATCCAGGACCGTCCGAGGAGTTCGCCGTAGCCGAGCGTGTCGATGACAGCGTCCTTGTGGCAGGGGATGTGCGTGCCGAGGTCCACGGTGCCGGACAGGATGATCCAGAACTTCTCGGCCCGCCGGCGCTCCTTGAAGATGCGGTTGCCGGCCGGGAAGGTCACCTGGTGGGAGTGGGCGAGCAGGGCCTCGCGGGCTTCCGGTGCCATCGCTTCGAGGACGGTGTGCATGGTGCTCATGGAGTGCCTCCAACCCTTCGCATCCACCCTGCTCGGTGGGCCACCGTGTCCGGGAGGGCCGCGCGGTGCACACCGCAGGGACCGTCCGGCCCCGCTCAGCGGACCAGGACGGCCTCTCCGGACTTGGGTACGACGGCCGTCCAGCCCAGCTCGTGGTCGATACGGTCCCGCAGGGTTTCGGAGGCGGTCTCCTCGCCGTGGACGAGGTAGGTGGTGTGCGGGGCCGGGGCGGCGCGGAGCCAGTCGATGATCTGGTCGGCGTCGGCGTGCGCGGAGAAGTGCGGTACGTCGGCGACCTCGGCGCGTACGGGGACGTATTCGCCGAACATCTTGAGCGTGCGGGCGCCGTCCACGAGGTCGCGGGAGCGCGTGCCGGCGGCCGCGAAGCCGACGATCACCACGGCGTTGCGGGGGTCCGGCAGGATTCGGTGGAGGTGGTGCAGGACGCGGCCTCCGGTGGCCATGCCCGCGGAGGACACGATGATGGCGGGCCCGGTGGTGTTGTTGATGTCGATGGATTCCTGGACGGTGCGGGCGGCCAGGAAGGGTTCCGGGCTGATCGCGGCCTCGCCCTGGGCGAGGATGTCGGGGCGTATTTCGGGGGAGTGAGCGCGCAGGGCGTCGCGGTAGACGTTCAGAGCGGCCAGGGCCATCGGGCTGTCCACGTAGACGGGGACGTGGCGGGGCAGCGTGCCGTCGGTGCGCAGGGCGGTGAGTTCGTGCAGGACGACCTCGGTCCGGTCGATCGCGAAGGCCGGGATGACGACCGTGCCACCCCGTGCCAGGGCGCGGGTGATCGCCGAGGCGAACTCCCGGCGGGCGCTTTCGTGGTCGTGGCGGCGGTTTCCGTAGGTGGACTCCATCAGCAGGACGTCCGCGCCGTCGAAGGGCTCGGGCGGCCGCAGGAGCGGGTGGCCGGGGCGGCCGAGGTCGCCGCTGACGGCGAGGGTGCGGCCGTCCTCCAGGGTCAGATGGGCCCAGGCCGAGCCGAGGATGTGGCCGCCGTGGTGCAGCTTCAGCCTCGTGCCGGCCATGATCTCGATCTCGCTGCCCATGGGTACGGGGTCGAAGAACTTCACCGTGTGGTCGACGTCGTCATCGTCGTAGAGGGGCTTGGCGGGGCTGTGCTTGGACCAGCCGCGCCGGTTGGCGTGTTCGGCGGTCTCCATCTGAAGGCGGGCGCTGTCGCGGAGCACGATCTCGGCGAGGCGGGCAGTGGCCGCGCTGGTCAGGATCGGGCCTCGGAAGCCGTGCCGGACCAGGCGCGGCAAGTAGCCGCAGTGGTCGAGATGGGCGTGGGTCACGACGACGGCACGGATGTCGTGGGCGTCGCAGGGCAGCTTGTCCCAGTTGCGGCGACGCAGGTCCGCGACACCCTGGAAGAGCCCGCAGTCGACGAGGACCCGGGCGTGGTCGCTCTCGATCAGGAACTTGCTGCCGGTGACCGTTCGAACACCGCCGAGGAACCTCAGCAGGGCGGGACGGGTGGAGAGTGACGGGGCCGACTGGGACATGGCAGCGACCCTCCTTCGCCAGACGGGTGCCGGATTCCACCGTCGCAGCTGCCAGGACACGGAGGGGAGACCCGACCGGTCCCCTCGGTAGGGGCCGACCGGCCCAAGCGAGGAGAAGCTGCAGGGGCGCAGCCTGACAGTGACCCCACCCCTCGCAGCACAGAGAGGTCGCAGTCATGAAGGCACTCGTCTTCCACGGGCCCGGACGGACCTCCTGGCAGGACGTTCCGGACCCCGCGATCGAGGACGCCGCGGACGCGGTCGTCCGGGTCGACGCCGTCACCATCTGCGGCACCGACCTGCACATCGTCAAGGGCGACGTCCCGGAGGTCACACCGGGTCGGGTGCTCGGCCACGAGGCCGTCGGCACCGTCGTCGAGGCCGGTGGCGACGTCCGCACCGTCCGCCCGGGCGACCGGGTCCTGATCTCCTGCATCTCGGCGTGCGGCCGCTGCCGCTTCTGCCGCGAGGCCCGCTACGGGCAGTGCCGCGGAGGCGGCGGCTGGGTGCTCGGCCACACCATCGACGGCACCCAGGCCGAGTACGTCCGCGTCCCCTTCGCCGACCTCTCCGTCCATCCGCTGCCCAGCGCACTGGCCGGTCACGAGGCGGTCCTGCTCGCGGACATCTTCCCCACCTCCTACGAGGTAGGCGTCCTCAACGGCAACGTCCGCCCCGGAGACACCGTCGTCGTGGTCGGCGCCGGGCCCATCGGACTCGCCGCCATCGCCACCGCACAGCTCTACAGCCCTGGTCGGATCGTCGCCGTCGACCTCGCCGCGTCCCGGCTCGCGGCCGCGCGCGCCCTCGGCGCCGATGCGACCGCGAGCGCTGACGAGGACCCCGAGCGGCTGGTGGAGGACCTCACCGACGGGCTCGGCGCGGACGTGGTCATCGAGGCCGTCGGGGTGCCCGAGGCGTTCGAGCTGTGCACCCGGATGGTCCGCCCGGGCGGCCGGGTAGCCAACATCGGCGTCCACGGCAAGCCCGCGACCCTCCACCTCGAAGACCTGTGGATCAAGGACGTCACCCTCACCACCGGCCTCGTCGACACCCACTCGACCCCCATGCTGATGCGGATGACGGCCGCCGGCCGGCTGCCCGGATCCGCGCTGGTCACCCACCGCTTCGAACTGGACCAGATGGAAGAGGCGTACGACGTCTTCGCCCGAGCCGGCGAGACGGGCGCGCTCAAGGTCGTCCTCGGAGGCCCGCAGCACGACACGGTCGCCGTACCGCCCCAGGAGCAGTGATCACCGTGAAGAACACACCGAGCACCCGATCCCAACCGTCCGGCGAGACGACCGGACGCACCGACCTCGGCCGCCGCATCGCGGCCCGCCGTATCGCCCTCGGTATGAGCCGTGAGGAACTGGGCCGGCGGTGCGGGGCCGACGGCAACTACATCGTCTACCTGGAGGAGCACGCGGCCGCCCCGGCCATCGGCACCCTCGTCCGCGTCGCCGACGAGCTCGGGGTCACGGTCGACGACCTGACCGGGGCAAGCACCGGCAAGGTCCCGGGCCGCTCCACCGCCCGCCGCGCCCCCGCACTCGTGGCCTTGGACGAAGGCGAATGCCGAAGGCTGCTGGGCACGCACGGAGTCGGGCGCATCGCCGTCTTCACTCCGGAAGGCCCAGCGGTTCTCCCGGTCAACTACCTGACCGCGGGCCGCGACATCGCGTTCCGTACCGCCGCGGAGGCTCTCGCGGCCAGAGCTGCAGGCACAGAGGTCGCCTTCGAGATCGACAACATCGACGACGTCACCGCCGGCGGTTGGAGCGTCCTGGCAGTGGGCGAACTCGAAGCCGTCACGGCCCCACAGGAGGTCCAGCATCTGACGGCGACAGCCCGATCCCACCCCTGGGCCGGCGGCCCGCGCACCCACTGGATGAAGATAGCCCCCGTCCGCCTCACCGGCCGTCGCATCATCCACGAGCCATGAACGAGCTTCCAGCGGGGACTTCGCAGCCCGATCCAGGATGCGCAACTGTGCACGCGGCCGCGGCCCGCAAGGACCAGACCTTCTCCGAGGCGCTGCATACCAGAAAGGGGTTGACGCCCTCGACGATGTCCTGCCCACGCCCCGGCGGCTGCGGGAGAGGGACACGCGGTGTGCCAGATCGTCCTGAACCCCGTGATCGACGTGCGGATCGGCGCCAAGCGCCGCAAGGCCGTCTACGCGGAGCACGGGCTGACCGACACCGTCGACGCCACGCGTGACGAGCGGGACCGGCGCGTCCTGACCGATGCCGAGGTGCGCCGGCTCGCCGAGTGGGCCGTTGCCGTCGAGGACCACTACGGCTGCCCGATGGACCTGGAGTGGGCGAAGGACGGCGTCACCGGAGACCTGGCGATCGTGCAGGCGCGGCCCGAGACGGTGCAGTCCCGGCGACGCACCACGACCCTGCGGCGCTGCCGCCTGACCGGCGCCCCCGGCGATGCCCTGGTCGAGGCCATCGCGGTGGGCGAGGCCATCGGCTCGGGTGCCGTGTGCCGGATGTAAACGCCGGTGGACCTGGAACGCTTCCCGGCCGGAGCCGTGCTCGGCACCTCGATCACCGACCCGGACTGGGAGCCGGTCATGAAGCGCGCCGCGGCCATCGTCACCGACCACGGCGGCCGCACCTCGCACGCCGCCATAGTCAGCCGGGAACTCGGCGTGCCGGCGGTCGTCGGTACCGGGAACGCCACCGAGCTGCTGCGCGACGGCGCCGACGTCACCATCTCGTGCACCGAAGGCAGCCGGGGCAGGGTCTACGCGGGGCGGCTCCCGTACGAGGAGAAGGAGACGGACCTGTCCGCCCTGCCCGCCACCCGCACCCGGGTGATGCTGAACCTCGCCGACCCGTCCGCCGCCTTCCGCTGGTGGCGGCTGCCGGCGGACGGGGTGGGCCTGGCCCGCGTGGAGTTTATCGTCGCCCACCAGGTCAAGGTCCACCCCATGGCACTGCTGCACCCCGAGCGCCTGGACGCATCAGACCGCTGCACCGTCGACCAGCTCACCGAGGGCCCCCTCGACCGCGGCAGGTACTTCACCGACCGCCTCGCGTACGGGATCGCCCGGATCGCCGCCTCCCGCCGGCCCGACCCGGTCGTCGTCCGCACCAGCGACTTCAAGACCAACGAGTACGCCAAGCTCCTCGGCGGCCGCCCCTTCGAACCGGTGGAGGCCAACCCGATGATCGGATGGCGTGGCGCCAGCCGCTACTACAGCGACGGCTACCGCGAAGGTGTTCGACGAGAACGATCCGGCCGTGACCACCCTGATCCGGATCCTGCTCCTGCGGGTCCAGGCGCCGGGCCGTCCCGTCGGCCTGTGCGGGCAGCGTCCGAGCGACGACCCCGAGTACGCCGCCTTCCTCGTCCGTGCCGGGATCGACTCGATCTCCGCGGCCCCCGACGGCTTCGCCGCCGTCCAACAGCACATCGCCGTCGCCGAGGAGAGCCGCCAGGGGGAGGACCGAATGGTCCCCGCAGGGAGCCGTCCGGCCCAAGCGGACCGGCCGTCGGCTGCGTGACAGTGGCATCAGCCCCCCCAGCACGGCAGCAAGGAGTACTCGTCATGAGCACCAAGCGAGTCCTGGTCGCCTACGGCACCAAGCACGGCGCCACCGCAGGCATCGCCGAACAGATCGGCAAGACCCTCCGCGAGGACGGTCTCGACGCCGTCGTGCTGCCCGCCGACCACGTCCACGACGTCCGCGCCTACGACGCCGTCGTCCTCGGCGGCTCCCTCTACGCCGGCCACTGGAGCACCAAGGCCAAGCACTGCGCCGAACGCAACGCCGACTCCCTGCGGCACCGTCCGGTGTGGATGTTCAGCAGCGGCCCGCTCGACCGCTCCGCCGAGGACCGCGACGTCCCTCCCGTCGCCGCCGTCGCCCGGCAGATGCAGCTCCTCGGGGCGCGCGAACACATGACCTTCGGCGGCAGCATCACCGCCCGCACCCCGGGCTTCCTCGCCAAGACCCTGACCCGCCAGGGCAAGGGCGGCGACTTCCGCAACCCCGAGCGGATCAAGAAGTGGGCCCACCACATCAGCGCCGAGCTCGCCGCCTGAGCCGGCGGGCAGGCACCTACCTCTCGGAGGCGGCCATGCACCACCGCCCGCCGGCACCAGGAGCAAACCCGCTCCGTCGTGACGCCGACCGCACCCGCACCCGTCTCCGCGCCGCCTTCGCACTGGCCTGCCTGGTCGCCGTGATCTGCGGCGTCGCAGTCGGCCGAACCGCTTGGACGGACGCCGGCCGCGACGCGGCGGAGACCGCACGGCACCGCCACTCCGTCACGGCCGTGACGGTCGGTGAAACCACGTACCAGGCAGGGACAGGTCCGAGCACACACTCCGTGACCGTGGCTCGCGCCACCTGGCGGGATCCCGCACGCCGCGTCCACACGGGAACCGTTCCCGTGCCGGCGGCGACCCGGAGAGGAGACGCCGTCAGCCTCTGGACCGACGACCACGGCAACGCGGCGACCGCCCCGCCCGGCACGCCCGACATCGCTCTGAACGCCATCGGTTTCGGCACCGGAGCCTTCGTCGGGATCGCACTCGCAGCGGGCGGTGTGCTCTATGCACGCCTGCGCCTCGTCAACGCACGGAGCGCACAGGAGTGGGAGCGCGAGTGGGAGAGCGTCGAGCCCGCGTGGTCCGGCCGCCTGCGCCCCGGGCAGGGAGCAGGCGATGACTGAGACGGCTGCCGGCCAGGACCTGACACCGGATGCCGCGCCCGACCCGCTGGAGCCCCTTCCCCTGCTCCGCCGCGAACTGCACACCGGCCCACTGGGCCTGTCGAGCCGGGAGGCGGAACGCAGGCTGGCCGTATACGGACCGAACGAGGTCCGCCGCACCGCCCGCACGAGCATCCTGCGGGAACTCCTGAGGCAGCTGGTCCACCCTCTGGCCCTGTTGCTCTGGGCTGCGGCCGCCCTGGCTTTCTTCGCCGACATCGACGTGCTCGGATGGGCCATCGTCGCCGTCGTCCTCGTCAACGCCGCATTCGCCCTCGTACAGGAACAGCAGGCGGAGAAGGCCGTCGAGACGCTGGCCCGCTACCTCCCCGCGCAGGCCCACGTGATCCGCGACGGACAGCCCCAGCAGGTCCCCGCGCGCGATCTCGTACCCGGCGATCTCCTGGTACTCGACGAAGGCGACCGGGTACCGGCCGACGCCCGCCTGACCGAGGGCGGTATCGAAGCGGACCTGTCCATGCTGACGGGGGAGTCCACTCCCGTCGAGCGTCTCGCCGGACCCGGCCTCGAAGACGTCTCGCTCCTCCAGGAACCCAACCTCGTCTTCAGCGGCACCACCGCCACCGAGGGCCAGGCGCAGGCCATCGTCTTCGCCACCGGCGACCACACCGAGCTGGGCCGGATCGCCGCGCTCAGCCAGCGCACCCGCCGCGAGCCCAGCCCGCTGGAAACACAGGTCAAGAAGGTCGCCTGGCTGATCACCGCAGTCGCAGTCGCCCTGGGGGCCGTGTTCCTGGTGGCGGGCGTCGCCGTGGGGCTGCCGCTCACCGACTCCCTGATGTTCGCCATCGGCCTGCTCGTGGCCAACGTTCCCGAAGGGCTGTTGCCCACCATCACCCTCGCCCTCGCGGTCGGCGTACGCGTCCTCGCCCGGCAAGGAGCGGTCATCAAGCGGCTGAGCGCCGTGGAGACCCTCGGCTGCACCAACGTCATCTGCACCGACAAGACCGGCACCCTCACCCGCAACCAGATGCACCTCCACTCCGTGTGGACGCCGCAGGACAGCTCGACGACCGGACCCGGAGCGGCGGCTCTCGTCCGCGATGCCGCCCTGTGCACCACCGTCGCCCGCGAGAACGACGGCACTCTGCTCGGCGATCCGACCGAGATCGCCCTGGTGGAGGGGGCTGCGGAACACGCCGTGCCCATCGACCTGGCCGACCGGGACGCCGACCGCAGCGCCCTCTTCCGCTTCGACCCGCGCCTGCGCCGCATGTCGGTGATCCAGACCACTGCGGACGGCCGATCCTCCGTCATCGTCAAGGGCGCCCCGGAAGCCGTCATACCGCTCCTTGCGACGGGTGAGCCGGCTCAGGAGGCCCAGGGCGCCGCCGAGGACCTGGCGAAGGACGGGATACGAGTGCTGGCCGTCGCGGTCCGCGCATGGCCACCCGGTGTCGAACCGCCTGCACAGCGCCAACGGGCCGAGCAGGGGCTCCACCTCCTGGGTCTGGTCGGCCTGTACGACCCGCCGCGCCCGGAAGTCGCGGCCGCGGTGCGGCGCTGCCATGAGGCGGGCCTGACCATCCACGTCGTCACCGGCGACAACGGGGCCACGGCTGCCGCCGTGGCCCGTTCCGTCGGTATCGGAGTGCCGAGCCTGCAGGTGGTCGCGCAGTCCGAGGCGGTCGACGACCACCAGCTGGACCACATCCTCCGGCAGGAGGGCACGGAGGTCGTCTTCGCCCGTTCCTCGCCCGAGACGAAGCTGAAGGTGGCCGACGCCCTGCGCGCGCACGGGCAGATCGTGGCCATGACCGGCGACGGAGTGAACGACGCGCCCGCCCTGCACCGTGCCCACATCGGAGTGGCCATGGGGCGCTCGGGGACGGACGTGGCCCGTGAGGCGTCGACCATGGTCCTGACCGACGACAACTTCGCCACCATCGTCACGGCCATCGAGTCCGGGCGCCGCGTCTACGACAACGTCCGCAAGTTCATCGTCTACATCTTCGCCCACCTCACTCCCGAGGTCGTTCCGTTCGTCGTCTTCGCACTCTCCGCCGGGACCGTCCCCCTCCCGCTGACCGTCCTGCAGATCCTCGCCATCGACCTCGGCACCGAGACCCTTCCCGCACTCGCGCTGGGCCGTGAGCGCGCCGAACCGGGAGTCATGGCCAGGCCGCCCCGGCCCAGTTCCCAAGGCGTGATCAACAAGGACATGCTCGTCCGCAGCTGGGGCTGGCTCGGCTCCGTCTCCGCCGTCCTCGTCATGACCGGCTTCTTCTACGTCCTGTGGCGAGCCGGATGGCAACCCGGCGATGACACCGGCCCCGGAACCCCGCTGCACCACGCCTACCTGACCGCGACCACCGCGACCTTCGCCGGCATCGTCACCTGCCAGGTCGGCACGGCCGTTGCCGCTCGGACCGACCACGCGGCCCTCCGCGACATCGGCTTCTTCACCAACCCGCTCCTGCTCGCCGGCATCGCCTTCGAACTGGCCTTCACCGCGGCACTCGTGTACGCCCCGCCGCTCCAGCACCTCTTCGGCACCGCGGCCCTCCCGCCGGACGTCGTCCTCCTCATCGCCGCATTTCCGCCGCTGGTCTGGGGAACGGACGAGATCCGCCGCTGGGCCCGGCGCCGCCGCTGCTGAACCCATGGAGGAACACCATGTCGACCGACAAGGACGTCCCCGAGATCGGCGACGAACTCGCCGCCGCTCGCCCGGGCACTGGAGAACCTGGCAGCACAGCTCAAGCGCATCGCGTACGGGGACGTGACCGGCGCCGGAGCCGCCCCCGAACGCGGCTCCCTGAAGCCCTACGGCGGCTGGATGGACGGTGAAGTCGTCCAGTGACGGAGGCCGGAGCGGGCGAACCCCCTACGTCGCCTCCGACGCCTTCGGGCGATCAGGAGGGTTCCGCGGGGCATGCCCAGACTGGACGTGTGAGTGGCCGCCCTGCGATCGAGCTGACCGGCAGCCCTGGTGCTCGCGGCGCTCGCCCTCAACGCGACGGCCACCCTCACGGCCGCGGCCGCAGGAATCACGGGGCTGGGGTTCGCCCTGTGCCTGATCGGGCCGGCGATGGCCGTGTCGGCGGCGGGACGACGACGGGCCCTTGCGCGAATACGCGACACATGGACATGCGCCTTGCCGATCCCGTGGCCGGAGGCGCTTCCACGCACTCTGTCCGAGGACGCCAGTCCGCTTGCCGGCCTGGTGCATCGGCGGCGGCCGGGCCAGGCGCTCAGCCGGGGAGGGTGAGGCGGAAGACGGTGTGTCCGGGCCTGCTGGTGACGGTTGCGGTTCCACCGTGGGCGGTGAGGACGGCGTGGACGATGGCGAGACCGAGCCCGGTGCTGCCGGTGCTGCGGGAGCGGGCGTGGTCACCACGGACGAAGCGTCCGAAGACCTCGGACTGCAGGCCTTCGGGGATACCTGGTCCGTTGTCGCTCACCTCGATGCGGACCCCGGTCCGATCGGTGGTGAGAGTGATGGTCACTTCGCTGCCGGGCGGGGTGTGGGTCCGGGCGTTGGCGAGGAGGTTGCCGATGGCCTGCTGGAGACGGTGGGCGTCGCCGGTGACGGTCACGGGTTCTTCCGGGAGGTCAAGGATCCAGCGGTGGCCGGGGCCTGCCGCGCGGGCGTCGTCCGTCGCGTTCAGGATCAGCAGGGTCACATCGACCGGCTCGTGTTCGAGGGGGCGTCCGGCGTCCAGGCGCGCGAGAAGCAGCAGGTCGTCGACGAGGCGCGTCATGCGCCGGGACTCGCCGCCGATGCGTTCGAGGGCGTGACGGACTTCGGCCGGCACGGGGCCTTGGTGCCGCAGGGCGAGTTCGGCGTGACCGCGGATGTTGGCGACGGGAGTGCGCAGTTCGTGGCTGGCATCCGCGGCGAAATGACGCAGCCGCTCCTCACTCGCCTGGCGTCGGGTGAGAGCGTCCCCGACGTGGCCGAGCATGCGGTTGAGTGCCGTGCCGACCTGGCCGACCTCGGTTCGGGGGTCGGCGTCGGGCAGCGGTCCCGGCATTGCCACCTCACCACTCGCCAGCGGTAGCCTCGCGACCTCCGCGGCCCGGGCCGTGACCTGCTGGAGGGGGCGCAGGGAGATCCGTACCCACAGGGCTCCGGCGATGCCGGTGGCCACCAGGGCGGCGCCGAACAGCGCTGCTTCGACCGCTTCGAGGCGGTGGAGGGTCTCCTCCACCGGGTGCAGCGGGAGTCCGGTGACGAGGACGTCCTGGTCGTCGCCCTCGACGGCCGTGACGCGGTACCTGCCCAGGGCGGAGAGACGGACGCTGTGCCCGTGTCCGTCAGCGGGGACCGCCGCCAGGGTGCGCCGGTCCCCGGCGGTGAGCCGGAGGGAGCGGTCGGCAGCCCGGTCGACGACGGCGGCCTGGGTGACCGTTCCGTTCAGGAGGCGGGCGCCGAAGGTCGCCTCGGCCTGGCCCCGGGTGTCGGGGCGGTTGTCGGCGTCGGGCGTGGCCTCGTGTTCCAGGCTGGCGGCGAAGCGGCCTCCGGAGGCGGCGAGCTGTTCGTCCAGACGGTCCATGAGGAAGCCGCGCAGGGCGAGGGCGGTGGTGATGCCGACGGCGAGGCAGGCGAGGGCGAGCAGGGCGACGAGCCCGGCGGTGAGCTGGCCGCGCAGGGTCCGGGGTATGGGAACCGGGCGCCTCACGGGGTGTCCGGCTTGAGTACGTATCCGACACCGCGCACGGTGTGGATCATGGGGCTGCGTCCGGCGTCGACCTTCTTGCGCAGGTAGCTGATGTAGAGCTCGACCACATGGGCACGGCCGCCGAAGTCGTAGGCCCAGACCCGGTCGAGGATCTGGGCCTTGGACAGGACCCGGCGCGGGTTGCGCATGAGGAAGCGCAGGAGTTCGAATTCGGTCCGGGACAGCTCGACGACGGCCCCGCCGCGTCTGACCTCCCTCGCCTCCTCGTCCATGGTGAGGTCCCCGACGGTGAGCACGCTCGCACCCGGCCCGGCGGTCATGCCGGCACGCCGGAGCAGCCCGCGCAGCCGGGCCAGTACTTCTTCCAGGCTGTAGGGCTTGGTGACGTAGTCGTCGCCGCCCGCGGTGATCCCGGCGATGCGGTCCTCGACCGCGTCACGGGCGGTCAGGAACAGCACGCACAGGCGGGGCTTCTCACGCCGCAGCCCGCGTAGGACCTGGAGGCCGTCGAGATCGGGCAGCATCCAGTCCAGGACCACAGCGTCGGGCCGGAAGGCGCGAGCCGTCGCGAGCGCGGTCGCGCCGTCGGCGGCGGTGCGCACCTGCCAGCCCTCGCCGGTCATGACCCCGGCCAGCACGTCGGTGACGTCGGGTTCGTCGTCGACGACGAGGATCCGCACGGGCTCCCCGTCGGGGCGGTGCAGGGGCGGAGTGGTGCGAGGCTCGTTCATGGTCCCTTCAGGATCCCCCGGCCAGGGCCGGGGCAGGGCGCGCCGAGTCTTTGAATTTCCTCTGAATCCGCGCTGAGCGGGTCCGGCGGGGCCCTTTCAGAAGGAACTCAAAGGTTGGGCTGTGAGGCTGGCCGCCGATCGCTGCTCGCCGGCCGCTGATCGCCAATCGCCGGAGCACGTGCCCACCCGGAGGAGCCATGACCACCACGTTCAGCGGGACCCGCGCCATCCGCGGGTCCCGCCGCCGGCGCCCGTATCGCCATGCCGTGCCCTTCCTGGCCCAGCTGGCGATCTGGGCGGGAGGCGCGGGTGTGCTCGCCCTGTGGTGGATCGACACGACCTCCGTCGTCGGTCCGGCGGGCTGGCTCACGGGGGCGGGACGCATCACCGGACTCCTGGCGGGCTACGCCTGCGCGGTCCTGCTGGCCCTCATGGCCCGCGTGCCGCTCCTGGACCACACCGTCGGCACGGACCGGCTCGCCCGCTGGCACGCCTGGGGCGGCCGCTGCACCGTGTCCCTGGCCCTCGCCCACACCCTGCTGATCATCTGGGGGTACTCACTGACCTCGCACGCGAACGTGGTGGGCCAGACCGCCACGCTCGTCCTGCACTACCCCGACCTCCTGAAGGGCACGGCCGGGTTCCTGCTGTTCCTGGCCACCGGAGTCCTCTCGGCCCGCGCGGCCCGCCGCAGGCTGAGTTACGAGACCTGGCACCACCTGCACTTCGTCACCTACCTGGCGGTCTTCCTCGCCTTCGGCCACCAGCTCTCCAACGGCGCGGACTTCGTCGGAAACCGCGCCGCGCAGGCGGCCTGGTACGCGCTCTTCCTCGGCGTCGCCGCACTGCTCGCCTGGTACCGGTTCGCCGTCCCTCTGCGGCGCGGACTGCGCCACCGCCTGCGCGTCGCGGCGGTCCGCCCCGAGGCGCCCGGTGTGGTCTCCGTCCACCTCACCGGGGAGCACCTGGAGGAACTGGGAGGGCTGCCGGGCCAATTCCTGCGGTGGCGCTTCCTGACCCCTGGCCTGCGGTGGAGCGCCAACCCCTACTCCCTCTCCGCCCCCGCACACCCGAACCACCTGCGCATCACGGTCAAGGCCGCCGGCGGCCACAGCGCCGCGCTCGCCCACCTGGCACCCGGTACGCGGGTCTGGGCCGAGGGACCGTACGGCGGCTTCACCACGCACCGACGCACCGCCCCCAAGGTCCTGCTCCTGGCGGGCGGCGTCGGCATCACCCCCTTGCGCACGCTCTTCGAGACACTGCCGGGCCAGGTCACCCTCGTCTACCGGGCCCGCCGCCCGGAAGACCTCGCCCTGCGCGGTGAACTCGACGCGATAGCCGCCCACCGCCGCGCCACCGTGCACTACGTCGTCGACGAACCGGCCGCACATTCCTCGCCCCTCACCGCGCCGGGCCTGACCGCCCTGGTGCCGGACCTGGCCGCGCACGACGTCTACCTCTGCGGCCCGCCCGGCATGGCATCCGCCGCGACCGAGGCCCTGCGCGAAGCAGGCGTCCCGGCGCGGCGCATCCACCACGAGTCGTTCACGTTCTGAGGAGGACCACCGTGCGCCGAGCCGTGCTCGCCACCACCGGGATCAGCACCGTCGTCGTCTCACTGCTGGCCCTCAAACCCCACCAGTCTCCGGCCCTCGTCGGCATGCCGCCCCGTTCACCCACCGCTTCCCCCTCACCACGCACCCCCGGGACCTCCAGCCCCGGGACCTCCGACCCCGGTGCGTCCACCACGACGGGCACGTTCACCGGGGACCCCATCGACACCCGCTACGGAACCGTGCAGGTCGCGGCCCACCTCAGCCATGGAAAGATCATCTCGGTCACCGTCCTCCGAGCCCCCGATCGACGCGGCCGCGACCGGCAGATCTCCTCCTACGCCCTGCCCCGCCTCACCCAGGAAGCGATCGGAGCCCAGAGCGCGCACATCGACGCCGTCTCCGGAGCCAGCTACACCAGCCGGGGCTACGTCGAATCCCTGCAGAGCGCCCTGGACCGGGCCCATGCCTGACACCGCACGCGGCGTTCGCCACGTCGAACACGTCATGGGCACCGTCTTCTCCTTCGACATACGCGACCGGCCGACCCCCGCCATCCGCCGCGCCCTCGCCGAAGCCGTACGGCAACTCCACGAGATCGACGCCGTGTTCTCCACGTACCGGCCCGACAGCCACATCAGCCGCCTCGATCGCGGCGAGATCCACCTCGGCGACTGCCCACCAGAGGTCCACGAGGTCATGTCGCTCTGCGCCCAGGCCGCCCACGTCACCGACGGCTGGTTCAGCGTCATCCCCGCGGGCACCCTCGACCCCTCGGGACTCGTCAAGGGCTGGGCCACCGAAGCCGCATCGCGTCTCCTCCATGAAGCCGGCGCACACCACACCTGCGTCAACGGCGGCGGCGACCTCCGGATCCGCGGCCAGTCAGGCCCCGGCACCCCCTGGCGCATCGGCATCGCCCATCCGCTGCACCCCGGCAGGCTGGCCACCGTCATCACCGCCGACCACGACCTGGCCGTCGCCACCTCCGGCACCGCCGAACGCGGTGCCCACATCATCGACCCGCACACCGGCACCCCCGTCACCGCGTTCGCCTCCCTCACCCTGGTCGGACCCGCACTGACCCTGACCGACACGTACGCCACCGCCGCGTTCGCCAGAGGCGACGGCGCACGGGACTGGGTGGAAACGCTCGACGGCTACGAAGCCCTCGCGATCCTGCCCGACGGCCAGGAATGGCGCACATCAGGGTTCCGCCGATATGGGTCATGCGACGGGGCGGTTCGTCCGGCAGCCGGTCTGTGACGACCACAGTCGGCGGGGCAGCACGCCGTCCCTCTCCGACGGGCTGGACGAAGGGGGCAGGACTCCTTCCCGCCCGCCCCTCGTCCAGATGCCCCCACCGACCTCCGGTCAGGCCTCCGCTGCCTCGCCGTTGGTCAGCCGGTCGTCCACGGCGACGACCCCGTCGACGCTCTGACAGAGCCGGAGGACGACCGGCAGCAACTCGCGCCGTGGCCGAAGGCCGCTGAGGGTCACCAGACCGTCCTCGACCGTGACGGTGATCGTCGACGGGGCGATGTGCAGCGTTCGTGTGAGGACGTCCTCGACGATCTCTTCCTGGATCGCGTGGTCACTGCGGAGGAACAACCGGATGAGGTCGCTGCGGCTGAGTACCCCGATCACACCGCCCTCCGCGTCGACGACGGGCAGTCGCTTGACCCCGTGCCGCCGCATGACGCGGGCGGCGCGGACCACACTCCACTCGGAGCGTGCCGTGATCGCCGGACTCGTCATGAGTTCCCCGGCAGTTGCCGCACCGCCGTCGGGCCGCCGGTCGAGCAGGTCGGCTTCCGAGACGACGCCGACCGGATGCCGCGATGCGTCGACGACGGGTACGGCGGTGATGTCGAACTCCTTCAGGAGCCGGGCGATCTCCTTGAAGGCGGTGGTACGGCGCACCGTGACGGCGTGGGGTGTCATCAGGTCCCCGACGCTGCGGTGCCTCATGGATCGTCCCCCGAGCCCGGAAACGCCGGAGTCCGTCTGCACGCTCACGACGCCGGTCACCCGCCCGTCATCAGGTCGTCTGCGGTGAGCCGATGCCGCTGCATCGTTGCGCCTCCCTCATTCGTGGGCCACGACGGCCACCGGGGCCGCCGCGTGGTGCAGGACCGCGTGCGTGACAGGGCCCAGCTGCGTGCCGAGCGGGGAACGACGCAGGTGGCGGCCCACGACCACGAGCCCTGCGCCTTGCGAGGCCCGGACGAGATGGCCGCCGGCGGATCCCATGAACACACTGTGGCTGACGTCCACGTCGGGGAACTTGTGCCGCCAGGGCATCAGCATGTCCTCGACCATGTGCGTGACGCTCCTGTTGACGTCCCGCTCGTTGTCCGGGTCGAAGAAGGGGACGTACGCGTAGGCGGGTGGCATCTTCCAGCTGTGTACGGCGCGCAGCGGGCAGTGGCGCCGGGCGGCCTCTTCGAAGGCGAACGCGAGCACGAGGTCGCACGATTCACGGATGTCGACGCCCACGATCACCTCGGCGTCGGAACCGATGCCCGGGCCGTCGGGGTCGTCGGCGACCCTGATCAGCACGACCGGCGTGTCGGTGGCGACCAGGGTGGACACCGCCACCGAGCCGATGATGAAGCCGACCAAGCCACCCAGGCCCCGCGATCCCAGGACCAGCAGTCCGGCATCGGCGGCCTCGGCCGCGAGGGCCGCCGCCGGCCGTGCCGCGAGGCAACGGGTGGCGATCTCCAGCTCGGGATGGCGCCGTTGCAGTTCTTGCGCCGCCTCGGTGAGGGCGTGATCGGCCCAGCGGTCCACGTCCTGGCGTCCCAGGCCCGGGAACACCGGGTCCAGGGGCCAGTCGACGGCGTGCACGAGGCGCAGCGCAACCCGCCGGAGAACGGCCTCCTGTGCGGCCCAGCGTGCGGCCGCCCGGCTCTCTGGAGAGCCGTCGACGCCGACGATGACGTGATCGCTCATGGCTGGTGCTTCTTCCGTGCGGGACGGTCCCGTCACCACTGCGCGGCCTGGCGGGGCCGTCCGGCCTGAGTGGTCGGCGCGTCGTCGGTCCGCGCCGTGACGCGCGATGCCACGGCGACGACCCCGTCGAGCTGCTCGACGAGGCTGACGAGTGCCGGCAGCTGGCTCTGCAGCTCGACGCGGCCGTCCAAGGTGACGATGCCGTCCACCACGTGGACCTCGATCTCACCGACGGGCACGCCGAACACGCCCCTGAGGACCTCGTCGTCGACCCGTCTGCGTATTTCGGAGTCGGGTCGGACGAACAGGCGCAGGAGGTCCCTGCGGGTGATGATGCCCACGAGCCTGTCCTCTTCGTCCACGACGGGCAGCCGCTCGATTCCACGGCGGGTCATCAGCCGGGCGGCATCGGCGGCCGTCTCCTCGGCGCCAATGGTGACCGCGGGTGCGGACATGACGCCGTCCGCCGTGGGCGGGACGGTCGGTGTGTCGGCCTCCCTCGCCGGACGGGGGGCCGGAGCCGCGCGGGCCAAGAGGTCGGTCTGGGAAACGACACCGACGACGCGGTCCTCTTCGTCCAGCACGGGGAGTCCGGTGATGTCGTATTGCGCAAGGAGCTTCGCGATGTCCTTGAAGGCCGTTTTCGGAGTGACGGAGACGACGTCTGCGGTCATCAGGTCGCCCACCTTGATGTGCTTCATGAGGCCCTCCTGCTCCGCCACGCCACGCGGGCCTGTGTGCGGGTCGGGTGTGCCCCCACCATTTCGCCGATGTCCGCCGGTGAGCGAGGGCCGAATGGGTCCCGTCCCGGGGGCCGGGCGGGCCATGGCCCCCGGGCCGAGCGGTGGCGCGCGGAACGATGGGGACCTTTGGTCCCGATCGCGGTCCCGGGCGGCCCTCTCCAGGGTGCGTCGCGGGTGTCAGCGTGAGTGGTGCCCCTCATCGGCTTCTCGGTTGGGAGGAACCGTGGAAACTACCTTCCGGACCCCGGATGCCAGCTCGGTGGTGGTTGGCGTCGACGGTTCGAAGCCGGCACGCACCGCCGTCATGTGGGCCGCGGCGGAGGCCGTACGCCGCGACCGTCCCCTGCACATAGTCCACGGGGCCGACACCGACGGCCGGGCCCTGTACGTGTCGGCGGAAACCATCGAACGGGTGTGTGCCAACGGACGGGAACTCCTGGACGAGACGGCGAAGGTGGTGACCGACGAGTACCCCGGTCTGCGGGTGAGCACGGAGTTCAGCCGGTCCGACGCCGTCAGCAGTCTGCACCGGGCCGGGGCCCTGCACGGCACCATCGTGGTGGGCAACCGCGGCCTCGGGGGATTCGACTCGCTCATGCTCGGTTCGGTCGGCCTGGACGTCGCGGCCGCCGCGATGACCCCCGTCATCGTCGTACGCGGCATCGACGGCGCCGAGGAGACCGGAACCGTCCTCGCCGCCGTCCGTGACGGGCACGACCTCCTGTACGCCCGGTATGCCGCGTCCGAGGCCGAACTGCGCAAGGGATCCCTCCGGCTCCTGCACGTGTGGAACATCATGCAGTCCGTCGGTCTGGTGGTCGGCATGCTGGACGGCGTCGACGAGATCGCGGGCGCGCACGTGGAGGCCCTGCGTGCCGTCACCGACGCGGTCCGCGACGAGTTCCCCGACCTCGAGGTGCGGGCCGACGCGGAGAAGAGCATCTCCGTGGCCGGCGTGCTGGTCGAGGCGTCCCGCCACGCAGACCTGCTCGTCATGGGGGGCCGACGGGTCCCCGGAGCCCTCGGGATCGGCCGCAACCTGGGCAGGGCCACGCACAGCGTCCTGCACCACGCGCACTGCCCCGTCCTCCTCATCCCCCGGACGGGCAGCGACTTCGGGAGCCGGTCATGAGCGGTCATCGAGGCCTCGACATCGTCGTCGGGATCGACCCGGCCAGGGACTGGCACCTGCCCCTCGCCTGGGCCGCCGACGAGGCGCACCGCCGACGGCTCCCTCTGCGTCTGGTGCTCGCGGTGCCTCCCGAGCGCGGCACCGACCACGTCGACGGCACCCCCGGCCACATGGCCCTGCGGCAGACAGGAGCCGACAGACTCGATCAGGCCCGAAACTGGGTGCACGACCGGCAACCGGAGGTGGGTGTCACATGCGACCTCCTCCACGGGTTCCCCGCCCCTGCCCTGGGCGGGGTGGCCGAGGAGGCCCGCCTGATCGTGCTGGGTTCGCGACACCTCAGCCGCACGGCGGAGTTCTTCAGCGCGGGCTCCATCGTGGTCCCCGTCAGCGCCCAGGCCCGCTGCCCGGTCGTCGTCGTCGGCGACGCGGAGCACATCAGCCGGCAGCCGCCGTACGTGGTCGTCGGTCTCGACGGCAGCGCGTCCGCCACGGCTGCCCTGGTGTTCGCCTTCGACGAGGCTGACCTGCGCGGAGCGGCACTCCGGGTCGTCTGCGTGTGGCAACCGCCGGTCTTCATGCCGAACGACGCGGAAGCCGCCCTGCAGGCCCGGCGCGCACTGCTTTCCGAGGCCACCGCAGGACTGTCGGACAAGTACCCCGACGTGCACGTCACACACGAGGTCATGACGGGCCACCCGGTCGAGGAACTGGCGCGGGCGGCCGAGCACGCCCTGGCCGTGGTGGTGGGTCGCCGGGGTCGCGGCGGATACACCGGTATGCGCATCGGTTCCGTCGTCCACGGTCTCCTGCACCGTGCGCACTGCCCGGTGATCACCGTACCGACCGAATGACGCCGCCATGACCGTCCCTACGACCGCCACTCGGCCCGCCGGCTCCCCGGCGGGACCGGGGCTCACGCAGGCCGAAGCCGAGCGCCGACTGGCCCGGTACGGCAGCAACGAGGTGGCGCCACCGAGCCCCACGCCGCTGCACCGACGGGTCCTGGCCCAGCTGCGTGACCCGCTGATCATGGTGCTCCTCGGGGCCATGCTGCTGACCATGGCGATCGGGGACCACCCTGACGCCGTCGTCATCGGCCTGGTGGTCGTCTTCAACACGACCGTGGGAGTGGCACAGGAGGTCCGGGCGGACCACGCCGTCGCCGCGCTCTCCGCTCTTTCCGCCCCACACGCGAGGGTGCTGCGCGACAGCACCCCGCACGAGGTGCCGGCACGCCTCGTGGTGCCGGGCGACACCCTGCTGCTGGGGGAGGGGGACATCGTCGCCGCAGATGCCGACCTGACCGAGGCATCCGCGCTCCTGGTGGACGAATCCATGCTCACGGGCGAATCCGAGCCCGTGGACAAGACGGCGGACGGCACGGTCAGCGCCGGCACCGTCGTCGTGCGTGGCCGAGGTACGGCAACCGCGACTGCCACCGGCTCGGCGAGTGCCCTCGGGCGAATCGCGGCACTCCTCGACACGGGCCGTGACCTCACCCCCCTCCAGCGCCGCCTCGCCTCACTGGGCCGGATCCTCGCGGCCGTGACCATCGCCCTGTGCGTGCTGTTCTTCGCCCTGGGCCTGGTACGCGGCCTCCCGCTGAGCACGATGGCCGTGACCGCGATCAGTCTGGCTGTGGCCGCGGTGCCGGAGTCCCTCCCCGCCGTGGTCACCCTCGCCCTGGCGCTCGGAGCGCGCCGGATGGCGGCCCGCAACGCCTTGGTCCGCCGCCTGCCGGCCGTGGAAACCCTCGGCTCCGTCAGCGTGCTGGCCACGGACAAGACGGGCACCCTCACCGAGGGGCGCATGGCCGTCCAGCACGTGTGGACGCCCTCGGGCACCGCAGACATGACCGGCAGTGGCTACGAGCCGTGGGGAACCCTGACCCGAGAAGGGAAGCCCCTGGCGGCGGACCGGCTGCGGCCACTGCAGGAGCTGCTCACGACGGCGGCCCTGTGCAACGACGCCGGGCTGCGGCCACCCGGAAAGGACTCGGACACCTGGACGGCCGTGGGCGACCCGATGGAGGCCGCGCTGCTGGCGGCAGCCGCCAGAGCGGGCTGCCCGGACCAGGCCGCCCTGCACCGAGCCTGTCCCCGGTTCGCGGAGGCCCCCTTCGACAGCCTCCGCAAGCGGATGACGACGCTGCACCACCTTCCCGACGGCAACGTTCTGGTATGCCTCAAGGGCGCGCCGGAGGCGGTGCTGACGGCCGAGGTGCTCGCCGTACCGCGGGAGCTCCTGGACGAGGCCCGCCGTCAGGCCGCCCTCCTGGCCGCGCAAGGCTTCCGGGTCCTGGCCGTGGCAGGCATCGAGCGGCTCGTGTGGGACCGCCCGGCGACCGAGGCCGAGCACGGTCTGGGCCTCCTCGGCCTCGTCGCCATCAGCGACCCTCCCAAAGCGTCAGCCGTCACGACCCTGGAGGCATGCCGTAAGGCGGGCATCACCCCCGTCCTGATCACCGGTGACCATCCGGCCACGGCCCACGCCATCGCCGTACGTACCGGCCTCGTCCAGGACGGAGCCCCCAGTGAGATCCTCACCGGGCCCGAGCTGGCCACGACCCCGGACACCGACCTGACCGCGGTCCGCGTCTTCGCGCGAACCGATCCGCAGCAGAAGCTGGACATCGTCCGCGCGTGGCGCGCCCGGGGGGCCGTGACGGCCATGACCGGGGACGGGGTCAACGACGGTCCCGCCCTCCACCAGGCGGACATCGGTGTGGCCATGGGCGCCCGCGGAACCGAGGTGGCCCGGCAGGCGGCGGACCTGGTACTCACCGATGACGAGCTGTCCACCGTGGTCAAGGCCGTCGAGGAGGGCCGCCGCGTCTACGACAACATCCGGCGCTTCCTCGTCTACGCCATGGCGGGCGGAGCCGCCGAGATCCTCGTGATGCTGGCCGGCCCGGTGCTCGGCCTGGCCCTGCCGCTGCGGGCGGGACAGATCCTGTGGATCAACCTCCTCACCCACGGGCTGACAGGCGTGGCCATGGGCGCCGAACCCGTCACTCCGCAGGCCATGCGCCGTCCACCGCGCCCGCCCGGACAGCACATCCTGGCCGCGGGCGTCTGGCAGCGCCTCCTGGTGCTCGCCGCGGTCGTGACGACGTTGAGCCTGGCCGCCGGCCTCGCCGCGCGTGCCATGGACCTGCCCTGGCAGAGCGTGCTCTTCCTGGCCCTGCTCGCGGCCCAGCTCGGCGTGGCCCTGGGCCTGCGAGCCCGGCTGCTCACCGGGCAGAACCTCTTCCTCCCCGCCTCCGTGGCGGTCTCCGCACTCTTGGCCGTGGCCGCCCTGCACGTGCCCGAGCTCCGGTCCCTGCTGGGCACCGAGCCCGTGGGCTGGTCCGGCACGGGGCTCGCCGCCGCGGCCGGCCTCGGGGCGTTCATCGCAGCCCGGATCCTCCGTCGAGCGTTCCACAGAAAGGCATGATCATGAAGACGTACGTACCGGGAACCGGTGTGCACGCCGAGGTGGGCGACCAGATCGTCGTGGGCGGCCCCACCGTCGGCACACCGGGCCGTGACGGTGAGGTCATCGCCCTCCACCACGAGGACGGCACTCCGCCCTACGACGTGCGCTGGTCCGACACCGGCCGCACCACCGTGTTCTTCCCCGGACCGGACGCCCACGTCCGGCACCTGCACACCGAGCCCGGCAGGCCCCGTCGTACGGAGCCGTAGCGCCCTGACGGGAAGGGAAATCCGCGTTCGCCGGGATTAACGTGGAGGAGGTGGTACTCCACCGCTTCGGTCGACCGGAGGTGGCACATGAGCGCGGACGGCCGGCCCGTTCTGGGTGGCGTGCCGCAGCTGCGGCTGGACGAACTCCTCGAAGAGCTCCAGGTACGCATCGACCAGGTCCGGGGCACGCGCGACCGGCTCAACGGCCTGCTGGAGGCCGTCATGTCCGTCGGCCGCGAGCTGGACCTGCCGCAGGTCCTGCACGGCATCGTCGAGGCAGCCGTCGTCCTGGTCGACGCCGAATACGGCGCGCTCGGCGTCATCGGCGACGACCGGAGGCTCGCCGAGTTCCTGCCCGTCGGAATCACGGACGACGTTCGCGCACGGATCGGTGACCTGCCGTCCGGCCACGGCATCCTCGGCGAGTTGATCCGCCACCCGGAGACCCTCCGCCTCTCCGAGCTGTCCGAGCATCCGGCCTCGTACGGATTCCCGGCCCACCACCCGCCGATGCACTCCTTCCTCGGCGTTCCCATCCGGGTGCGCGAGGACGTCTTCGGCAACCTTTACCTCACCGAGAAGCGCGGAGGCCTCGACTTCGACGAGGAGGACGAGGCGGTCCTGTCCACGCTCGCCGTCGCGGCCGGCATCGCCATCGAGAACGCCCGCCTCTTCGAGGAGGTCCGCGTGCGCGAGCGCTGGTTGACGGCCAGCTCGGACTTCACCAGCGCCCTGCTCTCCGGAACCGTCCGGGAGGAGGTCCTGGAGGGCATGCTGGAGCGCGCCAAGGACATCACCGGCGCCGACATGGGTGTCTTCTACCTGCTCGGACCGTCGGGAGAGCTGCGCGGCTCCCTGGCCCTGGGGGACGGGGCGGAAGCGCACCGGGGCATCGTCATGCCCAGCCCGGCCGGAACCCTGGCCGAGGCCGCTCTGGCGGAGGACGGGCTGATCACGGTCGCGGACGTCGAAAGCGACCGGCGCGTCACCGTCCAGCCGGAGCGGTGGAGGGGCTTCGGCCCGGCCGTCGCCGTCACCGTCGGCACCAAGGAGAAACTCAGCGGGGTCCTCATCCTGGCGCGTCGCCGCGGCCGTGCCGCCTTCGCCAGGGCAGAGGTGGCGGCCCTCCCCGGCTTCGCCGGCCAGGCCGCCCTCGCCCTGGAGCTGGCCGAGCGGCGCCGCGACGCCGAGCAGATGAGCATGCTCGAAGACCACGACCGCATCGCGCGCGACCTCCACGACCTCGCCATCCAGCGCCTCTTCGCCACCGGCATGACCCTGCAGAGCGCCCAGCGGTTCGTCGAACACCCGGAGGCCTCCGAACGGCTCGCCCGAGCGGTCGACGACCTCGACGCCACCATCAAGATCATCCGTTCCACCATCTTCGGACTCCGGGACCACGATGGCCCCGGTGCATCACCCAAGCTGCGCTCCCGCACCGTCCAGGCCGTGGACGAAGCGGGAGCAGCCCTCGGCTTCGCACCGGCCCTGCGCATGGAAGGCCTCATCGACACGGACGTACCACCCGAAGTAGCCGATGAGGTACTCGCGGTGGTCGGGGAGGCACTGACGAACATCGCCCGCCACGCCCGGGCCACCCGTGCCGAGGCGTCGATCGTCGCCGCCGACGGCGTCCTCACCGTCACCGTGACCGACAACGGCGTCGGCCTTCCCGAAGGCGGCCGACGCAGAGGGCTGCGGAATCTCGCCGAACGTGCCGAAAGGCTCGGCGGCAGCATGAAGCTCGGTGCGCCGATGGACGGGGAGTCGGGAACCCGTCTTGAGTGGTGGGTTCCGCTGACGTCGCACATGGCGTGACCGACCGCCACCGGCAACTGAGTCCGATCCCCGTGGGCCGGGGTGTCAGAGAAGACTGCCGCTGCCGTGGGGCGCGTACAGGTCGAGCAGGCGGATCCGAGCGGCTTGCAGCCGATGGGCGAGGACTTGCCCCACCCAGTGGCCGAGGGCCGAGCCGAAGGCGCTATCGGCGTCCATCAGGGCTCGGACCCCCACCGCGTCGAACTCGTAGGCACGGACCGGTGTCATCGCCTCGGCGCCCAGGCGCCACGTGTACGGCTTGAACAGCCACGAGCAGCCGACCAGCTCACCGGCCCCGAGGGTTTCGATGACAGCGGCGCGCCGACCGGGGACGTGGACGTCCAAGGTCACGGTGCCCGACCGGACGATCCAGAACCGGTCGGCATGACCCCCCTCCTGGAAGAGGCGGGTCCCCTCATCGAAGTTGACCTCGTGGGCAAGCTCCATCAGGCGGGAACGACGGTCGACCGGCAGTGCGGCATTGATGCGAAGGGGAGAAGGAGCGCTCATGAACGGCCTCCTGATTCGGGTCGGTCTCCAGTCTCTGTGAGCGGGACTGCCCGGGGCATGGGTCCTGTGGGCCCCGGGCAGGTACCGAACGGCCCATGCTCCGATCGCCGGGAACGGGGACGCTGGAAGAAGACGGCCTGATCGCGGCCGCCGTTGCCACTGGACCTGGCAGGTGCGAGATGTACTGGAACGGCCACGGCATGGGTGCTTGGGGATGGTTCGCCATGTCCTTCACCCAGCTGATCGTCTGGATCCTGATCCTGACTGCAGTCGTCCTGATGGTCCGGACCTTCAGACACGACACAGCCGGCCGATCGGCTTCCGAGCCGGGGGCCGCTTCGTCCGCGAGGGCCGAGAACCTGCTGGCAGAACGATTCGCCAGAGGGGAAATCGACGACGAGGAGTTCAAGCGCCGACTCGCGACTCTGCGCGGCAACGCCCCTGGCCCAAAGGGGTGGTGAGATGTCCACCACGAGCCCGATGCCATGGCCCGCCTGCTGAACGGAGGGTGCCCACGATGGAGAACCGCCCGGTCGGCAGCGCCGCCGCCGCGCCTGCCGGCCCTACCGCCCGGAGGCGAACGAAAGACCTCGGCACCGAGGAGGCGCTGCGGCTGCTCGCGACCGTCGGACTGGGCCGCATCGTGTTCACCCGCCATGCGCTGCCTGCCGTGCGCCCCGTCAACCACCTCCTCGACGGCGGTGACATCATCGTCCTCGTTCAGGACGGCTCGACACTGGCGGCCTTGCTCACGGTGGCTGACGGCCCGGACGTCGTCGTGGCCTACGAGGCCGATGCCATCGATGCCGGCACCCGTCTGGGCTGGAGCGTGGTTGCCACCGGCTATGCCAGTGCCGTCACCGACCCGGCCGAGCTGAAGCGCTACGCGCAGCTCCTGAAGCCCTGGGCCGACGCACCGTCATCAGGTGCCGTTCGGATCAGACCGGGCGTGGTGACCGGCTTCAGGCTCCAGGCAGACGATTCGTAGCGGTCGGCTCCTCGCGCGCTTGCCGTCCGAGCGGAACTCCGCAGGGCACGATGGTTCGGCAGACGTCACCCGTGAGTTCCGGAGGTCCTGTGCCGAAGCGTGGCCGGATCACTGTGGTGCCGCCCGCTACCGAACGGAGTGGCTCACGGCGACGTGCTTGCCGGCGTCACGGTCGCCGCGTACCTCGGGTGAGTTCCGCCGTCTCGCTGCCTTCCGCCGCCGTGAGCTCCTCCTCGCCCTGGGCTGCACGCTCGGCGTCCTGACCCTCAGCAGCCGGTCTCCCGGGGTGCCCCGGGGTGAGGGGAGCGTGCGGAACGCGTCGAAGCGCCCCCGTCCGATGTCCGCCGGTCGCTCCTGCCTCCTCCAGTGAGAGAAGAGCGCTCTCTACCGCCGTGACCGACACGTCCGACGAGCGCGAGGGCTGTCCGGGGCCGGAAGGGGACCGTTCGGCCCCGGCGGGCACCGCCGGGCCGTGGTGTGCTGAAGGTGACGGAAGGAGTCCTGTGAGGATGCGGAGAAGCGGCTGAAGGCCGTGCACCGCACGATCAGGATCCGCGAGAAGCGGGCGGGCTCTTTCCGTCCGTTCGTGCGCGCGGGCCGATCTCGTCCCGGGGGCCGGGGGGCTCCTCGAGGACGCTCCAGGCGACCGGGCCGAGCAGGTCCGCCACCCTGCGGAAGACGTCCATCAGCAGGTCGTCCACGGTCAGCATGCCCACGACTCGCTGCCCGTCCAGGACAGGGAGGCGCCGGACGCCGCTGTTGCGGAACGTCCTGTACGCCGCGTGGATGTCCTGGGCGGCGTCGACGGTTACAGCCGGTGTGGTCATGACTTCTCCCACGGGATCATCACGGTCGAACCCTCCGGCCACGGCGCGCATTGCGATGTCACGGTCGGTGACGATGCCGCGCAATGCCTCTCCCTCCGTCACGACCACGCAGCCGACGCCGTGGACGTCCATGCAGCGGGCTGCCTCCCCGATCGTCGTCGCGCTGTTGACGGACACGGCGGGCGCGGACATGGATGCGGATACCTTCATCGTCCGGCTCCTTCCCACTGGATCCATGTGGCTGACGGTAGGCCGCGGTGCCGGAGTCGGCGAGGGCCGAGCGGACCCCCGTCATGGGACCGGATGGCCCTGTGGGGCGCTGCCCCCGCGGCGGACCATGACATGCAGACAACCGATATCCATGCCTGTTCCGAGGTGATCCGACATGGCATCCACAACATGGACCACCCCAGGGGTGTTCACCGGCCCCGGCGGGGTGCTCACCGCCGAAGCCGGATCCCTCACCGGGGAACTGACGATCCGCACCACCTGGGACGCCGAGCGGGCACACGTTGCCGTCCAGTACGTGGGCGCGTCCGAGTGGTGCACGCTGGTCGGCAGTCCCGTTCCCTGTCCGTCGGTCGAAGCGGCCCGCTCGGTGCACCAGTGCGCGGTGGAAACCGTACGCACCGGGGGATCCGTCCCCTTCGTGCCCTGGCCGCTCGATCCTGCGATCACCCGCGGAATGGACGAGGTGCCGGCTCGCCCATCCGGATGAGTGCACGTCGATGAGCCGGCCGGACCGCACATGCCCGACCCGGTCGGCTCAGCGACGTGTGCCGATGTCGTCCGTCTCCCACGCGAGCCGCTCCGTGACGCTGACAACGCCGTCGACGGTCCGGCACAGCCGCTCGACTGCGGGGATGAGGCTCCGGAAGCGCACCACGCCGTGCAGCGTCACCTTTCCGTCCACCACGTCGACGGAGACGGCGGCGGGATCCAGGTGCAACGTCCGGTCCAGGACGTCTGCGGTGATCTCGTGGCGGATGGCGTCGTCGTCGCGCAGGAAGATCCGCAGCAGATCACTGCGGGTGACGATGCCCACGAGGACGTCGGCGTCGTCGACGACCAGCAGCCGTTTGACCCGCTGGCTCTCCATGAGCCGCGCCGCCTCCGCCACCGTCCAGTCCGGCCGGGCGCAAATCGCCGGCGCCGACATCAGCTCCTCCGCCTTCGTACCGGCGGCCTTCTCGCTCTCCCACGGTTCGGGACGCGGCAGTGAGCGGAACCAGTCCCCCTGATCGGCGGGCTTCGGCAGCAGATCGCCCTCGGAAATCACCCCGAGCGGGTGGCCTGCGGCGTCGGTGACCGCCACCGCGGACACCTTGTGCTGGTCGAGCGTACGGATGATGTCCTTGAACGTGGCGTGTCCCGGAACCGTGACGACGTCGCGGGTCATCAACTCGCCCACTTCTCTGTGCCTCACGGACGTTTCCCTTCTCGTTGTCGCGTCAGTGCGACGGCGTCAGGCCGCCACGGGGGAGTGGAGCAGCGACGTGACGTCCACGACCCCGGGTACGGCACGGGCGATGCGCACGAGTACCTCCGCCAGGACCGCGTCGGCCACCTCACCCTCCAGTCGTACGACACCGTGGTCGACGTGGACGTGCACGATCGCCGTCCCGGAGGGGATCAGCCGTGCGGTGAACACGTCCCGCAGTTCCTCTGCGAGGTCGGCGTCGGGCCGGAGGTAGATCTTCAGCAGGTCTCCGCGGCTGACGACCCCGACGGGTCGGCCGTCGTCGTCGACCACCGGCAGCCGTTTGAAGTGCCCCTTCGCCATCAGGCGGGCGGCGCCGGCGATCGTGGCGTCCTTGGGTACGGTCACCGGTGGAACGGTCATCAGCTGGCCGGCGGTCACGGTGTGCGACACGTCGGTTCCCTCTACTTTGATCAGCAGGTCGGCTTCGGAGACCACGCCGACGACCCGGCCCTCGGCCGAGAGCACGGGCAGGGAGCTGAAGCCCCACCGCCTCATGGCCTCGACGATGTCATGGACCGCTGCCTCCGTGTCGACCGAGACGACGGCGTGCGTCATGACGTCGTCCACGGTGCGCAAGTGCTTCATGATTCCTCCAGCCGCAGGATTCCCGCCCTTGTCAGCCTGGCTTCACCGGTGTGTGGGGAGTAGGGCCGACCGGGCCACGGACGTCGTGCGGGTGACGCTGTTTTGCGATGGTCGAATAGGTCATGACGGGCTCCTCGTCCACCACGACCTATCCGGATGGGTCCTGAACCACCATCTCCGGACCCGGAGCGTCTTGGGAGGGCCGAACGGTCCTGAGCGGGGACCGCTCGGTCCACCCGGATGCCGTCCCGCCCCGGGTGGAATCCGGTCGCGGGCACGGAGCAGCCCGCGGCGGATCACCCAGACCATGTCGCAGCAGCCGGTGTGGGAGTCGAAGCGTCACTCACTGTGACGTGCACTGCTCCGGGGTGGGGGCTGGCCCTCGTGCTCCTGGCCGTGGACCTGCGCGGCGATCACGGCCGCCTGGACGCGGCGTTCGACTCCCAGCTTGCCCAGAAGCCGGGAGATGTGATTCTTGACGGTCTTCTCTGACAGGTAGAGCTGTTTGGCGATCTGGCGGTTGGTGAGGCCGTCTCCGACCAGTTCCAGGACGGCCCGTTCCCGCTCGGAGAGCGTTGCCAGCCGGGCGTTCTCGGGGCTTTTGGCTACTTCCGGATCCCGCAAAGAGTGCATCAGACGGGCGGTCGTGGCCGGGTCGAGCATGGACTGGCCGGTAGCGACCATCCGTACGGCCGAGACCAGGTCGGACCCCTTGATTTGCTTGAGAACGTAGCCGGCAGCACCCGCCATGATCGCGTCCAGCAAGGCGTCCTCGTCGTCGAACGAGGTCAGCATCAGGCAGGCGAGGTCCGGCATCCGAGAACGAAGCTCCCGGCAGACGGTGATGCCGTCACTGTCCGGGAGACGGACGTCAAGCACGGCGACGTCGGGACGCAACGCCGGCCCGCGCGCCAGCGCCTGTTCCGCGGTGCCCGCCTCGCCCACGACGGTGATGTCCGGCTCGGCGTCGAGGAGGTCGCGCAGTCCTCGCCGGACCACCTCGTGGTCGTCAAGGAGGAAGACTTCGATCGGTGCCTCGGGGGAGGTACCCGGTACGTCGGACATGTTCGCCGCCTGATCCGAGTTGCCTTATGCGCACTTCCACCTGAATTCTCTCAGTAGAGAGGTGGTGCGCATCCTCGCATCAGAAGCCTGCGGAGACGCCGATCCCAGGGCGAGCGGCGTCTGCTCCGGCTAGGCGGTGGCCGAGACCGCGCCGTCGAGTTCCATGCGGACGTCGACGACCCCCTCGACGGCGCGGATGGCGCGGGCAAGCAGGGGAATCAGAGCGCGGTCATGGAGCGGTCCCCGGAGGGTGACGACACCGTCCAGCACGGAGAAGTGCAAGGAAACGCCCGGCGCGAGCTCGTTCAGAACGGCCTGGCGGATCTCCTCCTCCAGCTCCTCGTCCGGTCGTAGGAACACCTTCAGCAGGTCGCTGCGACTGACGACCCCTTCCAGCATCCCCACGTCGTTCACCACGGGCAGGCGCTTGACGCGCTTGCGGGCCATGATGCGGGCCGCCTCGGCGATGGTGGCACCCGGATGGACGGTGACGGCCGGGCTCGACATCAGGCCCTCGGCGAGGACGGCGCCGGCTTTGGAGGCTTCGTCCATCTGCTCCGGCAGGTGGGGCTCCTCGCGGCGGAACTCCTCCTTGGGCAGCAGGTCGGCCTCCGAGACGACTCCGACAACGCGGCCCTCACCCTCGAGGACAGGGAGCGCACTCACCTTCCATTCGTTCATGAGTTCGACGATCTCCTTGTAGGACGCCTCCCGGCCGATGGCGACGGCGGTGTGCGTCATGACGTCACTGACGATGTAGCGCGATGCAGGCATGACCAGCTCCTTCGCAGCGTTCGGTCACGGATACTGCCGCTGCCCGGGGTACGTGCGGACCGGGTCGAACCCTTTTCCCATCTCAGCACCCGAGCGCATGTCTGCGCAGGGCCCTGTGGGCCACGGCGGAGGGCCCGAGTGGCCCCAAGACCGGATCTGCGGGGTGAGTCGATCGGTTCCGGCGCTGCTGAGGCCCGCCTGGGCGAAGGACAGGAGTGATCAGGGGGTCCACGATGAGAGGAGGCGCGCATCGCGCGAACATGGCGCCGTTCGGTGCGTCGGGCCGCGCCATACGCTCCGAGAGGAGGCCGGTCATGGCCCAGGCGGTGGCGGCACCGCGGGAGGTCCACGTGCTTCTCGCCGACGGGGCGACCGTATCCGTCCGGCCGGTCCGAGCGGACGATCTGGCAGAGGTGGCCGCGTTCTACGACGGAATTTCGCCGGAGAACCTGCGCTTGCGGTTCTTCACGGCAAACCGGCACTCGGCAGAGCAGTCCGCCAAGAGGGTCTGCCGTCCCGAGTCCCCGGGGCGCAGGGCCCTGCTCGCGGAGGCGGGAGGGGAGGCCGTCGGGCTCGTCGAGTACGAGCGGCTGCCGGGCACCGATCACGCGGACCTGGCGCTGGCGGTCGCGGACCGCCGGCACCACAGGGGCGTGGGCACGGTGCTCCTCGAGCACGCCGTCTCCCTGGCCGGGAGTGACGGCATCGCGGCGTTCGTGGCCGACGCGCTGTCGGAGAACCGCGACGCGCTCCATGTCTTCGCGGACTTGGGACTGAGCGTCTCGCGGCGCTTCGACGGTCCCGAGGTCCACTGCCTGGGCCGCTTCCGCGGGAAGCTCGCCGGTGTCCTGGTGCATCCCATGGCACGCCGCGGGGTCGAGCTCTTCGCCGGCGTGGTACAGGACCAGGTCTTCGGACCGCTGGTGATGTTCGGTCTCGGTGGCACGGCGACCGAACTGCTCGCCGACCACGCCGCCCGGCTCGCCCCGCTCACCGACCAGGACGTGCACGACCTGCTGGGCGCTCCCCGCAGCGCCCCCCTGCTCTTCGGGCATCGGGGGTCCGAGCCGGTCGATGAGGAAGCCCTGGGTCAACTGCTGGCGCGGTTGTCCCGGCTGGCGGGCGATCTGCCGCAGCTCGCCGAAGCAGACCTCAACCCGGTCATCGCCCGCCCTGACGGCCTCGACATCGTCGACGTCCGGATGCGACTCGCCCCCGCCCGCCCGTACGACCCGTACCTGCGCCGGCTCCGCTGACGACGACGGACGTCGAGGCCGGCCGACGGCCTAACTGCTCACCCGGATGTCGCACGGGTTCACCAGGGCGGCGCACACCCTGCCCAGGAGCTGTTGCGCGGCCCCCGTGACACACCGACGCTTCAGGCGTGGCCTGGATCACCTGCGTCGAGTCGGCCAGGTGTGTGCGGAGCAACGGGAGAACCATGACGGCTGCGGACGCGTCGCCCACGCCGGGCGCGGCACGGTCGCGTCGTGTGGCGGTGGCTCTCGGCGGCAATGCGCTCCTGCGCCGCGGCGAGGCCATGACGAGCGAGAACCAGCGGGCGAACGTGGCGGTGGCTTGCTCGCAGCTGGCGAAGATCGCCGAGGGCAGGGACCTGATCGTCTCGCACGGAAACGGCCCGCAGATCGGCCTTCTGGCGCTGGAGGGGGCCGCGTACGAGCCGGTACCGCCGTACCCGCTCGACGTACTGGGCGCGGAGACCCAGGGCATGATCGGTTACCTGATCGAGCTGGAGCTGCGCAACCGGCTCGGGCCGACGCGGCCGGTGACGGTGGTGCTGACGATCACCGAGGTCGATCCGTCCGACCCGGCGTTCGACGCGCCGAGCAAGCCCATCGGGCCCCAGTACTCCGACGCGGAGGCGGCAGCGCTGGAGCGTGAACGCGGCTGGCACTTCGCACGCGACGGTGGACGGCTGCGCAGGGTCGTGCCCTCACCGAAGCCTCGGCGCGTGCTGGAAGCCGGTCAGATCGGGGCGCTGCTCGCCACCGGCTGCGTGGTGGTGTGCGCGGGTGGCGGCGGGGTGCCGACGGTGCGCGGTGCGGACGGTGCGCTGACCGGTGTCGAGGCGGTCGTGGACAAGGACCGGGCCAGCGCACTGCTCGCCCAGGACCTGGAAGTGGACCTGCTGGTGATGGCGACCGACACGGCCGGGGCGTTCCTCGGCTTCGGCACCGCGGACCAGCGGCTGATCTCCCGCGCCCACCCCGATGCGCTCCTGACGCGGTACAGCGGACAGTTCGCGGCCGGTTCGATGCTGCCGAAGGTGGCCGCGGCCTGTGACTTCGCGCGGGCCACCGGGCGGGAGGCGGTCATCGGCGCGCTGGCCGACATCGAGGCGCTGGTTGGCGGAAGCGCCGGGACCCGTATCTCGCTCAGCGCGAGCGGTGTGAGCACGGCCGCGGCCGGGACCGGTCACGGCACCCGTACGAACGAGGAGGGCTGACATGGCACTCGGTGTCCACTCCGAGGTGGGTCGGCTGCGCCGCGTCCTGGTGCACCGTCCCGGGCTCGAACACACCCGGCTGACCCCGTCCAACGCCGCCGACCTGCTCTTCGACGACGTGCTGTGGGTCGCCCAGGCTCAACGGGAGCACGACGCGTTCTGCGGGCAGATGCGCGAGCGCGGCGTGGAGGTGTTCGAAGTCGAGACGCTGCTGGTCGAGGCGCTCGCCTCCGCCGAGACGCGGAACTGGGTCGCCGGACACCTGCTGAACGAGCGTCAGGTCGGGATCCTCGGCGCGGAGCGGGCCCGGGCCTGGCTGGAGGAGGCGAAGCCGGCCGAGGTCGCCGACTTCCTGATCGGCGGCATCACCCGCGCCGACGTCAAACAGGACATCGGCCTGGAGTGGCAGGCGGGCGATCCGACCTCCATGCTGCTCCCGCCGTTGCCGAACTTCCTGTTCCAGCGCGACCCGTCGTGCTGGATCTTCGACGGGGTCACGATCAATCCGATGGCCAAGCCGGCCCGCCTCCCGGAGTCCCTGATCGTCGAGGCGGTCTACCGGTTCCACCCGATGTTCACCGCCGAGGAGTTCCCGGTCTGGCTCGGCGGCGCCGACGAGGACTGGGGCCAGTGCCACGTCGAAGGTGGCGACGTCCAGCCGATCGGCAACGGCACCGTGATGATCGGCATGGGCGAGCGGACCACCCCGCAAGCCGTGCAGATCATCGCCCGGCAGCTGTTCCGGGCCGGCTCAGCCCGGCAGGTGCTGGCCGTGCTGCTCCCGAAGTCGCGCAGCTACATGCATCTCGACACGGTGATCACGATGTGCGACCGGGATATGGTCACGCTCTACCCCGACGTGGTCGACCATGCCCGCATCTGGTCCGTGCGCCCCGGTGACTCGGCGGAGCACCTGGTCATCGAGCCGTACCCGGGGACGCTGCCCGAGGCCATGGCCGACGCCCTCGATGTCCCGGCCATGCGGATCGTGCCGACGGCCGGCGACCGGTTCGGGACCGAGCGGGAGCAGTGGGACGACGGCAACAACCTGGTGGCCCTCGAACCCGGCGTGGTCATCGCCTATGAGCGCAACACCGGCACCAACACCGCACTGCGCAAGGCCGGCGTAGAGGTGATCACGATCGAGGGCTTCGAGCTCGGCCGCGGCCGCGGCGGCTCGCACTGCATGACCTGCCCGCTCGAACGCGACCCCTTGTCCTGACCGCGGCCGCACGGCTCGTCCCGACGCCCGCCCGAAGCCACTGGAGCACGCCATGTTCAACCTGCGCGGCCGCAGCTTCCTCAAAGAGGCCGACTTCTCGCCGACCGAGCTGCGCTTCCTGCTCGACCTCTCCAGGGACCTCAAACGGGCCAAGTACACCGGCACCGAGCAACCCCGGTTGGTCGGCAAGGAGATCGCGCTGGTTTTCGCCAAGACCTCCACCCGCACCCGTTCCGCCTTCGAGGTCGCCGTGCACGACCAGGGCGGGGACGTCACCTACCTCGATCCGGGCGGCTCCCAACTCGGCCACAAGGAGTCGGTCGCGGACACCGCGCGGGTCCTCGGGCGGATGTACGACGCGATCGAGTTCCGCGGCGACCGTCAGGACCAGGTCGAGGAACTGGCCCGGCACGCCGGCGTACCGGTGTACAACGGGCTGACCGCCGAATGGCACCCCACCCAGATGCTCGCCGACTTCCTGACCATGCACGAGGCCAGCGGCAAACCGTACGACCGGCTCGCCTACGCCTACGTCGGGGACTGCCGGTTCAACATGGGCCGCTCGCTGCTGGTCATGGGCGCCCTCATGGGCGCCGACGTACGCCTGGCCGGGCCGCCCGACCTGCATCCGCCCGCCGACGTGGTCGAGTTGGCCGCGGACATCGCACGCGCCACCGGAGCGCGCGTCACGGTGACCGCGGACCCCGCCGAGGCGGTCGCCGACGTCGACTTCGTGCACACCGACGTGTGGGTGTCGATGGGGGAGAGCAAGGAGGTCTGGGCCGACCGCGTCAAGCTGCTCGCCCCGTACCAGGTCAACCGGGAGCTGCTGGCGGCCAGCGGAAACCCGGACGTGCGGTTCATGCACTGCCTGCCCGCGTTCCACAACGCTCAGACCGTCGTCGGCGCCGAGATCATCGCCGCGACGGGCATGGACAGCGGCCTCGAGGTCACCGACGAGGTCTTCGAATCCCCGGCCGCCATCGTCTTCGACCAGGCCGAGAACCGCCTGCACACCATCAAGGCCGTTCTCGTCGCCACCCTCGGCGCATGAGCGCCGTGGCTGGGCCGGCCGCCGACTCCGGCGAGCACGCAGGCGCCGGGTACACCCGTAATCCCGGCCAGGTCGCACGACGCGTCGGCGTGACTGACGGGACCAGAAAGGCGTCTGCGTGATGAGCGATGCGGAACGGCCCGAGCAAGGGCAGCAGACCAGGTACCTCAGCGTCCGTCAGGCGGCGTTCATCGGTGTCGGGGCGATGGTCGGCGCGGGGATCTTCGCCCTGCTCGGTGCGGCCGGCGAGGTCGCCGGGGCGGCGGTGTGGCTCAGCTTCCTCATCGCCGGTGTGATCGCCGTGCTGCAGGGCTATTCCTTCGCCAAACTCGGCGCGCGCTACCCGTCCGCCGGCGGCCTGCTGGAGTACGTGGCCGAGGGCTTCGGCCCGGGTCACGCCACCGGCATCATCGCCTGGCTGACCTACCTGGCCAACGCGGTGGTCACCGCGATGGTCGCCGTCTCCTTCGGGAACTACGCCACCGCGATGTTCGCCGGCGGAGACACCGTCTGGGGCAAGGTGTTCGCCGCCCTGATCATCATCGTGATGACGGCGGTCAACATCGTCGGTTCCCGGCTGGTCGCCCGTGCCCAGACCGTCATCGTCTATGTGGTGCTCGGCATCCTGACCGTCTTCGCCGTGGTCACCCTGGCCAACATGGACCCCTCCCTGCTCGCGTTCTCCGGCTACCCCGCGTGGCGCGAGATCATCTCCAGCGTCGCGCTGACCTTCTTCGCGTTCCTCGGCTTCGGCATCATCACCTTCACGGCCAAGGACCTGGCCAAACCGGAGCGGCAGCTGCCGAGGGCCATGTACCTCGCCCTCGGGATCGCCACCGTCATCTACATCGCCATCGCCCTCGGCGTGTTCGGCACCCTGACCGTCGAGGAGGTGGTCTCCTCCGGCGGCACGGCCCTCGCGGTGGCGGCCGAGCCCACACTCGGCCAGGCCGGATACTGGCTCATGAGCGTCACCGCCCTGTTCGCCACCGCAGGTGCGACCAACGCCGGTCTGTACCCGGCCGCGGGCCTGTCCGAGCGACTCGTCGACAACGGTCTGTTCCCGCCGCTCATGGCCCGAAAGGTGGGCGGCCGCGTGACCGCGGGCCTGCTGTTCGAAGCAGCCGTCTGCCTCGTGCTCGCCATCGCGTTCAAACTCGAAGCGATCGCCTCGATCGGCAGCGCCGTTGCCCTGCTCATCTTCGTACTCATCACCATCGCCCACTTCCGCGTGCGCAAGGAGACCGGTGCCAACCCGGCGATCCTCGGGCTCGCGGTCACAGCAGCCGGCGGGGTCCTGGTCACCTTCATCGTCACCACCCTGATCCACGAGCCCGCCTCGATCATCACCCTGCTGGCCATCCTCGTGATCAGTGCCGGGCTGGACTTCGGCTGGCACGGACGGCGCGGTGGCCGGACCGGCGGCTCCACGACCGCCCACGGCGGCTGACCGGAACACGGAAGCGGAAGCCCGACCACGGCCGCGGGCCTGCACCATGGGCCAGGCCGCGGCGGCGGGCCACGGGTACCGCTGCGGAACTGGCGCGGGGTTGCCGGGCAGTGGTCTCCGCTTTCGGACGGTTGCCCATCCCGGAAGGCCTAACCGGACACGCCGAGGCGTCTGCCCGCGCAGAGGATGAAACACGGGCTGACAGGTGTGTCGAGGAGGTATCCGGATGAGTACGGCGGATGTACCGGCGAACGGGGCCGAAGGATCGGGCAGAGCCGGGACGGCCGGTACCGCTCGCACTGCCGTCGCCTCGCAGAAGATCACGTGGCTGACGCTGGCCCTGATGACGACCAGTTCCGTCGCGAGCCTGCGGGCCTCGCCCACCATGGCGGTGTACGGCCTCGCCTGCGTCTTCCTGTACCTGGTCCCGGCCGTCGTGTTCCTGCTGCCGACCGCTCTGGTGTCGGCGGAACTGGCCTCCGGGTGGAAGGGCGGGGTCTACAACTGGGTCGCGCAGGGCCTGTCGAAACCACTCGGCTTCCTCGCGGTCTGGTGCCAGTTCGCGATGACGATCTTCTACTACCCGAGCCTGCTCGCGTACGTGGCCAGCACGATCTCCTACGTGATCAACCCGAGTCTGGCCAGCAACGGCGTGTACACGGCCATCGTCATCGTGGTCCTGTACTGGACCGGCGTCTGGGTCTCCTCGCGCGGCACCAACGCCGTCGCGGGCCTGGCCTCCTGGGGCCTGATCATCGGCACGCTGATCCCCGGCGCGCTGCTCGTCGTCCTCGGCGTCGTGTTCCTCGGGCAGGGCAACCCGTCCGCCGCGCCGATGACCGCCTCGCACTTCCTCCCGGAGTGGACCGGCATCGCCAGCCTCGTGCTGATCGTGAACAACTTCCTCAGCTACTCCGGCATGGAGATGAACGCGGTCCACGTGAACAAGCTGCGGGACCCGGCCAAGGAGTTCCCGAAGTCGATGTTCCTGTCCATGGGCATGGTCCTGCTGATCTTCATCCTTCCGGCCCTGGCCATCAGCTGGGTCATCCCCGCCAGCCAGCTCAGCCTGACCGCCGGCGTGATGCAGGCCTTCGACGCCTTCCTCCAGTACTTCCACATCGGCTGGCTGGTCCCGATCATCGCGTTCGGCCTGTGCGCCGCCTCGCTCGGCGGCATGCTCACCTGGCTGGCCGGCCCCTCCAAGGGCCTGTTGCTGATCTCTCGCGAGGAGGGCTACCTGCCGCCGTTCCTGCAGAAGCTCAACGGCAGGGGGGTCCAGCAGAACATCCTCGTCACCCAGGGCATCGTCACCACCGTCATCGCCCTGATGTACGCGCTGATCCCCGACGTCTCCAGCGTCTACTGGATCTTCTCGGTCATCACCACACAGGTGTACCTGATCATGTATCTGCTGATGTTCCTGGCCGCGATGCAGCTGCGCAAGAAGTTCCCCGACCACCCCCGCGGCTACCGGGCCCCGATGCTCAAGACCATCTGCTGGGTGGGCTTCGTCTCCTCGGCGCTGGCCATGGCGATCGGCTTCGTCCCGTCCTCGCAGTTCGGCGGAGCCAGCGTCTGGGCTTACGTGGGCATCGTCGGCGGCGGCCTGCTGCTGCTCGGCGTGGTCATCCCGTGGGCCTTCCTCAAGGCCCGCAAGCCCAGCTGGCGGCAGCCCGGGGCCGACGCGGCCCAGGTCGAGGGAGGCGCGGCATGAGCCCTACCCGGATGGCGTCCGAGCACAGGTGGGTCTACATCGGCTCGATCGTGGTGCTGGTGGCCATGATGGTCATCGGGCTGTTCACGTACAAGCAGCAGAAGGCCACCAACGAGGCCTACGAGAAGGCGAACCAGCTCAACGACGCCCTGGTCGCCCAGGGTTTCCGGCCCCGCGATGCCGGCAACATCGCCGACACCCTGGGGACCGAAGGCGGCCCGGTCTGCGAGGACCCCAATTCGGCCCTCAAGCGCGGCCTGTGGCTCGTCCAGATGGCCAACGGCGCCGGCGGCCCCGGCATGCGCCCGGTCATCGCCGACGGCCGGATCCTGCGTGCCGGCCTCGAAGTCGTCAAGGTCTACTGCCCGGAGAAGCAGGACGCCTACCAGCAGAAGATCGAGGACCTCAAGACCGCGGACACCGTCCATGACTGAACTCGCGGCCCGAGTGGCCGCCCTGATGCCCCGGGCCGAGCAGGACCTTGCCGAGCTCGTCGCCATGCCCTCCGTCGCGGACCCGCGCCAGTACCCGCCCGAGGACTGCCGGCGCACCGCCGAGTAGGTCGCGGCCGCGTTCACCGAAGCGGGACTGCACGACGTGCGCCTGGAGCCGACCCCGGACGGCAGCCTCGCCGTCCTCGGCCACCGTCCGCCACCGCCCGGCGCGCCCACCGCCCGGCGCGCCCACCGTCCTGCTCTACTGCCACTACGACGTGCAGCCCCCGCTGGACGAATCGGCCTGGCAATCCCCGCCGTTCGAGCTCACCGAGCGCGACGGACGCTGGTACGGGCGCGGCGCCGCCGACTGCAAGGGCAACATCGTCATGCACCTCACCGCGCTCCGAGCGCTGGGCGACGACGTCCCCGTAGGGCTGAAGCTGGTCGCCGAGGGATCTGAGGAACAGGGCACCGGAGGCCTGGAGGCCTACGTCCCCGAGCACGCCGACGAGCTGCGCGCGGACGTCCTCCTCATCTGCGACACCGGCAACGCGGCAGGGCTGTCAGTGCCCATGTCGAGCCCTGGCCGACTCGCGTGTGGTGGTTGCGCACGTGTGGGTACCGCCAAATATGGCGGCCCCTCACATATGCCCCTGACCTGCGCGTTCCTATGGTGTGGCGACACGGAATCGTCCCCGCCCACCGTTCGGAAGTGGTGCTCATGGCCGCCCCCGCCACACCGTCAGCAACCCCCGGCAGATCAGGGCTACGACCTGCTGTGTCCCAAGATTTCGGCGGTCGGATCCAGCACGGAACCAGCACGGGTCGAAGGCGTGCCTGCTCGGTACTGACAGAGCGGCTGTGCGGTGCCCGCCACTGGGCCGATCAGCCCATCGGGACCGATTACAGAACGTCGCCCATTCCACTGTCGCCGACCTTCAGGCGCCGGTGTCCTACGGCGTGCCGGCGCGACCAGTGCAGCGGTGTCGGCCGACGGTTGGCCTCGGTGTCAAGTCGGCTCGCTGCCGCCGCGGGTCAAGCGATGCGGCGAACTCCGCCGAGATGGTCGGGCGCCACCTCGGGCGCACAGGCCGGCAGATTCTTCGTCTCCTGGTGGTACAGCAGCCGTACTCACGTTGACCTGCGAAAAGGGCAGGTGGCGTGGCCCGTCGGCGGGGGCTGGTCCGGAAATGGTCCGGATCTTGGTCGGGGCGGTCCTCGGGGGAGAGGCTGGGGTGGCTTGGGACGTTCTGGGAGTGGCCACTGGCCGGCGTGCCCCCGAAGGTCTCCTGCCAGGGGAGCCGGAACTTCCCGGGCCGGCGGCATCGGAAGTCGGAGTCGAGGAGCGCGGCCGTGCCGATCAGGAGCAGCTCTTACCGGGCCGTCCCAGCGCGGTAGGCCTCGGAGTGGTGTTCCGCCAGCCGATCACGGGCGGCGCCCGGTGCCGAGAGCGGCTTCCGCAGGAGGCGGCGTCATGATTTTCCGCGGTCGTGATCACGATCAAGAAGTCGGCCATGAGGGCAACGTACTCACCCCAACCGCGTCGCTGGTCTGGATACGCCGACGCCCCCGACAGAGCCAGGCCGGGTGGCTAAGGGCTCTGGCCTGGCTCAGCGCAGTGGTGAACCTGACGTATCAGCTCCGTGCCTCGGCCCCGCTTGCGGTCAGGTGGTCGTCGATGTGGCGGGCGGATCGGTGGTCGCTCTGGATCGCTCCGTCGATGAAGCCGCGCCACGTGCTCGCCTAGTCGGAGCCGGCCCCGCCCCCTCGTGGTCGGCCGCCGGCAGGACCCCCGCCGGCACCTGCGCGCACTCCGACGAGATCTGAGAAGCCCCGACCGGCCCCGGAGCCCACCCCACCCACACACGAAAGGACGCGGTCATGGCCACACTGCGTGAACGCAAGACCTGGCCGCCGCCAGCACCTACCTGGCGGGGGAGGGCTGATCACCGTCGACTGGGAGCCCGGCAACGCCCCGGCGATGGTCACCCTCACCCACGAGGGAATCCGGCACGTGGAGGCCGAGGAGGAAGGGACGGCCAGGGGCCCGGCCTGATCCGGGCAGCACACCTAGATGCGGGCGAACTCCTCTGTCTGCTGGGCGAACTCCTGGGCCATGGCCGCGCTGACCGTGGGCCTGGTTTCGCCGATCGCGCGCAGGTAGTCCTCGGTGGTGGGGTGGGCCCGGGTCCCGGTGTCGAAGGTGTGCTCGAACTGGATCTGTGAGACGGTGCGCGCCACATGGGCGATGTCGGCGGGGGTGAACCCCTCGCTGGCGGTCGCCAGCGCCGTGCTGTCGGCCTGCGCTTCCGCCCTGGCCAGGTAGCTCTCCCACAGCGCGGTCCTCGCGCGGTCGTCGGGCGGACCGATCGGCAGGACGTAGTCGAAACGGCCGTGGCGCAGGAACGCGGAGTCGAGGGTGGTCACGTTGTTCGTGGCGCAGACGAGCAGCCGTCCGTCCTGGCCCCGGAACCGGACGATCGCCTTGAGCAGTTCGTTCACGACGCCGACCGCGGTCGCGTCCGCACCGCTCCTGGTCCCGGCGATCTCCTCGACCTCGTCGATGAAGACCAGGACGTGGTCGAGCCGGGCGATCTCGTCGAAGCGCCGGTTCAGCCCGCTGGCCAGCCCGTACTCGGCGGCCAGCCGGGCGGGGAACAGCTCCAGGAACGGCCATCCCAGACGGCTGGCGATCGCGTGCGCGAACGTGCTCTTCCCCGTCCCGGGCGGCCCGAACAGCATCACCGCCCGCGGCAGCTCGACTCCGTGCTGGGCTGCCATTTCGGGATGGGCCAGCGGCAGGACCAGGCGCCGCTCGATGAGCTCCTTCTCCTTCTGCATGCCGGCGACCTTCTGCCACAGGTTCCCGGGCGGCAGCTCCGCTCCCAGCGACGCGAGCATGCTGACCGCCTGAGGGGTCACTCGCCCGCGCTTCTCGAAGAAGACCAGGCCCGGACGGGCGTCGAAGCCGCAGTTGTGCAGGGCGGTGGCGCCGGTCTCGCCGTCGGGCAGGACGGCGTGCACGGTTCGGACGCCACCGGCGAACAGCCGGTGCTCCAGGGCCGTGATCAGGTCGCTGCCCAGCCCCTGGTGCCGCCAGGCGGGCGCCATGCTGATGCGCAGGATCCACGCCCGGTCACCGTCCACCCTGCTCACTGCGGCGCCGACCACCACGTCGTCCGCGGTGGCCACCACCGCCGGGTGGAGGGCCTGGAGGGCCGCCACGGCGTCCGAGAGCGGAAAGAGCGGCGGCTCTTCGGCCGTGCCGCTCTCGGCGTCGACTCGGAGCACCGATTCGAGATCGTCCTGGGTGTAGTCCCTGACACGCCAACCCGTCATGATCAGCTCCGCGTGTTCGGCCGTACTCCCATCATCAGCCGATGTGCGCGGGACGCGCCCATCGGCCTTCAGGCCGGCGGCACCGGACGGCCGCGGGGCACGAGCCGTGTGGCGTGCCCGGTTGTCGGGGAGCATCCTGGAAGCCTCGCCGCCCGTGCCGCCCGGACGCCGGCCCGCCGCCCGGTTGGAGGCAACAGCATGACCGTCGGAGGCCGCGCGGACCCGGATCGCTCGGAGAGTTTCGGGGAGGAACTGCTCGGGCTGCTTCTGGACGGGGCGCACGAGCTGCCGCCCCATCTGGTCGGCCCGCTCGTCGCCGAGACGGTGGCCCGGATGGGGGGCCGCGAAACACAGATCCTGCTCCAGGACTACGGACAGCAACAGCTGGTCCCGCTGCCAACCGGCGGCGCGGCCGCCGGTGAACCGCAGCCCATCGACCGGTCCGAAGCCGGGCGGTGCTTCCTGGAGTCACGACCCGTCGAAGTCCTGACGCCCGACGGCGTACGGGTCCACCTGCCCCTGCTGGACGGCGGCGACCAGGTGGGGGTCCTCGCGGTCACCCTGGACGGGATCGACGACGACGCCCGCCGCCTCCTGCGCAGGATCGCGGGCCTGGTTGCCGACCTGCTGCAGACCAAGAACGGCTACACGGACCTCTTCTTCCGGACCCGCCGCAGAGAACCGATGACCGTGGCCGCGGAGATCCAGTGGTCCCTGCTGCCCCCGCTGTCGATGGTGATGCCGCGCGTCGCGGTCGCCGGAGTCCTGGAGCCCGCCTACGCCGTTGCGGGGGACAGCTTCGACTACGCCCTGAACGGCGACGTCCTGCACCTCGCCATGGTCGACGCCATGGGGCACGGCCTGGACGCGGCCACGATGGCGACGGTGGCCATCGGCGCGTACCGGCACGCCCGCCGGATCAGCATCGAACTGTCCGAGATCTACCTCTTCATGGACCGGGCGGTGGCCGAGCAGTTCGCGCCCGAGCGGTTCGTCACCGCCCAGATGATGCGCCTCGACACGGACACGGGCCGCCTGCAGTGGGTCAATGCCGGCCACCCTGCCCCCATGCTGGTCCGCGGACACCGCGTCGTGGGCCGCTTGGATAGTCCCACGACCCTGCCCGTCGGCTTCGGTGGAGCGCAGCCGCAGGTCAGTGAAGTGGCGCTCGAACCGGGGGATCGCATCCTCTGCTTCACCGACGGGCTGATCGAGGAACACGAGAGCGGGCAGGAGCAGTTCGGCGAGGAGCAGCTGATCGACTGGGTGAACCAACTGGAGGAGACGGACCGGGAGGTCCGCGCGGTGGCCCGGGACCTCTCCCTCACGCTCAAGCGTGCACGCGGCGAAGTCACCTCGGACGACGCCACCCTCGTCCTGGTCGAGTGGCGCGGATGACGGAGCGCGTGGGCACTTCGGCCCACAGGCGTCGGCGTCCAAGCCGACTCTCGAAACCTCTCGTCCGACCCCGCCGCGGAGTAGGCTGGGATTACCGGGAGTAACTCGTGCATCCGCGCCCACGCGGACGTCGTTTCCGGCGATCAAGGCATCGCGCCGCCCGGCAGGGCGGTTCGGGAACGAGTCTGCGATCATGACCACCGCCGCTTCCCTGTTCTCTGCACGTTTGACCCTGACACCGAAGACCGCCCTCGCCGGCCTGTTGGACGGCGCGTGGTGGCCCAGGTCCCGCGATCTCGCGGCTGAGCTTCCGTCGCTGGTCGAGGCGCTGGAGGGGCGCTTCGGACGCATTACACGCGTCGCGGTGAATCCCACCTGCTGGCCCGTCTTCCCGCACAAGGTCGTCGTCGCAGGACACATCGTGCACGTGGGCTGGTTCACGGAACAGGATTCCGACAAGATGATCCTGCTCTCCTACGCCGTCGGCCGCTGCGACCTGTTGGTGATCCCGCCCGAGACCGAGCCGGCCGCAGCAGACCGGCTCATGATTGCCGCCGCCATCCCCGGTAACGTCCGGGCTGTCGGCACCCTGATGACCGACGAAGCCGCGAACGGCCTCCGCGTCCGAAACGGGCGAAGCGGCGAGGATGTCCGGGAGACCGATGGCGGAACTCTCACGACGCCCCGTCGGCACCCCGTCGTCGGAGCACGGATGATCCCGCTGCCGTGGAACAGGCGGAGGTGACCGCGCAGACCGTGCACCCCCGGCATGCGGTCCTCCAGCAGGGCTCGGCAGCGTTCCCCGTCCATCCCGCTGACGAGGGACAGGAACAGCTCGATGGCGCGTTCGGCGTCCCAGTCGGCTTACGGACCGCCGCCGCTGATCAGCCGCAGCGGGAGAGGGTCGGCTCTCGGTCCGCGACTGGTCCGGAAGCGACGCGTGAAACACGATGGCGAACGCTCAATGCTGAGACCCGTTCACCTTGAGTGATGGAACGAGTGTCGCCTGGAGGTTGGCGACACCCCCTCCAGGCAACCGACTTCCTGCTCTAGAAGAGGCCCAGCTCCTTGGGGGAATAGCTGACCAAAACGTTCTTCGTCTCATGGTGGTAGAGCAACCGCACCCATGCTGACCAGGGGGAACGGCAGTTGGCGCGTCTCCTCGGCGGGGGCCGGTCCGGAACTGGTCCGGATCTTGGTCCGGGCGGTCACCCGGCGGAGAGGCTGGGGTGGGATGGGAAGTTCTGGGAGTGACCGGGAGCGGGCGGGCCATCGGACGGGGGCGCCATGCCGCACATGAGCGATGTGCGGCTGTCGGCGGGACCCCGGCAGCAGCTGGCGCCCTGCGTCAGCTCACTGCCGAGGCCTTCAAGTAGGTCTACTTCCAGGACGGCGGCCGCCGCGCCGGCTCCCTCGGGTCAAGGGGTCCGGGCCGCTGAGGCCGGATGGGTTCTGTAGGTGTAATCGTCCAGCGAGAACGTCATGGCGGCGCGCTTCGCGGCGGATGACGTCGTCGGGCGCCAGAGTGGAGAGTCTCCGTGATGGTCGAGGAAGAACGTGTTCGAACCGGCACAGTTGTTGGTGTACACCAACGACTTGCCGATGCGTTCCCGCGCGAACCGCAGGAACCTGTCGTTGGCCTCAGGTGTCACCTCGACGGCGGTAGCGCCACGCCTGCGGGTCTCGGTGATCACCCGGATCGCGTGCGTGGACAGCGTCTCCACCATCCCGGGCCACGAGCCTCCGCTCCATGAGTAGGGCCCGAAGATGAAGAAGTTGTTGGGTAGTTTGGGAAGGCTGACCCCTTCATAGGCCTGCACGCGCTCGTGAGTGAAGAAATCGGCGAGGTCGAACCCGTCCCTGCCTCGTACCGGCGCCTTTCGGTAGTTTTCCGGGTCGTAGAACAGCCGGAACCCGGTGGCCAGGATCAGGGTGTCGATCTCGTGCATACGGCCGTCACTGCTCAGCACTCCCTTCGACGTGATTCGTTCGATACCGGTGGTGACCAGCTCCACGTTGGGCCTGGTGTAGGTGCGGAAGTACGTGTTGGACACGCTGGGCCGTTTGCACAGGAACTTGTAGTCCGGAATGAGTTTGCGGCGCAGTGCCGGGTCGGGGACCTGAGTGCGCAGGTAGACCCGGACCAGGGCGGCTGCGAACTTGGCGATCACCGCACCCGGTTTACCCAGCAGGAAAATACCTACCAGCAGCATCTCAACCACCGCCGAGCTGATCGCCCGCAGTACGGCGTTGGTCAGCGGTACCCGGGCAAGAAGCCATCGCAGCCAACGCGGGATCGACGGATCCGGTTTTGGGAACACCCAGATAGCGCTGCGCTGGAAGACGGTGAGTTTGCCGGCTGCCTCGGCCACCTTCGGTACCAGTTGCACGGCCGACGCACCGGTGCCGATCACGGCAACCCGCTCGCCGGTCAGGTCGGGCCCGTGATCCCACCTGGCGCTCTGGATCACCTTTCCGGTGAACTCGTCAAGCCCCGGAATATCCGGCCGCAACGGTTCCGTGTACAAGCCGACTGCGGTCAGTACGAACCTGGCGGTCAATTCGCAGCCGCCGGCCAACCGCACGTGCCACAGGTGCTCGTCCTCATCCCAGTGCCGCGAGGTCATCTCGGCGTTCAGCCGGATGTGCTTGCTCAGCCCGTACTTCTCCGCCATGTGGTCGATGTACTGCTTGACTTCTGCGCCCTTGGGAAACAGGCGGGTCCTCGGCGTCGGCGCTTCCCGTCCGAGATACGTGCCTGGTGCTGGACAGGACGTGAGGCTGAGCATGTCGGGGAGACAACGCGAAGCAGCCGCAGCCTCCCGGTTGTGCACCCTGACCAGTAACCAACTCGCGGCCGGGCTGCGCCGTCGTTGCGCCGCCCCCGCGCGCCGCGGGGCCCTGGCCGCCCGACGGCTCCAGGCCTGAAGGTCGTCAGTTCCCGCGTGCCACCGCCCAGATTTCTATCGTCGCGAAAACGCTGCCGCCGCGAGCCACCGCGAACCGAGACGCGTGGGCGTCGAGTGCGACGGCGTTGGAATTGGAAGCCACTGTGACGTCGAACAGCTTCGCTCCGGCATCGACGTCCCACAAACTGACCTTCCTGCCCCTGCCACCGGTGATCGCATGTGTTCCGTCAGCGCTCAGGTCCAGGTGCCAGAGGTAGTCGTCGAGTTCCATCCGGGTGAGGAGCGTGCTCTCGTCGGCGTCCCACACACCCCCGGTACGCAGCCCGCTCCGGCGCGCCACGCGCGTGCCGTCCGCACTGAAGTGCATGCCTCGCACGTACTGTCCGATGGGGATGTCGAGTGGATGCCGCCTTCCGGACCCGACGTCCCACAGCGAGACGTGCCCTTCGGGTCCGCAGGTGGCCAGGCCCGACCCGTCGTCGGTGAGGGCGACGTACCGGGTGGGGGAAGGCGGAGTTCTGAACACGAGGCGCCCGGCCATGTCCCACACCGAAGCCACGCCTTCGGTCGCGCTGGCGAGCCGCTTCCCACCGGCCGCAAGCGTGTCAATACGCGGCCCTCGCAGGACGAGGGCGTGGACGCGGTGGCGATGAACACCGACCCGGTCATGCGGGGCTTGTGCATCATCCAGGCCAAACGCACTGCCAAGGTGGTCCCCTTCGAGTCGGTCTCCGCCCTCGCCGGCGTCGTGGAGCACAAGCGGGCGGCCAAGGGCATCCTGGTGACGACTTCGTGGTTCGGTCGGGCCAGCGAGGCGTTCGCGAACGACCACGGACGCTTGGAACTCCTCGACGGCGCCAACCTCGTCCACCTGTTCAAGGAACACCTCGACCTCGACGTCATCCCGGGCCCAGTTCCTCCCAAGCGCCGCCCCCGCTGACGACGTCGCCATGAACGTGAGCCCCGGGCGCTCCAAGATGGACTTCGGTGCGCCGCCGACGGCGAGAAGGCCTGGGGCTCCCGAGAGGGGATCCCGCACCATGCACGATCTCGTTTGCCGGTCTGTTGGGCGAGCACGAGAATCCCCCGTTCTGGCACCGATGGTGCAAGACTGGTTGCCTGCGTCACTGGGTGTGCGGCTGCATGATGCCGAGTTGATTCGAATCGACGACGAGGGCGGGCATGGCAGGAGTGGAGTTGGTGGTGGCCGCACTGGCCGCAGGGGCTTCGGCGGGCCTCACGGACACCGCGAGCAGCGCTGTTCGGGACGCCTATGCAGGGCTGCGCGAGGCGGTGCGGCGGCGCCTCGCCACGCGTAGTGGGGACAGCACGCGGATTCTGGAGGCAAACGAGGCCGAGCCCGGGGTGTGGCAGGCCAGGCTGAGCGAGCTGCTGTCCATCTCCGGCGTCGATCAGGACGAGGAAATCCTGTCCGCCGCGCGGTCGTTGCTTCAGGATCTGGGCGGGGTCGGAGACCAAACCGGGGTGAACGTCGTGGATGCGAGGGAAGCCAAGGGCGTGCAGGTCGGGGACTGCAACACGCAAACCAACACGTTCAACTGACCGGGCCGCGCAGGTGGGGACAGACGAAAGAGGCCATGCAGCCGACGCCCGCGGGGCAAGGGGGCTGCAGGTCGGCGACAGCAACGTTCAGGTCAACGTGTTCGCACCCTTCCCCCCTGCCGCGCGGTCCGCGTACCTCTACCAGGTACGGGCGATCGCCCCCAAAGCCCTAGCGGACCGGGAGGACGAGCTGGCCGAGCTGGCGAACTTCTGTACCCAGCCCGGAGCCGCCGACTACATGTGCTGGCGCGCCAGGGCGTGGGCGGGGAAGACCGCATTGATGGCGTGGTTCGTACTGAACCCGCCAGCCGGCACGCGCATCATCTCGTTCTTCGTCACTGCCCGGTTATCTGCGCAGAGCGACCGCGAGGCGTTCTTGGACGTTGTCATCGAGCAGCTGGCAACCCTGCTGGGCGAGCCCCTGCCGCCATACCTGACCGCCGCCACCCGAGCCGCCCACCTGTGGAGGATGCTCGATGCCGGGGCCGCGGCCTGCGCGGAACAAGGGCAGCGCCTAGTGCTGGTCGTAGACGGCCTCGACGAGGACAGCGGAGCCGAACACAGCATTGCTGCGCTGCTCCCAGCCCGGCCCGCATCGGGGATGCGCATAGTGGTGACGATGCGTCCCCACCCGCCGATCCCGCCCGACGTGCCCAGCGGGCATCCGTTGCGGGATCCGGCGGCCGAGTGCGTCCTGGCAGTATCCCCGCACGCCCAGGTCGTGCGACGTGACGCCGAACTGGAACTGAAGCGGCTACTGCGAGGCACGAGGGAGGATCAAGACCTGCTTGGCCTGGTCGCCACGGCAGGCGGCGGCCTCAGCAGCCGGGACCTGGCCGAGCTGATGGGACACCAGGTATGGGAGGTCGAGGAAGCCCTGCACGCCGTAGTCGGGCGATCGTTCACCCGCCGCCCCGCGCCCGGCTGGTCCGGGACAGGGGGTGTCGGTGAGGTGTACGTGCTCGGCCACGAAGAACTTCAGCAGACCGCCGTTCGGTTTCTGGGTGACGCACGCCTGGCGGAGTACCGGCAGCAGCTGCACGCCTGGGCAGATCAATACCGGAAGGCGCACTGGCCGAGCGAGACGCCCGGCTATCTGTTGCATGGTTACTTCCGCATGCTGCATACCGAATCCGACCTGCCCAGAATGATCGACTGCGCCTTGGACAAGACCCGCCACGACCGGATGCTCGACATAAGCGGCGGGGATACTGCCGCATTCACCGAGATCACCACCACGCAGGTCTCAATCCTCGACTGCTCCACGCCAGACCTGTGGGCCATGACTCTTTTGGCGGTCCACCGAGATAACCTCGCCCAGCGAAACTCCAACGTCCCCATCGGCCTGCCCGCCGTATGGGCTCTCCTGGGACGTCCTCGGCGCGCCGAAGCTCTGGCCCGGTCCATCCCAGACCCAGGTAATCGGGTTCGGTCGCTGATTGCGGTGATCCGGGTGCTGGCGGAGTGTGATGTCCGCATCCGGGCTGAGTCCGGGGCCAGCGAAATCAACGCCATCACTCAGGACCTCGTCCACGAGGCTGAGGCTGCGGCTCGGACAATCGTGAGCCCTTTCGAGCGAGCCTTGGCAGTGGTGGCCTTGGCGGAGACGGTGGGGCAGGGAGGGGACGCTGGCCGTGCCAACGTCCTCGCCCGCGAGGCTGAGGCCGTGGCCCGCACCATCATCAACGCAGGGCCACAGGCACGGGTATTGGCTGCAGTGGCGGAAGGGCTGGCGCGGGTCGGGGATACCGATCACGCTGACGAACTAGCCCGCACCATCACCAACTCGCGTGCCCGGAATCGAGCCTTGGCCTCAGTGGCCGCGGCTCGGCTGCGAGGTGAGGCCGAGGTCCCCGCCCGGAGCGTCGCCACCCCTGACCCACGGACACGGACCTCAGCCGGTGAAGCTGACATGCTGGCGCTGGAGGACGCTAACCGTGCCTCTGATCCCTCCTGGGACATCGCCGCCCCGCTTGCGCGGACACGGATGTTGGTAGCCGCGGCGGAGACAGCAGCACGGGCCGGGGACACGGACCGCGCCGAGGAATTTGCCTACGAGGCCGAGGCCTCAGCCCGGACCATCACCAGTCCGGGGAGCCAGGTGCGGGCGTTGGTGACGATGGCGAAGGCGATGGCACGGGCAGGGGACATCGACCGCGCCGAGAGGCTCGCGCGCACAATCACCGAACCTCACACGCAAACAAGAGCGTTCGCTCTGATCGCGAAGGCGGTAGCTCGGGCCGGCGACCTCGATCGCGCCGAGGATCTCGCCCGCAGCATCCCCAACCCGCGTGAGACAAGTCGGGCGTTGACGGTGGCAGCCGTGACCTCGGCAGGGGGTGGAGACCCCGACCGTGGCCAGGTACTCACCGGCGAAGCCGAGGCAGCGGCCCGGATCATCTCCAACCCCCAGGAGAGGACTCGGGCGTTGGTCGCGGTGGCCGAGGCAGCGGCACGCGCAGGGGACTTCCATCGTGCCCAGCAGCTCGCCCGTGAGGCGGAGGCCACGGCCATGAGCGTCGTCAGCGGGAGACAAAGAGCTTCGGTGATGGGAGCGGTGGCGAGGGCGATGGCACGGGCAGGGGACATCGAGCACGCCGAAGACCTCGCGCAGTCCATCCGCAACCCGCATGAGCGGGCCTTGGTGAGGGTGGCGGGGGCAGAGGCGGCGGCTCTGGCTGGGGACGTCGGCCGTGCCGAGGAGCTTGCCCGGACCATCCGCAAACCGCGCGAGCAGACACGGGCGTTGGTGACGGTAGCGTTGGCAGTGGCTCAGGCCGGGGACACCGACCGGGCCGATGGCCTTGTCCGCGAGGCTGAGGCCGTAGCCCGGACCGTCCCGGATCCAAGCAATCGAGTCCAGGCGTTGGTAGCGGTCGCGGTGAGAGCGGCACGGGCTGGGGATGTCGACCACGCCGCGGATCTCGCCCGCGAGGCCGAGGCCACGGCCCAGACCGTGATCGACGCAAGACCGCGAGAATCCGCGTCGGCTGTGGTGGCAAGGGTGATGGCCCAGTCAGGGTACGTCGATCGCGCCGTGAAACTAGCCCGGAGCATCCCCCATACACATCAGCGCGCACGGGCTTTGGCGGTGGTGGCCAGCCACGTCGACACTGCTCGTGCATGTCCGCTGATCGCACAGGCTTTGCAGATCGACACTTGGCACACATCCATCGATGCCCTCGCCGCACATCGACCTGATGTGCTGACGGTAGTTGCCGACGAACTTCTTGCTGGGCAATGCGAGGCTCAGCTCGATTGACGTACCCGAGCAGCGCCGCGGCCGATGCGACAAGTTCCGCATTATCATCCGCTACGCCGACAGCGACGAGCCCGATCTCCGCTCCGGCCGGCTGCTTACACAGCAGTCACGCCTTCGCCGTCCAGTGCCCGGGAGCCGCATTCACTGCTCACCTCCAAAGAGCGGGCCGACCACCCTGTAAGGGCAGCCATCGACAACAAAGCCGGGGATGCAGCGGGCCATGGGCACCCCCCCCGTGAAATGCCTATCCTCGGCGGGGGTCTGGGAGGGTACGTGAAACGAGGCGGGACACCGGCCTTCTGCCCGGCGAGGTCCGTCCGGACGCAGCCGCCGTCGGGCAGCGGCGTCGCCTGGGCGTGGGCCAGCAGGTCCGCGGCGCGCCGCAGCCGCCACTCCAGGACCACCGAAACCGACTCGGCGCTCGCCGGCTCCCGACGGGTAGTCGCATCGGCCAGGGCCGCGGCAAGCGCCTCCAACCCGGCTTCCGCCAGGACCTGCTCCGCCCGGCGGCATTTGGCCTGGGGCCGGGGCCGCAGCGATGTGGGGCGGGGGCGCCCAGGGAACCGGAGAGGCGGCCGTAGTGAGTGGTGCTCCAACGGTCGGTTACGGTGCTGACCTGGAGGAGGGCGAGGTTGCCGCGGACGATTCCCGCCAAGACCGAGAGGACGACCAACAGGGGTATCCGTGTTTGTGCCGCACCATGCGTCGCGAGGGGTGTCCACGACTTCGCAGGAGCGACGAGCCGCGAGCGTGAGCTGCAGCCGAGCGGCGGCGGACTCCCGCGGGGGCTCGGAGGGCTCAGGTCCGGCGCGGCCCGCGGCCGGACGCGGCACGTCGGGTCGCCGTCCTCCATAGGACGCCGTACCGGACGTTGCCTCGGCATGACTGCAGGCGGCTCGCCCGATGTCGCGTGCGAGGTACGCAGTGTGATCGGCGGTGGGGGTCCAGAACTCGAACGCCGTCCGCTTCACCTTGACGATCGCTCGTACGTAAAGCCCGGAGGCGGTATCTCGGATGAATTCGCCGAAGGGGCGCTCCGCAGGTCGGGTGGTCGGATGCCAGCCTCCGCATTTCCCTGTCCGCTTCTTCGGGCACGGCCCCGCGAACCGCTTGTCGCACTTGGCGAGTTCGATGCGTCGGATACCACCTCGGAACGGGATGGGGGAGTCGCGCTTCATGATCAGTTCCAAGGGGACGCGGTCGGTACGCAACCACGGCACCAGCGTGTCCCGCGCCATGTCCTGGCTGTCCGTCTGCCATGCGTCCAGCACGCCCGTCCGTCGCGCCGCCACGTCCCGTGCTTGAATCTTACGCGGGTTGCGCGGGGACAGCTGTGATTCGAACCCGAGGAACACCCCGTCCACACCACGGATCAGGACGTCACTGCGGACTGCGCGGTCCTTGCTCGATCGCTCTTGGAAGGCAGTGTGCCCGCCCTTCTCTGCGGCGCGGACCGCCCGGTCTTTGTACGCCTTGTGTTCGTCAGACTGTCCACCGCCGTGGTGCCGATCCTCGGCGTCGCTTCGCATGTGGGCAGCGACGACCTTGCCCAGTCGCCGGTACACCGACATCGGCTCGACGAAGCCCCGCTTCTCGCATACCTCCGCGCACGTGAGGCCACGGCGTTGTACGGGCAACCGGCGGTCATTGAGGAGCTGTTCGAGCAGTGCAGCGCCGCCGGCCACTACGAGGTCCGGTTTCGTTAGGTCCAGTCGTTGGTCGAATCCTGCCAGTCGCACGTACCGGTTGGGTGGCGTACCGGTGACGGACATGGCCGAGTGGCTCGGGCACCGGGATCCGCGCATCACCCACGAGACCTACGCGCACGTAATGCCCATGCCCGACGCACTGGGGCGCCTGCGGGCCCTCATGGACTCGGTCTTCACGCGCGAGACCGAACTGAGCCTTCCGCTCGAGTTCGAGGCCGTGGTCCAAGCCGCCTGACGACCGTGATGCGGCTGGCCGGGCTCCGGCCGGCCGCGCCCTCGGACGGGAGGATTGTGGGATCCGATCCGCCCGGGAATGACCGAGTTCAACGCAGCGTAGTCAGCACCGAACCAGCACGGGAGTCAGCACCGTACCGTCAAACCGTGCCGCAACGGGCATACCTGACGTCCCCCTGGCGGGGTCTGTCAGTGCCCATGTCGAGCCGCGGCCGACTCGCGTGTGGTGGTTGCGCACGTGTAGGCACCCCCAAATATGGCGGCCCCTCACATATGCCCCTGACCTGCGCGTTCCTATGGTGTGGCGACACGGAATCGTCCCCGCCCATCGTTCGGAAGAGGTGCTCATGGCCGCCCCCGCCACACCGTCAGCAACCCCCGGCAACATCAAGAGAGTCGTCGCGGCGAGCCTCGTCGGGACCACCATCGAGTGGTACGACAACTCATCCGATCAGGGCTACGACCTGCTGTTTCCCAAGATTTCGGCGGTCGGATTCAGCACGGGACCAGCACGGGTCGAAGGCGTGCCCGCTCGATACTGACGGAGCGGCTGTGCGGCGCCTGCCACTGTGCCGACCAGCCGATCGGGACCGATTACAGAACGTCGCCCATTCAAGTCGGCTCACTGCCGCCGCGGGTCAAGCGATGCGGCAAACTCCGCCGAGATGGTCGAGCGCCACCTGGGGCGCACAGGCCAGCAGATTCTTCGTCTCCGGGTGGTACAGCAGCAGCACCCGCGCTGACCAGGGGAAACGGTATTTGGTGCGGCCTTCTGGCGGGGGCTGGTCCGGAAATGGTCCGGATCTTGGTCCGGGCGGCCTGAGGGCGGCGGTGATGGGGTGGGGTGGGACGTTCTGGGAGTGATCGGGAGCGGCGGGCTGCCGCACGGGGGGCACGCGTGGCAAACCCGAGCTGCGTACGGCCGTCGGATGGGGCCCGGCGCAGCTGTTGGAGCGGCTTTGTGATGGCTTCGATCACACGGCGCGCCACCCTCGTTGCGTCCTCGGTTGCTGGTCAGCCCGGCCGCATCAGCCCTTCAGGGCGGCCATCCACGCCTCGACCTGGTCCGAGCGGCGCGGCAGCGCCTCCGAGAGGTTCCGGTTGCCGTCCTCGGTGACGAGGATGTCGTCCTCGATCCGGACGCCGATGCCGCGGTACTCCTCGGGCACGGTCAGGTCGTCGGCCTGGAAGTACAGACCGGGCTCGACGGTCAGGCACACGCCCGGCTCCAGCGTGCCGTCGACGTACGCCTCGGTGCGTGCGGCGGCGCAGTCGTGGACGTCCATGCCGAACATGTGGCCGGTGCCGTGGAGGGTCCAGCGGCGCTGCAGGCCCAGCTCCAGGACTCGCGCAACCGGGCCCTCGACGAGGCCCCATTCGACGAGCTTCTCGGCGAGCACACGCTGGGCGGCGTCGTGGAAGTCGCGGTAGGCGGCACCGGGCTTCACCGCGGCGATGCCGGCCTCCTGGGCTTCGTACACGGCGTCGTAGATCTTGCGCTGGACGTCCGTGAACCGGCCGTTGATCGGCAGGGTGCGGGTGACGTCGGCGGTGTAGAGGGAGTGGGTCTCCACGCCGGCGTCGAGCAGCAGCAGGTCGCCGGAGCGGACGTCGCCGTCGTTGCGGACCCAGTGCAGGGTGCAGGCGTGCGGGCCGGCGGCGCAGATGGAGCCGTAGCCGACGTCGTTGCCGTCGACGCGGGCGCGCAGGAAGAAGGTGCCCTCGATGTAGCGCTCGGAGGTGGCCTCCGCCTTGTCGAGGACCTTCACGACGTCCTCGAAGCCGCGGACGGTGGAGTCGACGGCCTTCTGCAGCTCGCCGATCTCGAAGTCGTCCTTCACGGCGCGGGCCTCGGAGAGGTAGACGCGCAGTTCCTCGTCGCGCTCCTTGGTCACCTTGTCGGTGAGGGCGGACTCGATGACGGGGTCGTGGCCGCGGACGTTGCGGACCGGGCCTGTGGCCTGCTTCAGCTGCTCGGGCAGCTCGCGCACGTCCTTCGCCGGGATGCCGAGCAGCTGCTCCGCCTCGGTGAGGGAGTGGCGGCGGCCGACCCACAGTTCGCCCATGTCGTCGAGCCAGAACTCGCCGTTTTCGCGGTTCGAGCGGGGCAGCAGGTGGATCGTGGCCCGGTGGCCGTCCTGGACGGGCTCCAGGACGAGCACGCCGTCGTGGGTCTGGTCGCCGGTCAGGTACGCGTACTCGGTGGAGGCGCGGAAGGCGTACTCGGTGTCGTTGGACCGGGTCTTGAGGTTGCCGGCCGGGACCACCAGGCGCTCGCCCGGGAAGCGGGCGGACAGCGCGGCGCGCCGGGCGGCGGTGTGAGCGGCCTGTGGGACCTGCTGCAGGTCATGCGCCTTGGTGTCGGCCCAGCCGCACTTCATGTTCTCGGCCAGCTCGTCGGAGACGCCCGGGTACAGGTCGTTCTTCCGCTGGCGGACCGGTTCCCCGGGTGAGTCGGTCATGGAGATCCTTCCCTTCTTCATGAGCACGCCGCATCCCTGTGAGCGCCGCTTCGGCCGCACACGATGTCCCATGCCATCGGCCGGCTCGCTGTGCCACATGCACAGCGGAGCGCGGCGAGCGGTGCACCGGGCACGATGCGTGGAGGCTTTGCGACTCCGGCGACCTCGTGAGGCAGGGATCGTCGTGATCGGGCCGGTCCTGGGCGTACTGCCCGGTCGCGTGCGGCTCGCCTGTGCGCGGTGCACATGGCCGCTTCCCGGGTGCTTCCTAGAGTGCCGCCACCCCTCAGTCAGGAGGGACCGGGCCGATGATGAGGCATGGAGGGCAGCCGATGAGTGCCGTGCACGAGGCGAGACCAGGGGTAGCAGAGCATCCGGCGGGCGCGGTGCAGCCGCGTCCGGTCGGGCATTGGTTCGAGGACATGCCGCTCCGGCGCGCGCACATCCTCGCGGCGTTCGCTCTCTTCGTGGCGTTCGTCATCGAGTCGTGGGAGCAGCTGGCCCTGGTCTACGTCTCCGGGGACCTCGGCACCGCCTTCGGTATCGGCGAGGGCCGGATCGGCTGGGCCCTGTCGGCGGTGGCGCTGGGGATGATCCCCGGCTGTCTGGTCTGGGGACCCGTCTCCGACCGGATCGGCCGCCGCAGCGTGTGCCTGTGGTCGCTGGCCGCCTACGGCGTCTTCGCCCTGGCCAGTGCGCTCTCGCCGAGCTTCACCGTGCTCATGGTGACGAGGTTCCTGTCGGGCCTCGCCCTCGCGGGCATCTACACCGTCACGTTTCCCTACTTCCTGGAGCTGCTCCCGTCCCGGCTGCGGGGCCGGGCTGCCGTCTATCTGTCCATCGGATGGCCCGTCGGCGTGCTCCTGGCCGTGGGAGCCACGCAGCTCCTCGGCGGGCTGGGGTGGCACGTGGTCACCCTCGCGAGCGGTCTGGCCGGGGTCTGGGTCCTCGCGATCCGCGCCTGGGTGCCCGAATCCCCGTACTGGCTGGCCGAACGCGGCCGTCATGCCGAGGCGGCCGCCGTACTGCGCCGGCTCGGAGTGGACGTGCCCGAGGGGACGGTCTTCGCCTCCGGCGGTGACGACTCGGGCGGGCAGCGGCGTTCGGGGCGGACGACCGACCTCTTCCGCGGTCGGCTGCTGCGTCTGACCCTCCTGATGCTCGTCGTGAACTTCAGCTTCAACTGGGGCTACTGGGGCCTGCAGACCTGGCTGCCCACCCTTCTGCAGGACAAGGGGCTGAGCATGTCCGCCAGCCTCGGCTTCGTCGCTCTGAGCGCGGTGTGCATGATCCCCGGCTATGTCTCGGCATCGCTGCTGACGGGCCGGTTCGGACGCAGGAAGGTCTTCCTGCCGTACGTCGCGCTGGCTGCCGCCTCCGGCGTGGCCTTCGCCTACGCGGACACCCTCACCGAGATGTACGTCGCCAACTTCGCCCTGTCCTTCTTCTGCCTGGGGGCGTGGGGCGTGTGGAACACCTGGAACGGCGAGTTCTACCCGACGTCGATGCGAGCGACGGGATACGCGTGGGCCACGGCAGCGCAGCTGGGCGCCACGTCGCTCGCCCCGTCCGTGGTCGGCTACCTCCTCGGCCGGGCAACGGGCTACTCCTCGACGATCCTGTTCATCACGGCCTTCCTGGCCGTGGCCCTGCTGTGCGCGATGCCGCTGCCGGAGACCGAGGGCAAGGACCTGCAGTAGTGCGTGACGTCCCGGGCCCGCTGCGCGGATCGGTGGGTCCGGGGCGTCGGTGGAAGGATGGTGGCGTGAGACTTGCCATCGACCTGGGGCGGGCCACCTGCGTGGCGGTTCTCGTCGACCGCGACGGGCGGACCGTGGCGGAGGCCGTCGTGGACAGCAGGCCCGGGGCGGCGCAGTCGGTACGGGATGTCCTCGCGGAACTGGGGCCCCTCGCCGCCGCGGCGGAGTCGGTCGTCCTCGTCACCGATCTCGCCCGGCGGTCTCCCCGTCCGCAGCGGGTCGCCCTGTTGCGCATCGCGCCCACCAGCCACCCGGCGCTCGCCCCGCTCGCCGACTGGCCCGAGTCGGCACGGGCCGCCGTCGACGCGCTGACCGCCCGGGTCCCTGGGGGCGCCACGCTGACCGGACGGCCGCCGGCACCCCTGGACAGGGACGCTGTCGCCGCCTTCGCGCGGCGCGCCCGGGAAGCGGAGATCTCGGCTTTTGCCGTCTGCGCGGCCGGGGCACCCGCGGAGCCGGGGCCCGAGCTGGACGCCGCTGCCGCCCTCGCCGACGCCGTGCCGGGCGCGGCCATCAGCCTCTCGCACGAGATCGGCTCCGTGGGCCTGCGGGAACGCGAGAACGCCACGGTGGTCAACGCGGCACTCGGCGGCTGGGCGACGGAGCTGGCCGCCGAGGCCACCCGGGCACTGCGCTCGGCCGGGCTGACGGCGCCCTTGTACTTCGCCCGGGACGACGGGGGTCTGATCTCCGCCGAGTACTTCCGGCGCCATCCGGTGATCGCCACCGCTCCGGCCACGACCTGCGCCGCCCGTGGGGCCGCTGCCCGTGCGGGCGTCGCCGACGCGGTCGTCGTGGACGCCGGCGCACGCTCCGTCCGCTGTCTCACCCTCGGCGACGGCAACCCGGAGCGGTCCGTGCGGCCGGGGCCGGGCCCGCTGGGGGTTCCCGTGCACCTCGGGTCCCCGGTGATCGAGGAGGTGGGGCCGGGTGTCAGCGACACGCCGCCGGCCGACCCGGACGTCATCGCCCGCATCGCCGCGAGGCAGCTGGAGCGTGTCGCGGGTGCCGTACTCCTGCATACCGGCGGGGGAGTGGGCGACATGGGAGCCCGGCCCGCCGCAGCCGACGTACGCGCCCGGCTGACCGACGCCGCCCGGTTCGCCGCCACCTCGGTGTGCCGCATCGCGTCCGAGCGGCTCGTCGCCGCCGCCGGACGTGCGGAGTTCGAACTGAGGCTGGCCACGGCACGTGACCGTGCCCTGTCCCGTGTGGTGGCCGCGGGTGCGGCTCCCGACACGGCCCGCATCGAGAGCGTCAGCCACGCGCCGGTCGCCTACCTGCCGGCCGGAGTGCACCGCGTGACGGTGCACGCGGTGGGGCAGCCGGCAGCGGGAGTGCCCGCATGAACGCATCCCGGGCAGAGGCTCCCCCGCTGCCGATGCTGACCGGCAACGATCTGGGGCGGTTGGCGGTGGGGGCACGGGTGCTCGCCGCAGGCACGGAGGAGTCCGCCTACCGAGTCGCCCTGGACTGGGCGGGCGCCGAGCTCGCCTCACACGGTCCGGTGCCGCTGCTGCCGCCCGAGCGGCTCGGCGGGGTCGGTCTGTGCGTCTGTGTGACGCTGGTCGGCGCCTCGGCCGCCCTCGCCGAGCACCTTCCCACGGGCGGGGAGCCGCTCAAGGCCGTCGCCGCCGTGGAACGCGTCGTCGGGCGCCCCGTGGAGGCGATCGTGGCCCTCAACACCGCCGCCGAGAACGCCCTGATCGCCCTGGCGACGGCCGCCCGGTGCGGGCTCCCCCTCGTCGACGGGGACGGCTGCGGGCGCGTACTGCCACTGCTGGAGCAGACCGTCTTCACCCTCGCGGGGGTCGCCCCGGCCCCGCTCGCCCTCGGCACCTGCGACGGAGACGTGATCACGATCGAGTCGGCGGGGAGTCGAGTGGAGGACCTGGTACGCCCTCTGGTGCTGGCAGCCGGCGGCTGGGCCGTTGCCGCCGCCTACCCCATGGACGGCCCCGCCCTGGCCGGCTGCCTGGTGCCGTCCACCGTCAGCCGCGCCCTCGCGGCGGGCTCGGCGACCGAGCGCGAGCGGTTCGCACCATGGCGGCCGAAGAGGCTGTGCCGAGGCCGGATCACCGCCGTGGAGCAGGCTCCGGACACCGTGCACGACGAGGGATCCAGCCCGGCCCGCGGCTTCCCGGACGCCGCCGCACTGCCCTCCCGGCCGACCAGTGTGGTGATCTCCGAGGCCGAGGGGCTGCGTCGCCGGTTCCGGCTGGAGGCCCACAACGAAGTGCTCCTGGCCCTCGCCGACGGCGCCGTCGTGGCCACGGCTCCCGACCAGATCCTCATCCTGTCCGCCGCGGACGGAAGCGTCGTGGACGTCGAGCGCGCGGTCCCCGGAACAGAGGTCGAGGTGGTCGTCATCGAGGCGGCGCCACCCTGGCACACGCGTGACGGCCGAGCCCTGGCCCGGATGGGCGTACCGGCCCTGATGGAGCGGAACGGAGGCGGGCCATGGTGAAGGAACCGGTTGCCGCGGACCGCTATCTGACCCTCGCCGAGCTCCTCCAGCACGGTCCGCTCGCCGGTGTCACCACGTACGGGCCGGCCGATCGTACGGTCGACGTGCGGGACGTACGCATCGCCGACCACCTCGATGCGCTGGACGAGCTGCAGCCGCACACCGCCGTCGTCCTGACCGGCCTCGCCGCGTCGGCGGCGTGGACCATCGAGATGGCCCTGCGCAAGGCGTGGGAGCACGCTGCGGCCTGCGTGGTCGTCGCCCGGGGTGCGGGCAACGCGGAATCCGCCGCGGACCTGGCCGAGCGGCTCGGCGTGCCGCTGCTCGTGGTGGCGGGCAGTGCCCTGGACGCCGCCGTGCGGATCGCGTCGGCAGTGGCCCAGCCCGAGGCGGGGCGCACGGCGCTGCTGGCGACGGCGGCCCGGCGCATCACCGCGGCCGGACCGCGCCCGGTGCGCATCGTCTCGGCCCTGCACGCAGTGCTGCCATCGACCGATGTCGCGCTCGTCGCTCCGTCCGGCGAGGTGATCGCGGGCCGGTCAGCGGCGCTCGACGCCCCCGCCGGCGCGGTGGGCGTGCGGGTTGAGGTATCCGATCCGGAAGGCGGTCCGCTCGCCGTGCTGGCCGCGGCTTCCCGGTCCCGCGTCGCGGGCTGGGAGTCGACGGTCCGAGAGGTTCTGGGGCTGGCCGTCGCTCCGCTGACGGCCTGGGCGGCGCGGGAGCGCCTGACCTCGGAGCGCCTGGGCCTGCACGCGTCGGGACTCCTTGCGGAGCTCGTGGCCCGGGGCGGGACCGCGCCGACGCCCCAGGACCAGGACCAGGAGCAGGAGCAGGAGTCGGGCCCGGCCGAAGGGCGCGACCCGCTGCTCATGCAGGCCGTGGGGCTGGGCTGGCCCGTACGCGGTCCGTTCGTGGTGTACGTCGTACGGCCCGCAGAACGGGACGGCGGCGGCACGCTGCTGGCCTCCTGGTGGAGCCGGACGGGCCCGGGTGGGCCACTCGTGGCCCACGAAGGGTGCTGGGTGGCCTGGGAGCAGCAGGATGACCTGGATCCGGCGCGGGATCCCCTCGCCCGTGCCGGGGAGAAGCTGCGGGCCGCGCTGGTCCATCCGTCCCTGCTGGTGCCGGTGGCCGGGGCGGTGGCCGGCCCGGCCACGGACCTCGCGGGCCTCGGGCCGGTGCTCGCCGACGCGGTGGCCGCCGTACGCGTCACGCGACCCGGCACGGTCGTGCGGGCCGACCGGACGGGCCCTGAGCAGCTCCTGGCCGCCGTGCCGCGTGACGTACTGCGCGGCCCGGCCGAGTCACTGCTCGCCGCGCTGCTGGAGGCCGACAGGGACGGCAGTCTGCTGCGCACCCTCGCCGTGGTCCTCGACGTCGCCACCCCGTCGGCGGCCGCGGCCAGGCTGGGGGTGCACCGCAATACGGTCACCGCCCGCGTGGAGCGGCTGCGGGCCCTCGGCTGCGACCCCGAGGACCCGAGCCTGCGGCTGGCCCTGCACCTGGCCTGCCGCGTCCTGCTCGACGATCCTTCTGCCGGACCGTCAACGAGCTGACGGGTAGTCGGCCTCCGCCCGTGCCGGGCTGAGCAGCCCCTGACGGATGTCCTCGGCGACCGCTTCGACCGTGCGCTCGGAGGCCGGGCCGAAGCCGCCGCCCCCGCCGCTCTCGCAGCGCAGCACATCGCCTTCCTTGACCGGGAGGGCATTGGTCTTCAGCAGGGAACGCTCGTCGTCCCGGCCGGGGTTGAGCGTCACCCGGGGCGGGGCACCGGCCTCGCCGCCGAAGAGGCCCCAGGCCGGGGTCACCGACCGTTCCCACCACAGCGACAGGTCCTGGTCCGCGGTGAACCGGTACTGGCGTACGACACCGTTGCCGCCACGGGCGCGGCCCGCTCCCGCCGAGTCGACGCGTACGGCGTACTCCTCCACCCGCACCGGGAAGAGTGTCTCCAGGACCTCGACCGGCATGTCGCGCAGGGAGCCGTTGACGTTGTTGATCAGGCACGTTTCGCCGTCGCCGGTCTGCCAGGCGCCCCAGCCGCCGACGGTGGCCTCCTGGGAGACGAACAGCTTGTCGGTGCGCGGGTCGAACCCGGTGAACTGCACGATCATCGAGTCGCCGTACGAGGCCGCCGCCGCCTTCTCCGGCAGCGCGGGCGCGAGGGCCCTGACCACCAGGTCGATGACGAGGCCCAGGTGCGAGTAGTAGTACTGGCACGCCGCGGGCTCCACCGCGGCGAGCATCGAACCGGGCCGGGTCAGGACGTCGAGCGGCTTGAACGAGCCGCCGTTCAGCGGGACCTCGCCGCTGACCAGCAGCTTGTAGCCGACCCGGCAGGCGGCGACGGTCTGCGCGGCACCGCAGTTGACCGGTCCGGTGGCCTGGTCCGCGCAGTCGGTGACGTCCATGGTCATGCGGTCGCCGTCCACGGTGACGCGGACGGTGACGTGCAGGGGCGTGCCGAGGTCGATGCCGTCGTTGTCGAGCTGCCCCGTGGCCTCGTACACGCCGTCCGGGATCGCGGCGATCTGCTCGCGCTCCAGGCGCTCGGTCTGCTCGAAGATCGCGTCACGCGCTGCCAGCAGGGTGTCCATGCCCCACCGCTCCACGATCTCCGCCAGGCGCCGGCCGCCGGTGAGCGCGCAGGCGACCTGGGCGCGCATGTCGCCGAGCGTGGGCTGGGGGAAGCGGACCTGCCGGGCGATCAGATCCTGCGTCAGCACGCAGGGCTCGCCGCGCTCGTAGATCTTCAGCGGACCCATGCGCAGGCCCTCCTGATAGATCGTCGTGGAGTCCATCGACCCGCCCGGGTCCTTGGACCCCATGTCGATCCAGTGCGCCCGGGACGCCGCGAAACCGACCAGCTCACCGCCGACGTGGATGGGCGCGTAGACGGTGACGTCGTTGAGGTGGGTGCCGCCGATGTAGGAGTCGTTGAGCACCCAGACGTCGCCCTCCTGCCACACCTCCCGGCCGTACATGCGTTCCGTCGCTCGGGTGCACTCCTCCAGGTTGCCGAGGAAGATCGGCAGTCCGGACGACTGGCCCAGCACGTGGTGGTCCCGGTCGAGGAGCGCGACCGCGCAGTCCTTGGCCTCGTAGATCGTGGGTGTGTAGGCCGACCTGATCAGGGTCGTGTTCATGTCCTCGGCGGCCTGGAGCAGGGCGCAGCGGATGATCTCGGTGGTGACCGGGTCGATCACGGGGGTAGGGGCGCTCACGCGATGCCTCCGAGCTTGATGACGAGAAAGCCTTGCGGGTCGACGGCGACGGTCGCGTCCGGTGGGACGACCGTGGTGGACGTGGCTTCGACGATGACTGCGGGACCGGCGAACTGGTCGCCCGCCGCGAGGTGTTCCCGGCGGAGCACGGGCGTCTCGTAGGCCCGGCCGCCGAACACGACGGGCTTGGTACGGCCCGCCCAGGGGTCCTGGCCGTCCTGCGGCCCGTACGTGGTGGGCTCGGTCTCGGGCAGGGCGCCGAGCCCCGTCGTCCGCAGCGTGACGAACTCGACGGGGGCATCGGGGGTCGCGTGCCCGTAGCGGCGCTCGTGCAGCGCGGCGAACCTGGCTGCGGCGCGCGCGAGGAAGTCCTCGTGCAGGGGTTCCTCGGCGGTGTCGAGCGGAACGGTCAGGGTGTAGTCCTGGCCCTCGTACCGCATGTCGGCGGCGTGCTCGACCCGGCTGCGCCCGGCGGGCACTCCCTGCTCGGCCAGCGCGGCCAGGGCCTGCGCCTGCAACTCGCCGAGGGCTTCGGCCATCGCGGCACCGTCGAGGACGTCACCCGAAGTGAAGAACTGGCGGGTGAGGTCGCGACGCACCTCGGTGCCGAGCATGCCCCAGGCGGAGAAGGCGCCCGGGAAGCGGGGGACGATCACCTCTTCGACGCCCAGTTCACGAGCGATCTCCACGGCGTGCATGGGGCCGGCGCCGCCGAACGCGAGGAGCGCGAACTCCCCGGGCTCCAGGCCGTGCTCGACCGTCAGCGTGCGAATGGCCTGGGCCATCTTCGCGTTGGCGACCTCGCAGATCCCGCCTGCCAGCTCCACGGGTTCGATGCCCAGCTGTCCGGCCAGCTCACCGACGGCTCGGTGGGCCGCCTCGACGTCGAGCGTCATGTGCCCGCCCGCGAACCACTCCGGATCCACCCGGCCCAGTACGGCGTTGGCGTCCGTCACCGTGGGGCGGGTGCCGCCCCGCCCGTAGCAGGCCGGTCCCGGAACCGCTCCGGCCGACTCGGGCCCCACCCGCAGCCCGCCCGCCTCCATGTACGCGATCGAGCCGCCGCCCGCGCCGATGGTGTGCAGGTTGACCAGTGGCATCAGCACGGGAAAGCCGTCCGCCGAGCCCTCGTTGGAGATGTCGGGCCGCCCGTCGAGCACGAGCGACACGTCGAACGACGTACCCCCCATGTCGACACAGATGGCGTTCGGCCGGCCGAGGAGCGCTGCCGCGGCCACGCCTCCCATGGTTCCTCCGACCGGTCCTGACAGAAGGGTCTGCAGTGGGTTGCGGCGCGCGAAGTCGGCGTTGACGACTCCGCCCGACGACTGCATCACCTGGACGGGCACGCCCAGCCCGCGCTCGGTGAACCGCTCCTCGATCCGCCCGAGGTAGCGCCGCACGACGGGCCCCGTGTACGCGTCCAGGACGGCGGACGAGGTGCGCTCGTACTCACGCCATTCACTGGCCACCTGGTGAGAGAGGACGATCATGACGTCCTCGTCCGTCAGCTCCTCGGCGAGGATCTCGCCGGCCCGCACCTCGTGGGCGGGGTTGACGTAGCTGAACAGGAAGGAGACCGCGACCGAGGTGTAGCCCTCGGCGCGGATCCGTCGTGCTGCCGCACGTACCGCGTCCTCGTCCAGCGGGCACAGCTCCTCACCGCGCCAGTCGAGCCGTCCGCCCGCCTCGGCGGTGGATCGCCGCTCCACCAGGGGCACGGGCTTGCGGTAGTGCAGGTCGAACATGCGGTCCCGATTGCCGCGCGCGATGTGGTAGACGTCGCGCATGCCCTCGGACGTGAGGAGCAGGACCCTGGCGCCCTTGCGTTCCAGGAGCGCGTTCAGCCCCTGAGTGGTGCCGTGCACGAAGAACGAGATCGCGGCGGGATCGTCCACCACGCGCCCGAGCGCGGCGAAGACCCCCTCCGCCAGGTCACCCGGCGTCGTCGGCGCTTTCGCCGCGATGTAGGTGCCGCGCGTCTCGTCGTACGCGACGACATCCGTGAAGGTGCCACCGATGTCCATGGCCACCCGGTACGTCATTTCTGCCTCCCTGCTGTCCGGAGAATGGACGGACGTTAACCAGGGCGGCTCGGGACGCGAGTGTGCGGCGTGCACGGCCGGAGCGGGCAGGTCGGGCACGCCGCACAGGCGGGGTCAGCCGTCCGCCGCGGGGACCCCGCCCGGCTGCCGTACGTCCTCGTGCAGGTGCACGATGAGCCAGCCGCCGTCGGCGTGCCTGCGCAGCACCGCCGTGTTGCGCACCAGTTCGGGACGTGACGGCGCTCCGTCCGGACCCGGGGCGAAGGCGACGCGCAACCAGTAGCGCAGGACCGCCGTATCGCCGAAGACGTCGACGACCGGGTCGTAGGCGTCCAGACCCGTCTCCACCGGACCGCTCCCGGGCGCCGGCCGCTCGTCGCGCAGCCGCTCCAGATCGGCCCTGCCGAGCAGCAACGGATCGGCCGCGGAATCCCAGACCGTCGCCTCCGGATCGAGCCGCGCGTCGACGGCCGCCCGGTCCCCGGCCGTGTAGGCCGCGTACATTCCGCTGATCACCGCCCAGACGGCCTCGGCGTCCGCGGGAGAGGCACCGGGGCGGGCGAGCGGGCCGGACGGGGTGTGTGACGGCATGGGACGGCCTCCGGGGGCTGGGGTGTCAAAGGGGGGAGGGCCGCCACTGTAGCCAAGCGCGGTTGCGGGAGGGACGTCGGCCAGGAGGTGAGGACGACGGGCCTGGCCCTTGTAACGATGCTTGGCCCCGGGCTCGCAGCTCTTGGGGGCCACCACACACAGGGACCGGGCTCCCGGCAGCACACGGCAACGGAGCCGGCCGAGCGTCGCTACACGTTGTCGCCGGGTGTTCTGGCGGCCCGGGTATCGGCGTCGGTGAGCTCCTCCAGCTCACCCATCGTGTCGAGACGGTAGAGCAGTACCAGCGCCGGACCGACCAGGACGATCGCGATGACCGTGACGATGACCAGCCAGCGCAGGGTGTGAGCGGCGCCGGCGGCCTCGGCCACCGTCAGCGAGGTGGGCAGCAGATAGGGCCGCTGCGCGAAGCCCCAGGCGCCGACGACCAGGGCGACGCTCGCGACTGAGGTGTAGCGTGTCCCGCCGTAGGACCGGCGCAGCAGGAGCAGGACCGTGGCCAGACCGCAGAGCGCGGCCAGGATGATCAGGAGCAGGCCCAGGCCCCCGGTGAGGCCGTCCCAGACGTACCGGGCGTCGTCGTGGGTCACGGGCAGGCCGATGAGTGCGAGGACGACAACCGCGGCGAAGGCGATCAGCGCCCGCAGGCGGAAGTAGTCGACGAGGTCATCGGCGCCGAACCGCAGGGCGTCGGAGCAGAGGAAGACCGCCCCGAGGAATGCGGTGGCGGCGATGGCCAGCAGGCCCACGAGGACTGAGGTTCCATTGGCCCAGGCGTCCGCGGAGGCGGGCTCGCCGACCTTGACCCGACCGGAGGCGATACCGCCGAGCACCGCCCCGAGGAAGAACGGTGTGAGCAGCGATGAGATGGCGAACACCGCTCCGTAGATCCTTCGTTGGGCCAGGCGGTGGGACGGCTTGCGCAGGGCGAATCCGGCGCCGCGGAGCACCAGGCCCACGGCGGCGAGGGCGAGCGGCAGCCACATCGCCTCGAAGACGGCCTGGAACATCGTCGGGAAGCCCGTCCACATGATGATGAGGACGAAGATCAACCAGACGTTGTTGACCTCCCAGACCGGAGCCATGGCCTGATCGATCAGCCAGCGTGGCTTCTTCCCGCGCTCCGCACCGCCGGCCAGGAGGTCCCAGAAGCCCGCGCCGTAGTCGGTGCCACCGGCGCACGCGTAGGCGGCGATCGCGAGCACCAGCACCCATGCGATGAGTTCAGCCATTACGACGCACCGCCAGGAGTTCGGTCGGACCCGTCACCCGGCACGGACCCGGCGGCCGTGGCCTCGGGTTCGCTTCTGGGCCCGTACGGGGTGTCGGACTCCGGGGGCGCTTCGGCGCGGCCGGAGGCCGAGCCCTCGTCGGCGATGCGCCAGCGGGTGCGCATCTTCAGAATGACCGCGAGGAACGCTCCGAATACGGCCACGTAGACGGCCATGACGATGCCGAGCATCGCCCACAGCGATTCGGCACGCGTGCTGGTCACAGCCTCCGAGACCCTCATGTAGTTGTAGACGATCCAGGGCTGGCGGCCGACCTCGGTGGTGATCCAGCCGCACTCCACGGCGACCAGGCACGCGGCTCCCGCGATCGCGGCGCAGCGGAAGAACCAGCGGCTGCGAGGGATGTCCCGATGGCGCCACCAGGACCAGGCGTACCAGAGCGCCAACAGGATCAGCACGCTGCCGATGGTGACCATGATGTCGAAGGCCCAATGGGCGATGGTGGCCTGAGTCGCCGTCGGGCGGTCGCTCGCGGCGACCGACGACAGGCCCGTCACCTTGGTGTCCGGGCTGAAGCCGGCGAGGATCGAGTCCAACTGGGGGATCTTGAGGCCGCCGGAAATCGTCCCGTCAGGATGCAGACGCCCGAACATGTACTCCGGTACGTGGGTGTTGGTCTTCCAGACGATCTCCATGGCGGCGAACTTGATCGGCTGCTTGTGGAAGACGGCGCGCGCGGCGGAGTCGCCGAGCATGAACTGGACCGGTGTGACGATCGCGGCAACCGTGAAGGGCACTGTGAATCCGAGCCGGTGGTAGTGGTCGTGGCGCCCGCGCAGCCAGCCGACCGCGTACACGCCGGCGACCACATAGCCGGCGGTCATGAGCATCGCCCCCACGAAGTGCCAGTACTCAGGGCCGAACATGGGCGTGAAGATCGCCTGTTGCACTTCGACTGCAATTGGTTTGCCCTGGCTGTCGAGGCTGAACCCCTGCGGGGTGTTCATCCAGGAGTTGGCCGCGATGATGCCGAACGCCCCCATCAGGGCGGTCAGTGGCAGCGGCACGCCCAGCCAGAAGTGAGTCCAAGGCTTGAGCCGACGCCAGCCGTAGAGATAGATCGCGATCAGGACGGCCTCCAGGAAGAACGCCCAGGCCTCGATGCCGAACCCGAGGCCGAAGACGTCGCCCCAGCGGCCCATCATGCCGGGCCACAGCAGGCCGAACTCGAAGGACAGCACGGTGCCGGTGATGATGCCGATGGCGAACTGGACGGCCATCACCGCCGACCAGCGCCGGGCGAGTGTGAGGGCGACGGGATCGTTGCGGCGCAGCCCCCGATGGTGCATGAGCAGCGTAATGAACGGCAGCGCCACGCCGAACGGGACCAGCAGGATGTGTGAGGCCAGGGTGAAGGCCATCAGCTCGCGAGCCGGTAGGAGTTGGGCCGGGGCGTCGTTCACCAGAAGGGAAGCGGTGCTGAGCATGTGCGCCTCGATGGTCTGCCCTGCGGGGACGGGGCTGATGAAGGACAGGATGCGGAGGGGCGCCCGCGGAGAGTCGGCTGGGGACCCGTTCTCAGGGCGGAGGTGGGAGCGCCTTCCGTCCGGGCGTGCGGTCAGCCGGCGGGTCTCCGTCGGTCATGGTGAAGGCGCGTTCGCAGCGCGAGTTCGTAGTCGAAGGCGACGGACCAGCTGAGAACCGCTCCCTGCCTGTTGTGCGGAGCGGTTGCGCGATCTGTTCCTCGGACAGGATTCCGGAGGCGCACCGGTAGTGGTGGGAAGAGATGCCGGGCGCGGCGGGCGACCGCGGTCACCGCGACCAGTGACCGACGCAGGGCGCGGGCGGCGAACAGCCCGGCGAACTCCCCTCCGAGGATCACCACCCGGCGGGGCGTGGTGTGATCCTGCACCGGAGATCAGCCTCCGGTGGCGAAGCCGGGGAAGAGGGTCATTCCGCCGTCAACGAAGAGGGTGGTGCCGACGACATAGTCGAACAGGTCGGACGCCATGGCGACGACGGCGTTGGCGATGTCGTCCGGGTCGCCCACGCGACCGTACGGGATCAGGCGCAGCAGGTCGGCCTCGGCCTCGGGGGTGGACCAGGCGTCACGGTTGATCGGCGTACGGATGGCGCCGGGCGCAACCGCGTTGACCCTGATCCGCTGGGGCGCCAGCTCCTGGGCGAGGGTCTGCATCAGCATGCCCACACCGCCCTTGGAGGAGGCGTAGTTCACGTGCCCAGACCACGGGATGATCTGGTGGACCGAGCTCATACAGATGATCTTCCCGGCCGACTTGGACACCTCGGGCACCACGCCGCGCCGCACGAACTCCTTGGCAGCTTCCCTCGCGCAGAGGAACTGACCGGTCAGGTTGACGTCGATGACCTTCTGCCACTGGGCGAGCGTCATCTCCGTCAGCCGCGCGTCACGCTGGAGGCCCGCGTTGGCCACCATGATGTCGATGGTGCCGAACTCCTCGACCATCCGCGTGACCATGGCGGCCACCTGCTCCTCGTCGGACACGTCGGCCTCGTGTGCATAGGCGCGGACTCCAAAGCCCTCGATCTGCGCCACGACCTTCTCTGCCTCGTCCGCACCGACGACGTAGTTCACCACGACGTCCGCTCCGGCCCGCCCCAGGGCGACGGCAGTCGCCAGGCCGATGCCCGAGTTGGCGCCGGTCACCAGCGCTTTCTGTCCCTTGAGAAGCTGCGCGGACATCGTCTCGCGGTTCCCGTCGCCACTTGTTGCCACCACGAGCTCTCCTTCGGCGTTGCGGATGGCACGCCTGCCAGGACCGGGCGACGCGCATGAGGAAGGCCGGGAGTCGACCGGCCCGCCTGGACAGATAGAGGAGCCGTCGCATTCCCAGCCCCAGACGAAAGCATTCGTGCAGCGGGCGACACAGACCGGCGCGCCACACAGCCGCATTTCGACCGGGCACGCCACTCGGTCGGGCTACGAGCTGCCTCGAACCCGCCTCGGCCCTGCTCGGGTCTGCCACCGCCGTCATGTCCTGTGCTCGGGCAGCCCGGCTTTCCACGCACGCATGGCGTCCTTGGTCCGCCCGGGCGACGGTCCGAGACGCGGGGCGCGGTCGTGGCCTGCGGTGTCGGCCTCCGTCGGGAGCATGCGGCTGCGGGCCGGGCCGGGCCGGGCAGGGCCGGGCAGGGCAATACGTCGCCAGGGCTATGGCCACTCTGCTTTCGCCCACTCGTGCCACGGGCAGCCGATGCCCTACCCGCCGCGCGCGCGAATGTCGCGTCGGCCGATGCGTCGCCAGACAGCCCGTTGGAATCTGAGGGTCAGCACGCCCACCAGGATCAGCAGCACGATGTTCAGCAGGAGCTGGAACAGGGATCCGCGGGCCTCGCTCCAGCTGGAGAACGCGCAGGAGACGCCGATGTCTGCGGCAGCGGGGATCGTGGTGACGGAGATGAGGACGCCGAGCAGCGCGGCCGTTCTGGACTGGGTGAGCGACGTGATCCCGACGATGCCGGCCAGCACCGCGACGACGACGGAGAAGACGTTGGGAGCGTCGATCAGTGTCGAGACCGGCCTGATGCCCAACTCGAACGCCCTGGGCTGCAGCCCGAGGGCCCGGACTGCCCAGGAGAACAGGAACGTCACCACAACGGCCAGTGAGAATCCAGCGGTCAGAGCGAGGAGGCCCTGCCGGATCCTGACTCCGTTGCCGTGGTCGATACCCAGCGCGACGCTCGTGACGGCGCCGTACTCCGGCCCGACGACCATCGCCGCGACGATCAGGATCTGGGAGTTGGTCAGGATCCCCACCGACCCGATGACGCCCGCGATGGTCAGATAGACGTAGAAGCTCGGCCGGTTGGTGCCCTCGGCCCGCATGCGCGCCTCGACCTCCTCCCAGACCGGTGTGTGCGCGAGCGCCCCCGGTTGCTGCTCCTCCGCCTTGGCCGCGGTGGCCGAGAATGCCATCTCGACCGGCTCGATGACGATGGAGCCGAGGCGGTCGAGTTCCAGCTCGCGCAGACCGCGCAGCACGGCGTTGGCGGCACCCGCCAGGATGTCGCACTCGACGGCGTCGCCGTCGGGATTGTGGGCCAGGCCGGGGAGAACGACCCGGTTGAACACGTAGCGGTTGTCGGCCAGCAGCTCCAGCGCACCGGGGGTGAGGGCAGGCGGGCTCACCAGCCGGACGTGGATCATCTCCATGCACCACCTCCATCGCTCGGCCGTCGGCCGTACCGAGGGGGCCACGGTGCGGACCGTCGAGCCCGGGCCCGCGTGTCCTGGGCCGACCCAGTCAGTAACACCCGCAGGTGGGCGGTCGGCAAACCGAGGTCGGTCGCCATGGCGTGGCGG
>NZ_JBIARJ010000028.1:0-85177 GCF_042889825.1 Streptomyces sp. NPDC002467 | reverse complement strand
CGTTCGCCGGCCGCTCACCTTCCCACACGGCCAGGTCGTAGCTCATGCCCGGAGGCTCTCACACCGCACTGACAGCCAAAAGAAACGACCTCTTACCCGTCCGCTCTTCGTGAAGGAGGAGTGGCTGGACTCGCAGTACCACCGAGACCACCTTCCGCTGGAGGGTGCGTCAGGCTGAGCGCTCGATCTGGCGGGCGGTGCCAACTGGACTGCCCAGTCACATCTCGCGGTGCTCCTCTGCCGACGTGGTCCGGGTCCATGTAGCGTCAAGGTCGGGGGGATGAGATGTACTTCGACGAGAACGAACCGCAGTCTGTTCGTGAGGAGCGCTTCGCCGCAGAACGGGCCGAAGGCAGAGAGGCGCGCAAGGCTGCGTCGCTCGACTCTCGGGGAGCTCACCTCGGCGCGGCAATCGTGACTATCGCCCTGGTCCTCCTCAGCTGGTACGGCAAGCTGGTCGCTCTGGGCATCGTCAGCGGAGTCTTTCTGCTCTGGTTCTCCGCAGCCCTCGCGTGGGCCTACGCCGACGGGGACCATGGCCGGCACGCACTCCAGCGCGCGTACAACGTCACCTTCGGATGGGGCGACGGGTTCTGAGCCCGAAGTGCTCGGCACCTGGCTCCCGATCCGGGTATGGCAGAAGTGCTGGAGTGGAGTTCGCGGTCGCGAGTGTGAGCGCGGTCAGTCTCGTGTGTGTTCGAGGGAGGGCGGCTGGCTGGCCCGGCGGGATTGTCGGCGGGTGATTCGCCTGGTCATGAGGGTGATCGCGGCCCAGGTGATCAGCGACTCCGAATGCTGGATGAGGCGTTCGTAGTCGCGGGCGTGTCTGCGGGCGTGCATGACCCAGGCCAGCGACCGCTCGACCACCCAGCGGCGGGGCAGGACGACGAACCCGACCGCGTTCTTCGGCCGGCTGACGGTCTTCAACGTCAGGTTCAGGTACTTCTTTGCCCAGTCGACGAGCTGTCCGGCGTAGGCGGAGTCGGCCCAGACGATCGTGATCTCGGGGTGCATGAGCCTCAGCCTGAACAGGACTTCCTTGGCCGCGTCGCGGTCGGTCATGTCGGCCGGGGTGACCATGACGAACAGCGGCAGGCCTTTGGTGTCGACCACCAGGTGCCGCTTCCTGCCGTTGATTTTCTTCGCTGCGTCGTAGCCGCGAGAGTCTTTGCCGACGGTCTCGGCGGCCTTGACGGACTGGGAGTCGATGATGGTGGCGACCGCTCCAGGTGAGCGGCCCATGTCTCGGCGGACGCGTTTGCGGAGCTGGTCTCGGATCTGTCCGATCACCCCGGCGGCGGCCCAGCGGGCCATGGCGTTGTAGCAGGTTCGCCATGGCGGATAGTCCTTGGGCAGGGCCCTCCATTTGCAGCCGGTGTCGACGACGTACCGAATTGCGTCCACGATCTCGCGCCGCGGGTGCTTCTCCGGCCGCCCGCCGCGAAGGGTCTGGCAGGCCGGGATTGGCAGGAGCGGTTCGATCAGCGCCCACTCGTCGTCGTAGGTGTCCGAGGGGTAGCAGCGGTGCCGGGCCAACGGCCCCTCCCTTCATGGGGGTGGGGGCCGGCCGCTTCGCGGCCGGCCCCCACCGGCATCATGCGTCGATGAAGTCGGCGATCACATCGAGGGTGGACTCGACGGAGTTGAGCTGGGTGTTCAGGTGCCCCTGATCCAGCGGCCCTTGGGCTGCAGGGCTGCGTGCGGGGCGACGACGCCGGTGATGAACCGGCGGATCTCGGTGAGCTTCTCGCGGATGACCTCGACCTCGTAGGCCTGAAGCTCCACGGGGTCGGAGCAGAACTTGTAGCCGTCCGCCTTCGTCCAGATCAGGGGCGGCCATTCCCGTTCGGCGATGGTGTCGCGCAGGCAGGCCAGGCCCGCGCGGGCTTGATGGGGTGAGAGTTCGCTGGACCTGACCAGCTGATTGAAGGCCAGACCGGCAGGCCGTGCCTCGAAGAGCACGAACCGGAGGGTGTCTGCATGCCGCTGGGCCGCGGGGGACCGGCGCTGTGACGCGCGCGGCATCCCACTACTCGCCCTGCAGCAGGCGGGCCAGTTCGCCGTCGACGTCGACCTTCCCGGTGTCCACGGCTGTCTCGATCCAGTCGAGCGTCGCCCGCACGCGCGCGCAGTTCTCCCGGATGATGGCCCTCTCGGCGCTGCTGAGCTGCCGGTCCCGCATTCCCGGGACGACGCGGCCGGAGGCAGCGACGAACACGTGGCAGGCGGTGACCAGGTCCAGGAACTCCACCGACCGGTCGATCCGCTTGACCACCGGTGCGACCGGGCTCGTGCGATCGAAGTTCTCACGGGCCTGCCGGCCCCGTTCGACCTGAGCATGGTTGACCTGGTGGCGGGCGGTGTCGTCCGACATGGCCTGGAAGGCGACGTCCGGCCGCCGCAACAGGCCCGTGGTCACCGTCGCGGCGACACTCTCGTCGCGGGTCAGTTCCTCGACTGCCCGGACCCGGTCCTCCTGCCGGACCTGCGCGACGACGGTGGGCCGCTTGAGCAGATCGCCGGTGACGGCCGCGGCGATCTGTTCGTCCTCGACCAGCACGTGGGCCGCGCTGATCCGGTCCTCCTGGCGGACCTGGGCGACCACGGACGGACGTCGCAGCAGGTCACCCGTGATGACCGCGGCGACTGCCTCGTCCCTCGCGAGGGTGTGGATCGCGCTGACCTTCTCCTGCGGGGTGATCGGCCTTTCGACCTGGCGGCCGACCCTCCGTGATGCGTCGTCGGGGGTCCACCGGGCCTTGCCTCCTGGTGGGGTGAGGATCGCGGTGAACCGCTCCTCCTCGTTCGAGATGGCCGCCAGGATTCGGTGGACGGTGAAGGACACGTGGGCCTGCCGGTGCTGTTCGGGCCATCGCGAAGCGACCCAGCGGGCTCCGTTCACGGCTGAGTAGGACAAGCCGATGTCCTCGGCCAGGCGGAACAGCGAGTCCTTGACCGTGAACAACTCCTCGCCCCTGTCCTGGGGGCCCTGCTCTCGCATGGGCTCGATCTCCAAGGCGTAGTCGCCGATCGCGAACTGACCCCGGGTCTGGGCTTCCACGATTTTGCGCAGTTCCGTGACGATCTGCTCGTAACGGTGGGCGCTGACGCTGCCGACTTTGTCGGCACTCTCGATCTTCTCGGGCATGGTTCTCACCACCCTGAACGGGCCGGGGCACGGCCCCTCGGCCTTGGCAAGACGCGGCCCGCTGTTGTGACCGAGAGTCGAACCCACCTGCCGAAGATCACAACGGGTGACTGGAAGAAACCTAAATCTGATCGGAAGTCCGATTCGGATGCGTTCGCGCAGTGGTCACTGTGACCGTTCTCCGAACGATTCGTTCCGCGACCGCCAGGCCCTCGTGACGCACCGACGCGAGCAGTAGACGGCGTCCGAACGCCGGTCCACGCCAGCCACCCAGGGCGACCCGCACTCGGGACAGGTCACCCGACCCGCCCCGTTCAACTCCGCTATCACCCGGCGCCGCAAGCGACGGGCCCGCCGCCATGACCTGGCGCGGCATGGCGTCGAGCAGAACACGGCGTCCGGCCGCGCGGCCGGCCTCAACCGGTCACCGCAGCCTCCACACACCCGCCCTCCGGGCCGCCCGGAACCCTCGGACACCACTACAGGCTACGGCCCCGAACACCACGAAATCAGGGATATGGATCAGGCACTCAGTTTCACTGACCAGCGACAGTTTCCATGCGCCGTCGCCCGTCAGGCGGCGGTGGCAGGGGTGTAGTCGGGGAGGCGGACCGGTTCAATGCGGGTGTTCTCGGGGGCGTTCGCGGCCAGCATGTCGAGGATCTCCTGGGTGGGGGCGGGCAGGAAGAACCGCTCGGCGCCCTCTCGGCCCAGCACCTGGTGTTCGGCCACGTAGGGGCGCATCTGCTCCTCGTACGCGGCGAAGGCGGCCGTGTGGTCGCCTTCGCGGGTGGCGAGTTCGCCGGCGAGGAGGTAAGCCCCGATCAGTGCCTGGGAGGTGCCGCGGCCCGAGGTGGGGCCGGCGCAGTAGCCCGCGTCACCGAGGAGGACGACGCGGCCGGCGGACCAGGTGTCCATCTCGACCTGGGCGTTGGAGTCGAAGAAGAATTCCTGCGCGGTGTCCATCTCCTGCAGCAGACGCGGTACTTCCCAGCCCTCGCCGACGAACCGCTCGGCGATGATCCGCTTGTGCGAGGCGGGGTCGCGGCGGTCGTATTCCAGGTGGGCGGCGGCGAAGTGGAAGGCCGCGCGGGCCTCGGTGTTGTCGCGGGCCGTGAAGATGTTGGCGGCCTTGCCGGGGACGGCGTAGAGGTGGCCGGTGTTCTTCAGGCCGAGGTAGTTGTCCAGGTTGAAGATCGCCGTGTAGATGCCGAGGTGGCAGACGTACTGCTCCTCGGGGCCGAAGGCCAGGGCGCGGGTGCGGGAGTGGAGGCCGTCGGCTCCGACGACCAAGTCGAAGCGGCGGGGCGCGCCGTGCTCGAAGGTGACGAGCACGCCGTTCTCGTCCTGGTCCAGCGTGGCGATGGAGTCGCCGAAGACGTACTCGACGTTATCGCGGGTGGCCTCGTAGAGCATGCGGGTCAGGTCGCCCTTGAGGACCTCCAGGTCCCCGGCGAATATCGCGGCGGGGAGGGTGGCGTACTGGCGGCCGTCGGCGTCCACCAGGGCCGCGTCGCCCATCTCGGTGTCCAGCGCCTCGATCTGCTGCAGGAGGCCCATGCGGTCCAGGACGTCGAGGGCCTCTCCGCGGAAGTCGACCGCGTAGCCGCCGTCGCGCAGTTGGGGGGCTCGCTCGACGATCGTGGGGGTGAAGCCGTGGCGGTGCAGCCAGTACGCGAGGGCGGGGCCCGCGACGCTGCCGCCGGAGATCAGCACGGTCTGGTTCTTGGTCTGGGTCTTGTGCTCGTTCATTTTCCCTGTCCTCTCTCGGGGTGATGCGTACAACGTACAGACGGAAAATGCTTGATGGAACAGGGGAATTGAGTAAACCGAGCTAGTGCACTATGGTTCGTCCGTACTAGTGCACCAAGGAGGGTGGGATGACGGAGCGGACGCAGGCGCCGTACGCGCGGATCGCGGCCGAGCTGCGCGGGCGCATCGAGCGCGGGGAACTGCGGCCCGGGGACCGGGTGCCCTCGACTCGGGCCATCACCCAGCGGTGGGGGGTCGCCATGGCCACCGCGAGCAAGGTCCTGGCCCTACTCGGACAGGAAGGGCTGGTGCGGGCCGTGCCGGGCGTCGGGACCGTGGTCGCGGCCCGGCCCGCGGCCGGCGGACCGGGCCGGCGCCCCGCCGCCGAGGACGACACCGCGCAGCGCGCCCGCATCGTTCGCGCGGCGGTCGCCATCGCGGACGCGGAGGGACTCGCAGCCCTGACCATGCGCCGGCTCGGGGCGGAGCTCGGGGTCTCGGCGATGTCCCTGTACCGGCATGTCAGCTCCAGGGAGCAGCTGGTGGTGCTGATGGCCGACGCCGTGTTCGGGGAACCGACTCTGCCCGAGCGGCCGCCGCCGTACTGGCGGGAACGGCTGGAACTCTCGGCGGCCCTGCAATGGCAGCTCTACCGGACCCACCCCTGGCTGGCCGGAGCCATGAACCTCAACCGGCCCCTGCTGATCCCCAACGGCATCCGCCACATCGACTGGGCCCTCGCCGCCCTGGACGGACTCGGCCTGGACGACGACACCCGGATGCACGCCGCCGTCACCCTCTTCGGATACGTCCGCGGCCACGCCGTCGACCTCGAACCGGAGTCCGACGCGGCCCGCACCAGCGGCGTCACCGGGCAGGAGTGGATGCACGCCCAGGAGACACGGCTCGCGGCGCTCGTGGAAGGCGGAGCCTTCCCGGCATTCGCCGCGGCGAGAACGGACTCCGCCCTCTCCCCCGAATCCCTCCTCCACCACGGCCTCACCACCCTGCTCGACGGACTCGCCACCCGCATCACCACACCACCGAACTGACCCCGCTGCCCAGCTGCAGGACCTCTGCGGCCCGGGCAGCCACCTCCGCAAGGCTGCCCTGGTTCGCCGCCGCGCCGACCGGCCTGGCATCAGCCTGCGCCACGGTCGGCGTGGGACACCCGTCGGTCCGGTGCGCTCGGGCAGTCGTCAAAGCGGCGGACACGGCGCTGTATGGATGAGAGGTTCACTGTGCAGGATGAAACCTCAATGGACGCCCTGCCCCCCGAGAAGCACAGCCTGACCCTGCGGATGCTGGTCAACGAGATCCGGGCCTGACCCGGCGCCCCGGCACACCCAAGGGTGCGCCGGGGCCACTCACGGCCCCCAGCCGCTACGCGCTTGCCGCCCTGTCGCGGGCGAGCTGCGCGCAGCGCAGGCCTCCGCCCGCGTGCCACTCCAGCAGGGGGGGTGACCTCGTCGCCGTGCTCGTCGCACCACAGGACCGGGTCCAGGCCGCCGCAGTCGTGCCGCGCGCACACGCACTCCTCGCCGACCCTCGCCTGCGGGACGCCGTGGCGGACCACACCACCGGTGCCGGTCGGCGAGGCGGTACCGCCCAGGCGGGCCGGCCATTCCAGCGTGATCCGCAAGGCCCCGGACCCGGACCGAAACCGGTCGCTCACCCGCACGTCCCCGAGCACCGCGAGGGGGCCCGCGCCCGGTGCGGTCAGCCGGGTCAGCGTGGCCCCGAACTCCCCGGCCGCCAGAGCGGCCAGGGCGTCGGCGTCCGCGTCGTCGACGACCCAACCCGACAACCGGTCGGTGCCCTCGACGTCGTCGGCGAGGCCCAGCCACGGGGCATCCAGCCGGAACCGGCCCGTCGCGCCTGCCGTGCCGCGCACCAGCAGCGAGGCCGCCCCCGCCCCGGCGGGAAGGCTGATCTTGTCGTGGGCGAGCAGCCACGCGACGACATCGGCCCGCTCGGACTCCGGATGCACCTCGGTCCCGGCGGTCGCGGCGGGGAAGTTGGGGTGGCGGCGCCGCCAGTTGACCACCGCCGCTCGCCCCACCCGTGCCATCCGAGCCACCTCCGCGCGCAGCACCCGGTCCACCTCCGCGCGCAGCACCCGGTCCGCGTCCGAGCTCACCGGCGGGGCAAGGCCGGTAAGCAGGGAGCGACGGCCGGGACGGGTCTCGCCCACCGCCCGCCAGTCCAACCACGGCCGGACCACGTCCAACAGGGCGAGATCCCGGGTGGAGTCGGTGATGCCGCCGTGATGCTTGTAGTCGATGGTCACCGTGTCCACCGGGGAGACGAAACCGAGCCTGACCACCTGGCTCCAATCGGTCCTTCGGAAGAGCCGGCGGGCAGCCTGGTCTGGGCTGACGAACCTCTGACAAGCAAGGCACGTTTTGCCAAGAAGACATGCTTTAGCTTCGCCTTCGGGTACCGTTCTCCCCTGGCGCGACCTGAATGCGAAGGACCTCGACCATGAGCACCCCTTACCCGCCCCAGGGCCACCAGCCGCCGCACGGCCACCATCCCGGCCAGCAGCCCTAACAGCCTTACCCGGGCTATGCGCCGCCGCCGATCGTGATCAACAACGTGACCAGTTCGTCTGCCGCGGCCTCTGCGTCTGCAGTGGCCTACGGAGGCCGCGGGTACCGCAAAAGCCAGAGCGTCGGCGTCCACATCGTCCTGTTCCTCTTCACCGCCGGCATCGGCAATGTCCTCTACGCGATGTCCGTCTCGAACTGGAACAGGCGACACGGCTGGTAGGCCCAGGTCCATAGAACCCCCGCACACGGCGGGGGCTCTTTCAAATGCGTAACCAGTCAGCAGGTGCGCATTCGGGGAGTCGCTCTGCGGCCTGACGCCTGCTCATCAGATAGGGCCACGGCTCAACGGGCCAGCCACCACGGTCTGTTCCCCGCAGATCAGACTCGGTCCGAGACACGCGCATCCACACGTGACCGTGCAAGCGAGGTGCATCGGATCCCGCCGCCTGGTCCGGACCCAAGGGGATGTGCTGGTCCAGGAGCGCGGGCAGGTCCCGGCGGCGGGCCAGCGCCGCCACCTGCTCCGGATCCGCCTGGGGGAAATCCACCTCGCCGCCGAGGTAGACCAGCAGGCCGGCTCGGACCGAATGACCGATCGCCGCCGCCGTCACCCTCGGCCGCATCGCCGGCAACGGGACCCCCAGCATCTCCCTCAGCCGGTCCGCCGCCACCTCCGCCCCGATCGGACCCCACAGCGCGGCCCGCACCGCCTCGGGGTCGACGGTCTCCACCGGCGCCCACGACCACACACCGCGCCCTGCGTCCCCGCCGGGACGAAAACGCGATCAGGGCAGACCGCGCCGGGAATTCGTCGCCGGGGGCCTGGGCTTGTGGGTGGTCGGGCTCGCACCCTTGCCGTGGTGGCGGTCGTTGATCATCCGGGGGCTGATCAACGAGGCGCCCCCGCACCCGAGCAGAGGTGAACCGGAATGACCCGCAACATCGTCCGCCGCTCCAGTGTCCGCCGCCGGGCGCTGGTGGCTGGCGCGGCCTTGCTGGCCGCCATTGTGCCGACGACCACCGCTGAAGCAGCCGCGGTGTCGAACTCCGACCTGATGGTGGTCCGGGTCGCCCCGGACGCCGCCGTACCCGGAGGCACCACGACGGTGCTCGGCTTCATCGCCAACCCCGGCCCGGAGCAGACGGTCTCGCCGTTCACCGTGACGATCACCCTGCCGGAAGGGGCCACAGCCAAGGAGCCGTTCTTCCCGGAAGGCTGCGTCATGCTCGCCAGCGGCCGCCAGGTGCGCTGCGTCTTCCCGGCCGGGCTCGCCGTGTGGGAGACGGTGACCGCCGAGGTCCCGGTCGAGCTCGACCGCACCGTTCCCATCGGCAGGCTGGAAGGCGGCTCCGTCACGGTGCGCAGCGCCGACGACAAGAACCAAACCAACAACGAACAGCCCTTCGTGATCGAGGTCCTGGAGACCCCCTGATCGGGGCGGACGCTTCCCGGACGGCGGCAAAGGATCGCCGTCCGGGGCCTCCTCAGCACGCCGAACCGGGGGCTGGGGTCAGCGCGCCGTGTGGGGGCGGTATACACGGACCGTCCGCTCCGCGACGCAGACCGCGCCGTTGCGCAGGATCATCGTGCGGGCCCTCGCCCGTACCTTCACAGCTGCCCGCCCCGCCTTCTTCAGGCGGGCAGCCGCGTCCGTACCCGCCGCACGCGCCGTCTCCAGCCGCTCCCCCGCAGCCCGCGCATCGTCCTCGGCCGCCGCCACGTCCGCACCCGCGCGGTCCGCCAGTTCTTGCGCCGCGGCCTGCACCGCCTCCAGGCGCTCCGCCTCCGCACGGGTCTCAGGCCGCTCGAGCCACAGCGCAGCCGAAGACTCCGTCAAAACTGTGGGCATGGCGGGTGCTGACGAGGTGGTAGGCGCCGCTTGAGTGGCGCAGGGCATGGTCGGTGTAGTGGAGGACTTCTGCGGGGGTGAGGACTTTCAGGTCGCCGAAGACGTAATACAGGGGGGTGGGGGCGTGGATGGCCGTGTACTGCAGGCCGGCGTTGACTGTGCTGACGCTGATCGCGTAGCGGCTGGTGTTGGTGCTGGGCATACGGTCTTTGGCGTCGATGGTGACGATTTCGGTACCGCGGGCGGCGATGAGGTCCGGGAACTGCCTCAGAGCCGATCGGGTACGGCGCAGTGCTTCGCGAACAGCCGGCGGGTAGGTGCCTTGTCCGCAGGGGTGGACGGTCCAGCCTCTGGTGCGCAGCGCGGTGGCGACCCTCAGTTCGTGCCTGTCCCCCACGGTCTTGCGGTCCTGCCACGGTGTCACATTGGTTTCCCCTCCGACGAGTTCCGCATGCGTGATACGAACTGCCTTCTTTTCGTATTCCCTCGTGCGTGGCTATGATGCCGCGCATGACGGAATACGTTGACCAACGCTTTCGTCCCACGCTCTGGCCGGGTACTCCCGTCCCTCCACCGGATCTGTGCCCCCTCGCCGACGCGTGCGTGGACGGCGACTGGATCGTGTGGACCCCGCAGCTCCGCTCCCCCGGCGACGGCACCGTGGCGCTGCCCGAAGACTTCTACCTGCGCGAGTTCATGGAACTCGACCCGTCCGACCTCCACGCGGTGGCCGCCATGATGCGCGCCTACGGGCACCTGGGCGGCGACGTCGGATCGTTGAGCCTGGACGTGGAGGAACACGACCACTACACCGCCCTGGCAGAGGACCTCCACCCCCAACGCGGCCCATTCGCCCTCCACGGCGAGCTCGCACAGCTGTACGTCGCCCACGCGCAGGAAGCCATCACCACATGGATGGCCCTGCGCCGCGAAGGCGGGCTGGACGCCCTCGTCGCCGCGGAGGCCGCTCCTGAAGGACTCGCCCGGTGGCAGGCCGCCAACAGCGACCGAAAGGCGCTCTGGCCCCGCGACCTGGATCAGATGCGCGAAGAACTGCTGGCCCTGAAGATCAGCGACCTCAGCAGCACCCTCAACTCGGCCCTTAAGCGGTTCAGCATCGGTATCGGCAGCCTCGACGACCGCTACCCCACCCTCCTGGCCGTGGCGTTCCTCCAGCTGTACAACCACCTCGCCGAAGACGCCACCATCCGCGAATGCGCGAACGAGACCTGCCGACGCCCCTTCGTCCGCCAGCGCGGCCGCTCCGAATACGGCCAGAACCGCACCAGCGGCATCAAATACTGCACCCGCGAATGCGCCCGCGCCCAAGCCCAACGCGAACACCGCCGACGCCGCAAAGCCGCTGCAGAGCAGCCGGCTCCCGGCACTCGACGAGAGGCCGATGGGGGCACGGCATGACCCAGTCCCTGTACCCGCATCAGCGGGAGGCCGTCGACGCCGTCCTGCGTGCCCTGGACACACCGCCCCGCACCTCCGCCATCCCCGAGCAGGGACTGCGCACACAGGTGATCATGGCGACCGGGTCCGGGAAGACGAGAGTGGCGGTCCGCAGCGCGGAGGAGCTCCGCGCGGGCCGGGTACTGGTGCTGGTGCCCTCGCTGGACCTGCTCGCCCAGACCGAGGCCGCGTGGCGCGAGGGCGGCCGCCGGGGCCCGGTGATCGGGGTGTCCTCGCTGCGGGGCGAGGAGATCTCCTTCCCCAACACCACGGACGTGGACGAGCTGGTGGAGTGGACCCGGGGTCTGGAGCAGGTCACCGTATACGCCACGTACGCCTCCCTCGGGCTGGGCACGCTCGAGAGGGCGCACCAGGCTGGGCTCGCGGCCTGGGACCTGATCGTGGTCGACGAGGCGCACCGGACATCGGGCCGGATCGGGAAGCCGTGGGCGGTCATCCACAACAACACCCGTATCCCGGCTCTGCGCCGGCTGTACATGACGGCCACGCCCCGGATGTGGCAGCTCGGAGACGATGACGAGGCCAGCTCGCCGGGCGAGCTGGTCGCGAGCATGGACGAAGACCCCGACGGCCCGTTCGGCAGCCGGTGCTACACCGGCGTGGGTCCGGGGTGGTGCCGGGCGGCAGGCTGTCGTCGTCCTGGTCCACGCCGCGCACCGGCTGGCGCATCATGCGCCCCGGCCACGGAGACGCGGGCGCCGGCGCCCGTACGCGACCCGGACTGGGTCGCTATCCGCTCCCGGGGAGGGCGCAAGTAGACGGTAGGTCGCCGACTCCCTTACTGGCGTTCGACCCGCTAGAAGACTTCGACAGCGCAAGGCCCGGACCAGGGGTCCGGGCCTTCGTCGTGCTCGGGATCTTTTCTCCCGCCCCCTGCTGTCCGGGGCCCGGCTCCCGGCCCTATGGGGTGAAGGAGCCGTGCCCGCCAGGACGAGACGCAAGTACCTGAGTCCTGCCGCGCTGAAGCCCTGGGATTAGCCACGTGGCCGGGCAGCTCGACACCCTGATCCTCCTAGAGCGGATGGAGACCAACCCGTTCGGTCTGCGCGGCCAGGGAGAGAATGAGCTGGAGACTGCCCTGCTGGACGACCTCGAGTTCGCGCGGGGACCGCGCATCCACCTTCGCTAGGAAGTAGCCAGAAACGAGCAGCGGGGCTGGGCAGGATGTGATCCTGTCCGGCCCCGCTGTCGTCAGGCCGAGGGTGACCTCATGCAGCCCACGGCAGTGTCAGGACTCGCTGTCCTCGGACGCACTCAGGGTCAGGATCTCGCCGAGGGCTATGTAGGTCTGCAGGAAGACGAAGCGGGCTTCGTCGATGGTGACCTCGGCGTGAGTTCCTGCAGAGCACCGGTCGTAAAGATCGGACAGTGTCCGGCGCAGCCGGTCCCGTCGGCTCTTGGACGCACCGCAGGCGTGGGTGTGGGCTTGGAGCCGATTCAGTACCTGCTGAGGACCGACTTTCAGGGTGGCCTCGGCCCCGATCGCGTACAGCTCCTCTCGGGCTGGGAACACGTAGTCCGCGCAGGAGTCGATAAGCCGGCGGCAGGTGGTGAGGGCCTGGCTGACGGATTCCGGGTCACCGTCCCGAAGACGGTCAGAGACACGTTCCATCTTGTCGAGCGCGCTCCCGCTCGCCGCCGCCAATGACCCATCGACCTTTTCCTGCGTGTCCGCGAACAGACTCGCCTGGAGCTCGCTGAACAGGAGCTCGTGGTAGATCTCGGCAACCATGTCGTAGACAGTCGCGGTGACTTGCCCGCAGATGCCTGTCCACTTACTGACAGCGACTGAGGAAGCAAGGATCCGCTCGTCGTGGCCGCGCGACGCAAGTAGAGCGTTGTCGCCTGAGTAGTTACCCCCGCCGCGCATGGCGTCGATGGCCTGCCGACTGGACTCGACCATGGCCTCCACCTTCGCAATCGAAGAAATATGGAAGGTCTTCTTCTCATTGTCCGACCAGCGGCCCGCTCGCTCGATCCACGCCTGAGGCGCGCCAGCAGCCGGGTACCCGTTGCGCTCGAACCCGAGGAACTCCGTCAGCTCGGTGTGGCCGACCAGCCGGGCGAGCCGGCTCGCCTTCAGGACGACCTCGGATGCCTTCAGACGCTTGAGCTCGATGTCGGCCAGGAGTTCGTCTGCTACGCGGATCGCTTCTTCTTGTCGCCCCACTGCTGGCCGCCTCTGCTCGTACTCTGCTTGAGAGCAGTCGTACCACGCGGGTCCGACACCTTGTCCCGATTATCCGGCGGTCATGACAGCAGCCCTTCTACCTGTCCATGCGCCCCTGCCGCCACCAACCGGAGGGACAGCGGCTGCAGCAGATCGTGCGGCGGGGCAGTACCAGCTCGGTCCGGTTTCGGCGGGCGATGATGCTGCTGGCCTCGGCGGGCGGCAGCACGGTCCCGGTCATCGCGCGTCTGGTCCAGGCGAACGAGGACACCGTCCGCGACGTGATCCACAACTTCAACGAGATCGGGCTTGCATGCCTGGACCCTCGCTGGGCGGGAGGCCGTCCCCGCCTGCTCAACCGTGACGACGAAGACTTCGTCGTGGCGACGGCCACCGCCCGCCCCACCGCACTGGGCAAACCCTTCACCCGCTGGTCGATCCGCAAGCTCGCCGATCACCTGCGACGCAATATCGCCCGGCCCGTCCGGATCGGCCGCGAGGCCCTGCGCTGCTTACTGGCCCGCCGCGGGATCACCTTCCAGCGCACGAAGACCTGGAAGGATTCCCCGGACCCGGACTTCGACGCCAAGCTCGCCCGCATCGATCACGCGATGAACGAGCGGCCCGACCGCACTTTCGCTTTCGTCGAGTTCGGCCCACTCGGTATCCGGCCCACCGCCGGCTCCTGCTGGGCCGAGCGCAGCCGCCCTGACCGGCTGCCGGCCACCTACCGCCGCACCCACGGAATCACCTACTTCCACGGCTGCTACTCGGTCGGTGACGACCAGATGTGGGGCGTCAATCGGCGCCGCAAGGGCATCGACTACACCTGGGCGGCCTTGAGAACGATCCGGGCCGCTCGCCCGGATGGCGCCCCGATCTACGTGATCCTCGACAACCTCTCCGCCCACACAAACTGGCGGATGAAGCGGTGGGCGGCCAGGAACAAGGTCGAGCTGTGCTTCACCCCGACCTACGCATCCTGGGCCAACCTCATCGAAGCCCACTTCGGACCGCTACGGCAGTTCGCCCTCGCCAACTCCCACCACCGCAACCACACCGTCCAGACCCGAGCCCTGCACGCATACCTGCGCTGGCGAAACAAGAACGCCCGCCACCCCGACGTCCTCGCCGCCCAACGACGCGAACGCGCCCGCATCCGCAGCGAGAAAGGCATCCGCTGGGGCAGACGTCCCTGCGTCGAAGCTGCCTGACATCACCTTCTCATCACGACCCAGCGAAGCGGATGATCAACTGACTGAGTTCGGGAGCCGACAGCCCCGTCATGAGGCGACGCAATGCAGTGGCGTGCTGATGAACCCGCTTGATGGTCGACCGCCGGGTCGGAGCCGAGCCAGGAACGTCCTGAGCGGGCCCACATCCGGCAGCAACATAGAGCTCGTCCAGCCAAGCCCTCCGTCCCCTGATGCCATCTGGTCCGACGGCGGCTACTCCCGTCGCGACCTGGGGCTCTCGGCCGTCGAACAGCCACACGTCCACGTCCAACCCAGGACCGCGGAACAGCAGGCCGTGCTCCGTCGTCTCCGGACCCGCGAAACCCGCCTCTTCAAGCAGAAACGAGAACGCTACGTCAACCTCGGACCGGAACTCGTCCGGCAGATCCAACTCGCTGCCCATCACCCGATCATCCGCCCACCCCACCACCGACGGAAGGTCTCAACCCGGCGAAGGTTCGCGGTCACAGCACTAGCTCACCTGCTGAAGGACCCGTTCGGCGACGGCGAGGTCGTCCCGCTCGGCCCGAGCCTCCGCCAGCTGGTCGGCCAGCTGTTCTTCGAGCTCGTCCAGTTCTGCACGGCGCGCGGCTATTCGTTCCAACAATTCGGGATCCAGCATGCACAGGATGGCGGAGGCCGACCGGGTACAGCGCACAGGAACCGGCTCTTCGGCGCTTTCGAAGAGCCAGCACTACGGGGCCATTGACGCTCCTCAGATGCGCTGTGCGGTCAGCCTCTTTCCATCTGCCCCAAGGACCAGAACGTTCCTGGCGGTACCGTCCCGGCCATGATCGCCGTCCCACCACTCGACGAAACTCTGGGCAAGGGACTCAGATCCAGGCTCTCCGGACCCTGCTGTGTAGTCCGTGCTCAACTCGACGTCATAGTCGTGCTCCGTCAATTGGACTATGGCCAGCATGCGGACGTGGTCGACCTGCTGTGCCTCACCCTTGGTGCGAGCCCACGCTCGGAAACGCTCCAGCACTTCTGCATCCGTGGTCCGCTTGGTCACGGTGGCGTTGGGTAACTGCTCAGGGGCGTTGGCGACGCCGGTGAGGCAACCTCGCACCCAGGAACCACGATCCATCTCGGCAGCGCTGCCCGCCTGTAGAGCCCGGCGCGTACAGCCGCCCCATACGGTCTCGCGCACGGCCGCTCCCTTGCCCGAGGAGTCATAGACGGCCTTGCCCGCGATGTATCCGGCACGATACGCGGCAACGTACACAGGTACGGCAGACGAGCGGGACTCGGGCGCAGGGCCATCGAAGGGCTTACCGCTGCCACACCCGACTAGGCCGATTAACGCGGCGACAGCCATACCGAGTACACAGCCTGAGCGATGACTCATTACTCCCCCTGGGTGCGGACTGATGCCCAATGAGACGGTATCCCGAGCTCATTGGTGGCATCGGTCGAACATGGTTTCGCCCACCTCGAGAACTGGCGGTCCCTCACCAAACTCCGCACCGACCCCGCCCGCGCCACGCACCTCCTGCGCGCCTGACTCGTCCTGACGGACCTCGAAGTCAACCGCTGACAAACGGTCTACGCCGCAGACTCCCGCCCACGGCCAGCGTGAGTGGATCAAGAGCCGGTCACAGCAGCCCTTTGACCTGCGAATTCAAGTTGGCGGAGGCTCAGTGGTGCGCACCGGATGGACTCGGTGCGGTGGAGTGGGCCGGGTGAAGGCGCCACATTTCTCATTGACCTGAGCCGAGGTCAAGGAGAAACGCACCCGGTCGAGGTGCGGCATCGCCCCGTCGATGTCGCCCACTCCACCCAGTGGGTTCCACTCGGTGGGCTCCACTCGGTCGAGCTGGTCGAGAACACGGTGGCGGCCACTCCCGGCCGGGTGGGCTCCACTCGGTGGAGTGGACGACATCGTCGTTGCGCGCGACTGCACCGGGTGCGCACCATCGGGTCCGCTCAGTGGCCGGCTTCCCGGCCGCGGTGCGGTCCGGGCTCCTGAGGGCGGTGCGCCTGCTGATCGTCTGGGTGCACCGCGCCGGTGTCGGTCTGTGCGGTGTGGCGGTCCGCGCGGACGCGGGAGTCGTCGCCGACCTTGGCGAACGCGTCCTGGAGGTGGCGCAGCCGGTCGGCCGTGAGGTCGAGTGCTTCCACGTCCGTGCGGGACTTCCGCAGGGCCCGCAGCGCCGTCATGTCGATCGCCTCCCGGGGTCCGGCCTCCGGCTCCTGGTCGCCGTGTTCGGGGTCGGCGGCTGCGGGCGGGAGCAGTTGCTCGGGCATCGCCGCCTGTTGGTGCGCGACGATGTCGTACGCGCGGCCCCGAACGACGGTGGCGGTGGTGGTGCGCAGCTTCTCGCGGACCACCACACCGGCGAGGACGGCGCGCTCGTACTGCAGTGGGATACGGGGGATCTCCCACTCCCCCGCGTCCTGGCCCGCGGCCCGGACGTCGGCTGGCTCGCCGGGATCAGTCGGTGGCTGCCGGTCCGGGTCGGGCACGAGGTCGGGTGTGCGGGGCCGGGCGGGGAGGTCGGACAAAGCCCACCGGGCGGTGTAGAGGCGGTAGTCCTTCAGTAGGCCGATCGTGGTTGTCGGCTCGCTGATGTCCAGGCAGTGGGTGGAGATTGCGGCTGCCACGATTTGGTCGTCCAGGCCCGGCTCACGGCGGCCGCCGCGTAGGACGAGGGCGAGGTGGCGTCGGGCTTCGGCGAGCAGGTGCCGGCGGTGGAAGCGGCCGCCATCGTTCATCACGAACACCGTCGCGGCGACGTCGACGGCCGCCAGGGCGATGTCGACCACGGCGGCGACCCGAGCCCGGATGGCGGCCGCCGTGGCGCGGGCGTACTCGAGGAGGGAGGTGATGACATCGACGTGCACACCGGATGTGAGGATCGCGCTGCTCTTCCACCACGCGCGCAGCTGGGCGAGCGGCAGCGTCTTCTGCTTGGGTGGGCGGGTCTTGCGGGCCGCCATCGCGTTCATCTTGGCGCGGGCCCGTTCGGAGACCACGGGCAGGAACTTCAGCTCGCCGTCGTCGTCGACAGCGGTGACGTACTCGTGCTCCAACTCGGCGAGGCAGGCGGCGATCTGGTCGCTGCGCCGGGAGGTCCAGCGGATCAGCTCGTGCGGCACTCCCGCAATCTCCATCACCGGCCGGCGCCCCGGCGTGACGATGCGCGGCTCGGTCGCCAGCCCCAGCTCCGCGCAGACCTCCGCGGCCACGAGCTCGTTGTAGAGCGCGGAGGCGGCGACGGTGTTCTCGTGCAGGGCCGTGGTGTGGATCGAGTTCCACTTCCCGTCCAGGCGCTGCCCCTTCACCGACAGCAGCAGATGGTCATGGAGCAAGGGCATCCCGGAGCGTGCCTCGTAGTGGCGGAAGCGGGCGGCGACCAGACCGCCGGGCAGCCGTACCCGGTAGATGCCGTCCTTGCCGTACCGGATCACCGCGACCTCGTCCTCGATCCACTCCAGTACCCGCTCGATCGCTCTCTCGTCCGCGGCCTCGATCACTTGCCGGGTCTCCTCATCCCCCAGCGCCCACAGGAGGTAAATGGTCGGCTGCGGCCGGAAGACGAGGTCGACACCGGTGACCATCACCCGGCGTCCGAGGGCGCCGGCCCTGAACGCCTTCTTCGGGGACTCACCCTTGGCGAGCAGGTCGGCCTCGATCCGGTCCGCGTACGGGTGCCGGCCACGCTCGCCAAAGAGGTTCCGCAGCTCCGCCTCGGTGACCTCCTCACCCGGCTCGAGTCCGAGCACGGCCAGGCCGCGGCCCATCCATCGCCCGACGGGGACACCGGCTTGCTCCTGGGCCTCGCGCAACGACGTGCGCGCCGGGCGGCGGCCGTCGCCGACGACGGTCTGGCGCAGGTAGTAGCGGTACATCTGACCGGCCCGGATGATCTTGATATCCACTGTCATGGAGACCACGTCACACGGCCATGACCTGCAAGAAAAGGCCGAGCAGTCCCTGGGGACCGTGTGCGCGGCCGTGCCCATCCGTACGGGCACAGACCCCGAGTGTGTGGCTCTGTCTCTGCCGACCCCGGACCCGGTCAAGCTTGCGCAGGCAGCCCGGGTCCTGCGCAACGAAGCGATCGCCGTGCTCCTGGCCCTGCTCGTCGGAGGCAGCAATCCGCCGCCACCCCTTTCTACGGGCCTCCATTGCGTGGTGATCCCCCGGTAGCCGACGGTCACAACCGTGCCCAGCGACGACGGCACCACGTTCTACACCGTGGTGTCCTCGTGGGCCTCCTCGTGGTCCGAGCCGGCGGACTTGTGTTGGTTGCCCATCGTCCTTGGCGTGATCCGCATCGCTGCCGTCTGTGCGAGCGCGGCCCCCACGGTCTGCTCGTTTCTCGGCTTTGCGCATCAGGTCATGGGCCATCTCAACTGCAGTCGAGTGCCATGGGACGACAAATCAGCTAGGCCGGACAGAGGAGATGGTTCCCGCATGGGGCGTGACATATATCTCATTTTGTCGACTCGGAGTGTCGAATGACAGGTAAGTTAATCTTGATTTTTTTGGATTTATCCGTGCCGCGACCGTGCCTCGCTGGCTCACGGCCTGTCAGGCGGCCTTGTTTCAGGCCCTGATCACCGAATAGAACTAGCCCCTCTTGATCGCTTGGGTGGGGGCTTTTCGTGCGCATCGCGCGTCCATTCGTTGTTGTAATCGCTTTCGTCATGGCTGTCCTTGCCAGCACGGAGCAGACCGCGTTGGCGGTCAATCAGTGGGTCATGGCCAAAAAGGTTCCGGGTGCCGGAGAGCGCCCGGCACAGACCTGGGGTTCGGCTCGCGGGCGTGGGCATGGAGCCTCGGGAGACGCCACAAACGCCGACGCCGAAGGTGGCCGCCGTGGAGCGCAGAGGGCGCCTGGCGAGCTGATGCCCGCTGCGGGCGTGGCCCCCGTCAGCCTGAAGACTGAGCAGCGACCGCAAATTCCGCAGGTGAAGCCTGTGGAAGCGCCCAAGCCGGCTGGGGCGGTCGGGTTCGACTCGAAGCGCAGTGCTGAGCAGCTCGACAAGCGTGAGCAGCGCTCCCGTACGTTCCGAAACGGGGACGGCACCTACACAACGCAGTATTACGACGAGCAGGTCAATTTCCTTTCGCGTGAAGGGAGTTGGAAGGCAGTCGATACTTCACTCGCACGGCCTAAGGGTGCCTGGGCGATGAGTGCGTCCAGTTCTGGGTGGGAGCCGCGGTCGACGGAGGATCCGCTGTTCTTCGCCGAGTACGCGGATGGCGATCCCCTGGTCCGTCTCGGTGTGGAGGGCAAGTACTCCATCGGGTATGGCATCGAGGGAGCTGCACATTCCCAGGGCAAGGTCGATGGAAGCACGATCCTTTACCCGGACGTGCGTCCGTTCACTGACGTTGAGCTCGTGGCGGGTGCTGAATCCGTCAAAGAGACGCTGATTCTCAAGGACAAGAGCGCCCCGGGTCAGTGGCGCTTCCCTCTGTCGCTGACCGGTCTCACGGCGAAGCTGGACCCGCAGGGCAACGTCGTCTTCCTCGACCAGGACGGCGTCCAGCGCAGCTGGATGCCCACCGGCTGGATGGAGGATTCCAACCGCGGTGAGCGGTCCAATGAGGGAGCGATCTCCGGCGGGGTTACCTACTCCCTCGTCAACGAAGGCGGACGCCAGGTCCTCGTGGTTACCCTCGATGCCCAGTGGCTGGCAGCCCCCGAACGCGTCTACCCGGTGCGGGTGGACCCTCCGGTCGAGGCAGCGGGTGTCCGGGCAAACTCGGGCACCTACGTCGAATCGCCCTACAGCACGAACAACGCCAGCAGCGACCTCCTGAAGGTTGGCACGTATGACGGAGGTGGCCACCAGGCTGCGTCTTTCCTCCGCTTCGACAACGTCAACAGCAGCCTGAGCAACGCGTGGGTCATCGCGGCCGACCTGAGTCTGTGGAACTCCTGGTCATACTCCTGCAGCGCGAGGCCGGTCACCGTTCACGAGATCACCTCGAACTGGTCGGAGAGCTCGACCACGACGATGCCCGGGCCTGCGACGGGTCCGGCACTGGGCTCGAAGTCGTTCGCTCACGGCTGGAGGCCCGCTGGCGCGACCAACTGGAACTGCGCACCGGCCTGGGACACGATTCCGCTGGGCGACTCAGGCCGGCAACTGGTCGATGATTGGACGCATGGCCGCAAGGCGAACTACGGCCTGGCCGTGAAGGCGTCCACCTCGGACTCCAACAGCTGGAAGCAGTTCCACTCCGACAGCAATGAGGCGAACGGCGGGTCGGGCAAGCCCAGCCTCAATGTGACGTGGACCAAGTACGGGGCGACCTACCAGCTTGGTGGCTTCGTGACTCCTATGACCGCGACCTCGGAGGGCAAGTTCAAGGTCACCGTCACCAACAAGGGGCAGGCGACCTGGCCCGCAGGCGGAAACATCAAGCTCCGGTACGACCTGTATGACGCCAACAACAACCTCGTTGGCGGTGACTACTGGAGCAAGATCCGCTGGACGAACATGCCGCAGGACGTACCGCCGGGCGGCTCTGTGACACTCGATGCGACAGTCGCCCCGTTGGCGCCGGCAACGTACACGCTCGCGTGGACGATGGACGACTTCGGCGTCAGTTCCTTCCAGGCAGCAGGTGTCCCCAGCGCAGCCGTGCGCTTTGAGGCAGTCAACATCCCGCCGCAGCTCACGGGTCTCGCCCCGGCGAGCGGCGCCGTCAGCGACGGTCTGACCCCGACGCTGTGGGCTGCTGCCACGGACAAGGACTTCTTCCCCAACAACGCCCTGACGTACAAGTTCGAAGTGTGCGAGGTCGAGGGCACCGAAACCCGTAAGAACTGCCGCCAGTCCACCGCAGGTCCTTCCCAGAGCTGGGCAGTGCCGAGCGGCTGGCTGACGTGGTCCAAGACGTATGCCTGGTACGCGTATGCCAACGACGGCCAGTCTGACTCGGCCCAGCCGCAGCCGTCGCTGCTGACGACCCAGGTGCCGCAGCCTGCGATCACCTCGCATCTTGGCGGCGCCGACAGCGGCCGCAGCTTCGGTGAGCGCGCGGGCAACTACGCGACCGCCGACACCGACGCCGCCGTGCCGGTCGTAGGCCCTGAACTCGCCGTTACCCGCACCTACAACTCCCAGGATCCCCGCAAGGGCAACGCCTTCGGCGCCGGTTGGGCGACGCGCTGGGATATGCGGGCCACCGCGGAGGCCGACGGGAACATCGTCATCACCCTCGCCAACGGCAGCCAGGCTCGCTTCGGCCGCAACAGCGACGGCACCTACAGCGCTCCCTCGGGCTCGATGGGAGTCCTGGCCGCCGTCGCTGGCGGTGGCTGGACTCTGCGTGACGCCAGCGCCACTCTGTACACCTTCGACACCAACGGCCTGCTGACGAAGATCGCAGACGGCTCCGGCCGGGAGCAGCTCCTCACCTACACGGGCGGTCTGCTGACGAAGGCCACGGACGCGCTGTCCAAGCGCGCCCTGACCTTCACCTGGAGTGTCGGCCGCGTCAGCTCGGTCACCACCGACGCAGTCGGGTCGGGATCCCCGGCCCTCACCTGGACGTACACGTACAGCAACGGCCGACTGGCCAAGGTGTGCCCGCCGACCTCGACGACCGCATGCTCGGTCTATGAGTACACCGCTGGTTCGCAGTACCGCAGCACCGTGCTGGACGCCAGTCCGGTCTCCTATTGGCGACTGAACGAGAGCGAAGGTTCGAACGCGGCGAGCGAGGCCGCCTCGCGAACCGGCATGAACGCAGGCCGCTACCGCGATGTTGCGCTCGGCAGCGCAGGTGCCCTGACGGGGACGGGTAACAAGGCCGCGTCGTTCAACGGCACGACCTCCCTCGTGGAGCTCCCCGAGGCAACTCTGTCCCCTTCGAAGATCCTCACGGTCGAGCTGTGGTTCAAGACGTCCAAGCCCGGCGTGCTCGTCGGGTTCCAGGACAAGCGGATCACTGACGGCAAGCCGAACATGTGGAACCCGGCCCTGGTCATCGATACCGCGGGGAAGCTCCGCGGCAGCTTTGAGCTGGCCGGGGAATGGAAGGACCCGATCGCCTCGAGCGCCGTCGTCACCGACGGGACATGGCACCACGCCGTACTCACCAGCAGCGGGACCAAGGAGACCCTCTACCTCGACGGCCAGAGCGTCGGCTCTCGCACCGGGACCGTGGACCACGCCGCAAAGACGTTCACCTACCTCGGCGCCGGCTACTCCAGCGCGGGATGGGACGGCAACGCCACCCAGGGAGTTCGCTACTTCAACGGCGTCATGGACGACGTCGCCGTCTACCACCGGGCTCTGGACGCGGGAGCCGTTCGCGCGCACTACGACGCACGAACCGGAACGTCCAAGCTGACAAAGTCCACCCTGCCCTCGGGCCGCATCGGTGCCCAGGTCGTCTACGACGACAACACCGAACGCGTAACCCAGGTCACCGACGAGTCCGGTGGCACCTGGCAGATCTCCGCGCCGCGATACTCCTCGGGCTCTCAGGCCTACGCGAGTGCGGTGCAGGCGAGCACGCCGGTCAACTACTGGCGGCTGGGCGACAGCAGTGGCGCGGCCGCGGCCGATGAGATATCCACCGGTGGCAACGGTTCGTACCACGACGGTGTCAGCCTCGGCGGAGTCGGCACGTTCCTCGACGGCGACGACGGCTCGGTCACACTCGACGGCACCAAGGGCGCCGTCGACGTCCCCGCCGAGACCATCGGAGGTGCAACCACGCTCGCTGTCGAGATGTGGTTCCGCACCGACAAGCCCAACGGCGTGCTGGTCGGACTGCAGAACGTCGACCTCGGTGCAACACCCACCGCGTGGAACCCCAGCCTTCTCATTGACTCCGCCGGAAAGCTCCGCGGTGAACTGTGGCGGGGAGCCAAGGGCACCTCGATCATCAGCAGCGCACCGGTGACGGACAACCAATGGCACCACGTGGTGCTCACCGGTGGTGCCGCCGGGCAGACGATGTACCTGGACGGTGCCAAGGTCGGCTTCCAGGCCGGTGCCGTCAAGCCCGAGACAGTCGTACAGGCATATCTCGGCGCGGGCTACTCCAGCCCGGAGTGGGACGACCAACCGCGAGGAACGCGCTACTTCTCCGGCCAACTCGACGAAGCCGCGTTCTACAGCAAGGAACTCGACGCAGCCACCGTCACTGACCACTACAAGGCCCGCACCCGCCTGGTCACCGGCAACGGGGACCAGTACCAGGGCGCGATCATGGCCGACGCCCCGGCCGGCTACTTCCAGCTCGACGAGACCAGCGGAACCAGCGCCCGCAACAAGATCACCGTCACCAGCGGAAACGGCACGTACACCAAGGCAACCCTGGGCACCGCCGGCACCTTCGGTGCCACCGACCGCCCCGGTGTCGAGTTCAAGGGCGACGGATACGCTCAGCTCCCCGGTGCGAAGATCCCCAACACCGACCTCTCGGCCGAACTCTGGTTCAAGACCACCAAACCCGGTGTCCTCCTCAGCGACCAGGACAAGGCCATACCCGACCCGGGTACCAGCTACACACCTGTGCTCTACATCGGCTCCGACAACAAGCTCCACGGCCAGTACTACTCAGGGAACGGCGCCGGCAACACGTCACCCAACACAGTGACGGACAACAAGTGGCACCATGCCGTCATCACCGCCCAAGCCGGAACCCAGACCCTGTACCTCGACGGCACCCAGGTCGCCCAGGCAACCAACGTGCCCGTCAACCACTCCGCCAACAAAACCACCTACATCGGGGCCGGCTTCACTCAGTACTGGCCCGCCTCGCCCGGCAACGGCGTCAACTACTTCACCGGCCAGATCGACGAAGTCGCCGTCTACCCGCGCACCCTCACCAGCGACCAGGTTGCCCGCCACTACAACGCCGGCACCCGAGCCTCGGTCTCTTCACTCGCCGCGACCGTAACCGTCACCGATCCGCTGGGTAACAAGACCAGCAGCACCTACGACGCCGTACGCGGCCAGCGACGCGCCGCTTCGACGAACGCGGACGGCGGCATCACGACCTACACGTACGACACGGGTGGGTTCCTCCACACGGTCACCAACCCGAACGGCCACGCAACCGTCACTGGTCATGACGAGCGCGGCAACACCGTCTCGACGACGAAGTGCCGTGACACCGACTCCTGCTGGACCTCGTTCGCCGAGTACCACTACAACGCCGCCGACCCCCTGGACCCCCGCAACGGAAAGCCCACAGCCGTACGCGACGCACGCTCCAGCGGGGCAGCCGACAACCGCTACAAGACCACGACCTCGTACACCGCGCTCGGCTTGACCGCTGGCACCACGCTCGCCGATGGCCGAACCGAGACCACCACCTACACGACGGGCGCCGAGCCTGCCGTCGGCGGCGGCACCACCCCCGCAGGCCTGGTCGCGACGAAGAAGACCGCAGGCAGTGCGACCACCTCATACGCGTACTTCGCGTCGGGTGACGTCGCCAAGTCGACGGCCCCCTCCGGGCTGGCAACCACCTACACCTACGACGGCCTCGGCCGAAAGCTGACCGAAACGCAGACTTCCGACAGCCAGCCGGCAGGCGTCACCACGACCTACACCTACGACGCCATGTCCAACATCACCTCCGAAACGGGCCCAGGTGTCACGAATGAAGTAACTGGCACAACCCACACCGGGAAGATCAGCCGCACCTACGACGCCGACAACCTTCTGCTCACCGAGTCCACACAGGACATGACAGGCGGCGACGTAACACGTACGACGACCTACCGATACGACGTCCACGGCCTCAACGAGAGCCGCACCGATGCTGCTGGCAACGAAGCCACCTACGGGTATGACGCACTCGGCCGGATCAACCGAGAGACAGACCCGGCAGGCAATGTCGTCACCTACGGGTACACATCGCGCGGCCAGCTTGCCGAGAAGGTTCTGAAGAACTGGACAGGCGACCCGTCCGGCCAGACGCGTGACCTCGTCGTGACGTCCAACGCCTACGACCCGGCGGGCCGCCTTGCCTCCACCACGGACCCGATGGGTGCCACGACGGACTTCACCTACTTCGACGACGGTCTGAAGGCCAAGACGACGGCCAAGGCTGTCACCCAGGCTGACGGATCCAAGCGCGACATTGTGCTGGAGGACAACCAGTACGACGGCGCGGGCTACTTGACCAGCCAGACGACGGGCGGCGGCCGCACAACGGTCACCAGCACGGTGGACGCCACCGGGCGCACCACACGGTCCGTGCTCGACCCCAACGGGCTCAACCGGATCACGACCACGGCCTACGACGCTGACAACCGGGTCACAGAGTCGACCGAGTCCATCGACGCCTCGGGCAAGAAGCTGGCCACCACCAACGACTACGACACGGCTGGCAATCTCAAGAAGTCGACGATTACCGACGGAACCGCAACCCGCACCACCTCGGCCACCTTCGACCAGCGTGGGCTGGCCCTGACCCAGGTCAGCCCGCGCGGCAACACCACGACCAACCGCTACGACGCCCTCGGCCGCCTCGTCGAGACGACCGCCCCCCAGGTCCAGGCCGAAGAGAACGGTGCTGCTGCAAGCGCTGTCACCCCCAAGACCCTCACCGGCTACAACACGTTCTCCGAAGCCACCGAGACACGCGACGCTCGCGGCATGGTCACGCGGACAGAAACCGACAAGCTGGGACGGCCCGTCGCGGTTACCCTGCCCGACTACACCCCGCCCGGCGGCACGAAGATCACCGCCGTCGCCCGGACCACGTACGACCAGCTCGGCCGTTCTACCTCCCGAACCGATCCGCTCGGCCGTGCCACGTACTTTGACTATGACCAGCTGGGCAACCTGATCCGCAAGACGGACCCGGCACTCGCCGGTGCCGCAGGCCTGCAGGCTCCGGGAGCCACCACCTTCAACGGCACCACGACAGCCCTCTCCGGTGGCGGCGTCAGCACCTACACCTGGACGCCGACCGGCCTTCCCCTCTCGGAGACCGACCCGACCGGCGCACGCACCGAATCCACCTACGACCAGCTCGGCCGCAAGCTCACCGCAACCACCATCGAGCGCAAGCCCACCCTCCAAAACCTCGTCTCCCGCTACACCTGGGACGACGCGAGCAACCAGACTGCGTCCACCACACCCTCCGGGCTCAAGACCACTGCCACGTACAACACCGTCGGCGAGGTCCTGACCGTCACCGACCCGGCGGGCGGCATCGCCAGGTCGGCTCACGACGGGCTGGGCCGCACCACCGAGACCACTGACCAGACCGGCCGCAAGACCACCACTGCGTACGACGTTCTCGGCCAGCCGACCACCATCAGCGACTACGGCACAGGTACCACGGCACTGCGGTCGGTCTCCTCCGAGTACGACGCCGACGGCAACGTGACAGCCTCCATCTCAGCCACCGGGGCACGCCGCACGTACACCTACGACGCGCTCGGTCGGATGACCAAGCAGATCGATCCGGTCACCGCCACCGACTCCATCACCACCACCTTCGGCTACGACGCAGCGGGCAACCGCACCCGTCTGACCGACGGTCGAGGCAAGGCCACGTACTACACCTTCACTTCTTGGGGCCTGCCGGAATCAACCATCGAACCGGCGACCACCCAGCACTGGAATCCTGACGTCCGCACCTGGACCACCGCCTACGACGCCGCCGGCCAGGCGATTGCTGAACTCCTGCCCGGCAACGTCAAGCGCCAGCGCACCTACGACGCTCTGGGCCGCCTGACCAACGAGACCGGCTCCGGCACCACGGTGGCGACCCGCCCCCGCACCCTTTCCTACGACCTCGCCGGACGCATGACCGCCTCCGGCACGGACGGCATCCTGGCCGACAACACGTACACCTACAACGACCGAGGCCAACTGCTCTCCACCGACGGACCTGCGGGCAAGTCCACCTACAAGTACAACGCGGACGGACAGATGACCGTCCGCACGGACGCTGCGGGAACCGCCTACTTCTGGTACAACCCTGCCGGCCACCTGGAAGGCAACACCGATCCGCTGACCGGGACGGAAACCTGGAAAACACTGGACGCTTCAGGCCGCGTCACCCTGGACAAGTACGCACGCGAGGTCACCAGCGGGACGTTCACCGTTGGTGCCCAGCGCGCCTACACCTATGACAGTCTCGGCCGCCTTACCAACGATGCCGTCACTCGCACCGCAGGGGGCGACGTCCAAGGCCAGGCCTACGAGTACGACCTCGCCGACCGGCTCGTGAAGAAGACAACCACCGGCACCACCGGCGCGGCCGCCAACACTTACGCCTACGACCTCGCCGGCCGCATGACAGCCTGGAACGACGGCACCGCCAACACCCCCTATGAATGGGACAAGGCTGGCAACCTCACCAAGCGCGGCAACACCACAGGAACCTACGACTCCCGTAACCGCCTCGAAACATGGGGCACCGAAACCTACGCCTACAGCGCCCGCGGCACCGAGAAGACCATCACCGAAACCGCTAGCGGCGGCACCACCCGCACCATCCAGACCGATGCTTTCGAACGCACCATCACCAACGGCACCAGCACCTTCACCTACGACAGCCTCGACCGCGTCCTGAGCCACAACGGCTCCGCCTTCACCTACGACGGCGGCTCCAACAACCTGGTGACCGACAGCACCACCACCTACGCCCGAAGCCCGGGCGGAGGCCTCCTCTCCACCGCAGTAACCGGCCAGACCGGCACCGCACGCCTCACCGTCACCGACCAGCACACCGACCTCGTCGCCAGCCTGGCCCCCGACGGCACCACCGTCGCCGGCTCACGCGCCTACGACCCCTTCGGCAAGACCACCGCCACCAACGGAACCAACCCCAACCTCGGCTACCAGTCCGGCTGGACCGACCCCACCAGCGGCGAAATCAACATGGCCGCCCGCTGGTACCAGCCCAGCATCGGCAGCTTCACCAGCCGCGACACCTGGCAACTCGACCCCACTCAATCCGCCCTCAACGCCAACCGCTACACCTACGCAACCGGCAGCCCCCTCAACCGCATCGACCCCACCGGGCACAAGGACACCGACGTCATGGAGCGCGAACGGGTCACGCGGGGAACCTGGAGCGGAGGCCGAACCGGATACTTTTCCTGGTCGCGGGGACTTCCCGGGTGGCTTCGGCTCGCCGGTCTCTACCGCACCATGGGCACCTTCACCCCGTACCAGCCCACCGGGGCAACCGGCCCGAGCATCTTCGGCCAAGGTGCCGGGGCATGTAACCACTGGATGTGCGGCACCGGTTCGGCCCCCAGCGCAGCGCCCAGCGCAACCCCTCCCAGCGGTACCAGGATCTACCCGGGGGGGGAACACCAGAACCCGGGGAGGCCCGCCTAAGTGCCGATACCGCTGCACCCCGCCTCCGCCAGCAGGACCGATTACACCGCCCCCGCCCCCGCCCCCGCAGAACCCCAACAACCCGGCCACTCCGCTTGAGCTCAAGGCTAATATGGCTGCCTTGAGCGATCACTGGGATCCGTTTGGCATCGGGTGGGCCATGGATGTAAGCAGGGATCAACTCCTCCTTCTTCTGGGTGCTACGCAGGAATCCCTCTCCCCCGACGAGGCTCGCGACAAGGGTGGAGACTCAGATGACCCCGAGAAATGCGATGATGGCGTGGGATACAACGCGGGAGGGAACATCACCTATCTGCCTCGAGAGCGTTTCCGCGAGGGGAAAGATGGATGTCGAGCGGTGGGGGCGATCGAATTCCATGAAGGTGGAACCGAGTCAATGCAAGGTGGAACCAAGACAATATGGAAATATGACTGCGAGCGAAAATTGGCTCCCGTGGATCCGCCTGGTTACACGCAGCTCCCGAAGGGAAATCGAGCTCGCGGACACCTTGCCGGCTGCCAATTCGGAGGCTCAGGTAGCGACTTGAGGAACTTGGTCCCGTTGTATCAAGCGGCAAATTCTCCAGTGATGAGCAACATCGAGAATGCAATCGCCAAGCAAATCAAGGGTGGGCAGTCGGTCAAGAAGTACACCACCGCCGTTTATGGAGATGCGAATTCACCAATCCCCGACTATATTCACATAGTCGCAAAGGGCAATCGCGGGATGAACGTGGATTGCCACATCCCGAATTTGCCTTACAGGGAAGATGCTGTCTGCTTGATGGAGAAGTATGAGTGAGAACCCGAGCGCCGAGCTGGTCCCTTCGTTCCTGCATCAGCTGATGGGCGGCCCCCGAAGGGGGTGCCCCGCTGAAGAAGCCGCCTGGCGTGAGATTGTCGCCGTCGCCGGAACGCCGGTCCCATCAGATTTCCGCGCATTCGTGGACTGTTACGGGGGTGCCATCCTTTTCGATCACCTCTTTGTTCCCCGCCTCGACGGGGAACGACGTTTGGTTGAATTCATCCAAGAGCAGCGGGAAATTTTTCTGGACGGGCTGCAGTTCCTGGATGAAGTGCCGCAGCAAATTCTCGACAATCGGAATCTGGTAATCCCTTGGGCCTATCATGACTGGGACGGAGATGTGTGCCTACTCGTCCCTTCGGGGGCTCCGGGTGACTGGGATGTTGCAGTGGCCTACCGGCAATGCCCCGAGATTGAGGTAATCGATGGCGGATTCACTGGATTCCTTGCAGGAGTACTGAAGAAAAGATACATTCCCCGCGGTTGGCCGATTTGGGAACAGGTCTGGGAGGATCTGGACGGCAATTAATGACTCAGTCGCGGAGATAAAGCCAAGTCTCCCGATATTGATGGAGGGCGTTCACTTTGCCCGGCGGATTCTCCGGGGCCGGGTTTCTTGCCGACGGATTCAGAATCGCTGAGGCGCGCGGCTCAGGGTGCGCTGCTTCAGTACCCTGAAAGGCGGCCTCCTCCGAGGAGGGGGCCGCGTTTCAGTTTCTAGGCTCTGGTGGTCGTCTGCCTCTCGGGCTCCTGGCCGACTCCGCTTCGACCCGACGGTCCTCAGCCGGCCCATCGCGTCGTGCCGGCTGAGGGCGAGAAGCTAAGGGCAGCCGCCGACGGGCCGCCCGGTACGACGGCTCAACAGCTATCCCCGTCGCCCGTACCCCGCCTTCTCCGTGGCCTTCGACGTCCTCCAAGCCGAGTTGTCGGCGGTGGTGGTGACCATGGGGAGATGAGTGCCGGTATCGCGCCTGAAGGCCCCCGCGCGGGTGTCGACGGGTTGTGCCAGGACATCCGGGGTGCCCTCGAAGAGTGGGGCCCCGGATGCTCGGCGTTCATGTGCACCGGTCGGTGTTCGGGCCGGCAGAGATGGCGCAGTTGGTCGGTGCGGTTGCGGATGCCGCCGAGATCACGGTTCTTCCTGGTGATGGAGCGACCGCGCGGACCGAGCTTCACCTGGCGGCCGGGGACGGATGTGCGGGCAGAGTTGGCTGCCGTGTGCGCGGGGTGCCGACGCGCGGCTGTCGCCCTCGGCCTGCGCATACCCGTCGCTTTCTGGCCTGGGCCTGGGGCGGATGAGGTGTGAGCGATGCCCGTCAGGCTGGGGTCAGGCGTGGTGGTAATCGTTGAGGTAGCTGCGGCCGGCGGCCTCGCTCGTACCGAGGGCAATCGCCACCTCTTTCAGCGGCACCTCCCGGGCGGCGAGTTCGTACACGGCGTCCTGCCCAGTCTGGGCGACGACGTACCGCAGGTCAGCAAGGGCCTTCAGCGCGACCAGCGGCTCGCCGACAGCCAGGCCATCGAGGACGCGGACGAGGTCGCTGAGGAGACCGGTGAGCTCCGCGGGGAGCGGTACTGCCGTATCCCGGATCAATGACACGTGGGCCTCGTAGTCCGCGATCGGCCCCGACAGGTCGACATCCGCCTCATACAGCGGCTGGTCGCCAGGCGGGGCGGTCCAGTCGAGCGGGTACTCGGCCGCGCCCCGCCAGCCGCAGGAGCAGCCGCCCCGCAGGAGCGCGGCTCGGGGCCGACCGTGCCAGCCGTCGTAGCAGTGCCACTCGGTCGACGACGGCATGTGCGAACCGCTGCCCACGTCGAAGTACACCGGCCCCGGCTCGCTGCCGTCGTCCAGCAGCACCCCCACCGAGCCCTCGTGCGCGGCACCCAACGCCTCCAACACCCTGTCCAACGATCCACCCCTTCCCGCGGTGCATGGCTGGGCCGGTCGAGCGGACCGGTCCGCGACCTCCAGACTGCCGGGGCTCGGGCGTTGGTACCCCGGGATCCACCGAAAGCGGTACGGGCGCGACCGCCGGGCGGCCTTAGCAGCTGGCCTGCTCGGTGGCGTTCCGATGGAGCGTTCTCTCCACCTTGATGACCGTTCCGGCGGGGTAGGAGGGGAACGCGATGCGCCAGAGGTTGTCGGGCTGGCCGTCGACCGTGAGGCGGGTCAGGGTGGTGGACAGGTCGGGCGTGACGTCCAGTACGGCGATGGCGTAGTCGGCGCTGGCTCCCTCTTCGGAGCCCACGGTCACGGACTTGGCGCTCCAGCGGCCCGCACCGGCCGTGCTGTCCTGGCTCACCGGTCTGAGGATGAAGAATTCCTTGTCGACGCGCATGCCGATCCACAGTTGGTGTCCTTGGGCGGGTTGCCCCTGGCCGGAGATGTCGATGCAGCGGGGAATCGGGGCGTCGGCAGGTTTCTCGATGGTGACTGCGTACTCAGGCGCGCCGGCGGTGGGCGTTGCCGGATCCGATGATGTTCCGGGCTCGGGCTGATTCTTGCCGGGTGCCGGGCCGGTGGAGAGGGGCTCCGGTCCGGCGGATTGTGGAGGACGGCTGGGGCTGGACGCGTCGGGTGGTGACGTGTCGGACTGGCCCTTCGATCGGTCGGACTGGTTGGCGATGACGAGTACCACGGCCAGGACTGCCAGTGCCGCCCATTGTGCGGGTGTCCTCCAGCGCCTGAGCCGGTCGGTCCGCGGCTTCGGGCCCGGGGCAGGTCCTGCGGGCCGGGGCGATGAGAGCAGTGGGCCGGGTTGCGGTGACGCCGCGGGCGCATCGCCGGGGGCCACGGGCTCGGCGTCGGGAGGGGTGTCCGGGTCCGCGGACAACGCGGCGGGTTCGCCTCGGATTTCGGCCGGCTCCGGAACAGCACCGGGAGCGCCGATGGTGTGGTCCGGCGAGGGTGCGGGGGCGTGGACCGCTCCCGCCGGACGGTTCGCTGGGTTGGTCGTGTCCGGGGGCGGGAACTGGCTGGGGGCCGACGTGGCGGCAGTGTGCAGCCGGCGTGCTTCCTGGAGCTTGTGTCCCCTGGTGCGTGGGTCGCGGGCGAAGCGGTCCTCGATGATCTGGTTGAGCCGCGGGAGCGGAATGATCTTCTGGCCGGAGCGGTACTCGCTCCACACGCTCCGGCTCAGGCCGTAGCGCTCCTCGAGTCGGCTGACCGTGTACTCGGACGTGAGGTCCCGCAGGAACTGCGCGAGTGCGTTGGCCTCGGCGGTGCGGCCCTTTAACGGCCCCGGCAGGCGCCCTGGTCGGTTCACTTCTCCCCTTTCAGTGGCCCGCATGTTCGCGGACGTTCGCACAAGTTCGCGGATGTTCGCTCTTCGCAGCAGCTCTGACCTGCACTGATGTGATCGCGCCCGAACGGACAATCAGATCAGGTTCCAGCGTGGTGTTCCACCGCTTCCGCCGACCAGGCCTGGCGGAATCCAGCACGGCGAAGGGACCCCCGTGAACCGACCGTTCATCCGCCGGCCCAAGGCCTTAGCAGCCCTGGCCGGCCTGGCCTTGGCCGTCGGCCTGACCGTCATCCCCGCCCAGGCCAGCAGCACGCCCCATTACGAGAAGCCCTCGTCGACCGGCACCATCGGCAACGGCGCGGCCCCGGGCGGGCCGGTCACCCGCGAGCAGATCATCGCCCGCGCCAAGGACTGGGTGAAGGAAGCCGTCCCCTACAGCCAGAAGCGGTGGTGGAAGGACGAGGTGACCGGCGGCTCCTACCGGCAGGACTGCTCCGGCTTCGTCTCCATGGCCTGGCAGCTGAGGGACAGCCACACCACTTGGTCCCTGCCCTCCGTCGCCAACCGGCTCACGGGCTTCGACCAGCTCGAAGCCGGCGACGCCCTCGACTACCCCGACCAGCACGTCGTGCTGTTCGGCGGCTGGACCGACAAGGCCAAGGGCGACTTCTTCTACTACAGCGAAAGCGGCGGAAACCTACCGGCCCACAAGACCAGCGCCAACATCCACGACAGCGAACTCGCCGGCCACCCCCGCACCGCCTACATCCCCCTGCGCTACAAGAAACTCACCACCACCCAGGCTCCTGCGCCGAGCCCGGCCAAGCCCACCGCACCCGCAGAGCCCGCACCGGCCGCAACCGCCGCGCCCTCCGCTCCGGCCACCACACCAATCAAGCCCAAGGCGAAGCCGAAGCCGAGCACCACCGCGGCGCCGAGCCCGAAGGCGAGCACGACCGCTCCGACCACGCCCGCGCCCTCCGCCACGAAGCCGCCGGCCGGCACCGTGCCCAGCCCCGCCATCACCGCCGCCCGGCCGGACACCACAGTCCCTCCGCCCGGCGCAGGCTGCGCACCCACCGCCCGGATCTCCTTCTGGGCCTGGCTCTTCGGCTTCTGAACGGCGCCCCACCGCAACCGGTTTCCATCCCGACGAACGTCCCGGAAAGGGATCACCATGCACTCCGTCATGTCCCGAAACGGCCGGCAGGCCACGCAACGGGCCGCCGCCCTCTTCAGCAGGGTCCACAGCGGCATCCGCATGCTGTGCCTGCTCCTGATCGGCGTCATCGCCCTCGGCGTCGCCGCCAACGCAGCACCCGCCAAGCCGCGGACCGGCCCGACCGCCGTGGCCATGGAAGACATCGTCGCAGCCGGAGACTCCGTCTTCGCCCTTGCCGCCAACCACCAGGGCGTCTACGAGTGGTCGGTCCACCAGAACAACTGGCGGAAGGTCAAGGACGCCGCGCAGAAGCTCTACGCGGGCGGCGGCAAGGTCTACGCGATCGAACAGGGCACCGGCGACATCACGCTGTACGGCGGCGATCCCTACCAGTGGACCCGCATCGGCGGCCCCGGCGCCGCCTTCGCCGCCACCTCCAAGAACCTCTACGGCATCAGCCCGGACCACTCCGGGGTCTGGAAGTACAGCGGCCGGGGTGACATGTGGGACAAGGTCGGCGGGCCGGCGGAGAACCTCTACGCCGGTCCCGACGACGCGCTCTACGCCACCAACCCCGACGACAAGAGGATCTTCAGGTACGACGGCACATGGACCCAGGTCGGCGGAGAAGGCGCCACCTTCGCCGTCACGGACAACAACCTCTACGGCCTGACCCCCGACCACAAGACCGTCGTCGAGTACGACAAGAAGAAGAACGTCTGGAACCCCGTCGGCGACTCCGCGAAGGACATCTTCGCCGGCACCACCCTTTACAAGACCACGCTCGGCACGGAGGAGCTCTACAAGTACAACGGCCACCCCTACAAGTGGACCCGCATCAGCGGCAAGGCGGCCGACTTCGCCACCAGCGGCAACCACCTCTACCGCCTCGCTCTCGACAAGCACTCCGTCCACAAGTACGACGGCAACGGCGCCAACGACAAGTGGGCCACCATCGGAGCACCGGCCTTCGGGCCCGCCCCGTCCCCCGAGGAGAAGGGCGCCCGCTTCACGAACCTGAACCAGCTCGGTGACGACAGCCGCAAGGCCTGGACCACCGCCCGCGACGAGCACGTCGGTGGCGTACCCGACCCCTACGAGTTCCGGTGGTCCACGAACTACTGCAACTACTCCCGTGACGTCCCCTTCCAGGAGTTCGACTTCAAGCCGGCCTGCGCCCGGCACGACTTCCTGTCCCGGAACTACCGCGACATGTACGGAGAGAACGCCTTCCAGAACAACTCCGACGGCCAGAAGCACATCGACAAGATCCTCCAGGACGACATGCTCGACACCTGCAAGGACCGCGCCCCCGTCGTCAAGCAGCTGTGTGAGGACACCGCCGTGGCGTACTACGAGGTCGTGGCGCTGGCTTCACAGCTGGACTGACCGCCGCTCCGTCCCGGTGATCTGCCCGGCCCGCACCCAGCGGACCGGGCAGCAGGCGTTCTTTCCCGGCGCTCCTGGACCCCTAGGGACCAGGTACCCGGCGCGTGACGTCTCCGGGGGACTCGTCCGCCGCTCAGGGCGTGCAGACCACTGCTCCCGAGGCTCGATACCTGACGCAGGCAGCGTCATAAGGGACGGGGATCTCAGACCGGAACCCGGCGAGCAGGCCCTCGCCAGCGGTGTTGCCGACGCCGACGCTTGAGCCTGTACCAGCTACGGCGCGAGCTCGTAGGAGACGGTTGCGCCGGGGCAGTCTTCCGCCAGACCGAGCAGCGCTTCGCGCTCGCGGTCGTCGGCGGCCAGGCCCCAGCGGAGCTTGGTCTCGACCCAGCCCGTCACGTACGTGCAGGCATACTCAGCGGCCGGAGGCATCCAATCGGCCGGGTCCTTGTCGGCCTTGGCACGGTTGGACTTCGCGGTGACCGCGATCAGTGAGGTGGGCGTTGCGAGGTCGTTGGCGTAGGCCTCGCGACGCTTCGCCGTCCACGCGGAGGCTCCGGAGTCCCAGCTTTCGGCGAGCGGGACCAGGTGTTATTTGTACCTTGACGAAGCTGCCGCTGACATCGCCGACAGGCAAGGCTCGGGCCGTTTCCTTGCTGTGAGCGGTGCGTTATCCCGTGCAGCGGCTCATGCCGCTGACAGCGATGACGTAGTGGGAGAGAGGCTTGGCGACGACGCAGCGAGTGGCCACGGCGGAGGGGGTGACATGGACGGTGCTGGCGAGGGACTTCGCCGTCGTAGGCCCGATCGAGCAGTACCTGGAGTACCTGCGGTCCACTGAGGCGTCGCCGAACACAGTCAAGAGCTACGCACGAGGGCTTGCCCTGTGGTGGTCGTTCCTCGAAGGCCGCGCGCAGGAATGGGATGCGGTCGGCGCGACGGATCTCGGGACGTTTGTGGGGCAGTTGCGCCGCAGGAGTGTGGCGGAGGACATCGTCCAGCTCCGAGCCCAGGATCGGACGCCCGATTCGACGGTGGCCGCCCGGGTCCGTTCGGTGATGAGCTTCTACCGCTATCAGGCCGCACGAGGTGTGGAGGTGGCCGGCCGTCTGTACGAGACGGTGCGGTCCCGGCCGGGCCGCTACCTGCCGTTTCTTGAGCACGTGGCGCGCAAGCATGGGCGGCGGTCGAGCGCGGTGCGGATCCGGGTGAGGGCGAAGCCAGTGCCGGTCCTTCTCCCTCGTCAGATGGCGGCACTTCGGCAGGCCGAGGCTTCGTGGCACGACACGGATGCGACATGGTCGGGCGAGCTGCGGTACCGCCTGCTGTGGACGCTCTTGGAAGAGACCGGTCTGCGACTCGGCGAGGCACTCGGACTACAGCATCGCGACTGGAAGACCGGGACGGGGACGACCGCCCAGGTCGAGATCGTCCACCGGGAGGACCACCCGCACGGCCTGCGCGCCAAGAGCGGCTACCGCCGTGTCTTCATCGGGTCCGAGCTGGACCGACTCTACGGCGACTGGGTATGGGCCCTGTGTGAGGCAGGGGCTGACATGGTGCTGGATGACTGGGATGGCGCCTACATCTTCTGCAACCTCCACCGTGGTCGACGCTTCGCACCGCTCCGCCCCGAGAGCGTCTACAAGCACCTCGGTGTGATGAAACGGCGCCTCGGCCTGCCGGAGGGAATGACTCCCCACTGGTTCCGGCACACGCACGCGACAGCCCTGTTGCTGGCAGGAGTTCCCGACCACGTCGTCAGCCGCAGGCTCGGGCACGCCGATATCCAGACCACGATCAACACCTACGCCAACCCTCAGGAATTGCATCAGACGGGCGGGAAGTTGCAGGTCGCGAGGTCAGGGCAGGGTCCGACGAGATCTCTACCCTCCTGCAACTTAGCGGCTTGAGCTGGGAGTTTGGCGATCAGATCCCATCTGATGCAGGATTTGCCCTCTAAAGGGGAGGGTGAAAGTGGGTCTACAGCGACGCCCCGATCTGGCGGGGGCAGCTCACCTGGAACTGGTCTCCGGGGTGGCCCAGCTGCGTCCGCAGGACGCGATGGTCGAAGCCATGGTGCGGGGCTGGCGGGCCCAACAAGCCGCTCGCGGGCTCCGTGAGGACACGGTCACCGCCCGCGAACGACTCGTACGGCGGTTTCTGGACCACACCAACGAATACCCGTGGGCCTGGACGCCCGGCCACGTGGACGAGTGGTCACTTTGGCTGACCAGCGAGAAGCACCTCGCGCCGTCCACGATCCGCAGCTATCAGGGCAGCCTGCGCCTGTTCAGCGAGTTCTTGATCGACGGCCGCTACGGCTGGTCGGCGGCCTGCGAGGACGCCTTCGGCACTCACCCCGTGGCCATCTGCCACGAGTGGAACACCATCGCCCATCTCAACGACTACGAGGGGCGCCCCGAGGCGAGGCCGTTCACCCGTGAGGAGATCCAACGCTTCCTCGACTACGCCGATGACCAGGTCGATCGAGCGGTACGGGCCAAGCGCAAGGGAGCCCTCGCCGCCTACCGCGATGCCACCCTCTTCAAGGTCATCTATGGGTGGGGTCTGCGCCGGACGGAGACATCGAAGCTGGATGTGGTCGACTTCGGGCGGAACGCGAAGGCACCGCAGTTCGGCCGGTACGGCACCCTCAACGTCCGCTACGGCAAGGCGAAGAAGGGGCAGCCGCCGCGCCGTCGAAACGTGCTGTCGGTGATGGACTGGGCGGTGGAGGCGGTCGCCGACTACGTGGAGAACGTACGGCCGCGGTTCGGCTGCGAGGATCACCCCGCCTTGTGGGTGACCGAGCGGGGCGGCCGGGTCAAGCCGGCGGAGATCAACGCCCGGTTCGTCGCCTACCGCGACGCGCTGAAGCTCCCGAAGGCGCTGACTGTCCACTCCGCTCGCCACTCCTACGTCACCCACCTCACAGAGGACGGGGTTGACCGCCGGTTTCTCCAGCAGCAGGTCGGTCACGAGAATGACAGCTCCACCGCTATCTACACCCACGTCAGCGACGACTTCATGAACACCATGCTCCACAGGGCACTTGCGCCCGCGCTCGCCCCGTTCCCCGCAGACAAGGACCGCTGATGGCCGCGAAGCTCGACTACCACTGGCACTTGCGCAAGGTCATGGCCGATCGAGGGCTCTTCTCCACCACCGACCTCATCCCGCTACTGGACGAACGGGGTATCACCCTGTCGTCCAGCCAGGTCTACCGGCTCGTCGTCGAGCGCCCCGAGCGGCTCAGTCTGAAGATCCTCATGGCCCTGCTCGACATCCTCGACTGCACCATGGACGACCTCATCGAGCCGACCGCCGCGGCGGGTGCCGGAACCGCTACCCGAACAAAGAAGGCTGTCGGTGCCGAGGCAGGCGTCGGTGACCTGCGACCCAAGCGAGCCCGCATCAGCGGTTTCGAGCGGCCGTGACCGCACCCGGGCACCCCGAGCGGGCAGTCTCCGACCCGATCGGGCTCATTGCGGACCTGGTCGCGGCCATCGAACATCAGCTGGAGCCGGACCGGATCCGTGCCGTGGTCGCCAGCGTCGCGGGCGGACGCTCGAAGTCACGCCTCCTCGCGGCACATCTCACTGAGCATCCTCGCGTGCTGAACGACGGTCGCTCGCCGGCGCCCAGGGCCGTCGGCGACCTGCTCATCGCCCTGCGTGAGGCCGGGGCACAGACGGTCTCGCCGCCGTGTTGCGCCGAATGCGGCAGGCAGATACGAACGCTCCAGCGCCGCGGCCAGGACTGGTACTGCTGGAACTGCGGGCGGCCACAGCCCGAGCCATGTGCTGCCTGCGGAAACACCCGCACGGTCGCTTCACGCGACCGGACCGGGCGGCCGCGATGCGGCAAGTGCCCGGACGACGACGGACGCGACCCCATCGCAGTGATCTGCGCCCTGATCGCTCAACTGGATCCGCAGGCCGAACTGGAGACGGTCTCCGAGGCGGTCCGTCGATCGGCACCTCGTCCCTCCCACCAGAGGAAACTTGCCTGGGCCCTGGAATCCCACCCAGCCCTGCTGGCCGGCGAAGGTCACCTCGCACCCCACCGCGCGATCCTCAAGCTGATCGACCTGCTGCACGAGGCCGGCATCGCCGGAATCGTCCGGCCGTCCTGCCCCGGCTGCCACAGAGTCGTACGCATCGACAAGCCTCTGGACGGAAAGCGGGTCTGCCGCATGTGCATCTCCCACTCCCGCATCGAGGAGTGCTCAGGATGCGGAGCCCGCCGAGAGCCCGCCACCCGCGACGACCAAGGCCGGCCAGTGTGTCCGAACTGCCTGGTCAGCGACCCGGCAAACCTGGAGATCTGCATAAACTGCGGCCGACGAAGGGTCGTGAACACCCGCACACCGGACGGCCCGCTCTGCCAAGGCTGCCCCTCCTTGCCCACCGCGACTTGCAGCATCTGCGACGCGGAGAAACCCTGTGGCACCTCTCGGACTACGGGTCGGCCATGGTGTCTGGACTGCCAGCGTCACTCCGCGCCGTGCTCGGCCTGCGGCGGCGTCGCGGCGGTCGTCTCCGGCACTCTCGACCAGCCCCTTTGCCTGGGCTGCACCGCACCTGAGGTCTGGCACACCTGCCCCACCTGCAGCGAGCCCGATTACCCGCACCCCGGTCAGTGCGCTCGTTGTCTCATCAACCGGCGCCTCAACGAGCTCCTAGGCCCTCCCTCCGGTGCCCTCCACCCCGGTCTCGAAGCCCTGCGGAACAACATCGCCACCACCGAGCACCCACTCACCGCCAACCGGTGGCTGAACAAGCCGTTCGTGTCTCCGGTCCTGGCCGACCTCGCGGCCGGCAGACGAGCCCTGACTCACGAGGCCCTCGACGAGCTGCCCGACAGCCCGCCCCTCGCCCACCTCCGCCAAGTCCTCGTCGGTGTCGGTGCCCTGCCCGAGCGGGACGAGTACATGGTCCGCCTCGAACGTTTCCTCACTGGCCTTCTCGCATCACAGCAAGACCCCGAACAGCGCAAGGTCCTGCACCAGTACGCGATATGGCACCTGGTCCGTCGACTACGCCGACGCAGCCACGGCCGCCGCCTGACTCCGCAGCAGTTCGCATCCGCGCGTCAACGCACCCATGCGGCCGTCGCCTTCCTTACCTGGCTTCATGCTCACGACCTCGCCTTGGCGACGTGCCGACAGGCCAACCTCGACCAGTGGCTCACCGACGACTCCGCGACCTACCGCCACACAGCCGGGCACTTCGTCCGCTGGGCTCGTGCCAACAAGCTCACCACCGTCCACGTCCCCGCTGTCCGCTGGCACGGTCCCACCCAGCCACTTGATGACGAGCACCGGTGGAACGTCGCACGCCGGCTCCTGCACGACGACATCCTCAAGCCCGAAGACCGTCTCGCAGGACTGCTTCTCCTCCTCTACGCACAAGGGCCATCGGCGATCCACCGACTGACCATCGAGGACGTCGAGGTGGGCGCTCAAGAGGTACGGCTCCACCTCGGTAATGCACCCGTTCAGCTGCCCGAGCCCATCGCCCAGCTGGCCCGCACCGTCGCCGCGAACCGCAAGGGGCACGCGACCATCGGCGCCCTGGCTCCGTCTCCATGGCTCTTCCCCGGCGGCCAGCCCGGACGTCCGATCAGCACCACGCAGCTGACCCAGCGCGTGAACCAGCTCGGGATCCGGCCCAACCAGGCTCGCAGCACCGCTCTCTTCCAGCTCGCCACCGAGATCCCCGCCGCGATCCTCGCCCGCACCCTCGGCATCCACACCGACGTCGCCGTCGCCTGGCAACGGCTCTCCGCCGGCGACTGGGCAACCTACGCCGCCGAAGTCAGCCGACGCCCCAGCAACCGAACCTCAAAGCCGGCAGAAGCCACGGAATAGGAGATCCAGATGCAGGCTCCCTCGCTCGACGCGGACTGGCTCGTCGTCTGGCAGCACCAGATCACCAAGTCGCTTCAGCGTGTGCTCAGCTCTTTCGAGGACACCCACGGTTACCCGCCTGGCGACAACGAGATCATCCTGGCAAATGCCGCCAGCCGATCAGCAGCCTCACGGTTCAAGGAGCACCCCGCAGCCGCACCCACCTTGATCGCGTTCTACGACACGATCTCCGAGGCAGCCCTGCCCGACATCGACAACGGGCACTTCATCCACTCACCCGACCACGTGCTCAACGACCTCGCCGAGTACGGCGCCGTGCACGTTGCAGACGACGCGGTCGGAATCGTGTTCGGAAGCGACGGCGGAGGCAACCTCCTTGCCGTCGACCCGAGCGGGACCGTCCATCGGTCCACCACCGCGTCTTGGTTCGACGCCTTCGAACCGATTGCCCCCAGCTTCGTCGACTTCCTCGAACAGCTTCAGCAGGCCGTCGCCGACTTCGCAGACACAGAGTTGCCACCCGAGCATCGCTGACGTGCCCTGGCCCAGACCATGCCCTCCCACAGCCCGGCATTCGGACAGTTTCAATATCCGACGTCACCATTACATGTGACCGAGGACGCGGAGCTCCGGGCGTGCGCCGACTGGAAAAGAATCACGCAGTCATGGGGGAGCCGGAATGAGCACTGAACAGGCGTCGCTCCCAACCACTGCAGGGTCGGCTCTGCCCTCACCGCGCGCTCGCGTCCGCAATCGACAGGAGAAACGTGATCCGCGGATGCCGATCGCTGAGCTCTTCAGCGAGGAGAGGGCTCGGCAGCTCTGGGATTGCCTTCCCGCGGAGCATCGTCAGGACCACTTCGACTCGACCAACATGCCCGATGCCTACCGGCAGGCGTTCACCGTTCAGACGTTCAACCGCGAGCGTGGCTGGTCCAGCCAGGCGATCAGCCTTCGAGGTCTCCCCGACCCGATGATGTACGAGCTCGCGTGGTGCATCGACCGCCAGGTGGCAGACGGTTACAGCATCAACCCCACGCGTTTCCAAGAACTCCGACGAGGATTGGTACTGGCCGTCGAGGACGGTGGCTCGGCAGCGCGCAAGGCGCGCTCACTGACCGCCCTGTCCCACGAGGAGTGGGAGCGAGAGGTACGGCACGCGGTGATGCGAACGACACCGTCCGCCAACGCGCACCTGCCTACGCTGGTGCTGCACAGCGTCAAGCACCTCCAGGATCGGCTGGCTTACGCCTACCACGACGGCGAATGGTGGCGGCTGAACCTGTGGAACCCGAGTCTGGACCGACGAATCCCACAGCGCGAGCACGAGCCCGAGGGCCGGCGCGTGGTCAACTTCAGTCAGCTGACGACGGACTGGTTCCGCGAGGCCGCGAAATGGTGGCTGTCCGTCCAGCTCTCGACAGGGCACTACGTGTGGTCATCGGTGAAGAGCCGACTCGATCACCTCAACTGGCTCCATTGGTACATCCAACAGGCCGGATGCGCCGGCCCGCAGCTCGTCGACTCCCCAGAGGAACTGCGGCCGTGGCTGCTCGGTCTGGTCGACGCGCTCAACAGCCACACGGCCCTCACCGGGCCGAACAAGGGCAGCAGGCTCGCAAAGAACAGCCGCCGTGGACCGCTGGTAACCATGGAGCAGTTCTACCGCTGGATGCACGACAACCGAGCTGAAGCGGTCAGGGTGCTCGGTGAGCCGCGCTGGTCCCGGCTGGGTCTGCACCACACGGTGCTGTTCCGGCTGGACGACAAGCCAAGGCTGACCAACCAGCTCTCGGACGACATGGCGCTCGAGGACGAGGTCATCAGCCAGATCGCGGCAGGCTCCGGCACGCTGGCTGCTCCCAAGGCCGAAGGCGGGTTGGACGACCGGCAGGCGTTCCACGCCCTCATGCTGCTGATCCGTACCGGCCGGCGGATGAACGAAGTCCTGATGATGGACTTCGAACCGCTCCTGCCCCTTGTACAGGTGAAGGATCAGGGCGGTGGCGAGCCGGACGGCTTCGTTACCCGCCTCTCCTACCAGGAAACGAAGATTGAAGGCGGAGGTCCTCCGACTATCCCCGTGGACCAGGAGATCGTCGACATCATCCGGATCCAGCAGCAGTGGGTGCGTTCCTTCCTCACCACCCGGGGAACACCGGATGGCACGAACCCGCGCTACCTGTTCCTGCAGACCCGCAACAACCGGCTCGGACTGCGACCGTATGCCGCGGCCACCTTTCACCATCGGCTCGGCGATCTGACCCGGACACTGGCCATCACCGACAGTCTCGGGCGACCGGTCCAGATCTCCAAGACCCACACCTTCCGGCACACCCGCGCGACCGACCTGATCAACGCGGGCGTGCCGATTCACGTCGTAATGCGCTACCTCGGGCACCTCACACCGGCCATGACCATGCACTATGCCAAGACTCTCTCAGTGACAGCCGAGCGCGAGTTTCTGCGCTACAAGAAGGTCACCGCCGACGGCAGGACCGCAGGGCTCGACCCGAGTGACCTCTACGACCTTCTGCACCTGGACCAGCGAGCCGACCGGGTGCTGCCAAACGGGTGGTGCATGCTGCCGCCGAAGCAGGTCTGTTCCAAGGGGAACGCTTGTCTGACCTGCGACAAATTCGTCACCGACGCCAGCCACCACGACGAACTCCAGCACCAGCTCGCCCAGACCGAAGCCCTGATCACCCGCCGCCAGACACAGTTCACCACTCGCCACGGCGAGCCGATGGGCGAGGACAACATCTGGCTAGCGGGACGTCTCGCCGAGACTCGCGCCCTCACGAAGGTTCTCGTCGCCCTCGACCATGTGGGCGTCCACGACGACGGTCGGCTTCGAGCCGTGCGGGGTGCGGGCACGTCCGACCGCATCGACCAGACCGATGTCGAGCGTGGGGAGTCAGTTTCATGACCGGCTTGCCGGAGCACCTGCGAATGGCAACGAGATCTCGTAGTGAGGGAGCGGAGGAGCGGGCTCGTGCCGCGCTCTCCTGCCTCGTTAAGAACGGCAAGCAGACCAACTTCACCGCGGTTGCTCGCGCCGCAGGTGTGAGTACGGACTTCCTCTACCGGCACCCGGCACTACGCGCGCTGGTCGAGCGTCACCGCGCGAAAGGTGGAGGCCCCGGCGGCTCCGTCTTGGAGCCGACCACCGCCTCGTCCACCTCATCTGCGGTGCGGGCACTGGCCGCACGCCTCGCCCAGGACAAGAGAGTCCATCAGGAAGAAGTAGCGAAACTCCGGAAGGCCCTGGAAGTTGCCCACGGCGAGAACCTCCTTCTGCGCAGACGCCTGGCCCGTTACGAAACCGACTGAGCCGTTGGACATCCACATCCCGAGATGCTGAGATCCCGCTCACCGACTTTCGAAAGCCTCCTGGACCTGACGGTGGCCGACCTCGTCCCGCGACCAGATGCGCACACGACGACTCGGATTCTCGCGGTCCCAGCTCTCGCTGTCGAAGACCGCGACTGACTCAGACAGCCGCCATCGCGAGCTTTTCCACGAAGCTTCCGGTACGTGGACGAGTCCGTCGAGAACCTCGGCGGCCGAGGCAGCCGCGGAACCGCCGGCAGGCCAGGGCCGCCAAACGGAGACGGCATCGGTGAGGGCATGGGACTCGATCAGGTGGGTGATCGAGGGGGCGACGGGGAGGTACGGGCTGCTGCCGTTCACGTCGGTGCCGACACTTCCATCTGTATGCATCAGGTCCCGGCACGGCTTCGACACGCGCTCTCCGATCCACTCGAAATACCAGCCGCCTCGCGCGGGATCCTGCCAGGCCCGTGTTCTCACGCCGAAATGGTCGTACTCCCAGCTGTAGGCCGTCTCGTATCGCTCCCCGTCCAGAGTCCAGCTGTGCCGCACCTGGTAGCGCAGGCCACCGAACCTCTGCTCGAAGCCCTCGCATCGGATGATGAGTTCCATGGGAGCCGGGACGAGATGGCCAGCGCGGTCGTGCACCCGCCACATCTCTATCGGGACTTCGAACCTGACTGGACTCTCACGTCGGCCTGTACGACGGAGGAGATCCTGAGCACGCTCCGACAGCTCGGAGGGATTGTCCAGGATGTGCATCCTGTACTTCATTTCCAGAGGCAGCAAACTTCAGCAAGATCGGCACCCTATCGCGGAGCTCAACACATGGGCCAGAGGGCCGCCCCATCAACTGTCAGCGGTCATGCTTTCCCCACGATCTACACGATCAGCGTCACGTAATTCCCCACCCCTACGGTCAGGCTCCCCATGGGGATGGCGGTTGCGAATGGATGCCCAACGGTAAGGGAGGGCCCCAACCCCGCCTCTCCCTACCGCTCTCATGAGCAGTGGGTCGGTTGACTACGGCCACGGGTAGCCCAGTTGCTCAGGGTTGTAACCTCCGCAGAGCTCGGCGGTGGCACGGGGGTCGCCTGCGGTCAGTACCGCTTCAAGGTGCTCGGCCTGGAGGGACGGGGCGTCTGCGGAGATCGGGAGGGTCATCAGGAACTGTGCCCAGGGCAGATCTGTATCGGCCCGGTTTGGGGGATGCCTCAGGAGGACGCTGATCCGATCAGGTTCCGTGGTGCGGGAGGCCCAGACGTCTTCCAACTCGCACTCCCACCTGGCGAGCCAGTCCCCGCGTTCCCTCAGCCCTGCCTCGAGCAGCCGCGCGACCACTCCTGCCAGCCACTCCCAACTGCGGTCCTCTCCGGCTCGCAAGACCTCGGCCTCGTACTGGTCTGCGGCGAAGCGAAGCTCCGGCAGGTCGAAGTGTTGATGGGCCAGGTCGCGCCAGTCGGCCCAGACGACATGATCTCCGTCGCGCCTGACCGTCGTGTACAGGGCGCCACAGCACTCCTCCACGCCACACCCGGACCAGGCGAGACGAACCGCGTGGGGCGTCACCGCGGCATGCAGCGGCCCGGCACTGCCCAGCAGATACCGGGGGCCTACTCCCAGGTACCGGAGGCCACCCACCTTGCCGGGGAAGGACACGCTGGCCAGGAAATCCCGGCCATTGACGATCGGGCGGACCTCTATGCCGCCCTTGCCTGGCGGTGGGCACACGATACTCAGGCTGAGAAGGTCCGGTCCCATGGTCATCGCGCAATGATCGCGGAGCCGGCTCGCAACTGTCATGTGAATTCGTGTGGTCTCCGCTGAGGGCGGTAGTTCGGGCCGCCTTCAGGCACGCTGGTCCCCGGATGCCCCTCCGGAACGACGGGATGGCAGCGCTGGGGAATTACGTGACCGTCCACACAACCCGTCCGCAACCGTCAGCGGCATGTCGCTGACACTGTGACCTGCCTAAAAGCCTCTTCGGACCGTCGCAGGTGCGGATACCAGGTGGTCAACGTCGAGGCCGGAGGCCGCGGTGACCCAGGTGTTGTCGTAGGGGGAGAACCACCTGCCTCCGGTGAGCTTGCAGCCCGGCGCGACCTCGGGCTGCTCGACTGCTTCTTCGAGGATGGCCTCGGCGCGCGTGTTGCAGCCGTCGTCGGCGATCGCACCGGCGGTGCTTGAACGCGGTGCGCACGTAGCCCTCTCGGGACTCCGGGGCGATGGGGATCCGATCGATCCCCTCGAAGAGCGAGGCTGACTCACGTACGGCGGAGGCGGTGAAAGAAGAGGTGAAACCCTCCGTACCGTCAACGGCATGGGCCGGCACGGCGGTGGCGAGCAGGGGCAGCATGGACAGGGCGAGCGCGGGCAGACCGCGCTGCGACAGGTTCTTGATCACGCCCGGGTTGTAGCCGTTCGAGCCGGAGCTCGGGGATCGCACCACGGGCCGGGTCACCCGGGCGGGCGCGGGAATTCACCGGAGAAACGCCACTCCGCACAAGCCGCAACGGACCTCTCCCCGTGTTAGATGCGCACGGCCCGGCGCAGCTCAGCGGCCTTGGTCGCCGCAGCTTGGCGGTGCGCAGCGAGCGCGCGGCGGTAGCTGTCCAAGGCAGTCTCCCGGGTCAGCAGCGGCCCGTCAGGAGCGCCGCCTGGCGCCGCCGCCACTGCCGTTGAGCGGGATCAGGCTCTCTAGATGAGCGCCCTTGACCCAGGAGCCCAGCAGGTCGCGGTGCAGGGCCACGATGTCCTGGCGCAGCGCCAAGCCCAGCGCGTCCTTCGTGAACGCGTGGCAGGTGGTGACGAACAGGGCGACGTCCGCGCCGTGCTCGGGGCGGGCGGTACCGACGAACTTCTGCATGTCCTGCGAGGGCACGCTCCGGTGCGGCGCGTACTTCTTGCACTGGATAACCAGCTTGCGGCCGTCGGCCAGGTAGCCGACGACGTCCGCCCCCAGGTCGCCGCTCTTGCCGCTGACGACGACCTTTGTGCAGCCGTCACGCCGGCACAGCTCGGCGATGTAGGTCTCGAATTCCTGCCAGGTCAAGCCGTCGACCTGGGCTATGGACAACTCGCGCGCCCGGGCCTCCTCCTGTGCCCGCCACGCGCGGTCCTGGCCGACCGCGCGGCGGTGCGCCCGCAGGAGCACCCAGCCAACTGAGCCGAGTACGGCCGCGGCGAGTACGGCGACCAGGACGGGCCACACCGTCGACCAGTTCGCCGCGACCCACGCCACTGCGACGGCCGCCGCCACCGCACCCCAGACCTGCAGTTTCTTGCGGGTCTTCTTCGTCAGGCGCCGTCGACGTGCCGCCATCACTCCCCCGCGTCCCGGATCGGTGGTCTGCTGTGTGAGCCGGCGGGCGCCGTCCGGCCCGTGCGTGTGCGGGGGCTCATCGGCTGGCCTGCGTGACGCCGCTCGCCAGCTGCCCCAGGATGTCCAGGATTCCCTGGCCGACCGGGGTAGGAGCAAGAAGAACGCCCAGCGCCAGGATGATGACGGCAGTGTTCCTCTCCTCGTTCCGGCTGCGGGCCTGCGTGCGGCGCCGCAACCGGAAGAAGACGATGACTGCGAGCAGCACGGCCACGTTGATGGTCAGCAACCCGTTCAGCCCTCCCCCAACGATCGGCCATCACCGGGGAACGGCATCACGCCACCCCAGCCTTCTTGTGTAGCGGCGCGTTGGTGATTTCGGAGGTGGGTTGCCGACGAATGGCACAAAGCCATCGGGCTTGGCTGGATACGGCGCGGCCGGTCTCGTGCACGCGTTCGGGATCGGCGCGCGCACTGCCCGCTGCCGCGCCCCGCTCGCCGGGCGCCGGTCCTCGGGTATGAACATGGCGCGTTCCACCGACTCCCGGGCTGGCTGCCGCGACGCCGGATTCGTGGCGTGAGGCCCGGGAGACCGCCAAGCCTTCCGGGCCTCACGCTGCCGCCCCTCTACGATTTTGGAGCGGACTTCTTTTTGAGTACAGAAGTCCCGCCGTCACCGATCCGGTTGGTCAGGACCTTCGCACCATCTTGTGCCTTCACCCGAAAGGCAAGCGCTCCTCCTCCACTGAACATGAGGTCGACTCGAGGACCAGAACCAGCGTCGCTGGACTCCCACTTACCGGAGCCCTCCATGAGGTCTTCGCCCAGCATCTTGACACCGGCGCCCTCGACAGGCTTCCCCTTCAACTTTGTTGCACTGAACGTCCCGTCATCGTTCAGCGTGACGCCGCCATCCTGAGCGTCGCTCCACGCGCCGATCAACTCCGGGCGCTGAACCTCGGTGACATCTGCAAGCTGAGGAGGGCCATCGGTCAGCCCGCAGCCCGATACTGCCGCCACGAGGGCCATGAGCCAGAGGACAACAGTTGCGACGCCGATCCGCCCATGGTGATTTCTTCGTACGTCCATCAGAACCTCAGTGTCTCTCGCCATGAGACGATTATTTTTTCTCGGCCATCGTGCCGTACCCCCCCATGCCGCCCTTGTCGTACGTTTCAGCAACCTTCTCGGCGGTCGCCCCATAGGCCGTGAAAAGGTGCATGAAGGACGAGAAGTTCATGCCCTCCCTCACCGTGAAGGTCACCTGGATCCCCTCGTCCGATGCGGCCGTGACTCTACCGGTGATCTTGAACGACCCAAGGATGACCTTCATCGAATTCAGGTCCTTGAGTTCGGTCACCAAACTTTTCAAGTCTCGCAGCAATTTCTTCGCGAATTCCATTCCCTTTAGTGGCCCAATGGAATATGACGCCAGATCGTCGAACTGGGTCCTTGTGGAATTCCACAGGCCCAGCACTTCGGCCCTTGCCTCTGCGGCGGTATCGGTGGCAGCCAGTAGCATAGCCAGCCTGCTCCCGTCCCCGAAGGTCAGACTGTCCGGGTCTCCGCCACCATCAACGTCAGCGGATTCCCCCAGAGCGTCGCCTTCACCCCCGACGGCAGCCGCGCCTACGTCACCCGCCCCTACTCCAACTCCGTCGCCGTGATCAACGCGGCCACCAGCACCGTGTCCGCCGGCATCCCCCTCACCGACGGCCCGTACGACGTCGCCGCGTCCCCCGACGGTAAGCGTGTCTACGTCTCCCGAGGCCAGGGCGCCACCGTCGCCGCGATCGACACCGCGACGAACACCGTGACCGCGACCACCTCCTCCGGAAACACCCCCCGCGGCGTGGCCGTCACCCCGGACGGCGGCCACGTCTACACGGCCAACGGCAACTCCGCCACCGTCTCCGTGATCGACACCACCACCCGCACCACCAGCGGCATCCCCGTGGGCAAGACCCCCGTCGACATCGCGATCGCCCAGCGCCCCACCGCCGACCTCGGCGTGGAACTGACCGCCACGCCCCACCCCGATCTGCTCAACGGCCGCATCGACTACGCCGTGACCCTCACCAACCACGGACCTGGCACCCTCGCCTCCGCCACCACCGGCGTGGACCTGCCCATCCCCACGGGGGCCACCAGCCCCGACTGCACCCTCACGAGCAGCAAGGCCACCTGCACCACCACCGGCCTCGCCCCAGGTGCCACCACCCACCACCTCTCCCTGCCCATCGCCAGCCTCAGCCTCAACACCCCCTACACCGTCACCGCCACCCGTATCACCAGCACCCCCACCGACCCCAACCCCGCCAACGACGGCGCATCACGCACCTGCACCGCCACCACCGCACTCCTCATCAACTGCACCTGACCCGCCCCGCACCAACCGGAGGCCGGTCACCGGACGACCAGCGCCGGGGGGCCGCGCCCTGGGCGGTGGAGCGGGTCGCGCCGCCCAAGACCCGGGGCGCGGCCGTCAGGAGTTCGTCTGGGGGTGTGGTGGCTTTGTGGCTGGCCGGCAGCAGGCGGCGGGCAAACTCGCCGGGCGGGCCCGCTCGCCAGGAGTCGCCGTTCTTCAGGCGGGCCGGACGATCGGCGACCGCTGCCGGGCCGTCGCTCTCCCCGAACTGCTGCATGCCGGCGGCCAGCAGCGGCCAAGGGCGTGCCTCCACCACATGCTGATCATGCGACAGCTTCCGCAACTGCTACGCGTCCAGCGAGCCGGTGCACAGCACGCAGTGCCTCGCCGAGCTGCACTAACCAGCGGCAAGTCAGGGGGATTACCGCGTCTGTAGCCCGTTGGTCTTGCGGGCTTCACCCCATTGGGGGCTGACGGGATAGCGGCAGATGAGTTCCTCTGGAGGAGATCAGTTGTTGCCTGCGGAGCGGAGCATGGAGATGGCCGGCGAACTGCACGAGAGCAGGGCCCAGGCATCGGCCGACGGGCCCGGGCCAGAGCCTGAGCTCGCGCTGTTGTCGTTGTCCTACGAGAAGGACATCCCGAAGCTGACGGTGGCAGGCGGGACGGCGATTCCTGCTGGGATCGTAGTGGTCGATGAAAGTGGTGAACCGGTCGCCCTCTACACCGCTGGGCCGGCCCCCAGCGCGGCGCCACAGTCCCGGCTCCATCCGATGCCGGGGTACGGATCCGTCATGTTCACGAGGCCGAAGCCGAGGTAATCCGCGACTACGAGGCATGCTCGAACCCGGCGCCAACACTGCCTGGCCCTCACCGGGCACAGCAGGAGCCGCGCCTCTTCACTGCCGGCCCCGAAGCAGGACACTGCTCCCTGCCGCTCTCTCCTACTTCTCCGAATATGCCTGGCGCCTGCTCTGGCCTCCGGCCGGAGGGCTTCGCCGGAGCCTAAACAAGAGCAAGGCCGATACTCCAGGCCACCGGCTTGTGCCTCCGCCGGGCCTGGTGACAACTGGGCTGCGAAATCGGCGTTGGTGACAACAAGCTCGCGAATCTGGTGACAAGTACCGCTGAGAGTCCGACAGCGCGCCGCTGTCCGCTGCCGTGCGGGCCCAGCTACCGCCCGACCAATGCCCCCTGCCGTCCGTCGCCCACGACGACCAGCTTCTGCGGCTCCGCCGACCCGAGCCCGACACCTGAGGAGAACGCCATGACCTTTCCGCGCCGACGAGGGGATCCTCCATCTACGGTTCACCGAGGAGCCGAGGAGCTGATCCAGTCGGCTCTCGCCGACCGTCTGGGCATCTCCCGGATGCACGCCCCGCGACTGCTCCCGCGCGCCCTGGCCACCCACCTGCCTCACCTACCAGCCTGCGGCCGCTCCCCTTCCCGACATCTCATCTCCCTCTTCGCCCCGTTCGTCTGATAGCCGGACGACATGGCGCGGCGGCGCCTATGGGTGGTAGAGGGCGTGGGCGGACGCCAGGTCGGCAGGCCCCTCCTGGCCGAGGGCGAAGAAGTAGTTCACCTGCCATGCCTGGGTGCCGTGTGCCTGCCGGCTGGTCGTGGTCACCCACGGCGGATAAACACGGAATCCGCGCTTGCCTCCGGAGCCGTTGCGGGAGACGATGTCGCGCTCGCACAACACCTCGCGCGGGAACACGAACTGTCCGAAGCCGTCGTCATCGCGGCTGCTGACGACGAAGAGGTCCACCCCGTCGTCCGCGTCGAAGGGCCGGATCGGCCCCTGCTCGGACCGCTGCCACACGGTGACGAACTGGCCCACCTTCGTCGGGGTGGTCTTGGCCACGCGGAACCGAACCGTGCGGCCATCGAGCGTGTACGCGCAAGCCCCGTACTCGGCACTCTCCGGTTCGGGCACCGGCACAGAGCAGGTGAAACCGCTCGGGTCGTATACCAGCGCCTTCGCCGCCAGCAGGTCACCGTGAAGCCCGGTCCACAGCTGATTCGTCACCATGTCGTCATCTTGCCATCTAGTACTCCATCTGTAGATCGTGATCTTGCTGGCAGGGTCGCTGTGGGAACGGGTACGGCCACCGTTGATCATCGTTGCGTGAAAACAGAAAATCAGGTGATGGCCGCAGGTCACGGCGTGGACCCGGACCCTGCCCGCTGGCAGGAAACATTCGAAAGCTTGATGGGCCGCATTGTCAGTGCGGTGCGCTTCACTGTCCGCCATGGAGCTCACGCAAGCGGACGTCAACGATCTACTGGCCCGACTCGGCCCCGGGAACAGCTACATGTACCTGCCCGGCGATCTGGACCTGCAGTACCTGACCGACCTACTCGAAGACAGGTATGGCGCCCCGCGCACCCTTGTCCTCGATGGTTTCACCGATCCGACGGTCGACGATTCCAGGGGCGCGGCTCTCATCCTCCCCTTCGAGGACCGAGCCGTGATGCTACGGGCGTGGGCGTACGGGGATCAGTGGGTTGGCACGGGGACGGCGTGGGACGCCGAGGGGACCGAGCGGTCGGTGCTGGTATCCGCTCCCAGAAAGGTGCCCAAACTCCTGGGGGTCGCTCCGGACGAGGACGAGGACATCGACTGGATGGAGCGGCTCAGACTGATCACCGGCTGGACACAGTCCGACCAGCGACCGGACATGGACTGGACGGAGATGGAATCTCGCCTGGGCACCGCGCTGCCGAGCGACTACAAGCGCATGGTCGAGACGTTCGGCAAGGGCGCCTTCGACGGATTCCTGGACCTGAACCAGGAGCCGTGGACGAGTCTCAGGGAGGACGACCTGCTCATCTGGGCCGGCACGGAGCACGAGAACCTGTATTGCTGGAGGGCCGACGGCGGCGACCCCGACCATTGGCCTGTCGTGGTCCGCTCCTTCGACGGTGAGGACGTCGCCTTCGACTGCCAAGCCGCCGAGTTCGTCTGCCGCATCCTCATAGATCCGCATCACCCGTTCACGATGGCCCGATTTTTCGACACTCACTGGTTCATGAACTACGGGTGAAGCGACTGACCGAGCCCTGCCGTCAACGGCATCCACAGCGCCGACTCACGCGCGCTCGACGGCCGCCACGGTCCGAGCCGCGGGCACCTGACCGTGGCCTCATGTCCGGCCGCCGCCTGTGGAGGTCCAAGACCTGGCACGCACCTTCGTGACGGCCACCCTCGCCTCCCAGGCCCCCGCTGCTGGTGAGGAGTCCGAGACCCCCGGGCAGGGGCAGCCGCCACCGACGCACAGGACCAGGCCCTCGCCGAACTCCCTCCGAGCCTGCCCCGCTTCGCCACCCACCTCGAACTCCACCGCGGGCTCATGCTCGCCCGCTCCGGCGACAAGGCCGGCGGCGTCGCGCACGCCACCGCCGCGATAGACGCCCCTCCCGCCCGGGAAGCACAGCCTGACCCTGCGCATGCTCCTAGAGGAGATCCGCGCCTGACCAGCCAGCGTCGAGTGAGCCCCTGGTCGGTCGGCCTGCTGAAGAACGCGGGGCCCTTGCAGGCCCTATCTCCCGTCGTTCCGAATAGTCGCGACTCAGGTGCCGTACCTGTGATGAGACTCGTTGAAAAACCCCGGGGCTGCCTTTCGTCGCCAGTTGGTTGCGGGTTCGACCATGGGTCCGCTGCCTGCCGTTGTGGGGCCGACCAAGGTGTCGGCCCCACAACAATCGCGAGCCCTTCTGACGCCGGACCTCGCCTTCAAGGGCACCGTCTCGGATAGCGGATCTCCTCTAGTGCTCCCTGGTCACCCAGCTGTCCGAGAAGACGTCGGGGTCGTGGGCAACCGTTCCGTCTGGCAGTCGGACGGTGTTTCGCAGGTCGCCCCAGACCGCGATGGCCCTGTGGCCGTTGCTGGTCACCTGGATGTAGTCGCCGGCGTAGCAATGGCTCTGGGCCTTGGGCAGGAACTGCCAGGGGACGGTCGACAGCGGTCGCTCGCGGTTGCGGATCGTGGGCCCGGTCTTCCGGCCTGCGAGGGTGAGATCGGCCTTGTCGGTGCGGATCAGGTCGGGTCCGCCGGCCGGGTCGGGAACCCGCTCGTACCAGATCGCGTGCAACCCGTGGGCGTCGGACGTCAGGGCGGGATGGAAGCGGTCGGCCATGTGGGTCGTCGACAGCGGGCCACTGATCACCTTCGGCGCCGACCACGACGCGCCGTCCCTGGAGTGGCTGAGGTAGATCCTGGTGGCGTTGTCGAAGCCGCCTCCCAAGCCGCCCGGCCGGTCGGGCCATACGACGTAGAGCACGCCGTCGGGCCCGAGTGTGGGATCGGAGCCGGAGGAGGTGCGCCCCGCGAGGCCTGACGCGGTCGAGATCACCTGCTGGCCGAAGCAGTCCAAGTCCACGCGCTCACCGACTCCGTGGATCGGGGCGATCACGGTCCGGCGCAGGATGCGGGCCGTCTCGACGTCGACCGTGACGACTTCCTCCCGGCCGCCGGTCACCGTGGGATCCACATCGGGGTCGTGCGCGCAGGCGGCCTTGTCGAGGTCGTGGAAGAACACGTAGAGCCTGTTCCCCTTGGCGATCGGCGCCGCGGCAGGGGAGTGTGGTTCACACAGGTCCGGCTCGGTCAGCGTCGTGTGGCGCCAGTGCTTCGCATCGGTGGAGTCGGCCAGGACGACCGGCCCCCGAATCGCTCCGGGAGAGCCCTGGTACTGCGTGTAAGTGACGTAGAAGTGCGTGCGGCCGTCGCCGTCGCGGGCGATGGCGAGCCGTTCCCTGTCGGGTTCGAATTGATAGCCCGGTGCCGACCCGACCGCCGGCAACGAGACGAGGCGGAACGTGTCGCTGCCCGCCGGCATCTCGTACAGGGCGAGCTTGACGATCCCCGAGTCCGAATCCGCGAGGGCGGTGAGCCAGATGTTGCCCGCCGGATCGATGGCGAGGCGTGGGTCGGCGTCAGGCTGCACATCCGGGGATCGCGGAAGATTGCCCATGTCGACCCACGTCCGGCCGCCGTCGTGGGACACCGAGTATCCGATGTTGATTCCACCGGCGTTCTCGTTGAACGCCGCCACCACCTTGTTTCGATGGGCAACAACTGTGGGCTCGCTCTGGTCGAACGGCGTACCTGAATCGGCGCGTCTGCAGTTGACCTGCTGATTCCCTGTCGGGCTCTCTTCGGCTCTGCAAGGAGACGGGGTCGGGGCGTTCGGGGATGAGGTCGTGTGGCTGTTTCCGAGCCGTTCGCGGTGGTGAGCGGCCTGGGATGTCTTGTGGGCGGACGAGGCGGAGGGGAAGTCGTCCGCATGCGAGGGGGCCTGAACAGCGAGAGCGGTCACGGATGCGGCGAGAGTAAGCGCCCCCACCAGGGATCTCTTCAATGGGCACCTTTAGGGAACGAGGAGTGTCACGGCGCAGGCGCACGACGGGCGGCCCGCGACGCGGACGCGCCAGCCCTTGCCCACCCTGACGCAGCGTCAGTCATATCTGAACCGCGCGCCCACCACCCCGCCGCCCTCCCCACTCATACGGATGCGTGGGAGCACTCGTTCGGCCCCCTCACCGGCTTCGACCCAAGCAGCTGGCGCGGCCTGGTGAACAAGAGCAGGTCTGGGGAACGAGTTGAGCGCGGGTGGGGAACTTCAAAGATCCTCATCACCTGTGGGGGCCACCAGGGTTGTTGTGCCAGACCGCCACGCCATCATTTGGCGTAGAGGACGCAGTTCCCGTCCCCCTGCATGATCAGACCCTTGGTCTCGGCCCCCTGACCGCCGCCGATCCGGGCGGCCGCCGCAGGGCCGACCGGAAGGTAGGCCGCCACGACGGCGCCCCCGGCGTCGACCACCGGAAGATGAGCCGGAAGCGCAATCCCGCCGCTGACGACGAGCTGAGCGGCGCCGTCCACGTAGCGCACGCTCAGCACGCCGATGTCTGCGGGCTTGAGGTCTTCTGCCGGGATCACGGTCAGGCCGGGGACCTCGGTGGGTTCCTGCTTGTTGGCCACGTCTGTCTCCTCACTGGTCGGCACCCTGCCAACCAGCGCCGATCCTTGCACGAACTGAACGTCACTACTCTGTCACTCTTGGTAGACCGGGGATGTTCGCCCGGCCCGCCATGCCATCCCAGGCAGTTGGGAGCCAGACAGCACCACGCCCACCCCCGGCGCACCCGAGGGTGCGCCGGGACCGCTCGCACCCGACCGAGCCCCTACGCGCTCGCCGCCCTGCCGCGCGCGAGCTGCGCGCAGCGCAGGCCGCCGCCCGCGTGCCAGTCCAGCACCGGGGCGATCTCGTCCCCGTGCTCGGCGCACCACAGGACCGGATCCAGGCCGCCGCAGTCGTGCCGCTCGCACACGCAGTCCTCGCCGGTCCTCGCCTGTGGGACGCCGTGGCGGACCACCCCGCCGCCACTTGGCGAGGTGGTGCCGCGCAGGCGGGCCGGCCATTCCAGCGTGATGCGCAAGGCCCCGGATCCGGACCGGAACCGGTCGGTCACCCGGACGTCGCCGAGCACCGCGAGGGGGCCCGCGCCGGGCGCGGTGAGCCGGGTCAGCGTGGCCCCGACCGGACCCGCGGCCAGGGCGGCCAGGGCGGCCAGGGCGTCGGCTTCCATGTCGTCGGCGACCCAGCCCGACAGCTGGTCGGTGCCCTCGATGTCGTCGGCGAGGCCCAGCCACGGGGCAGCCAGCCGGAACCGGCCCGTGGCGCCACCGGTGCCGCGCACCAGCAGCGAGCCCGCCCCTGCCCCGGCGGGAATGACGATCTTGTCGTTCGCGAGCAGCCACGCGACCGGGGAACGGCGGCCCGGCCGGGTCTCGCACCGCCCGCCAGTCCACCGAGGGGCGGGTGACGTCCAACAGGGCGATATCCCGGGCGCCGTAGAGGGGGACGGTGGTCACGCCGCCGTGGGCGCGGCCGTAGTCGACCTCGGCCGAGGCCACGGGGGCGACGCACCCGAGGCGGACGATGATGACGCTCTTTGAAATGGGCTGTGGCGGATATTTCGTGACGGTGTCGGCATGCGGGTCGGCGTACCCAGACAAGTACGGATGGACGGACTCTGTCGCTGATCCTGTGCTGGCCACCTCCCGCCGTGAGGGCGTCCGAACCCGCCTTCTATTCTGAACGCGTTCAGTCGGGGCATGATGTGGGGATGTAGATGAGCACTGCAGCGAGACGGTGGTCGGCACTGGTCGCCGCGTTGGCCTGGGCCTGCGTTGCTTGCGCCGATGCGGGTGGAGAGGCGACCCCCGTTGATCAGTCGGCGCTTAGGGGCGAGTGGAGTAGTCCGGGTGGCGCTCGTCTTCGTCTACGGGCAGACCGCAGCATGACGGGGGAAAGCCTGAACAGCGCGATGCTGGGGGGCACATCGTGCCCCGACACGGTAGCCGGGCACTGGAACTTCTACAGCCTTCCGAACGACGCTGGTTCCATGTTCGCGGACGACGCGTTCAACAGCGGCGACACCGTCTCCCTGCGCATCGACGATCCGAAAGACTCGTGTCTTTTGTCGGCACAGGTCCGACGGGATGGGCAAGGAATCAATCTCTGCCTCGTAGAGGACCTCGATTCCGGTTGTTCCGCCGAAGAACTGCTGCGTCTTGACCAAGCGTCGGCGGGACGGGCAGCGAAGTGACTCACCGCCCCTGCACCCGAATGAGCATCAACAGAGTCGATGAACATGCCCGATCCGACGGTCACGGTGGCTCAGCAAGGACGAGGGTCCGCAGGAGAGCGAAGGAAGCTCGGCCGTAGGACCGGCGTTTGATCAGCTTGATCCGTGTGACCTGGCCTTCGACGGCGCCGGAGCTCCAGTTCAGTGTGAGGCCGTTGACGACGGCGTCCCAGTCGTTCTGGAGGAAGGCGGTGAAGCCCTGGTCCGGCTGTGGTCCCATCCCAGCCGGTCCTGCCCGGCGCCGGACGAAACCGGTCCGGTGCCGGGCAGGACCGGCAAGCGGCGACTTCAGTATTTGTCCGGCCCCGCCGGGTCACCAGCACAACCGCGGGTCTTGTACGCGCTCCGGTGAGTGCCGGTCCTCTCCCCTGCCGAGACCCGTCCGGACCAGGAAGCCAGGGTCCACGTCCCACAGCGGCGCAGCGGTGTGAACTCGCTGGGTGCCGGGGATGCCCACCTCGACGAGGACTCCGTCGCGGAACATCCACAGACCGAACAGGTCGTCGTCCTGGTCGTGCAGCATGACCTGCACGCAGTCGGGCTCGTTCCAGGGCAGGGACTCCAGGTCCTTGAGCACCCCGCGGCGCCGATGCGCCTTCTCGAACTCGATGTGCCAGCCTCCTACGAACCAGGGGATCTGTACGAAGCAGCCCTGCCAGGTGCGAGCCTCGTCCGGCCGCGTCAGCGGCTCCATCACCTCGTCCTCGTGCCGCGCCAACACGATGACCTGCGCCATTCTGCTCATGCCCACATGGCACACCGCGCCGGGCACCGAAGGCAAACGGTTTGGGACCGGGAGCCGTCAAGCCTCCCTCGTCACGCGGAGTTCGCCTGAGACCAGCCGCTCCCCAGGTCGTTGGCCGGCTACGTAGCGGGCCGGCCACAGCAAGGCGTCCGGCGACAGCGGCGCCACCCGCTTCACGCCCGTGCCCTTCGACGCGACCCACAGGCGCTGACCGGGCCAGTCAAATGTCGGTCCTTCGGACGCCCAGCAGCTCGGTGGCGCGCGCCCCTGAGCTGATATGGGACGAGAGCAGAGTCCTGTCGCGATCGCTTCCCATCGCCGCAAACGGCTCGTCCCGCGCCGCGTCGGACAATGACCTCGGCGCCGGTTGGGAGGACGTCTGGCGTAGTCGGCAGCGGTGCGCTGGACGGCGAGAACGGACGCTTCCCCCGCACCCGGCGGGTCACCGCCCGCGGCCGGTGACCACACGCCCCTGCATCAGATAGGGTTCATCCCTGGCGGAGAGGCAGACGAGGCTGGCCAGAACGTGCTTCTCGATTGCGATGGGTACACCTACCTGATCCTCAGCGGGCCTCCAGACCGCCCGCCCCCCGGTAGCGCAATGCCCGACCGTTTCCGCCGCCCAGCGCCCGCCACGCCTGGACCGTCCTACCGCCATGACTCGTCATACCGTCATTCTGACGGCTAGTCACCCTCCTCGGGGGTCCCGGCGGCGAGCGCTCCGGCGCGCAGGCGTTCCAGCACGTCCGCCGGGGTGATCATGTACGCCTTACCGGCGATCGACTTCTCGAACCCGGCGCGGGTAAGTCGCCACACCCCGCAGGCCTCCCGGCCGGTGACGCCGAGGGAGTTCTGCACCCGGGGATCGAACAGGTCGAGGTGGTGGAGGGTCAGGCCCGGCTCCACCGACTGCGCGGTGCGGGCGGATCCCGCCTGCTCGTGGTTGGCCAGGACGCTGATCACGTGCGCCACGTGGAGGGCGGGCAGTCGGCCTTGGGGGGCGTCGGGGTGCCGGAACACGTGCTGCGAGCTATACGAGTCGGTCTCCGGCCGGACCTCGAAGGGCGTGTCGACGAGGGTCCCGAGGAGGTCGAGGACGGATCCGCCGCCGGCGACGGCGCCGCCGAGCGCGTGCCGAACCCGGTCAACGACCCGGTCCTCGTCCTCGAACGCCTCGTACTCGGCCCGCGCCAGATCGACCGCGTGCTTCTGATACCAGTCCGGGATCCATTCCGGCACGTCGTTGGCCTCGTCGACCGGGCGGGGCGTCACGCCGGCCATGTCCTGCGGGGCGTGCGCGTCGAGGCGAATCAGCGCGCGGCCGGGCAGGCGGGTGTACAGCGGGCTGTCGGGGACCAGGACCTGCGTGGCGTTCAACCACAGGCGCAGGTCCGGGCCTTCGTCGCCGGCCAGGCGCCAAATCGCCTCCAGGACCTCGTCGTCGTCCTCCGCGACGCGGACGGGAGCGCCGAAGCGCTGCACGACGGCGTCAACGTGCTCCCGCCACGCGGTGCGCGCGAGAGCGAGGACCTTCGGGTTCTCCTCGGCGTTCTCCGCCTCGATCACGCAGGGCACGTAGCGCGCCATCCGCACCGGATTGAGGAAGTCGCCGCCCCGCCCGTACAGCTCGAAGGGGGTGCCGGAGCGGCTGTGCAGGGTGATGACGGAGTCGATCTCGATCCGGGTGAAGTACTTGACCTCGCCCATCCAGCCGGCGAGGTCACCCTCCCGGACCGGGGGCCCGGACCACAGCACGGGGTTCGGCAGACCTATGAAGGTGGCCGCGTCCCGAACCTGCCCCGGTGTGTCCTGCCAGGCAAATCTCACAATTCTTCTCCCCCGTCGAGCGATGATCAGTTGATCATCTTAGAGGCGCATGTCGGCCACGGCCGCCATGCTTCCCAAAACACCGAGATCCCGCCGCCCGAGGGAGATGACTAGGCCGAGGCCGGGATCGAGGGGCACCGTGGCGCGGCGCATCTTGTACATCGGGGCTCCCACTCCGTGATCGAGGAGCGCGGGGGGCACTTCGGGGGTGTAGCCAGGGGCTACGCCGGAGAAGCACAGCAGATTGTCGGAGATGATCAGCCCCTTGTCACGTGGCCGGTAGTACCTCCAGTGCGTGGAGGAGTTGTTGATGATGGCGAGGATGGGGTTGAAGCGTTCCTTCTGCCGGCCGTTCTCGTCGTGGCGCACAAGCCACCGGTTGACGACAGATAGGTAGACGTGGTTTAGGAATGCGGACTGGTCCATTTTCTGGTCTTCTTCGGGGCGCTCGCTGGCGGGGAGTTCCTGCCTGATGGAATGCAAGAGGAAGCGGCTTCTGGCGAACTGGGGGCGAGGAGCCAGGCCAGCGATTCCCTTATGGGGTGGGGTACGTGCGCGCCTCGGCCTGCGACAAGGGAAGTGATGGCGGTGGCTGCATCTCCCTCGATGTCGCACATGCGCTCTTCGGGTCTGGTGCACTCGGCGGGCCACTACCTAAAACTGTCCGTGGTCAACGGTCTGGTCACTGGCCTGTCCTTGTCCGGTGCTCCCAACGGCGGCGCTGACCTGCCCTTGATGAGCTACGGATATGAGGCTGACAACCTCACCACGGTCACCAAGCCGTCAGGCGCCATCACTTCCTTTGTCTACGGCGAGCGCCGCCGCGTCACCGCCTGGATCGACTCCAACGGAAGCCGCTACGACTACACCTACGACGAACGCGACCGCGTCGTGGCAGAGGGCGGCGAGGCCGGCCACATTCAAATCGCCCTGACGTACTCCGAGCCGCACCCGGAAACGGGACTCCACACCACCACGCTCACCACCGAAGACGGACACGCGACCCACCACCTGTTCGACCACCGCTGCCGCCTCTTGGCCGTCACCGACCCCCTCGGCAATACCACCCGCTTCACCCACGACGCGCGAGGCAACCTTCTGAGGCGCAATGACGCGCTGGGTCTCACCACCTCCTTCTGCTACGACGAGGAAGGCCGGGTGATTCGTGCCGTCCGCCCCGACGGCAGCGAACTGCGAACTGTGCGCGGCCGATTCGGCCTGCCAGTAGAGGCCTTCGGGGCGGACGGCTCGCTGATGCTCCACGAGTACGACGAGCACGGCAACCGCACTGCCGTCACCGACGCGGCCGGCTTCACCACCCGCTACACGTACGACGACGCTGGCCGGCTCACCTCGCTCACCGACGCGGCAGGGGCCACGACCAGCGTGGTGTGCAACGCAGCGGGATTGCCCGGAGGTTGTCGACCCGGCCGGAGCCATCACCCGCACGGAGCGGGACGCCCTCGGCAGGCCGGTCCGCATCACGGACCCAACGGGCGCCGTCACGCGCCTGGTGTGGCACGCCGACGGGCAACTCGCCCGGCGCACCGGTCCCGACGGCGCCATGGAGTCGTGGACCTACGACGGCGAGGGCAACCTTCTCACCTGTACAGACGCCTCCGGTGGGGTCACCCGCTTCGAGTACACCCGCTTCGACCTGCCAGTGTCCCGCACCGGCCCCGACGGCGCGCGCCACGAGTTCGAGCATGACACCAACCTGCGCCTTACCCGCGTCACCAATCCGGAAGGCCTGAATTGGTCTTACGAGTACGACGCCGCCGACAACATTGTCTCCGAGACCAACTTCGACGGCTGCACCCTCACCTATCGGCTTGACGTTGCAGGGCGGCTGGCCGCCCGCGTGGACGCGCTCGGTGGAACCATCTCGTTCGAGCGCGACATGCTGGGCCAGGCGATTGCCAAGGACGTCGACGGTCGGGTGACCACGTATGCGTACGACGCAGCCGGACGCCTGCTGGCGGCAATCGGGCCGGATGGCCAACTCCGTTACCAGTACGACCGCCGGGGAAAGGTGATGGCCGAGTTGGTGGATGGCCGTCCCCTCACCTACGCCTATGACCCTCTCGGCCGCCGCACGCGCCGCACCACCCCACCGGCCACGTCACTACCTACGACTACGGCGCAGACGGAGCGGCGAACCGTCTGACCACCGGCCACCACCGTGTCGACTTCACCCACGATGCTGCCGGCAGGGAGCTTGCACGCATTTTCGACGGCATGGTCACCGTGGCCTCCGCCTGGGACGAGGCAGGACGGCTCTCCGAGCAGCAGATCACCGCCGGTGGGAGCGCTGTCAACAGCCGCGCCTACACCTACCGCGCCGACGGCCATCTCACATCCGTTGCGGACCGACTCTCAGGCACCCGCGCCTTCGACCTTGACCCGGCTGGCCGGGTCACCGCCGTACATGCCCACGGCTGGACGGAGCGCTACGCCTACGACACCGCGGGCAATCAGACATCGGCGTCCTGGCCATCCGGCCACCCTGGCGGCGAGGCCATCGGACCGCGTACCTATACCGGCACTGCCCTCACCCGCGAAGGTGGTGTTCGATTCGAGCACGACGCCCTCGGCCGGATCGTCTTGAGGCAGAAGGCCTGGCTCTCCCGCAAGCCGGATACCTGGCACTACGGGTGGGACACGGAGAATCGCCTTACCTCAGTCACCACCCCCGACGGAACGCGGTGGAGGTACCGCTACGATCCCCTCGGCCGCCGTACCGCGAAGCAACGCATGGCGGCCGACGGCGAGACCGTGGTGGAGGAGGGCCGCTTCACCTGGGACGGCCTGACCCTCTGCGAACAAACCAGCCACCAGCCGGATCTCCCGCACACGGTCGCACTCACCTGGGACCATCGTTCCGACGTTCCCTTGGCCCAGATTGAGCGCATCCTCACGCCCGGCCCAGGCCAGGAGGAGATCGACCGCCGATTCTTCGCCATCGCCACCGACCTCGTCGGCACTCCAACAGAACTGATCGACGAGTCCGGCGACATCGCCTGGCGCGCCCGGGCCACGCTGTGGGGCACCACCGCCTGGGCCCGCGACAGCAGCACCTACACCCCGCTTCGTTTCCCCGGCCAGTACTACGACCCCGAGACCGGCCTTCACTACAACTACTTCCGCCACTACGACCCGGAGACCGGCCGCTACACTTCCCCAGACCCTCTCGGCCTGGCTCCCGCTCCCAACCCCCTCTCATACGTGGACAACCCGCACGGCGGGTGCGACCCGCTGGGCCTGATGCCCAAGTACACGAAGGAGCAGAAGGCCCAGCAGGCCAGAGAAAGGGCCATCGAGACTGCGGACGCAGTGGTCAAGAGAGCCCAGGGCGACCGGATGAACAAGGCGGCCAACTACCGCGCGGATTCGACGCACGGCTTCAGCAACGAGCGGGGCCTGGAGATCCTTAAGAGCCCGGACGCTGTATACCACTCAACAGCGGGCAGTGGAAGGCTGATCTTCCGCCAGGGCGAGGACATCGTGGTGGCGGAGGGTGGCGGCGTCGGTACAGGCAACGCGATCACAGCATACGGCCCATCCGGTGTAAGGGGAGAGTCCGGCGCGACGGCGCTCGGCGGCTCACCTGCCGACCCCGGTGGGCCGGTTACCCATACAGACGTGGTGAACGGCAGGATTCCGGCGAAGAACGGCTACTTGGCTCCCGCAGTGCGGATTCGATGAGGCGGCATTCACTATGAGACTCACCTTCGACGGCGACTGGACCGCGACGGTGACGGGCGACCCACTGGGCAGCACCCCGCGCTTCGACTTCACGGATCAGTGTGTGCGCATTGCGGAGTACGCAAACGTGCCCGAATGGCAGCGCTTCCTCGTGGAGACGTTCGGTAGCCAGGAATGGCTGTGGGACGCTCCCGACGAGCTGAGGTTCAATCCGGCCGATCGAAATCTGCTCGGCGCCGCGTTCCGATTGCCTTACGAGGCAGCCGACGCCGAGGATGCTGCACGCGTTCCCAGCGCACCTCTTGTCCGTCCGGGTGGTCTCCGCGCGGACGAGACCCGGGACTTCCGCCTGGGCGTGACCACGGAGCTCTGCCGCGGCCCCGGCGACGCCGTGCTGACCTGCCTGCAAGACCTTGATGTCCTCGACGAGTCGCTGGAGGCCCGCGTCGGCATTGCCCCCGACTTTGCGCTCTTGGTCCAGCATGGCGCTGTGGTCGGTTGGAGCCTCACGGATCCCGCGAGGTACCTGACCTCAGGTTTCGCCCCCACGGACCCGGCTCCTCCTGCCTCGGCCACTCAGCGCCTGTTCACCGAGTGCATGGACTTGGTCACCACTCAGTTGCTCGATGAGGTGAGAAACGGGGTCCCGTCTGCCCTGGCCCGGCTGCGTTCCGTCTACGAGGCCCTGTGCGATCAGCGTGAGGACCGACACCGTGCCGACGCCCTGCTCTCGCTCATCGGCAGACTGATCGAGGACTACGTGGGTGGATGACGGCCCGGTAGCTTCCTGGAGCGCGGGGTGACGAGGCAGGAGCGGCTATGCAGCCGACGTTCGACAGGGGTTGGTTGCGCAATAGTGACGAACGCTGTCCGGGCTGCCCCCGCCGCACGCCACCGTTCCCCGAGGCGTGGCAAGGAGCGGCAGGCCTTCCGCTGCTTGCCGTACGGGCGCGCCGTCCTCAGATGCGGTGCAGGTGTTCCGTAAACAGGTCGCGGGCCCGGTCGATGTCCTCCGGCGTGGCCGCGCCGCGCTTGGGATCGGGGGCTCGCTGCCCTCTTGAGTCCCCAACGTCTGTGCCACACGGGGCAGTTCTGAAAGACTGAGCGTTCGGGGGTGCTGAGGCCGAGGGGGCTTGGGCTGTGGGCGTCGTGCAACTGTCGTTGGTGGGCCTGTTCTTGCTGGTGGGCCTAGGCGCCCTCTGCGTGCGGACCGTCCGCGAGGGGTCGGCCGTCGTCGTGGAGCGCTACGGGCGGTTCGCCCGCGTGCTAGTGCCCGGAGTCAGTCTGGTGTTCCCGCCCTTCGACCGGGTCCGGAACCGGATCGACCTCCGCGAGCAGGTCGTGCCGTTCGCGCCGCAGCCGGTGATCACCCAGGACAACCTGGTCGTCAACATCGACACGGTCGTCTATTACCAGGTGACCGACGCCCGGGCCGCCACGTACGAAGTGGCCAGCTACATCCAGGCCATCGAGCAGCTCACCGTCACCACGCTCCGCAACATCATCGGCGGCATGGACCTGGAACGGACCCTCACCTCCCGCGAGGAGATCAACGCCGCCCTGCGCGGAGTTCTCGACGAGGCCACCGGCAAGTGGGGCATCCGCGTCAACCGCGTCGAGCTCAAGGCCATCGAGCCGCCCACCTCCATCCAGGACTCGATGGAGAAGCAGATGCGCGCCGACCGCGACAAGCGCGCCGCGATCCTCCAGGCCGAAGGTGTCCGCCAGTCCGAAATCCTGCGCGCCGAGGGCGAGAAGCAAGCCGCGATCATCCGGGCGGAGGCCGAGGCAAAGGCAGCGAGCATCCACCGGCTCGCCGAGGCGGACGACGCCCGGCAGATCGCGGCCCTCACACCCGTCCCGGCGACTCCGAGGCCGATGCGTGAGCCGGTGCCGCTCACCCACGAGCCGCTGCGCGCGGACGACCCGCGCCAGGTGGGCCGCTACCGGCTGACGGCCCGCCTCGGCCAGGGCGGCATGGGCACCGTCTATCTCGGCCGATCCCCCGGGGCCCGACAGGTCGCCGTGAAGGTCGTACGGGAGGAACTCGTCGGTGATCCAACGTTCCGCCGCCGTTTCGCCCGGGAGGTCGACGCAGCGCGGCGGGTCAGCGGGTTCCACACCGCACCGGTGGTCGACGCGGGCCCCGACGACGCGCGGCCATGGCTCGTCACGGAGTACGTCCCGGGCCCCTCCCTCCAGCAGGTGCTTGAGCTCCACGGCCCGCTGCCAGCGCCCACGCTGCGGGCGCTGGCCCTCGGCGTCGCCGAGGCCCTGGAGGCCATCCACGCTTGCGGCATCGTCCACCGGGACCTCAAGCCGGGCAATATCCTCATCGCAGCCGAGGGCCCCCGCGTGATCGACTTCGGTATCGCGCGGGGCACGGACGCGACCGCACTCACGCGTACCGACTTCGTCATCGGCACCCGGGGCTTCCTGGCGCCTGAGCAACTGACGGGCGGGCCCCTGACCACCGCCGTCGACACCTACGCGTTCGGCATGGTGCTGTGCCACGCGGGGGGCGCGGCCGGAGGCTCCCACGGCACGGTGCCCGAAGGCGCGGCGCGGCTGCTGCCCGCCGACCTCGCGGCCGTGGCGATCGCCTGCCTCAGTCAGGACCCGGCGCGCAGGCCGTCCCCGACGGAGATCCTGCGCAGGATCGACGCTGCCGACGAACTGGATCCGGCGGACTGGCTTCCCCCTGCCGTACGCACGCTGGTCGGCCTACACCGGGCCTCCACCGTCACGGCCGCCCCCCGGACTAGCTAGTCGGCATGGAGAACTCGATGTTGGCGCCCCCTCACCAGGGTGTTGAAGCAGTGCCTCCACGCTGAGCGCTTCGGTTGGCGTAGCTCGCCACCTGAAGCGCTCAGTCACAATCGCGCTGTGACCGTGCGTGTTAGTTGGCTCCGACGGACAACTGCGATGCACAGAACGCGGGCAGGTGCGCGGGCGGCGTGGTCGAGGGCCGGCCGCTCGTCGCTCAGGGCTGTCAGGTCCAGGGGTCGTCGGACGGTTCGGGCTCTTCCGGGTGGAGCATGCGGCGGACGCAGCGCAGGAGCCCCGGCTCACCGCGTCCGGCGGCGGCCATCCAGGGCAGGACGTCCATGGCACGGGCGCGTTCTTCGGTGGCCAGGGCGTCGACGGTGGTGTGCAGGGCATCGGGAGCGGGTTCGTCGGTGAGGCAGAGCCAGCCGATCGCGGCAGTCAAGCGGACTTCGGGGGCCATGGTCCGGTCTTGCCACAGCTCGCGGATCCACGCGGTGTCCGGCTGGTGCGGGTGGGCACGTGTGGTCTCTGCGGTGGCGAGAACCAAGGCGGCCCGGACCATGAGGTCCTGCTCCTTAGCGAACCGGGTGGCGAAGGCGCTTCGGACCGTATGCCCGGGGTCGGCCGCGGTGGCGAGAGCGTAGGAGGCGTCGATGCGCATGGCCGGGTCGGAGTCGTCGAGGAGAGGCAGGAGCAAGGGGGCTCCGGCGGTGATCGCAGCTCGGGCGGCGGCCACCGACCAGCCCGCAGGGTAGCCGGTCACCTCGACGCCGTAGTCGTCGTATCCGTCGCGCTGGTGGCCGGAGCGGTGAAGGAGGAGTTCGTCGCGGGAGGCGACACCGAGGTAACGGGCGCGGGCCGGGGCGGCGAGACCGCCGAGGGCGTCGGCGCGGTTTCGATGGTGGGGGTCGTTGGCGATCCGGATCAGGAATGGGACGGCGAGAACGGCGGCGGCCCGGCTGTCGTCGGCGCACATGCCGATCAGCACATCCATCGCGTTACGTGCCGACCCGTCTCCGGTGCGCAGCAGGCGAACGGCCTCCCGGGCGTTCTCCCCGTGAGGGAAGTTTCCCCAGGGAAGGTCGTCGAGGACGGCTCCGTCGAAGGTCCCGGGCCGGATGGTCGCCACGACAGCCCGGATGTCGAACGGGCCTCCCGCGAACGAGGCCAGATCCGCCCCTTCCGTCAGCGCCCGACACATCGCGAACGTCGGATCGGTCCGCCAGTCCCCCACACCACACCATCCCACCGTCAATCCACAGAGGCTCGATCATGCGCGATTCGGACGACGTGAAACCACCTGGCAGTGAGGGCGCCGCATGCCGCAGACCATCGCAAACCCAGAAACCCCCCGCTCAGCGCGCCTGTGCCGCTTACGCGCGGGCCATATATCGCGCATAGCCGCCACCTAGCGTGCTCAAGCGCCAACTATCGCGCACAGTCACAACTGTGACTGAGCGCTGTACCTGGCCCGGATGGACAACTCCGATGCACAGATTCGGCCCGACGGTGACGCCGGGCGCAAGCTGGCCCGCCTGCTCGTGTCGACCAGCGGAACGGTGCCTCGGACGTGGCCCCGCTGCGGCGTCGAGGACTCAGCGCAGCACAGGAGCGCCGGGCACCTGCGCATCGGAGATTTCGATTAACCGGTCGAAGACCATCTGCCCCTCGCTGATGTGCCCCGCCAGCGTCGGGTATCAGCTGCTGAGGTCGAGCATGCCCCACGATGTGAACGGCTCGGCCTGGACGTAGATCCTGCTTCCGCGGCCGATGACCCGTCGGCGGCCCTGGGCGGTGCCATGAGGGAGGGTGAGCAGGCCGACGTCCGTTGGCTCGACCGACGATTCGGTGAGCTTGCCGTGAGCGAGTCGGTCCTGCTCTTCGCTGTAGCCGCCGTAGAAGGCCACCTGATCTCCGTGGACAGCCACTGCCTTGGCGCCCCGTATCTGGTTCGTCCAGACCCTCACGGGCTGTTCGCGTCGGTTGGGGCGTATCTCAGCGAGCGGGAAGTCGGTGTAGGTGCAGGCCCAGGCGGTGGTGCCCGACACGTTCAGGGCGTAGCAGTCGAAGAGACCGGGATGTCGGCACTGTCCGACGTCCACATGGGGTGGCCTGTGGTGCTCCAGCGGCGGATTCCGGACGGGTTCTCGTCGAAGTGCCCCACCCAGATGTGGCCGGCCTCGTCCACGAGCAGGTGCTCAATGGCGTCTCCGACGGAGAAGGACGAGGTCTCCTGGCCGAGTCCGTCGAAGAGCTGGACCTGGTTCCCGTCCTCGTACCGACGGGCGCGAGACGCAGCGACGACGAATCCGCCGTCGGGCAGGCGGTCCAGATGCGGCCAGCGGGCCCGGACGGCGCGCAGCTCGGTGAGTTCGACGGCGCCGTCCGGATGGACGGACACGACCGGGGCGTCGAAGACCCGGGCATCCCTGCCGGGCTGCGGAACGTGTTCGGCGAGCAGCCAGTGGGCGACACCGAATACGTCGACGGTACTGGTCAGGACGTGGTGGTCGTGGTGAGCTCGGGGTAGGTGAGCGTAGGGAACAAGGGCAGTCTTGCGCACGGGCGGGCTCTCCTGGGCGGGCGGTCACGGCGTTAGGGCGCTGCGGTGAGCGGCGGTCGGCGGTGCACGAGCGGTGGAGAGGGATGCGGGGCTAGAAGGCATGGCCCTTTCTGGTCGTCACGAGGGGATCATCGTCGCCGTGCGCCCCAGTGGCAAACCCTTTCCGCGCGACCGCCCGAACTGCCCGCCGAGTGGGAGGAGGAGATCCATGAGGCGCTCGACGCCTGGTGGCGGTCGTTCCGGGAAGCAGCCGACACGGCCCTGTACTACTCCCGAGGCTGCCGCGAAGTGACAAGTAGCTCTACGTGATCAGGCTCAACTCGGCCTGCACCGGATTCTGAGCGTCGTCAGTCACGCGGCTGACCTTCTGCAGCCGAGGTAAGAGCCCGGACATGTGACAGGACGATACGACGGCGCGTAACGTCGACGTCGATGATCTTCACAGTGAGGATGTCGCCGACCTCAACGACGTCTCCGCACGATTCATCCAGCTCGTGGGTGCGTACGAGCCCCTGGAAGCCGTCGTTTCGGTCCTCTATGCGGACGAAGACGCCGAACGGCACGATCTTGGTGACCGGCCCGGTGACCACCTCGCCGATCCTCTGCGCTACCTGCGGCCAGGGGTCTTCCTGCACTGCTCGGAGCGACAGTGGTACCCGTTCCCGGACCATGTCGACGTCGAGGACCTCGGCTGTGACCTCCTGGCCGACGCTGACGACCTCGGACGGGTAATCGAACGGGCGCCAGGACAACTCCGGGATGTTGATCATCGCGGTGAAGCCGCCGATGTCCACGAAGGTGACGCCAAAGCCGGCGATGACCGTCACTGTGCCCGTGACGATCTGGCCGCGCCGAAGGGACTTCAGGAACGCCCAGTCCCGGTCGCTGGGCGTCGGCTCGGTCTGCCAGCGAGCGCGCAGCACGCCGTCGCTGTCGGGCAGCACGGCGGTGAACAGCGGGAGATCTTCACCGGCGTACATGGACACGACGCCGGCGGCACGCGCGCCGGCTAGCTGGGAGGTCAGTGCCTCGAACTGGGTCTCATCGACGACCGCGCTCGTGATCTTCCCGTCCTCGTCCTCCCGGACGATCTCCACGAGGCCTTCGTCGGGCAGAGCGGCCACGGCCGTGTCGACGTCGGTGAGCAGGTCCGGCCGGATCGCCAGCCGCGCGCGTGGGGCCAGCTGGGAGCGAACCGTCTCGATGTTGTCTCGGGTCAGGCGGTGCCACCGGGAGGCGTTGTCGGCGAAGACCTCCTCCAGGAACACCGCGCGGTGGTTACTGACGGTCCAGCGCGCGCGGGCCCAGAAGTCGGCGTCGGCGGGCCGCTGCACGTACGCGGGGTCGTCGGGGGCGAAGTCGTACGGCGATGCGTCCAGGCGTTCCGGGAACAGGCCGAGCGCGCGAGTGCGGGCCAGTGCGGTTTCGCAGGGCTGGTCGCTGCCGATGTAGAGGTACTGGTCCCAGCCGACGTGTACAGCGAACGCTTCCCCTGCCTCCAGTCGGCACCAGGCGCCGTTGTCGCGGAGCATGGCCCGGACGAGTTCCAGGCCGACGGCAATCGGCACCAGAGCGCCGTCGTGGAACCCGGCCTGGCCGGCCGGGAACAGGCCGACCAGGCCGTAGCCGTCTACCGGTGGCTCCAGGCCGAAGTGGACGAAGCCTCCGAGCTGTGGCTCGCGAATCTCCAGCTGGTCAATGCCCGCCGCCTCCGCGAAGGCGGCGATCGCCACCAAGTAAGCCTCCTCGACCGGCCCGTGGTCACTGACCGTGTCCTCGGCACCGGTGTAGTAACCACGGGCGTCACGGTGGGCGGGGTCGTACTTGGTGATCTGGTAGACGAACGGCGGCACGCTGCTCCTGGGTGGTCTGAAGGGGGTCCCAGCGTAGGTTCCGCTGCCGAGTCCAAGGTCAGGTTTTCGGAGGAACAGCCCAGGTCGCCCCTGCCGGGCACGCTCTGCTCGCCAAGTGGCATACACACCCACGACAAGTCCAGTGGTCACTGGACAGGTCGAGTGCACGGTGTCCGTGCTCTCAAACCTTGACTGACGAGGTCAGGGCCCCGCTGAGCGGTGTCAGAACCTTACCGAATGATCGGGTCATGCTGATTGCGACCAACGAACGCGGCCACGCAGTGAAGGGGTCCTCCAAGCCGGCCATCGGGAAGATGCTGGCCGACCTGCAACGCGGGAACTCTCACCTGGTCTTGGAGCGGCTGGACGCGGAACGGCCCGGAAGCTGGTACATCCAGGTCTTGCTCCGCGAGAACAACACCTTCCAGCTCGAATACCGGGACGGCGTGCCCGAGCTGCACTTCCAGACGCAGACGATCTCCCAGGAGAAGGTCCTCGGGGCTCTGCTCGGCTGGGCCGGTGCGGCGCCGGACTGGCAGGACAACTTCATGTGGAACAACATCTCCGAGCAGTTCGCCCCGAACGACCCTGAAAGCCCGGAGCGGCCGGGCGGTGAGGACCCCTCCAATGGTCCGCATACGGGCTGACCTGGGCGGTCAAGGTTCCCTACGTTGTCTGCGGGACCGGGCGAGCCCTTCGTATGGTTGGCCCACCCAGGGGCGTCGGGTGTGGTTTTCAAGGTTCTGCCGATTGTGGCTTCCATTGATTGGCCGCCCGACGCCCCACGACGACTCGGCTGCCAATTAGGAATTGCGAATGATCGCTCTGTAGGGAATCGACAGCGAGGTCGTCCGTCGGGAGGCACCAGCAAACCCCACCGCACGGAGGCACCACATGGCCGCGATCTGGGCCGGCATCGACGCAGGCAAGACCCACCACCACTGCGTCGCGATCGACGAGAGCGGCCGCCGGCTGCTGTCACGGCGCGTCGCCAACGACGAGCCCAAACTCCTCGAACTCCTCACCGACGTTCTGGCTCTGGGCGACGAGGTGACCTGGGGAGCGCGATGGGTGGCCCCGATGGACGGCTTCGATGCTCAGGAGCGGCCACACCCCGATCTTGATTGTGTCGTCAGGTGGACGTCGGCCAGAAGCGGCTCGGCAGCATCATCGTCATCGAGGTGTGTTCCGGAGCGATGAGCAGAGGGAAGATCGACTCGCTCAGTGCCCGGCCTGGGAGATGCCTGCGGGCAACGATGATGTCGGTGCAGTAGACGGCGGCACTGCCGGTGAGCCGCCGGGGGACTTCCAACCGCATCTCCCGGTCCATCTCGCTGGCGAGCATGCGCGAGAACGCGGCGAGTTCCGGATCTTGCTGCCGGGTCCCCTTCAATCGGTACAGCTTCCGCGCGATGTCGAGAAGCAGGTCAGGGCTGTCGTCGAACACTGCGGTGTCGGGGCTGTAGATCACGGCAGCCGGGAGGTCGTGCCAGCCGCGTACGAACAGATCGGTGTTCGCTTGCACGATGGCGCCCCAGACCAGGCGGCCCTCGGCCAGCAGCACGTCCTGGGCCTTCAAGATCTCCGCCAGCGGATCCTCACGCTCTACCCAGTCGGACCTGGGTATGCGCAGGTATCTGAACTTGTCGAACCAGGAGAAGCGGCGCGGCGCCTCCCCGAGCGAGGCCCTGCACTGGGCAATCACCGTTGTTGATCCCGTCATGCCGCAGAGCGTAGTCACCAGTCCCAGCGATCCTGAGCCCGGCCCTGCGCCCCGCAGACGCTGCGACGTCCAGTGCCCCACTTTTGAGCATCGGATCGTCCATCCCGGCCAGCTGCGTGCTCAGCCACCCCCACCTGGGATGACCGCGGTTGCCGTCGACCACGGCCCCGCGTGGCGCATTCGGCGGGGCCTGAATGACTGTCATCCTGCCCGTGCCTGCGCGTTCCCAGCTCCGGAGAGACATGGCAAGACGACCCCCGGGCGGAGGCCCCCGGGGGTTCGTCGATTTCCGGGCTGCTGCACTGCCCACAACCGCCGCAAGGTGCAAGGGCATGCCGCGCGGCGCCGGCGCTGGGATTCTTGAACCCGTGGTGGCGGGGCAACGAAAATGAGGGGTGTGCTCAGACGTGAGCGGCCGGAGCCGCCGACCGACGCCCGACTTGACCCGTATCGCCATGCGGCTGCTCGTCTCATGGATGGCGACGAACAGATCGGCCTGCTCGTCATCCGGGTCACCACCTGGTGGTGGAGGGAAGGGCCCTTCTGGCGAAGGCGGTGGGTGAATCCCAAGGAGCTTCCCGAGTGGGCGCTGGCTCACGTTGGCCCAGCACAGCAGTTGGCCGAATTCGACGACGGGATCGTCTTGACGGAGGACCTCGACGAGGAGCTCGCTGATTGGGCAGCAGGGACCTTCCGTCTGCGAGGCCGGCAGTTCAGACTCGATTGGCTTGGCGAGGAAGAGGCCCACGCTGCGCACAGGGAGCATGGCTGGACGAGCGGTTGATCACCCCTCCGAGGAAGACGGCCGGCATGGACTCGTCGCTTCCGGCGGACCGCCGGAACCTGCGAAGCCCAGAGTCTCGGGGACTGGCTCCGGCCAGGCGATCGCTGGCGACACCTGGCGCGCCGTGCCCAAGCTCTCTTTGGGCTTGCCCAGCGAGCGCGAGGCGGTCGGCTGCCGACGGCTTCGGGGTAGCGGCGCGGCGCCTGTCCGGGTCGTCGACACCACACGGGTACGAACGGCGGTTGCATCTGTTCTTCGCCTTCCGGCCGCCGCGGGGCGGTGGCCGGACATCGCGGGGCGGTGGGTCCGGGGGACGTCTTGGTTGCCGGGGCTTGTCCGTGGCCTACGCGATCACTCCGAGGCGCGGCGCAGCACCAGGCAGACGAAGCCGAAGCTGTCCCGGTGCCCGTGCAGCCACTGCGAACGTGCGTCGGTGGCAGCCTCCAGCACCTGCGCGGAGGCAGGGTCCTGCGGGTGGTCCAGGGCCCATGAGGCCAGCGATCCCCAGCAGGCCGCCTCGTAGGCGTCCACCGCCCCGCTGCTAGGCCGACTTACCCTGCGTGGAACTGCGGCTCGCCGTCTTACTCTCCCCCGAACGCGCACGCTCCTTGTTCACCGTCCGGGAAGTCATCTCCTTCGCACGCCCCTCCGACATGCCCCGACCCATATCGGACGTCTTCCGGAGCCCGCACCTAGCTAGGGCCTGTCTCTTTGACTTCACGCTGACCGGGCCACGTGCGAGGGTGGTGGCCATGCCGCAGCTTGGTCACCGCCTCCGGTCCTTCAGGTTCACGTTCGGGCTCGCGCCGACGAGCTTCGCGGCATGCCTGGAGACAGGTGGCTCGGCCCTGGAGCACGCCCTGACGGATGAGGCGACGCTCTGTGGCATCCCTCGGAGCCAGGTGACGGTCTATCGGCATCTGTTCGTCGCGAAGAGGTCCGGAAGGTGCTCGGACTGCCGGGTGAGGGCAGTCGACGCCTCGTCCGGGTCCTGAGTCAGGACTCCTCTGGCGAGCGAGCGTCTTCGGTTTCCCGAAGGCGCGTCCAGATCAAGATCGCTGCGACTCACGCTCGGCGGATTGGAGGATGTGGCGGATGTTCACCAGTGGCCAGGTGTGCGCGTGCAGGTCGCCGTCAGGGGCCTGTCCCACGGCGACCTCGTCGTCCCCGGTCAGCGCACCACGCCGGTAGGCACCATAGATCCGGCCCGGCCCGATCATCCCGTGGCCGTGTAATTCCGCTGCCCGCAGGGCGCCGATGACCCGCACACCCTGCGCGATCGCGGCACGGATCTCCTTGTGTCGCAGTGCGGGGGCCTGGTGGTACACCCCATCGATGAGGACGACCGTGTGACCGGTCTCGATCGCGGGGTCGTCAAGATCTCCGTGCCGCGCAGGTGGCAGAACCCGCAGCTGTGGGGTGCCGAGGGCGACCTCCGAGGGTGCCAGCGTGGGACCGGTGAAGACATGGATCACGACTGCCTCCAAGGGAGTCGGAGTTGAATGAATGAGGGGCTCGGGGCGAATGCTCGCCCCGAGCCCCTTGGTGGTCGCCGCCTCGGGCGGGGGCTAGGTTCTGTCTGACAAAGGATCTTGGAGAGGTTCGCGGAGCCAGAGGATGAGTGCGGCGAGGTGGACTCCGGCCTTGTAGCGGGCGGCGAGTTTGTCGAAGCGGGTGGCGATCGCACGGAACTGCTTCAGGCGGCCGAAGCAGCGTTCGACCACGTTGCGGGCCTTGTAGAGCTCACGGTCGAAGGCCGGCGGTCTGCCGCCGGCCTGTCCGCGCCGCAGCCGGTTGGCCTTCTGGTCCACCCGCTCCGGGATCACCGCCCGGATGCCCCTCCTGCGCAGGACCTGGCGGATCGCCCGGGACGAGTACGCCTTGTCCGCGATGACCGCGTCGGGCTTGCGGCGGGGGCGCCCGGCGCCGGTCCGGGGCACCCTCAAAGCGCCCAGCGACCGCCTTCTGGTGTCGCCGAGCTCAACAACCGCATCACCCGGCTCGAACAAAGCAACATCGAGCTGGCCCACGCTCTGGAGAAACGACAGGCCGAACTCGACGCAGCTCGAGCCGCCAACCGAGACTTGACACGCGCCCTCAACCAGCAGGGCTGAGGGGCAGACGACGTCAACGAACACGTTCGTGGACTTCGCCCGGGCGGTGACCTGGTCACTGGCTTCGAGACCGGAGCGGGACGGAAAATCGGTGTTGCTGTCAGGATTTTTGGCAGCCCATGATGGCGTTCCGTGTTGCCCTTCTTCCTCCGGCTAGCCCCAGCTTCGGATGGGCCGACTCCGATGCGCAGCAGTGGCTTCCGCTCGGTGACCTGCGCAGGCCGAGTAGGTCGAACTCGGCGGATCTGTTTGTCGGTCCTGGTTCAGCGTGCCGCGCCGAACCAGGTGGTCAGCGCCTCGCGCAAGCCATGGTGTGCTGGCTGTTCTTGCGAGTCGGTGGCTGCGGCCCAGGCGATGTATCCGTCAGGGCGGATGAGGACGGCAGAGGTCGGGAGAGACGCGTCGCCGGGCCGGACGGCGACGACGTCGACCCGGTCTTTCCATCCCGCAGCGGTGGCGGCTATTGCGGAGTCCTCGCTGTAGTCCACAAGCACTGGGCGGGCAGCCTGTAGCCGTTCGGTGATCGGTGTCCGATCGGCGGCGATGAGCGTCTGAAGGTCGGGAAGCCATTGCCCGAGCAGCGGGTGCGAGGCGTCGTGGCCCATGTCGTACCCGATGTCGGTTCCGGCCAGGAGCGCTGCGACGCGGCGGCGGTTGCTCTCGTCGTCGAGCAGTTCAGCGATCAGGTCACGCGTGGCGGTGATGTCGTCGCCCGGACGCATCAGGGCCATCTGTGTGCGGGTCTGCATGAGGACTCGCCGGCTGGCGGGTGCCCGCTCGGTCTCGTAGGTGTCCAGCAGGCCCGGTGGTGCCCAGCCTTGGACCTCGGCAGCGAGCTTCCAGCCGAGATTCATCGCGTCCTGCATGCCCAGGTTCAGTCCAGGCCCGCCGACCGCGGAGTGCACGTGCGCGGCGTCGCCCAGCAGGAGGACGCGGCCGGCACGGTAGGTCTCGGCCTGCCGTGAGTTGATACCGGTGACCCGGCGGAGGAGGTGAGGTCCTGGGGCGGCGGGCAGGTGCATCGGGAGGTCTGTGCCGAGGACACGGCGCACGCTGTCCTGGAGTTCGTCGAAGGTCATCGGGGTGTTCTCGTCGACGGGCGGCCGGTCCCACTCGAAGACCGCGACGAGGTGGACGCCCGAGCCTGGGGGCATCATCGCGAACGAGAACACGCCAGCGGGCAGGCGGTTGTGGGCGTACGGCCGAAGGCGCATGCCCAGGCCGGGCAGATCGAGTTCGCCCGTCCCGGGAGCCAGCAGTGCGTCTGGGATGACGGCATGTCCCGCGCGGGAGACGAAGGTCTCGTCAGTGGTGCCGGGGAAGGCGATGCCGGCCTGCTTGCGCACCAGACTGTGCCCGCCGTCGGCTCCGACCAGGTAGCGGGTGCGCATCCGGTAGGCGCCTTCGGGGCCATGGACGTCAAGGGTCACGGCATCGTCGTCCTGGTCCAGCGCGGTCACCTCATGACCGCGACGGATCTCGACGCCGAGCTCTCGGGCCCGCTCGTCGAGTACCTGCTCGATGCGCGCCTGCGGCACCTGCAGAACGTGCATCGGGTTGCCGTGAAGCCCGCGCAGGTCCAGCGGAATGCCGCTGAACTGGTAGAAGGGCGACGGCTCCGGAGGGCCCACACGATCGGCGAGCCGCGTGTACAGGCCGCGGAGATCCAGCGCTTGGACGACCCGTCCGACGAGACCGTTGGCCTTGGAAAGCGCACTGCGCTCGGGCAGCCGCTCCAACACCATCGGACGCACACCCGCCAGGCGCAGCTCGCAGGCCAGCAGAAGCCCGTTCGGGCCCCCGCCGACGATCACGACGTCAGCAGTCATCACAGATCTCCTCTGGTGAGTTCACGGGGAGCGGCGCACGGCAGCACCACGTCTCGTCCGCAGTCCTGTCAGCCTGGACTGACAAGCGGATGCCTGTCAGTCTGGATTGACAGGCGTGTGGGTGTCAACCCAAACTGACAGGCATGGAAACGGGAGATCTCGCAGAGCGCCTCAGGTCACACGACCCCGCCGTTGGGCTACGGGCGGTGGGCGCCCTGCACCGACTTGCCGAGCAGGTCGAAACGGCAGCGGTGGCCCGCGCCAGGCAGCAGGGATGGTCCTGGGAACAGATCGGGGACGCCCTCGGCGTGTCACGACAATCCGCACACGCCAAACACGGGAAGTGAGACGACAGTGTTCGAACAATTCGCAGCAGGCGCCCGCACGGTGGTCACCCGCGCTCTGGAAGAAGCCCGGCTGCGCGGCGATCGCCGCATCGGCACCGAGCACCTCCTCCTGGGGATCCTCCACGAGCCCGGCTCGGTCGCCGTCCGATCCCTCGGCACCGACCTCGAAGCCGCACATATGGCCCTCGACGCCCTGGACCAGGCCGCACTGGCCTCAATCGGCATCGACATCCAGGGCGTCGACCGCCCGCCGATCCCCGCCTCACGCAAGCGCACCCCCTTCACCTCCGGTGCCCGCTCGGTCCTCCCGCGAGCCCTCGCCGAGGTGAAGAAGGCCGGCAGCCGGCGCATCACCCCGGAACACCTACTGCTCGCGATCCTTGACTGCGAGCGGCCGGATCCCGCGGCAGAGCTGATCGAGCAGCTCGGCATCGACCGTGCGGCCGTCCGTGAACGCATCACGCAGACGAGCGCCTGAGACCCCGCCTGCCACTGAGAGCGCGTCGGAGACCGGGGGCGAAGCATCGGGGTTCGCCTCAGGCATCGGCCTCAGCGGCCGACGAGCCCCCTCGCGCCCGGTGCGATCTACGCGACCCGCGCACGTCAGTGCTCTCATCGCCCAGTCAACGCCCACACTCCATCGTCAACACTCCAACTGGCGATACCGCCACACCTGTCGTACCGCCTAGCCTCGCTCCTACCGGCGCTGAGCTGCGACGACCGCCGGCTCTACGTACACAACGGCTGCACCCCCAGAGAAACCCCTCTGCCAGGAGTGCCGCGCTCGACTCCTGGAGTCGCAGCAGAAACCCGTCCGCTCCGGTGTCTGACCTCACGGAGCTTCCTGGGGTGCGTGCGCAACGTCAGTGCCGTTTCGGTGGCCGTTCGCAAGCCGTAGCAACCTGCATGTAACGGCTTCTGGTCTGCATCGCCGCTTGGCCTGCCCAGACACCGCGGCCGCGCGAGAACGAGGGCTGACAGACCCCGTGCCCGGCTCCTACCGGGCCGTCTACGAATCGGCCTCGGCCCCAGCTGCCTTCGTAATGCGCCCAATCGCTCATCCAGGAACCCTCTGGATGGCTACTTTCAGCCGACCGTCTCAGGCTTCCCGTGTTGCACCGGCGCCGCTTGGCTGGGTCCTTCGGGGCGGGGCCTCGTCCGGCCATGTCACCTCCTTTTCAGGTGCAGTTGCAGGCCGCTGACCTGAGTCGTTGGCGTTCGATCGAAGCATGGTGCTAGCTTGCGTCCGGGAAGGGCCAACGTCGGCCCTTCTTGGCGAGGGCGGCAACGCCCCTTGCACCCGCGGGGCAGGATCCGACGTCCAATCCGCGGGCCGGGAAATTGGCAGACGAATCGGAAAGTTCTCTTCACCTCTCAGATTCGCGCGACCTTTAGTTGGTTGCCGTCGGGCGGCTCTGGTTTCGACCACACGTGTGGTCGGGCCGAGCGCGCCCCGCATCTGGCCCGACCGAAGCAGGAAGGTTCTCGGGCCAACATGAACGTCTCGGGTTGGGCGGCTGTCGCCGCTACTGCTCTCGGAATCCTCTTCTTGATCTTCAAGAAGGCGCCAAGCATCTTGCGCGAAGCGCGCAGGTCTGTGCGCGCCTACTACGACCTCAGGGTTGAAGTAGAACAAGGTCGCCGCCGAGCGATCAGCCAGAGGTCGTCAGCTGGCGAATGACGCCGGAGAGATCCGCAAGAACTGACGGGGCGTTGCCATGGCGGCGCCCCGTCATCGCGATGTACGGCCGGACCGTCGAGGCGCCGGATGTGGCGTCGTCCCAGAGTGCGGGGAGGATTTCCCCCGCGTTGATGCGCACTCGCCCGGCCCATAGCAACCGCACCGGGTTACCCTCAATGCCAACATGGCGTCGACTGGGCATGACACGCCCCCTCGCCCGTCGTTGAGCCGGGCGGGGACGGGGAAGCTCCGGCCGGGCCCCTGGGGTCATGCGGCCGGCTCGTGGTGGTCAGCCGTTGAGCGGGGTGTCGTAGTGGATCCACCCGGACCAGTTGCCGTCGTGGTCGCGGTTGCGGCCCCAGTACTCCGTCTGCTGGTCGTAGTAGAACATTCGGAAGGACCAGGGGTCGCTGGTGTCGTAGTCGTAGGTGTACACCTTGCTGTACGCCTTGCCGCCCATGGACATCCACCGCGACCAGTCCCCGTCGGAGTCCGTCCAGCGGGTCCACACCGCGCGGTCGGTGCCGACGACGAAGTCCTGCTTCGTGCCGTTGGGCAGTACGCGGGTGGTCGGCGAGTATTCGCAGAGGTAGACGCCGCCTCCGTACGAGCAGTAGGCCGCCCCCGCCTGGGCCGGTGTGGCCATCACCGCGACGCTCGCGACCGCAGTGGCCGCGACCGCGGCCGCCTTGAACTTGCGGACCAGCATGTCTCTCCTTCGTGCGTGCGACCGTCCCGTTCGGGCACGGACGCGCTTCCTTCCGGCCGCCGGGGCGGTAGGGCGCCCCTGCGGCAGGCGACAGTCGATCACGGTGTCAGTGCGCGGTCCCAGGCAATTCCACCCGCAGAACTACGGCTCGGCGTACTTCTGCCGGGCCCTGATGCCGCTGCTCAGGGCATGACCGGCGGGCGGCCGGGCAGGCGCCGACGGGAAGGGGCCTGCGGATGTGCCGGAACGGCGTGCCCGACGCGAGACGGGAACGGCCCATGGTCCTGGTGGCGGCTGACTTCACGGGCGCCTTCTTTGACGAACTCCCGGCCTGCCAGGGTGCCGAGCCCATGTGGTCGGGGCAAGAGAGAACGAACTGCCGGACGTGTCGGCAAGGACGTGACACGCTGCCCCGACGAACCCGCGCCGACCCGCCACCAGATCCCCCGCATCGGCGGCTCGCGCCGCAACAGCACGGGCCGCCGCCACCCGGTCGGCAGCCGCTCCGGAACACGCCAGAAGCGCCGACTCGTCACAGCCAAAGGGATCCCTCGCCCGCCGATCCCACCACCCCCGCCCGCCACACGCAGCCGCACTGCTCCACCTGCCCAGCCGCAGGACCACGCCTGTGCACTGGGCCACCGCCGGAAATGTGGCTGAGCCCCGCCATGCGGCCTGGATGGGCAACTTCGATGCAAAAAGTCCGGCGTCCGACCGGCGGCTACGAAGGGCTTCACCTCGGATGATGCCTAAGTGTTGTCCCGTAAGTGCTGGTCATGGGGTATGCGGCTATGTTGCTGGGTCGGCTGAACCGTAGGGCCCCTCATGGCTCTCACCCTGGACGGCCGTGTTGTCAGTGGCTCGGGATACGGTGCGGCGTGATGGGTCGGACGGAGATCGTAGGGGACTCGCGACCATGGGGGGTGGGTGGGAAGGTCCCCGGCATCCCGCCCGGGACTGGATTTAGTATCCGTGACCCCACCCCCCAACTCCGCTCGCCAGCAGGGCCATGCGGTGAGGGGTGCAGTGAAACGGCCGACTCAACGAACAGCCACTGCGCGCTGACATGACCTTGGTGTGGCTGGTGTGATCACGGCGTCGGAGCCGTCCTAATCCGGTGTTAGCGACAGCCCCGAGAGGCGTCCGTCCTGGCTGTTCGACCAACCAGGGCGGTCACGGTGGCGGTCACGTGAGTGTCGGGCTGAGGCCTTGAATCGTCCTGGGACTTGATCCCTATATCCAGAGCGGTGACGTCCGACGCTCTCGTGACTGCCACCATCGTCACTGCCCGCTTGACCACTCGTTAGCGTCTGTGGTGCGAGCCCGCTGCATGGTGACCCCTCGTGATGCCCGAGCCGCTTCAGCTCCAACGCAGACCGGGGCCCATGCAGTGAGCTGGTGCCACGAACAGCTGCTGAGGTGGCGGACCGACCATCGTGTCGAGTCCTTGGATTAGGTCGCTGCGTGGTTCCGCATGAGCTCGTGACCAGTACGAACACCCGAGCACAGGAGAGGGGAAGATCTTGATCTACTGCGGCATCGACTGGGCGGAGAAGACGCACGACGTCGCCCTGGTCGACGACAGCGGGCAGTTGGTGGCCAAGCTCCATATCACCGATGACGCCGCTGGCTACAAGATCTTGCTGGATCTGCTCGCTGAGTACGGCGACACGGAGGAGGCCCCGATCCCGGTCGCGATCGAGACATCCCGAGGCCTGCTGGTCTCGGTTCCGCGGACCGGCAAACGACCGGTGTTCGCGATCAACCCGATGGCCGCGGCGCGCTACCGAGACCGGCATTCCGTCTCGCGCAAGAAGTCCGACCCGGGCGACGCTCTGGTCCTGGCCAACGTGCTGCGGACCGACATGCACGCTCACCGGCCGCTTCCGCAGGACAGCGATCTGGCCCGCGCCGTCGCCGTCCTCGCCCGCGCTCAGCAGGACGCGACCTGGAACCGCCAGCAGATCGCCAACCAGTTCCGCTCCCTGCTGCGCGAGTACTACCCGGCCGCTCTCACGGCCGTCGAATCCTGGAAGAACGGGCTCTGCCGACCCGAGGCCCACCAGCTCCTCAAGCTGGCCCCGACGCCGGCCATGGCCGCTCGTCTCACGCGCACACAGTTACAGACGGCGCTCAAACGGGCCGGTCGTCAGCGAGGCATCGCCGCCGACACCGAGCGGTTCCGCAAGGTCTTCCGAGCCGCATGGGCCCGCCAGCCGCAGCTGGTCGAGGACGCACTCGGTAAGCAGATGCTTGCTCTCCTGATTCAGCTGGAGGCCGCCTGCACCGCCGCTGACAGCCTCGCTGAGGCGGTCGAAGAGGCATTCCCGCAGCACCCGGACGCTGAGATCATCCTCAGCTTCCCCGGCCTCGGCACCCAGCTCGGCGCCCGGGTACTTGCCGAGATTGGGGACGACCGACAGCGGTTCGCCGACGCCCGCGGCTTGAAGGCCTACGCCGGCGCATCGCCTATCACCCGGGCGTCTGGCAAGAAGTCCAGCGTCACCCGACGCTGGGTGAAAAACAACCGCCTCAACCATGCCGGATACCTCTGGGCGTTCTCCGCGATCACAGCCTCGCCGGGTGCCAAGGCCCACTACCGGCGACGTCGCGACAACCACGCAGACTGGCACGCCTCCGCCCAGCGCAACCTCTTAAATCGCATGATCGGCCAGCTCTACCACTGCCTCCAGCAGGACGAGCGCTTTGACGAGGCACTTGCTTTCCCAGCTCCGCCCGATGAAGCGGGCACCCTGGCCGCCTAAGCAGAGGCCGGATCTCACCGGCAGCGATCAGCATGCCTCGCGGGTCAGACGTCCCGACACGGCACGGAACCTCTCCCGCCCTGCAACGACGCTCGCGTCCCACAGACCTGAGCGGTCACCGCATATCGAGAGAGACTGGAGCCGTTGTTCCTCGGCCAGGAAGCGCGCCCCTGGAACGTTCTGGTCGAGCATGCCCATGGCGGTAAGCGCCGCATGGCCGCAGGACACCGCGGTGTCAGCGTTTCCCGAGCTGTGGGCCAACATAGCATACCTCAAGCAGAGCGCAGCGAAGAAGGCGTAGGTGTCGGCGACATCGGTGATCCCCTCCTCGTTCGGCTGAAGCTCCGGGAACCGCTCCAGCTGGCACACGCGCTCGGCAACGTCGGCGAGTGGACGGTCGGCATGCCAAAGTTCGCGAACGGACTCCGCACAGAGGTCCAGGTCAGCTTCCCGCCCTGGTACACCCGCCCGCAGGCCCACGAACAGCGGCACCATGCGTTCGGCACAGGCAGCGACATACAGGCGGACCACTTCGTCGTGCCCGTCACGAAGCGCCTCCGCGACGGTTCCCTCCACCAGTGTCCCCACGTCCACCCTCATCCCGTTCGAACAGATCGACAGGCTACACAGCGGGCTGAGGAGCGCGGTTTGACGAGTTAGGACCCTGAGGTGTCTGGATAGCGCCGTTCACCGGGCTGAGCCCACATGCCTTCGGCGACCTCGTGACGATTCTGCGGCGCGAGGGTGCGGACGGGGTCCGCAAGGGCCGGCCGTGATGTCTTCCCCTGGAGGACCGGGCACTGCTGGTGGCGGCGTACTGGCGCACGAACCTCACGATGCGGCAGCTCGCCCCGCTGTTCGGGGTCTCGAAGTCGGCGGCGGACCGGATCATCGACCATCTCGGGCCGATGCTCGCGCTCCAGCCACGCAAGCGGTTCGCCAAGGGCACCGTGCTCATCGTGGACGGCACGCTGGTTCCCACCCGCGACCACTCCGTGGCGGAGCAGTCAAAGAACTATCGGTACTCCACCGCCCACCAGGTCGTCATCGACGCGGACACCCGTCTCGTCGTCCTGGTCGGCCGGCATCTGCCGGGCAACCGGCACGACTCCCGCGGCTGGGAGGAGTCCGGCGCCAAGGCCGCCGTCGGCAACACCACCGCGATCGCCGACGGCGGCTACCAGGGCACCGGACTGGTCATCCCGCACCGAAAGGCGAAAGGGCAGGCCCAACTCCCGGACTGGAAGGAGGAACACAACCGGTGCCACAAGCAGGTCCGGGCACGCGTCGAGCACGTCTTTGCCCGCATGAAGACCTGGAAGATCCTCCGCGACTGCCGCCTCAAGGGCGACGACGTCCACCACGCCATGCTCGGCATCACCCGGATGCACAACCTCGCCCTCGCCGGATAGGCAAGCGGCCCGCACGACGGTTCGCCATGCCCGAGGCGACGAGAAGATCATTTACGGGACAACCCTTACTAGGACTCCGTTAGGTTGTTCTTGATCTTGGGATGGAGTGGGGCTTGCTGGAGAGGGGCTGCCGGCAGGTCGTGCAGACGCCGGTCCAGCACCTCAGGATGTCCTGGAGGGCGTCGAGGGTCTGGTAGAGAGCGAGGCCAGTTCTGGGACTCTTGGGATCAGTCGCTGTTCGGTGAGGAAGGCCTGGGCTGCGGTCACGAGGGTGACGTGGTGGTGCCAGCCCGGCCAGGACCGTCCCTCGAAGTGGTCCAGGCCGAGGCCGTGCTTGAGTTCTCGGTAGTCGTGCTCGATGCGCCAGCGGACCTTGGCCAGACGGACCAGTTCGGTGATCGGGGTGTCGGCCGGGAGGCTGGAGAGCCAGTAGTCGGTGGGGGCTTCAGCGCCGTCCGGCCACTCAATCAGCAGCCAGCAATCGGGCAGGACCCCGTCCCACCAGCCCTGTTCGGACGAGGCTGCAGCTTTGATCGGACGTTCGACGGCCTTGCCTGCGGGCCGGACGCGGACAGAGGCGAAGCGGGATTTCAGCTGGCCGCGGGTGCCCTGCTGTCGGCGTACAACCTCGGCTCCCCAGGTGTGTACGGATGAACGTCCCCGTCTACGGTTCAGGGGTAGCAGAGAGTTGGAGGACTGGGTTGGAGC
>NZ_JBIARJ010000027.1:0-85313 GCF_042889825.1 Streptomyces sp. NPDC002467 | reverse complement strand
TCACGGCCCACGTAGTCCACGCACAGGTCGAGCATGTGCGCGCCCTCGCGGATCTGATCGCGCGCCATCTCGACACAGTCGTCCCAGCGCGCCTCTAACATCGCCTCGCGGAACTTCTTCGACCCGTTCGCGTTCGTCCGCTCACCGATCGCCATGTACGAGGTGTCCTGCCGGAACGGCACCGTCTGGTACAGCGACGCCGCACCCGGCTCCGGACGCGGGGTCCGTGCGGTGATCGCCGCGCCGCGCACCCGGTCGACCACCTGGCGCAGGTGCTCGGGCGTCGTACCGCAGCAGCCGCCGACCAGCGAGAGCCCGTACTCGCGGACGAAGCTCTCCTGCGCATCGGCCATCTCGGAGGCCGACAGGGGGTAGTGCGCGCCGTCCTTCGTCAGTACGGGCAGGCCGGCGTTGGGCATGCAGGAGATCGGAACGCGCGAGTTACGGGCGAGGTAGCGCAGGTGCTCGCTCATCTCCGCCGGTCCGGTCGCGCAGTTCAGACCGATCATGTCGATGCCGAGCGGCTCCAGCGCGGTCAGCGCCGCACCGATCTCCGAGCCCAGCAGCATCGTGCCGGTGGTCTCCACCGTCACCGAGCAGATCAGCGGCACGGACACCCCGAGGGCGGCCATGGCGCGGTGGGCTCCGATGATGGCCGACTTCGTCTGGAGCAGGTCCTGCGTGGTCTCCACGAGGAGCGCGTCGGAGCCGCCGGACAGCAGACCCTCGGCGTTGACCTGGTAGGCGTCGCGGATCTTGTCGTACGTGATGTGCCCGAGCGTGGGCAGTTTCGTCCCCGGCCCCATGGAGCCGAGCACCCAGCGCTGCTGTCCGGTGGAGGCGGTGAACTCGTCGGCGACCTCGCGGGCGATCCGGGCGCCCGACTCGGACAGCTCGAAGTTGCGTTCGGCGATCTCGTACTCGGCGAGCGCCGCGTAGTTCGCACCGAAGGTGTTCGTCTCGACGCAGTCGACACCCACCGAGAAGTACGCCTCGTGGACCGTGCGCACGATGTCGGGCCGCGTCACGTTCAGGACCTCGTTACAGCCTTCGAGCTGCTGGAAGTCGTCCATCGAGGGGTCCTGCGCCTGGAGCATCGTCCCCATCGCCCCGTCGGCGACGACCACGCGCGTGGCGAACGCCTCTCGGAGGGCGTCGACCCGGTTCACGAGGTGCCTCCCCGCGGGCCCAGTACGGCTTCCAGCTGCTGCTCGGCCTCGCGCCCGTACACCGTCCGTACCGTGCGGAGCAGTTCGGCGGGGTCCGCTTCGTACGACTGAGAGCCGACGGCGCGCAGCACCAGGGCGGCCATCGCGCAGCCGAGGCGGGCGGCGGCCTCCAGCGGCAGGTCCTTGGCTGTAGCGGCGAGGAAGCCGGAGCGGAAGGCGTCCCCGACGCCGGTCGGGTCCTCGGCGGGCACGTCGGGGATGGCGTCCACGACGACGGTCGGGGCGCCCCGGCGTTCGATGCGCACGCCCTTCGAGCCGAGGGTGGTCACCCAGGTGTCGACGCGGGCGAGCACCTCCTCCGCCGTCCAGCCGGCGCGTTCGCGCAGCAGCGCGGACTCGTACTCGTTCGTGAAGAGCCAGCGGGCGCCCTCGACCAGGCTGCGCACCTCGTCGCCGGAGAGCCGGGCGAGCTGCTGGGAGGGGTCGGCGGCGAAGGGGATGCCGAGGGCGCGGCACTCCTCGGTGTGGCGGACCATCGCCGCCGGGTCGTTGGGGGAGACGAGGACGAGGTCCAGGGTGCCGCCGTCGGCGACGAGCCCCCGCAGGTCGATGTCGGCGGCCTCGGCCATGGCGCCGGCGTAGAAGGAGGCGATCTGGTTGGAGTCCTGGTCGGTCATGCACATGAAGCGGGCGGTCTGGTGGTCGGCGGAGACGTGCACTCCGCCGGTGTCCACACCGTGTTCCTTGAGCCAGACCTCGTACTCGCCGAAGTCCGGGCCCACGGCACCGACGAGCAGCGGGGCGAGCCCGAGCACTCCGAGGCCGTAGGAGATGTTGGCCGCCACCCCGCCCCGCCGGACCTCCAGGGAGTCGACGAGGAAGGACAGCGAGACGTGTTCCAGCTGGTCGGGAAGGAGCTGGTCGACGAACCGGCCCGGAAAGGCCATGAGGTGATCCGTCGCGATGGATCCTGTCACCGCAATACGCACGGGTTCTCCTGGGGCGTGTCGGGCCGGGCTCTCGCTGTCGGCGGGGTGGGGCGGCTGCGGATGGGGAGGAGGGTGGGCCGTCAGCGGCCGGCGGCGGCCTTGAGGGCCTCGGCGCGGTCGGTGCGCTCCCAGGTGAAGTCCGGCAGCTCGCGGCCGAAGTGGCCGTAGGCGGCGGTCTGGGCGTAGATCGGGCGCAGCAGGTCGAGATCGCGTATGATCGCGGCCGGGCGCAGGTCGAAGACCTCGGAGATCGCGGCCTGGATCTTGGTGATCTCGGTCTTCTCCGTGCCGAAGGTCTCGACGAAGAGGCCGACGGGCTCGGCCTTGCCGATGGCGTACGCGACCTGGACCTCGCAGCGCGAGGCGAGACCGGCGGCGACCACGTTCTTGGCGACCCAGCGCATCGCGTAGGCGGCGGAACGGTCGACCTTCGACGGGTCCTTGCCGGAGAACGCGCCGCCACCGTGGCGGGCCATGCCGCCGTAGGTGTCGATGATGATCTTGCGGCCGGTGAGGCCGGCGTCGCCCATCGGGCCGCCGATCTCGAAGCGGCCCGTCGGGTTGACCAGCAGGCGGTAGCCCTCGGTCTGGAGCTTGATGCCGTCCTCGGCGAGCTGGGCGAGGACGTACTCGACCACGTGCTCCTGCACGTCGGGGGCCAGCAGCCCCTCCAGATCGATGTCGGCGGCGTGCTGCGAGGAGACGACGACGGTGTCGAGGCGGACGGCCGTGTCGCCGTCGTACTCGATGGTGACCTGGGTCTTCCCGTCCGGGCGCAGGTAGGGCAGCGTGCCGTTCTTGCGGACCTCGGAGAGCCGGCGGGAGAGCCGGTGCGCGAGGTGAATGGGGAGGGGCATCAGCTCGGGTGTCTCGTCGGTGGCGTAGCCGAACATCAGGCCCTGGTCGCCCGCGCCCTGCTTGTCGAGCTCGTCCTCATCCCCCTCGACCCGGCTCTCGTACGCGGTGTCGACGCCCTGCGCGATGTCCGGGGACTGCGCGCCGATGGAGACGGACACGCCGCAGGAGGCGCCGTCGAAGCCCTTCTGCGAGGAGTCGTAGCCGATCTCCAGGACCTTCTCGCGGACGAGCTTGGCGATCGGCGCGTACGCCTTCGTCGTCACCTCGCCCGCTATGTGCACGAGGCCGGTGGTGATGAGGGTCTCCACCGCGACGCGCGAGGTCGGGTCCTCGGCGAGGAGCGCGTCGAGGATCGTGTCGCTGATCTGGTCGGCGATCTTGTCGGGGTGGCCCTCGGTCACGGACTCCGAGGTGAACAGACGGCGGGACATGTCACTCCTGGTGGTTGGGAACGGAGGGGACTGAGGGGGCTGAGGGGGCTGAGGGGTCCGGGGGCGGCACCGCTGGCACGGAGCCGGACGCCGGGGCGGTGGACGCGAAGCGCGGACTACACACCACGGCCGCCAGCGCACGGGCCAGCGTCCGCAGCGGGCCCGGGCCGCCGTCGGCGGACCCGGCGATGGCGACCGGCGGCGCGGGCCAACCGTGCGCGGCGACGCGTTCGGCGGCCTGCCGGGCGGCGTCGCCGGCTCCGGAGAAGCCGCCGAGCAGCACCGGTTCGCCCCGGGCGAGCGCGGGCCGCAGGGCCCGCAGGCACCGGACCGCGTCCTGCCCGTCGGGCGCGGTGCCCAGGGTGGCCAGGGCCTGTGGGCCGTCGTAGAGCTCGGGCAGCCCGTCGTAGCAGCCGGGCGGTGCACCCGGCGGCGGCAGCAGGCAGATCGTGCCCGCCCCGGGCCGGGCGGCCGCCCGCAGGATCCGCGCCGGAGCGGCCGGTCGGGGCCGTGCCAGGGGTACGGGCACGCCGTCGAGCAGTTCCAGGGCCCCGGCCACGTCCTGGGCGGTCCGCCCGTCGGGCAGGGAGCTCAGCAGCATGGCGGCCTGGGCGAGCAGGGCGGCCGCGGCGGTGTCCGGGAGGCCGTCGCGGTCGTGGATGCCGGTCAGGAGGAGCCCGCCCCCGGAGTCGTGGTGGGCGACGAGGGTGAAAGGCACCGCGGCGTGCCCTTCGATCACCTCGGGCGCGTCCACCCGCACGCCCTCGGCGGCGAGTTCGTGCGCGACGGCGTCGAGGGCGGCGTCGGTCCCGTAGCCCGGTTCGAGGACGACGAGGGACTCGACGGGCGGCGGCGTCGGCGCGGCCTCCGTGCCGTCGTGCCGGCCCGCCCACTCCTCGATCTGGCCCGCGGACACCCATTCGTACGCCGCCCGGTCCAGCGCCTGCCCGCCGAGCTCCTCCAGCAGCAGCGCCAGCGGCGTCGAGGCGCGCAGGCGCACCGACAGCGGGAGCGAGCTGCGCAGCGTTCCGGAGAGCAGCTCGGCGCCGGCGAGGCCGATGCCCCGGCCGGAGACGGCCGCGGAGAACGCGACGGGCACCGGGTCCGGGTGCCCGCCGTCGACGGCGGCCCGGTACAGCAGCAGCGCCCACACCGCGTGCAGGGCCGTCGACTCGCTCGCCCCCCGGCCCGCCGCCCAGGCCCGCAGCCGCTCGGCCTCGGACCGGGTGAGCCGTTCCCGGCTCCACCCGTGGCCGGCCCGGTCCGGCTCGCCCGCGAGCGCGGAGCGCAGCGCGGGCAGGGTCGCGGCCCCGGGCGGCGGGGCGGCGTGCGCCCAGAACTCCCGGGCGGCGGAGGTGTCCTGACGGGCCAGCCAGTGCGCGTGGTCGCGTACGTCGGGCCGGCGCTCGCCGCCCAGCGGACGGCCGTCGGCGGCGTAGGCGCGCAGGAACGCCCGCAGCAGCCCGCGCACGCTGCGCCCGTCGAGGAAGGCGTGGTGGTAGGTGAACAGGATCCGCGTGGCCCCGGGCGGCGCGGTCCCCTCCAGCAGCAGGATGCGCAGCTGCCCCGGCCGGCGCAGGTCGAACTCCCGCAGCCGCTCGGCCTGGACGAGGGTGTGCCAGTCGGCGCCGTCCGGGTCCGCGCGCGTGATACGGGGTTCGACCCGGGGGTGGACGGCCATCGCGGGCAGCCCGCCCGCGGGGTCGGCGAGCGCGGTGCGCAGGGCGGCGTCGGAGTCGTGGAGCGCCTGCCAGGCCGCGGTGAACCGGTCCGCGTCCAGGGGCCCGTACCAGCGCACCAGCAGCTGCCCGGTGTGGACGCCGGCGCCCGGGCGGACCAGCGTGTCGAGCAGCAGGTCCCGTTGGAGGGCCGAGGCGGGTACGGGCAGCGGGCGCGGGCCGGTGCCCGTGCGGAAGCTCTGTCTGGCCGCGCTCATCGCGTTCGTTCCTCCTCTCCTGTCGGGTACCTGGGGGGTGTCGGCGGTCTCGGGGGTGTCAGCCGGCTTCGAGTTCGGCCTCCACGGCTTGCATGAAGCCCTCGTCGAACATCGTGTCGACGGCCGTGTCCCCGGCGGGGTCCAGTCCCGCGTCGGAACAGGCCGTGCTGAGCAGGTACCGCCCCAGCACGCGGTGCGTGGCGAACCACCAGGAGGCCTCCCCCGCCGCCGGCCGGCCGTCCGGCCCGAGGAACGCGCCGTCGGACAGGCCGAAGCCGAACTCCGTGAACCCCAGCCTCAGTCCCTGTCCCAGGGCCTTGGTGTAGGCCTCCTTGAGGGTCCACAGCCGGAGCATCTCGGCGGCCTGCCGGTCCGGGGGCATCCGGCCGAGTTCGGCGGCCTCGGAGGGGATGCACACGCGGTCCCGCAGCAGTTCGAAGGACATCCGCCGGCCGGCCGGTTCCACGTCCACGCCGATCCGGCCGACCCGGCTGAGCCCCACGGCGATGATGTCCTCGGTGTGGCTGAGGCTGAGGTCGATCTGGCTCATGCCGCGGATGTACGGGCGCCCGCCGATCCGGTACGAGAGGTCGAGCGCGGCCGGTTCGGTGCGCAGCGCCGCGGCCGCCGTGTACTTGACGACCATGCGCGAGGTGACGAAGCGGTAGCGGACCGCCGCGTCGGGGGTGCGCCGGTAGCGCTGCCAGTCCCGGCCGAGCAACGGGCGCAGCGAGGTGTCGGCGAGGGCGGCGGTCAGCCACTCCCCCCAGGTCGCGTACACGACGACGCTACCGCGCGCCTCCAGCCCTGCGGAGACCTCTTCCCAGGGCCCGCCCGGGCCGGTTACGTGCACGGGCGGCGCCGCCGCCGGGTTGACCGGTGCCGGATCGACGGGTGCGGGGTTCATCGGATGAGCTCCGTCCCGTCCAGGTCGTAGCTGCGGCCCGCGAGGTGGCGGCGGATCAGCTCGTCGAGCACCTGGGCGAGGCAGCCCTCGGGCAGGTCGGGCACGGCGATGCCGAGGCGGCTGCCGATCCGGGTGAGCGCGAGCACCGCCCACGCCGGGTCGGCGAGGAAGGGGTCGGAGCCGTCCTGCGCCTCCCAGATGCCGAGGACCGAGGCGGCCGCCAAGACCAGCGCGTACCGGTCGGCGAGCACCGCCACTCCGGGGCCGGCCTGCGTGGCCCGGCCCGCCGGCAGGGCCGCGCACCGGGTGCGCAGTTCGCGCAGCTCGCCGACGAACCCGTCGGCGAGTTCGGCGAGCGCGGCCATCTGGCCGCCGAACGACCGGGCCCCGCCGAGCCGGTCGGCGGCGCCGACGAGGGTCGCCGCGAGGAAGTCGTCGCCGCCGGCGATGCCCAGCTGCCGGTAGTCCAGGGCGGGCAGCTGCGCCCCGCCGCCGAAGAGGCCGGGCGGCGGCTCGGGCATGCGGAACCAGGAGCGTTCGGCGAGGGTGCGCAGCTGGGGCACGATGACGGCCTGGCAGGCGGCGGTCCCGGCGTGGCCGAGGCCGGCCACCGGCAGGTCGCGCACCAGCTTGTCGAGGGCCCCGTACTGGGCGTCGCCGCGCACGTAGCCGTGGCCGCCGAGGACACCGGCCAGCTCCTCCAGGTCCTCCCGGATCATGTCGGGTACGACGTACTTGACGGCCGCGGCCAGTACGTTGACGTGCTCGGGCAGCAGGCCGAGGGCGCGCAGCGACACGGTGGCCATGCTGTCGGCGGCCAGCAGGTCGGCGAACACCCCGGCGAGCGGCTTGTGCCAGCGCCGGGCCAGGGGCGCGGTGCGGCCCTCGGTGACGGCCCGTACGGCGGAGTGCAGGACGGTGTCCGCCGCGGCGACGGCCAGGGAGGGGATCAGGCAGCGGTTGACCTGGAAGGTGCGCAGTGCCAGGGCCACGCCCTGGCCCTCGGCGCCCACCAGGGCGTTCCCGGGCAGCGGGAAGTCCTCGAACCGCAGTCCGGAGAAGAGGCCCCCGCGCATGCCGTTCATGGGGACGCGGGGCAGATGGGTGAGCCGGCCCGCCGCGCGGGCGTCCGCGATGGCGTCCGTGCCGAGCAGGAAGACGGAGTGGCTGCGCGGGCCTCGGGCCGGGGCGGTGCGCGCGTAGACGACGTACGCCCCGGAGCGGGCCGCGTTGAGGATGACGTCCTTGCTGCCGCCGAGCCGGTAGCCGGCGGGCTCCGGTTCGGCGGTGAACTCGTCGCGCAGGATGCCGTTGGCGTGGGCGAGCTCGTGGTGCACGATCGACGCCCGGCCCCCGCCCAGCAGCACCGCCGCGAGTTCCGCGCGCTGCTCGGGGCCGCCCTCGGCCCATACGGGGGCGGCGGCGAACAGCGAGGTGATGCCGTACCCGAAGCCGAGGGCCACGTCGCGCCGGAACACGGGGCGCAGCACCTGCGCGAGCAGGTCGGCGCGGGTGAGCCGGCCGCCGTCCCCGGCGGGCACGAACTCGGCGCCGAGCCGCGCCCCGGCGAGCAGTTCCTCGGTGGCGGCCGGGGGCGTGCGCCGGGAGTCGGCTTCGGCGAGGGCCGCGATCCCGTGCGGGTTCGCCGGGTCGTGCGGGTCGCCGAGGAGCGTTTCGAGGCGGGCCGCCCGGGCGGCCGCCTCGGGGGCGCCCAGCTGCCCGGCGACGGTGACGGGCGGGCCGGCGTGCGGGCCGGCGGGGGCCAGGGAGGTCGTCATGTGCGGAGGTCAACTCCCCGTTCAGAGGCTGCGGACGGCGGATTCCGCGTGCTGTGCGGCGACGGCCAGCGTGGCCGTGCTGTCGCGGCCGAGTGCCTGGCGGACGTACGCGCGGGCGTCGGCGAGGTTCGCACCGGGGCCGAAGACAGACTCGACGGCTTCCTCGCGCAGCAGGACGCTGTGCCGGGAGACGGCGGTGACGCCGGTCTCGTCGGGGAACAGCGCCCACTCGCCGGTGTGCGCGGCGAACAGCGGGGTGGCCGGGGTCTCCTTCCAGACGAGCCGGTAGGCGGCCGGGAAGCAGATCCGTACGGATTCGGTGGTCTGGCGGACGCCGTCGGCGCCGAGGGTGTCGGTGGTGAGGTGCTGGATGCCGGGGGCGTCCTCGGTGACCTCGGCGCGGGTGACGTGGGACAGGTGCGCGGGCCAGGCGTCGACCCGGTACAGGAAGTCGTAGACGAGCTCAGGCGGCGCCTGGACCTTGATCTCGTCCTCGAAGGTGAGGACCAGGTCGTCGAGGCGCTCCCAGCGCTCGGCGGCCTCCTTGATCCGGTCGAGTTCGGCGCGGCTGTTGGTGTCGGTGGCGAGGCCCACCCAGGCGGCGTCGTCGGGCCGGTCCTCCGCCACGGTGAAGTCGTGGTCGAGGGTGAGGCGGGACCGGCCGGTGCCGAGCTCCTCGACGGTCCAGCGGCCGCCGAGGCTGAGCGCGGGCGCCGCGGGGGTCTCCTGGCGGAACTCGACGCGCCGGCCCACGGGGTCCATGGCCCGGCGGGAGAACCACGACTTCACCTCGCCGTTGGCGGTGACCCACATCTGGAACCGGTCCTCGGTCCCGTCGAAGTCGAGCCGCTCCACGTGCACGCTCGGCGGCATGAGCAGGGGCCACTGGGTGGTGTCGGCGATCAGTCCGTACACCACGCCGGCGGGTGCGTCCATGTCCACCGTGTAAGCCCTGTGATGTGTCCGCTCGAGTGACATCGGTCCACCTCTCTCGCCCTGGGGTCACGAATGTGCCGGAGCGCGCCGGAAGGCGGCTGGAAGGCCGCTTGAGGACCGTTCGGGGAGGGGTCGACGGGTTGCCGGGCCGACCCGGCGGTCGGTGCGGTCGGTGCGGTCGGTGCGCTCAGACGGCGGCCCGCGAGGCGGCCAGTGCCCGGTTGACCATGTCGAGGTAGCGGCGCGGGGTGTACGCCTCGTCGAGCTCCTCCTCGTCGAGCACGACGGCGTGGTCGCGCTCGACGCGGCCGGTGGTCTCCAGCATCGCCAGCGAGTCGTAGCCGAGGTCCCCGAACGACGCGTCGAGGATGTCGCCGTCGAGGTCGGCCCCCTCGGCCTCGCCCGCGCATTCGCGCAGCAGCCTGACCAGGTCCGCCAGTTCGAACCGCTCCTGTCCCATGGAACTGCCTCTCTTCCGTTGCGTGTGTCGTGTGTCAGGCGGCGCGGACGACGGCCGCCGCGTTGAAGCCGCCCCGGCCCCGGGCCAGCACCAGCGCGGTGCGCAGCGCCTTCCCGGTGCGCGGGGTGCCGGTGACCAGGTCCACTGGGCAGTCGGCGGCGGGCCGCACGGTACCGGTGGTCGGCGGGACCACCTGGTCGCGCAGGGCGAGCAGGGCGGCCGCGAGGTCGAGGGCGGCTCCGCCCGAGGAGAGCCGTCCGGCCATGCTCTTGGGCGCGGTGACGGGCACCGCGTACGGGCCGAACACGGCGGCGATGGCCTCGGCCTCGGCCCGGTCGGCCGCCCGTTCGCCCGCGGCGTCCGCGAAGACCATGTCGACGTGGGCCGGTCCGATCCCGGCGTCGGCGAGCGCGAGCCGTGCGGCGTCGGCGAGGCGCGGCTCGTGCGGGGAGGCGTCGAAGGTGGCCGCGTGCCCGGCGAGGCTGCCGTAGACGCGGGCGCCGCGGGCGGCGGCGCTCGCGGCGTCCTCCATGACGAGCAGCGCGCCGCCCTCGCCGACCACGTGGCCGGAGGCGTCCTCGTCGAAGGGCAGGTAGGCCCGGGCGGGGTCGGGGACGGTGCTCATGGAGCCGCCGGCGAGGTGGGCGGCCCAGCCCCAGGGGCACAGGGTGGAGTCGAGGCCGCCGGTCACCACGAGTCGGGCTCCCTTGCGGAGCTGGCGGCGGGCGTGCGCCACCGCGTCGAGGCCGCCGGCCTGTTCGGAGACGACGACGCCGGAGGCACCGCGCAGCCCGTGCTTGATGGAGATCTGGCCGCTGTTGACGGCGTAGAACCAGGCGAAGGACTGGTACGCGCTGACGTGCTGCGGGCCCTGGCTCCACAGGGCCTGGAGTTCGCGGTGGCCGAACTCGAAGCCGCCGGAGGAGTTCGCGGTGACCACGCCCGCCGCGTACGGGGGCAGGGCGGCGATCTCGGCGCCGGAGTCGTCGATGGCCTCCTGCGCTGCGGCCAGCGACAGCCTGGTCACCCGGTCGGTCTGTGGCAGGAGCCGGCTGGAGACGTGGTCCTCGTCGACGAAGCCGGGCACTTCCCCGGCGATGCGGACGGGGTACGGGGAGGCGTCGAAGCGGGTGACGGGGCCGATGCCGCTCTCGCCGCGCAGGACGGCGGCCCACCAGGCCGCGGTGCCGAGCCCTCCGGGGGCCGCGACTCCGATCCCGGTGAAGACGGCGGTGGTCGCGGGCGCTGCGAGGACGGCGTTCATGCGGCTGCCTTCAGGCTCGGGCGGGTCAGGATCATGGCGCTCTGGAAGCCGCCGAAGCCGCTGCCGACCGTCAGGACGGTGTCCGTGCGCTGTTCGCGGGCGGTGAGCGGGGTGTAGTCGAGGTCGCAGGCCGGGTCGGGCTCGTGCAGGTTCGCGGTCGGCGGGACGACGCCGTGCTCGATGGTGAGGGCGCAGGCGGCCACTTCGAGGGCGCCGACCGCGCCGAGGGAGTGCCCGATCATCGACTTGATCGAGCTGACGGGTACCTGGTGGGCGCGTTCGCCGAGGCTGCGCTTGAAGGCGTCGGTCTCGTGCCGGTCGTTCTGCTTGGTGCCGGAGCCGTGCGCGTTGACGTAGTCGACGGCGCCCGGGTCCAGCCGTGCCTCGTCGAGCGCGAGGCGGATCGCCTCGGCCATCTCCGTGCCCTCGGGGCGCAGTCCGGTCATGTGGTAGGCGTTGCTGCGGGAGGCGAAACCGGCGATCTCGGCGTAGACGTGCGCGCCGCGCCGCCGGGCGTGTTCCAGTTCCTCGACGACGAGGACGGCCGCGCCCTCGCCGAGCACGAATCCGTTGCGGGTGCGGTCGAAGGGCCGTGAGGCGCCGGCCGGGTCGTCGTTGCGGGGCGTGGTCGCCTTGATCGCGTCGAAGCAGGCCAGGCTGATGGGTGAGATCGGCGCCTCGGCGGCCCCGGTGACCATCACGTCGGCGCTGCCCTCGCGGACCAGGTCGACGGCGTGCCCGATGGCGTCCAGGCCGGAGGTGCAGCCGGTGGAGACGAGGGAGACCGGCCCCCGGGCCCCGGCGGCGCGGGCGACCTCGGCCGCCATCGAGGAGGGCACGAAGAAGTCGTAGAGCTGCTCGGCGGCCCGGGCGTGGTCCACGAGCCACCGTTCGCCGCGGTCGCTGACGGTGGCGTACTCGCGTTCCAGGCCGGTGGTGCAGCCCAGCGCGCTGCCCAGGGTCACCCCGCACCGGGTGGGGTCGAGCGACCCCGCCACCCCGCTGTCGGCCAGCGCCTCGCGCGCGCTGACCAGGGCGAACTGCGCCGCCCGGTCGAGCCGATGGACATCCGACGGTCCGAAGCCGTGCTCCAGCGGGTCGAAGTCTGCCTCGGCGGCGACCTGAGAGCGGTAGGGGGCGGGGTCGAGGAGGGTGATGGTGCGGGTCGCGGTGCGCCCGGAGGTCAGCAGGGACCAGAACTCCTTGGTACCGGGCTTGCCCGGGGCGACGACCCCGATGCCGGTGATGACCACGCGTCTCATCGCTGCCCCCCGCGAGTTGGTTGCCCGTACCGGTCTTCGAGCGTCGACGACCGCACTGGAGGACGGCTGGAGCCGCCGCCGCCCTCCGGCAACAGACCCGCTAGCGGTCCTCTGCGTACCGCTTCGCGAAATTGAGCGTGGCGGTGCTGTTGCGGCCCAGTGCCGTACGGACGTAGGAGCGCGCCGAGCGCAGATCGGCGTCCTCGCCGAGCACGGCGGTGATGTTGTCCTCGCGCAGGACGACGCTGTGCCGGGAGGTGGCGGCGGTGCCGTGCGCGTCGCCGGTCACGGTCCAGGAGCCGGTGTGGGCCTCCATCAGGGCGGGGGTGCGGGTCTGCTTGTAGACGATGCGGCCGGCCTCGGGGAAGCAGACGCGCACCGAGTCGGTGGTGTGCGCGGAGCCGTCGGCGGTCAGCGTGTCCATCGACATCACCTGCACCGGGCCGTCCTGCGTCACGTCGAGCCGGGAGACGTGCGGGAGCAGCTTCGGCCACTCGCCGACGTTCTCCAGGAAGGCGTAGACGTCCCCGGGGGGCGCCGCCACGTGGACGGTGTCCTCGAAGGACATGACGAGCGCGTCGAGCCGGCCCCAGCGCTCCCCGAGGCGGGCGATGTTGCCCAGCTCGGCGCGGCTGTTGGTGTCGGTGGCCCGGTTCACCCAGTCCACGTCCTCGGACCGGTCGCCGGCCACGGAGAACTCGTGGAGCAGGGTCAGCCGGGAGCGTTCGGCGCCCAGCGCCTCCACGCCCCAGGTGCCGGTCATCGCCGACAGCGGGGCGGCGGGCACCTCCTGCCGGAACTCGATCCGGCGGGCGGCCGCGTCGAGGACGCGGCGGGAGGTCCACGACGTGGTCCGGCCGTTGGCGGTGGCCCACACGGCGAGGTGCTCGTTCACCCCGTCGAAGGCGAGCCGCTCCACGTGGACGTTGGGCGGGAAGTACAGCGGCCACTTGGCGGCGTCCGCGATCAGGCCGTAGACCACGCCCGCGGGGGCGGCGACCTCGATCGCGTGCGAGGTGCGGTGCAGGCGCCCGGTCTCCGGGAGGGAGGTGGTCATCAGAAGTTCCCCAGCCCGCCGCAGACGTTGAGCGCCTGGGCCGTGATCGATGCCGCGAGCGGCGTGGTCAGGTAGCCGACGAGGGCCGCGACCTCCTCGGGGGTCGAGTAGCGGCCCAGCGGGATCTTCGCCTCGAACTCCTCCAGGACCTCCTCCTCGGTCTTGTTCCAGACGCCCGCGTACCCGGCGCGCACCCGGGCGGCCATCGGCGTCTCGACGTATCCCGGGCAGACCGCGTTGACGGTGGTGCCGGTGGTGGCGAGTTCCTTGCCGAGGGACTTGGTGAAGCCGACGACGGCGTGCTTGGAGGCCGTGTACGGGGCGCCGAGCACCACGCCCTGCTTGCCCGCGGTGGAGGCGATGTTGATGATCCGGCCGTACGGGCCGCTGCCGAGTCCGCCGCCCCGCAGCGCCTCGCGGGTCACCAGGAAGACGCTGTTGAGGTTGGTGTCGATGATGTCGTACCAGAGGTCGTCGGCGATGTCGGCGGTGCGGCCGCCACCGCTTCGACCGGCGTTGTTGACCAGGACGCTCAGGGGGCCGAAGGTCTCGACGGCCGCCGCGACGAGCCGTACGACGTCCTCCTTGACGCGGACGTCGGCGGCCGTGCCCTCGACCTCCAGGCCCTCCGCGCGCAGGTCCTCGACGGTCTGCTTGACGGCCACCCGGTCGCGGGCGCACAGGAACACCCGGTGGCCGCGCCGGCCCAGGTCACGGGCCACGGCCAGGCCGATCCCGCTGGTCGCACCGGTGACCAGGGCCACGGGGGTGGCGGGCACCGCGTCGTCAGTCGTCGCCGTCATCGTCGTCCCTCCAGGACTCGGGTGGTTGTCCTGACCGTGTCCCGATCCGCTGGGGAGGCGTTCGAGGAGCGGTGGAGGAGCGCTGGACCGAGCACCGCCAGGGCGTCCTCCAGCCGCCGCGCGGTGAGGCTGCGGCCGCCGGCGGCGAGGTAGCCGTCGGGGCGGATCAGCACCCAGCCGCCGGAGGCCAGGCCCAGTGCGTCGCGCAGCCTGCCGTCGGGGTCGGGCAGCGGCCAGGGCGCGCTGCCGGCGCCGGCGCCGACGGCCCGGACCGAGAGCCAGTCCCGGGCGGTGGCGGCGGCGCCCTCGGCGGCGGCGCTCGCCTCGTCGCCGTCGGGCGCGTACAGCAGGGTCCAGCGGATGTCGCGGAGTTCGGCGTGCAGCGCGGTGGCCGCCGGGCCGGCGGGGAGGGCGGCCGCGACGGCGGCGGCACGCGATCCGGCGGGGACCCGCAGCTCCTCGTCACCGGCCGCGTTCAGGGAGGAGTCGGGGTAGCCGAGGAGCAGCCCGGACATCCCGCCGAGGACCTTGCGCTGGATCTTGCGGCGCAGCGGCGGCGCGCTCCGTACGACGGAGAAGAGGGCCGGGAGCATCACCCCGGCCAGGTTGTTCTTGAGCTGGACGAGGAAGGTCGCCTGCTTGGTGGAGCCGAGGAGCCTGCGCCCGACGGGGACGCGTTCCTCCGAGTACGTGTCGAGCAGTGCCCGCCCCGCGCGGCCGTGCGCGGTCATGGCGAGCTTCCAGGCGAGGTTGTAGGCCTCCTGGATGCCGGTGTTCATGCCCTGGCCGGAGGCGGGGCTGTGGACGTGCGCGGCGTCGCCGGCGACGAAGACGCGGCCTTCGTGCATGCGGGGCACCATGCGCTGCTGGAAGGTGAAGACGGAGGTCCACTCGGGCCGGCCGACGCGTACCTCGCGGCCGAGGCCGGCGCTGAGCCGGGCGGAGAATCGTTCGGCGCTCGCGAGGTCGTGGGCGGCGCCGGTGGTGCCGGCGCGGGCGGTGGGCGCGGTGTCGAGGAGGCGCCAGTGGCCGTCGCGCAGGTAGGGCACCATCATCAGGGCCTGGCCGCCGGTGTGCACCCAGTAGATGGTGTCGGGCGGCAGGTCGAAGTCGACCTGGGCGTCGGCCAGTTCCCAGGTCTCGCTGGATTCGCCGATGAGCTCCAGCCCGATCTCCTTGCGGACGGTGCTGTGGCCGCCGTCGCAGCCGACGAGCCAGCCGGTCGCGTACTCCTCGGTCCGGCCGTCCGCGTGTTCCAGGCGGGCCCGCACTCCGTGCTCGTCCTGGCGCAGGCCGGTCAGCCGCACTCCCCATTCGGGGGTGACGCCGAGCCGTCCGCAGGCCTCGCGCAGCAGTTCCTCGGTGCGGGTCTGCTCGATGACGACGGTGAACGGGAAGCGGGTGGGCATCGAGGAGTAGTCGGCTTCGAGCCGCACCAGGCGCCGCCCGCCGGCGTACATGGTGAAGGCCTTGTTGTGGCGGCCGCTCTCCAGCACCGGCCCGACCACGCCCATCTGGTCGAAGGTCTCCAGGGTGCGCGGGTGGACGGCGACCGCGCGACTGGTCGCGGCCGGTCCGGGCGCCGCGTCGACGAGCCGTACGCGGATGCCCCGGCGGGCCAGTTCGTGGGCGGCGGTGAGGCCGACGGGCCCCGCTCCCACGACGAGCACCGAGGTCTGGTCGGACATCACCATGGCGGTCCCTCTCTCTCGGGGCGGTGCTTGTGGCACGTGCTGCGGAACGGCTCAGACGGCGGCTTCGAGGGCGGCCCGGCTGTGCAGGGCCTGCCGCAGCCGGCGCCGCTCCGGCTTGCCGACGGGGGTGCGGGGCACGGCGTCGACGACCTCGACACGGCGGATCCGCTCGAAGCGGGCCAGGCGCCGGTTGGCGCCGTCGACGATCGAGTCGAGGGTGTCGAGGAGGCGTGGTGCGTACGGTTCGCGCAGCACGATCCCGGCCCAGGTGACGGCGCCGTGGACGGGGTCGGGCCAGCCCGTGACCACGCAGTCGGCGACCCGCGGGTCCTCGGCGAGGACGCTCTCGACGGTGGTGGGCGAGACGAGTTCGTTGTCGTACTTGAAGACGTCCCCGATCCGGTCGACGAGGAACAGCTCGCCGTGCTCGTCGACGTATCCGATGTCCCCGGTGGACAGCCAGCCCTCGGCGTCGACCCCGGAGTCCTCGGCGGGGTCCAGGTATCCGGCCATCAGCTGGGGTCCGCGGACCTGGACCTCGCCGGTGGCGCACACGCCCAGCGGCCGGCGGCCCTCCAGGTCCACGACCCGGCATTCGGTGCCGGGCACGGCCCGGCCGACGGAGCCCGCCGGGCCGCCGTCGGTGCTCTGGCTGTGCGAGAGCGGCGACAGTTCGGCCATCCCGTAGCCCTGGACGACGGGTACGCCGAGCCGAGCGGAGAGCGCCGCGGCCGTGGCGGGCGCGAGGGCGGTGCCGCCGGAGAGGACCGCCGTCAGCGCGGGCCCGGCGGGCACCCCCTCGGCCCCCGGGCCGGCCTGCGCGAGCTGCCCGGCGAGCCGGTGCAGCCGGGCGGGCAGCCCGTAGTAGTGGGTGGCTCCCGTACGGGCGGCCAGCGCGAGGGAGGCCAGCGGGTCGGGGCTGGTGCACAGCACCTGGGTGGCGCCCGCGAACACGGCCGAGTTCAGGTGCATGGTGTGGAAGAGCGGCAGGTGGTTGAGGGTGACCGAGCCGCCGTCCAGCCGGTGCGCGGCGGCGGTCTGCGCGGCGTTCGCCACCAGGTTGCGGTGGCTGAGCCGGACCCCGCGGGGCCGTCCCGTCGTACCGGTGGTGAACTGCACGCAGGCGTCCGCGCCCGGATCGGCCACCGGGAACCTCGCCCCGGTGAGCCCGCCCGGAAGCCCGTCCGCCTCCGGCCCGACCACCACCACCGCACGCAGCGCCGGCAGCCGCTCGCGCAACCCGCCGAGCAGTTCCGCGGTGGCGGCGGGCACGAAGGCGACCTCGACGGCGGCGGCCGAGAAGACGTGCAGCAGCCCCGCCTCCTTGATGAGCGGGTTGACGAGCACGGCCGTGCCACCGCCGCGCACGGCCCCGTAGTAGGCGGCGGGGAACTCCGGCCCGAGGGTGTTGGCCACCCCGATCCGGGCCCCCGGCCGCCCTGTCAGATGCGCGACGCACGCCGCGAACCGGTCGGTGAGCGCGTCGAGTTCGGCGAACGTGAGCGCGCCCTCGGCGGTCCTGAGGGCGCAGCCGTCCGGATCGCGCTCGGCGGCCCGGCGCAGCAGCCCGTCGAGGGGCAACCGCGGGAACGTGATGGAACTCTGCACGGCAGGGCCCTCCTCATCCTCCTCATCGGACGTGCCCCACCCTCGGCGGGGTCGCTTGAGAAGGATTCGAAGCGGGCTCGATGTCCGGTGCAGAAGCTGTGCACCATGACCCCGACCACGACGATCGACGCGATGGACCGGTCCGCGCGGGAACAGGTGGAGTTCGGCGTCCTCTATGCCGAGATCCAGCAGTTCTACGCGCACCAGATGCAGCTCTTCGATTCGTTCCGGGCCGAACCGTGGGCCGCGACCTTCACCGAGGAGGCCGTCTTCGACGTCCCGACCCTCCCGGAGCCGGTCCGCGGGCGGGCCGAGCTGGCCGCGTGCGTACGCCACAACGAAGAGGTGGCGCGGCGCACGGGCGAACGGCTGCGGCACTGGCTCGGCATGCTCGACGTACAGCCCCGCCCCGACGGCACGGTCCGCACGCGCGCCTACGCGCTGGTGTACATGACCCCGCCGAACGGCATCCCGAAGGTGCACCGGGTGTGCGTCATGGAGGACACCCTGGTCCGCTCCCGCGGCCACTGGCGCACCGCCCACCGCCTGGTCTCCCGCGACGACCTGCCGTAGGGGGTCTCAGCGTGAGGTGCCACGGCGACGCCGGACCAGGGCGCAGGCCCACACCCCTGCCAGGCCCAGAACGGTGGCGGCGCCGATGAGCCAGGGTGCCCGTCCGCCGGCCGGTGCGAACGCGGACTCCGCGGCCTGGGCGGCCTGGCAGGAGAGGCGGTCCGCGGTGTCGATCGGCGTCACCCGGTAGCGGGCCCAGACCTCGCCCCCGCCCGCCCAGCGCACCTCGTACAGCCCGGGTTCGGCATCGCAGCGGATCGTCACCGTCCCCTTCAGGCCCTTGCTCCCGCGCATGACGGGCCGGCTGACGAAGCCCCGCGAAGTGAGGGGCTCGCCGAACCTCGGTTCCCCGTCCGAGTACCCGACCGTCCCCCGTTCACCGGGCCGGAACGTCGCCACGTCCCAGGGCGACCGCGGCCAATCGTCAACCCCCGCCACCCAGTGCTCCTCCTGCTCGACCGGGGGCAGGGCAGCCACCTTCGCGGGGCAGGCCCTGCGTTCGGCCTCGCCGATGTCCGCGACCTCGACGGTCACCCAGGTGTCACTCGTGGAGCCGTCACCAGGACCACGGGGACCGGTCCGCACGACCGGATAGACGCCCGGAGGGGTGTCACAGGCAACGGTGGCCTCGGCGGTGATGAGCGGGTCGTTCATCCTCAGCGTCCCGTGCTCGACGAAGACGTCGGAGACGACCCAGTCCCCGTTCATGCCCGGCAGGTACGAGGCCACCGAGAGCGTGAGCCGTTCGCCGGGGCGCGCGGACAACCGGGCCCCGTCGACCGTCGGGGCCGGCGGCCCCGGGGCCGGCGCCGCAAAGGCGCTCCCGGCGGTCTGTATCAGCAGCAGCGCCAGCACAGCGACCCCGCCGACCCTCGTCTCCACGTCAGCCACGCGCCCGCCGCAGAGGAACGATCACGCGCCGACCGGTGGCTTTGGCCCCCAAACGGAAGAACTTCACCTGGCCCTGCTTGTGCGTGAACTCCATCCACCCCTCCAGCTCCAGCTCGCGCCGGCTTCGGGAGAAGTGCGAAGCGGGAACGCCGACGATCTCGGCCAGCTCGGCGGCCGTCACCTCCACGGAGTGCTCCATCCCGCCGAAGATCGCGTACGTCATCAGCAGGTTCTGCTTGAGGTGCGACAGACCGCTTATCCGCAGACGCAGAGCTTCGAGCTCGGGGTACGGGCTTCGGCGTGACATGGCGTTCGTCCTTCGCTGCTGCGCCGGGTCTCCCCGGGAGAGTCGGCAGGTGGTAGGCGGCTGCTGCTTCCGACTGTTCTTCGCCGGTGAGGCTGGACACGATGTGGGGGCTGGTCCGGTACTTGATCGTGCGGCCCACGGTCTCGGCGACGAGCAAAATCTTGTTCTCTGCCAGCTTCTTCGCGATCCTCCTCGTTCCCTGAGGCGTCAGCCCAAGGTACGCGGCGGTCTCGATCGCCGTGGCCCCGCCCTGCTCGTAGGTCTGGATCGCGCAGTAGAAGAACACCCGCAAGTCGTCACCGGTCAGACCGGAGTCCTTGCCCAGCATGGCCATGACCCGGGCGAAGGAGAACTGCCCGAACCGGCCGCCGAGGTTGTACGAGCGGCGCGAAGTCTCGTCTTCCCACAGCTCGTGCAGTTCACCGGTCTGCCTGTTGACCAGCTCCCGGCGGGTGCTGCGTGGATTCCTCGGCAATTCCGACCCCCGACCTGTGCGATCCGAACTCTTTGAACATTACTGCAGACGTCATGTCGCCAGTGGTAACCGAACGAATCCCGAAGTTCCCTCCATTACGACCGAGGACATGACCACACGCGCCATGTAATGGCATCCTAGGGTGCCGATATAGGCATCCTAGGATGCCTATACTTTCCGAGTTTCCGCAGGTCAAAGCCCTGCGGGGGCTGCGCCCTCTATGGGCGTCATCAGGAACAGGAACACCTGTCGAGCCGTCACGGGCCGGGGTTCGCGAGGTCCGGCCCCGCATACCAGCCGGAGCTACGACACCAGTCGGCGGTGGCTGCTCGCCCTATCGCTCCGCGACAGCGCTCCCAGGTGGGTCCACAGCCCGGCAGTCACCAGGGCCCTCCACCGGGGCTGGGGAGCACGAGCAAAACATGGCGTGGCTGATACCGGGGCTGGCTGATGCCCACATTGCCACCGGTACCCGCATGGCGGGCATCGTCGTGGCTCGCTTTCTGTGGCTGCTGTTCCGACTTGGCCCACGGCGGTCCGAATGCTGCGGGAGGTGGCAGGCTGAGCACCGTACGCGGGCAGGATCTCCTTCGACGGCCTCGCGGGCGTCCCGGACTCAAACCCGGGTCACCAGCAGCGCGCTGTGCGTGCCCGCGAAGCCGCTGCCCACCGTGAGGGCCGCCCCGACGCGCTGTTCGCGGGCGGTGACCGGGGTGTAGTCGAGGTCGCAGACCGGGTCGGGTTCGTGCAGGTTCGCCGTCGGCGGGACCACGCCGTGCCGGACGGCCAGCAGGCAGGCGGCCACGGCGAGGGCGCCGAGCGCGCCCAGCGAGTAGCCGATCATCGAGGCGACCGCGCTGACCGGCACCCGGTGGGCGTGGGCGCCGAGGGCCCGCTTGAGGGCGACCGTCTCGTGCACGTCGCCGCTGCGGGTGCCCGAGCCGTGCGCGGCCACGTGGTCGACGGCGGCCGGGTCGAGGCGGGCCTCGTCGAGGGCGGCCCGGACGGCTTCCGCGAGGTCGGCGCCGCCGGTGCGCAGCGCGGTCATGTGGAAGGCGCTGCTGCGCGAGCCGAACCCGGCGATCTCGCCGTACGCGCGGGCCCCGCGGCGCCGCGCGTGTTCGAGTTCCTCGACGACGAACAGGGCCGCGCCCTCGCCCAGTACGAACCCGTCGCGGGTGCGGTCGAAGGGCCGGGCGGCGGCCGCCGGGTCGTCGTTGCGGTGGTGGGAGGCGATGCGGACGGCGTCGAAGGAGGCCAGCGTCATCGGGGAGATCGGCGCCTCGCTCGCCCCGGCGACCACCACGTCGGCGATGCCCTCGCGGATCAGGTCGAGGGCGTGCCCGAGGGCGTCCAGGCCGGAGGTGCAGCCGGTGGACAGCAGGGACACCGGGCCCTGCGCGCCGACGGCGCGGGCCACTTCCGCGGCCATCGAGGAGGGCACGAAGTAGTCGTGGAGCCGCTCCGCCGCACGCGCGTGGCCGAAGGCCGTACCGGCGGCCGTCGCGGCGGCGGCGAACTCCCGGTCCAGGGAGCTCGCGCAGCCGAGGGCGCTGCCCAGCGACACCGCGCGGCGCGTCGGATCCGCGGCCCCGGCGGGGCCGGCGAGCCCGCTGTCGATCAGCGCCTCCCGCGCGCCCGCCACCGCGAACTGCGCCACGCGGTCGAGCCGCAGCGCCTCCGTCAGGCTGAGCCCGCGGCCCAGTTCGTCGAACTCGGCCTCCGCGGCGACCCGTGAGCGGAACCCGGACGGGTCGAAGCGGGTCAGCGCTCCCGTGGCGGTGCGCCCGGCGGTGAGCAGGTCCCAGTAGCCCCGCACCCCGGTCCCGCCCGGGGCCACGACGCCCAGGCCGGTGACGACGGCCCGCCTCACCGGCTCCTCACCACGGCGGACGCGGGCCCCGTGACCCGCTCCACGACCCGCGCGGCCCGCCCGATCAGCCCCGGCAGGACCCGGTCGCGTACGAAGAAGTGCCCGCCCGGCACCGTGCGGTGGACGAACGGGCCCGTGGTCCAGCGGGCCCAGCCCGCCACCACCTCGGGGGTGACCAGCGGATCCTCGCGTCCCGAGACCGCCAGGACCGGCACCGGCAGCGGATTCCCGTCCTCCCGGGCCGCGGTGCGCAGGGCGGCGGCGAGCCGGAGGTCGTCGCGCAGGACGGGGAAGACCATGCGGTGCCAGAGGTCTCCGGGTTCGGTGCCGTCCGGCACCGCGTCGAAGGTGTCGAGCAGCCCGAGCAGGGCCGCGTCGGGCAGGTCGGCGGAGGCCGCGAGCGCGGCGGGCCAGTCGGGCGGCGGCACGGCGCCGAGGGCCAGCAGGGCCGGCAGCGGCAGTCCGCGCTCGTACAGGTGCCGGGTGAGGGTGTGGGCGACGATCCCGCCGAGACTGTGCCCGTACAGCACGTACGGTTCCGCCGACCGCGCGAGCGACGCGACGAGCGGCGCGAGGTCCTCCAGGAGCGCGGCCCGGTCGGTGACCCGTGCCTCGCGGCGGCGCCGGTCCCGCCCGGGCAGCGGCCACGCGTCGGGCTCCACGCCCGGCCCGAGCAGCCTCGGCCAGTGGTGGAAGGCCGAAACCCCGGCCCCCGCGTGCGCGAAGCACCACACCCGTACGCCCATCCTCGTGCCCCCTCCCGTGCCGGATCGGGCCGCTCAGGCCGCGTACAGGTTGAAGGTCGAGCCTCCCCGCGGTCCGGCGGCCACGTCGAGCGCCGGGTCGACGGCGAGCATCGCGTGGTGCAGCCGCTGGAGCTGCGGCGAGGGCTCCACCCCGAGGTCCTCTATCAGCCGGGCCCGCATTCTGCGGTAGATGTCGAGGCCGGTGGCCTGGCGGCCCGAGCGGTAGAAGGCCACCATCGCCTGCGAGTGCAGCCCCTCGTGCTGCGGATGACGGGCGATCAGCTCCTTCAGTTCGGCGAGGAGTTCGGTGTGCCGGCCCAGGCGCAGGTCGGCGTCGATGCGCCGCTCGGTGGTGACGAGCCGGCTCTCCTCCAGGCGCATGACCTCGATCTCCAGGATCGGCCCCACGCGCACGTCGACGAGCGCGTTGCCGTTCCACAGGCCGAGGGCCTGGCGCAGCAGGGTGGCCGCGGTCTCGTCGTCCCCCTGTTCGAAGGCGCTCTGGCCGCGCGTCACGAGCTGCTCGTACTCGTGGACGTCGACGGACTCGGGCGCGATCTGCAGGAGGTATCCGCCGTGGCGGGTGGCGAGCACCTCCTTGGCGTTGCCCGGGGCCCCCGGACCCATGGCGGTGCCGAGGCGCCGGCGCAGCTGGAGTATGTAGGTCTGGAGGGTGGTGAGCGCGCTGTGCGGCAGCTGCGTCCCCCATATCTCCTCCATCAGTGTCGGTACGGGCATGACCCGGCCGGGGTACAGCGCGAGCAGTGCGAGGATCTGGCGCGGCTTGCGGGCGGTCGGAACAATCGAGCCCCCGTTGACCTCGGCGCTCAAGGGACCCAGAACCTGAATCTGCATGGTCTCCTCCGTCACTTTCGTCGAGTTCCCCTCGATTTCCAGCCTTGACCCGTGCACGGTAGCGGGACTCCGCGAATAACCTCCGGAAGCTTGAGCAGCCGTCGAGTGCGCTTCCAATTGCCCTGTCAGATAAGGGAGTTGATGCTGGCGAAGGCCGTATGTGCAAGGGCCCGCACCCCGATTCCGCATTGCCACGAGCCGTTCGAACGACGCTTGAATGCCCCTGGAACGAGGGGCTGTTTCCAGTCACGCGAGCGATGCAGGTCAGGTCAGGCGCAGCACCCGGGACGCCGGGCGCGCCCAGGGGAATCCCTGCCTCAGGTGCACGGCCGGCGGGCCGCCCGCCGGTCGCTCGATCCGCACGGCGACCGCGGCGAGCGTCTCCGGCACCGGCTCGAACTCCAGGAAGCACCACCGGTCCGCGTCGCCCTCCCCCCGCCCGTCCACGGTGAAGGCGAACGTGCCGCCCTCGTCGGCGCGCGTGAAGGTGTACGTCGACGGGGGCGCGGCCGCGTCCGGTCCGGCGCCGCCCTCCGCGCCGCGCTCCGCCGCGCCGCCCTCGGCGTCGCACGCCTTCGCGTACGCCTGCCGCAGCGTCCACAGCCGCAGGGCTCGGCGGGTGCGCGCCCGGCCCCGGGGCGCCGCGCCGATCCAGTCGCGCTCCGCCCGCGGGAAGCCCTCGACGATGCCGTCCAGGGCCGCAGCGCCCCGACCGAGGTGTTCCACGTCCACTCCGATGCGGTGGCCGCGGGCCACGCCGACGAGGGTGTGGCCGGGCGTACGGGCAAGGTTGAAGTCCAGCGCGGCGCCGCCGCGCGGGAGTCCGCCCGGCGGCGGCTGGAGGTGGGGCCTGCCGTAAGGGGAGCGCCGCAGGACGGCCTCCGCCTCGGGGATCCCGGTCTCCATGGCCAGCACCCGGCGCAGCAGGGTGTGCGCCACGAGGTACTGGCGCCGGTCCCGTTCGAAGAGGAAGCGGGAGGCGGTCTCCCTTTCCCGCTCGTCGAGCCAGTGCGCGGCGAGGGTCGCCGAGACCGCCGGGGCGAGGTCGGCGTCGGGGCAGAACCAGAGGCTGATGCTCACCGGCCGACTCTCACCGCGCCGGCAGCCACAGCGCGGTGCGCAGCAGGGCGGACGGCGGGATCGGGACCGACACGGCCGCGGCGCCCGACGCCGCCTCCAGCGCGGCCCAGTCCACGTCCACACCGGTCAGCCACAGGTCGCGCAGCTGCCCGAGCCGGCCGCCGTGCCACAGGGCGGCGAGGTAGTCGGCGCTCTCGGGGGCCTCGCCGAGGCGCATCGGGTCCCGGCGCCCGCCGCGCAGGTCCGCGCACGGTGCTTCCGCCTCCTCCAGGAGCCGTACGAGTTCCTCCACGCCGTGGACGACGAAGGCGAGCCGGCAGTCCATGGCCGCGCGCCCGGTCCGCAGTCCGCGCGCCACCGCCGCGAGGCCGGGCACCTCACCGCCCCCCGGCACTTCGCACCCCGACACTTCACGGCCCGGGGCCCCCCGGCCCGCCCGCAGCCACGCCCCGAGCCGCCGTGCCGTGGCCCGCGCGTGCTCCGGAGTGGGTCCGGACACCAGTACGAGTTCCGCACGCCCGGTCGGGAGCACCTGGACCGGCGGCACCGGAGCCGCGTACTCCTCCAGCACCACCTGCGCGTCCACTCCGCCCGCGCCGCGCAGGCCCGCGACCACCCGGCGGGGTACCGCGGGGTCCGTCGGGTCGGGACGGCCCCAGGGTTCGGCGGCCTCGCGGCCCGGCGCGGGGAGCAGGACGCCGTGGCACAGCTGGAGGACGGCCCGGGTCAGCAGCGCCAGTCCGGTGGCCGGGCCGCCGTCCCCGACGGAGGGCCGCGCGCACGGCGCGGTCTCCCGCAGGCCCGGTTCCTGCTCGGCGAGCCCGGCCCGGTCCAGGGCCGCCGCGAGGGCCGCCCCGCCCCGGGCGTGGGCCGCCGCGCTACCCCGGACGACGGCGTGCACGGTGTCGCCGTCCGCGAGGGCCCGGTCCAGCGGCTTCAACAGCAGTGCCCCCACCGCCTCGCCAACGCCCGGCCGTCGGCTCCGGGGGTGCAGCATCAGGTGGACGCCTCCGACGAGGGCGGCCGTGCACTCCCCGCGTTCCAGGGCGGCGAGCGCGAGGTGCAGCGCCGTCGGCACGGAGGCCTCGGCGGTGTCCACGCACTGGCTGGGGCCCGTCAGGCCGAGCACCCGGGACACCCCGTTGGCGATGTCCCACTGGCCGCCCCGCGAGTCCGTACCCGCCTCGGCGGCGAGCAGCGGCCAGTCGCCCGCTCCCGCGCCGACGAACACCCCGACGTTGCGGGGCGTCCCGTCCGCGGCGCGCAGCGCGTCGAGCCGGCTGCCGGTGCATCCGCCGTCCTCGAAGGCCTCCCAGGCGGTCTCCAGCAGCAGCCGCTCCCGGGGGTCGGTCAGCGCGGCCTCCTTCGGGTCGAGCCCGAAGAACTCCGCGTCGAACTCCCCGACCCGCTCCAGGTAGTGCCCCGGTTCACCGCCGGGCCGGCCGGGCGGCGGCGCCGCGACCGTATCGCGGCCGTCGCGCAGCAGGCGCCAGAACGTGGTCAGGTCGGGGGCCCCGGGGTAGCGGCCGGCCATCCCCACGACGGCCACGGGGGCTGCCCGCGGGGGCAGTTCGCGCACCGCAGGCCCGTACGGCGGCGAAGGCTCGACCGTCACGACCATGCCGTCGGCACCGCCGAAGGCGTCGAGGGCGTTAACGCCGTTAACGCCGTTAACGCCGTCGGCGGTCATCCCGAACGTGCCGACCGGGCCGACGGCCGGCGCCAACAGGGCGACCGCCTGTCTCCGGTCCAGGGTCCCGTCCTTGAACCGGGTGAGAATCTCCCGCTCGTCCATCCCGGCCCGTCTCCCGTCAGACCTGGGCTCGACGCGGCAGCAGCAGGAGCGCCTCGGCGACGCTGAGCCGCCCGTCCTGTAGGGCGTCCAGCAGCAGTTCGAGCTCACGGACGGCCGGTGGGGCGGTCCGGACCCCGGTCTGCCGGCCCACGTACGCCGCGAGCGCGTCCAGCGTCTGGTACTCGTGCAGCACCACGGCCCGCTCGCTCAGCCCGAAGACCCGGTTGACGACGGAGACGAACTCCGCGCCGAGGAGCGAGTCCACTCCCAGCCGCGGGAACGGCGTGTCCGCGTCCACGTCCCAGCTGTCGCAGCACAGGATCGCGGTGAGCTGCTCGCGCAGTACGTCGACGATCTCCGTGCCCGGAACCACCGGATTCCACGGAGCCGGCACGACCGGAGTGACCGGCACGACCGGCGTGACCGTCGGAGCGAGGGGAACGGCCGGAACGACCTGCAGCGCCACCGGCTCGGCCGCCCGCACCACCTCCCGCGCGAAGGCCGCCGGAGTGGGGTGGTCGTAGAGGTCGCTCGGGCACAGGGCGGTCCCGTAACGGGCGTTGACCACGGCCACGAACTCCGCGATCAGCAGCGAGCCGAGGCCGAGGAACTGGAAGGTCTGCTCGGGGTCGATCTTCTGCGGGTCCACCTTCAACACGTCGCCGAGCACCCGGATGATGTCGGGCAGCACGTCGGCGGAGCGTGGCGGAGCGGAAGAACGGTCGTTCGTCATCGGTGACTCCTCCAAACCGGCGCCGCCGGGGGTCAGCCGGCGCTGCCCGAGAATCCGTGTGCGTACGCGGCCCTCGGCGCCGCCGTACGGAAGCCGTCCGCCGTGCCCTCGGGTACGAGGCCGGGCAGCAGCAACGTCCACAACGCGGCCACCCTGCGCTGGAGCTCCGCGCCGGGCATTCCGGTGCCCGCCATCACCTCGATCCCGCACACGGTCGCGGCAACGAGCGATTCGGCGCTCTCCCAGGAGCACCCCTCGCGAAGTTCGCCCGCGTCCCGGGCCCGGCGCAGCAGCCCGCAGGCCGCCGAGACCCAGACGCGGTGGAAGTCGGCGAGGCTCGGCAGGGTGTCCGCGCACTCCTTGGTGAGGCGGAAGCTGGCGGGCACGGCCGGCTCGTCGAGCAGGGACCGGGCCAGCCAGTGCGTCGCGTCGACCAGCGACTGGAGCGGGGAGAGCCCGGACGCCTCCAGGGCCCGCAGTGATTCGTCGAGCAGGGCGCGGCCCCGCTCCTGGACGGCCACGGCGAGTTCGTCCTTGGAGGCGAAGTGGAAGTACAGCGCCCCCTTGGTCACTCCGGCCGAGCCGGCGATCCCGCTGAGCGTGGCGTTCGCGTAGCCGTGGCGGTGGAACCATTCGGCTCCCGCGTGCACGAGCTTGCGGCGGGTCCGTTCCGACCGCTCCTGCACGATGCTGCCGTCCCGGCCCGCGCTCCGGCCCCGGGGCCGTGCCGCGACGCGGACCGCGGTCCGGGCCGTCGTACGGGTCGTCGTCGGGGATGTCGTACGGGCAGCCGTCCGGTCCGCAGGCCGGTCCGACGTACGGTCCGCGGTGCGGTCCGCCGTGCGGTCCGCCGTCTGAGGTGTCGCCCTCACGCGCGCGGCCATGTCAGCCCACGCGTACCAGTCGTCCGCCACCCGCCTCCGGCACCTCTGCCAGGCCGTCGGGGCTGGCCATGAGGATGGAGCGCTGGAGCCGGCGCAGCGAGGTGGAGGGTTCGAGGCCCAGTTCCCGTACGAGCGTCGCGCGCAGCCGCTGGTAGACGTCGAGGGCCTCGCCCCGGCGGCCGGAGCGGTGCAGGGCCAGCATGAATTGGCCGTGCAGGTTCTCGTGCGTGCGGTACTGGCTGACGAGCACGGTCAGCTCGGCGAGCAGCTCGCGGTGCCGGCCGAGTCGCAGGTCCGCCTCGATGCGCTGGTCGAGGGCGCAGAGCCTGGTCTCCTCCAGCCGCCGGGTCTCCATGTCCAGCTGGATCCCGCCCTGTACGTCGGCGAAGGCGGGGCCGGACCACAGTGCCAGCGCCTCGCGCAGCTTGCGGGCCGCGCCGGGGAAGTCTCCGGCGTCCATGGCCCGGTAGCCCATTCCGGAGAGCCGTTCGAACTCGCGTATGTCGCTGAGGCCGCCGCCGCTGTCGAGCAGGTAGCCGCCGGGCAGGGTGACGAGCACGTCCTTGGCCGTGCGCCGCCGGCCCCCGTCCCCGTCCTCGCCCTCGACGGGCGGGCTCTGCTCCAGGGCCGTCGCGATGAGCGTCCTCAACTGCAGTACGTAGGTCTGGAGCGTGGTGCGGGCGCTGCGCGGCGGGGTGCCCGCCCACAGCTCCTCGATCAGTGCCGACACCGGGACCACCTGGTCGGCATGGAGCGCCAGTATCGCCAGTACCTGTCGCGGCTTCGGGGCGGTCGGCGTGACGGAGATCCCCTGTTCCCGCACGGCCAGTGTGCCCAGTACTTCGATGTCCACGCCGTACTCCCCTGTCCTTGGATGAGCCGATCTCAGTTAAAAACAGGACCCACGGTTTGTCAATACAAAACCGACCGTGCTGTTTTGAGTTCATCACCCATCGATCACCGCCCCAAACATGGCTCTGACCTGCAAAGATCCAAGCCGATCAGGGTTCGACGACCCCCACAGGAAGACTCCAGGGCCGCTCCAGAACAGGCCTATACAGTGGGAAAACAAACCGGCTGCGCCGTACTGTCTACGGGGTGCCGGTCCCGGCGGCCTCCAGGTCGGCGAGCAGCGCCGGCGTCACCAGCGTCGGCAGCAGCAGGCGCCAGAACCGGGTGACCGTCCCGGCCGAGAGCCACTCCGCGTCCCGGGCCCCGAGCACCTCCAGGCCCACGGTCGCGGCCACCACGGCACCACCCGCGTCACCCGCGGCCACCTCGGGACGCAACTCGCCCCCGGCATCGGCCCGTTCCAGGGTCTCCTCGACCCAGTGCCGCCACCGTCCGCGCAGATCGACCCGGGGCGAGCGCGACACCTCGCCGCTCAGCTCGAATCCGGCCCGCAGGACGACGTCCCCGCGCAGCGCGCCGGCCAACCCGTGGGTGACGTCCACGAGGAGTTGCACCCGGCTCGCCCCGCTCGCGGGCTCGGCTCCGGTGACGGCCAGCAGCCTGGTCAGCGCCGCCCCCTCGACGGCGTCGGCCAGCACCGCCTTGCTGGCGAAGTGGAAGTGCAGCGCCCCGTTGCTCACTCCGGCCAGCGAGCTGATCGCGGTGAGCGACGCGACCGGGAAGCCGTCGCGGTCGAAGACCTCGGCGGCCGACCGGATCAGGGAGTCGCGCGTGCGCGCGGCACGTTCCTGCTTGACCATGGGCTGCTCCGTCACTGCGAGAGAGGGCGCGCCCGAGAGGCGGGCAGGGCAAAGGTGCCGCGGAGCTGCGCGAGGAGGCGGTCCCGCTCAACGGGACACTATAACAAACCGCCTGTGCGGTTTTTGTGTGGGCGGGCCACGGTCCGTTGTGACTCGGCTACGGGGAGCCGCCCGGCCGAGGGCGTCCGGCCACCTTCGACACCGGCGCTCAAGACCGGCTCGCGCCCCGCTAGAGCGGCCTATGCCCGCAGCAATCCCTGAATTCGGGAAGGAAGTCGGGGCCGAAGGGGGGACAAGCCGCCCGACCAGGAGTAAGAGGTAACCAAGAGAAGATCCCTCCACTTCACCCGATAGCGGATGGTCGGGTACCGCTAGAGATTAAACCGGCTGGTCTGTATCTTCCTGGCCCAGAGACACCGAGGCACAAGCCCTTCTCGCCAGCGCAGCCTAGGGGGAGCCATGTCCGCCAGCACGTTTCGCGTCGAGTCCACGGTCAACACCGCAGCGGGAGAGTCCTCTTCTCTCCTGACCCTCCAGAACGGCTTCCGGTTCCCGTCCCTCACGGTCACCGTTCCGAAGGAACTCGTCCACCGGGCGTCCGTCGCCGAGGTCGTGCTCACCGACTGGCAGCGGCTGACGGAGGACCGCTTCCTCGTGTCCGCCCAATGGCCCCGCGCCCACAGCTTCTTCACCCCCGTGGCGGACGGCTACCACGATCCGCTCATCATGTGCGAGACGGTGCGCCAGTACAGCATCCTGCTCGCCCACGCCGAGTTCGGGGTCCCGCTGGGCCACCAGTTCATCATGTGGGACCTCGGCATCACGGTCCGGCCCGAGCACCTGCGCGTGGGCTGGGAACCCGCCTCGCTCGACATCGAGATCACCTGCACCGAGGTGGAGCGGCGCGGCAAGAACATCTCGAAGCTCCGCTTCGAGTCGGTCGTATGGCGCGACGGCTACGTCGTCGCCACCGGAGGCGGCTCGTGCTCCTGCATGCCGCCGGCGGTCTACCGGCGCATACGGGGCGCGCAGGCCCTCGGCGAGGACTGGCACCAGCTCCCGCTCACCAGCCCGGCGGCCCCGCAGAGCGTGGGACGCATGTCCCCCATGGACGTCGTCCTCTCCCCCACGGCCGAGCCGGACCGCTGGCAGTTGAGAGTGGACACCCGCCACCCCGTCCTCTTCGAACACGCCGTGGACCACGTCCCGGGCATGCTGCTCCTGGAAGCCGCCCGGCAGGCCACGGCCGCCCTGCTCGGCCGCTCCTCCTACCTCCCGCTCTCTGTCGAGAGCCAGTTCATGCGCTACGCCGAGCTGAACTCCCCCTGCATGATCGAGGCCCGCAGGATCCCCGGCGCCGCCTCCGCGTCCGCCGACGAGGAGACCGTGCTGGTCACCGCGCACCAGGACGGCGTCCTCGTCTTCAGCGCCACGGTGACGGCGGGCACGCACGGCTGCTGACCGCGCGCACGCCCCGCGCGTGTCCGTGCCGGTGCCCCTGCGCACCCCTCCGCACACCGTTCCGCACATCGTTCCGCATGCCCCTCCGCATGCCGTCGCGTTCGTGCCTCACGAGGCCCCGAACGCCCCCAGGTGATCACCGGCCCACGACCGGAAGGATCCGGCCGGCCGGCCGAGCAGGGCGGGAACCGTGTCCTCGACCCGCCCCTTCCCGGCCTGGACCTGACGCCCCGCCCGGTACACGAGGGCGTCGGCCACGGCCTCGGGGTGGACCCGGCGCAGCGCGGTGCGCGCCTGCTCCGGCTCCAGTGCCGCACAGCGCAGCGGGCGGCCCAGCAACTCGGCGAGCTGGGCCGTCTGCTCGACGGCCGTGAGCGCCTCGGGTCCGGTCAGCGTGTAGGTCCGACCCGCGTGCCCGTCCTCGGTGAGCGCCCGCACCGCCACCTCCGCCACGTCCCGCGGATCGACACAGGCGACGGACGCCTCCGGGTGCAGGGCCCGGACCACTCCGTCCTGCCGCACGGACGCGGCCCAGGACAGGCTGTTGGACATGTACGCGCGGGGGCGCAGCAGCGTCCACTCCATGCCGGAGCCGCGCACCTCCTCCTCCTGGGCGCGCTGGCCCCGGGAGACCACGTCGTCGGCTCCGGCGTCCGTGACGGCGGCGGCGGACAGCTTCACCACGTGGCGCACCCCGGCCGACCGCGCGGCCCGCACGATGCGGGCGTCGTCCTCTCCCATCCGGTTGGTGACCAGGAAGAGGGCCGTCACCCCGGTCAGCGCCGACGCGAGCGACCGCGGGTCCTCGTAGTCCCCGTAGACGGTCCGGGCCCGCCGCGGGGCACCCGTGACCCGCTCCGGATCCCTGGCCATGATGCGGACCGGCCGGTCGGCGGGGAGCCTCCGGACGACCTCGCGCCCGATCGTCCCGGTGGCCCCAGTGACGAGGATCATGCTTCTCCTCCCGCATTCAACATCTTGTGCCCCATGGATCGGACGTAGACCATTGGCTTCTGTAAGATACGAACTGAGCGGTTTTTTTTATTGACCCCGAGATCACGACCCCGGGGAAGGGAGAGCCGGCGTGGCAGAACAACTCCGAGCCGTCCGTACACGTCAGGCGATCCTGATGGCGGCGGCGAAGATCTTCGAGGAGTACGGGTACCAGGCTGCGACGATTTCGCAGATCCTCAGCGAGGCGGGGGTGACCAAGGGCGCCCTGTACTTCCACTTCCAGTCGAAGGAGGACCTGGCGCAGGGGGTGCTCGCCGAGCAGGACCAGAACCTGGTCCCGCCCAACCGGGCCACCAAGATCCAGGAGCTCGTCGACGCGGTGATGCTCCAGGCGCATCGCCTGGCGACCGAACCCATCGTGCGCGCGGGCGTCCGCCTGACGATGGACCAGCGGGCGCAGGGCCTGGACCGCAGCGGACCGTTCCTGCGCTGGAGCGAGGTCGGCGTCCACTTCCTCCAGCAGGCGCAGGAGCAGGGCGAGCTGCTGCCCCACGTCGTGCCGGCCGAGACCGCGGACGTCATCGTGGGCTCCTTCGCCGGCGTGCAGTCCATGTCCCAGGCCATCTGCGACTACTCCGACCTGGTGCGCCGGGTCTCCGCGCTGATGCGGCACGTGCTGCCCAGCGTGGTGGTGCCGTCCATCCTCGCCTCGCTCGACCTCTCCGAGACCCGGGGTGCCACGGTCTACGCCGAGGCGCTGAAGGCGGCCGAGGAGCAGGAACTCGCGGGCGCCGTCGGCTGACCCCCCGGGCCCGGCCGAACCCCCGGGCCCGGCTTCGCCTCCCCACCGGGCCGTCCCTCCGCACCGGGCCGCCCCGCCACGCCCGGCCGCACCTCCGAGGCCGGGCCTCCCGCCGCGCCCGGTCGTCCGACGTACTGCGACACCGCGGCCGACAGTTCCGTGGTCCCCGGCGTCCACGCGAGGTAGCCGTCGGGTCTCACCAGCAGCGCGTCGTACGGCACTTCGGGCGTGGGGAGCGCCCGCACCACGTGCAGCGCCCCCTCCCACGCACGCGCCTCCGCCTCCCGGGAGGCGCTCTGCTCTCCCAGCAGCAGGAGCAGCGGGCGGCCGTCGCGCAGGAGCCCGATCACATCCGTCGCCCCGGTCCGCGTGTGCAGCGGCGCGTTGTAGAGAAACGTTCCGGCGTCGGTCGAGGCACGCTCGGCGGAGACCGGGAGCACCGTGTCCTGGGCGCTGATCATGCCGCTGAGCCGGCCCTGACCGCCGCCCGCGGCCAGCAGCTCGGTGAACACCGTGCGCAGGGCGTCCGGTTCGGGTCCCGGCCGCATCAGGGCGAGCTGGGCCCGGGTGTTGCCGATGACCCGCTCGGCGGCCGGCCTGCGCTCCGCGTCGTAGGTGTCGAGCAGCTCCCCGGACGCCCTGCCGTGCACGGCGAGCGCCAGCTTCCAGCCGAGGTTCAGGGCGTCCAGGACCCCGGTGCTGAGGCCCTGGCCGCCGATCGGGAAGTGCACGTGCGCCGCGTCCCCCGCCAGGAAGACCCGGCCCGCCCGGAAGGCCCTGGCCAGCTTGGTCGCATCGCCGAACCTGCTCAGCCAGCGCGGGTCCGCCATGGCGACCTCGTGGCCGGCGATCCGGGACACCTCCCCCCGTAACTCCTCCAGGGTGGGCTCCCGGTGCCGGTCGCCATGGGCTGCGGCGCAGTCGAGGGTGCGGATGTGGGTCCTGCCCTCCGGGTCGCGCTTGGAGACGATCCAGCCCCGTTCCGTACGGAGCCAGCCCTGCGGCAGCGCGTCCGGGTCCGCGAGCGTGACCGTGCCCATCAGCGAGGCGACCGTGGCCGGACGGACGTCGGAGGCGATGCCCGCCCCCTCGCGGACCGTACTGCGCGCCCCGTCCGCCCCCACCACGTATTCGGCGCTGCAGCTGACCGGCCCCTGCGGCCCGTGCGCCGTGACCAGCGCCCCCTCCGGGTCCTGGAAGACCTCCGTCACCCGCGTCCCGCGCACGATCCTCGTCCCCGCCGCCCGGGCCCGTCCCTCGAAGTGGCGTTCCAGCTCCGCCTGCGGACACTTGAGGATCGGCTGGGGCTCGGTCCGGGGAGCGGCGATGAGCAGGCCCGAGAGCCCCCCGAAGTGGAAGGGGGCGGGCCCGGCCGCGCCCTCGGGCCGGACACCGGGTTCGGGCAGGTGGCCCCGCCTGGCCAGGCACTGCACCGCCCTGGCGTGCAGCGTGGTCGCCTTGGGCCGGTCCGAGACCCGGGTCTGCGGTTCGAACAGGACGGTGTCGACCCCGTACGAGGCCAGCTCGGCGGCGACGAGCATCCCGACCGGCCCCCCGCCGACCACGACCACCTGCGCCTGCATGTGACGTAACCCCTGCACAGCGGTGCCCTCCCCATCGACAGCCCGTGCGTCCATCCTGCGGGCCGAAAATATACCGGCGGCCCCGTTTGTTTTCCAGGTGCCGGGTCCACAGGATTCACACAACTCCCCTCCCTTCAGGGGGAGTTCGGACAGAGCCGCTCAAGGCGCGCTGGAAAGTCGCTCGAATCCTCCGCGCCCCATGAGACCTACCCCCGTATAGTCGCCATGCCTTGACTATTTGATGACCCGTTCCCGAAGAACCGATGACCCAGGGGGAGACCGTATGGAGACCGCACGCCTGGCCTCGCTCATCGCCGCGACCGTCACCATGGGCCTGGTCAGCGGCTTGTTCTACGGCTTTTCCGTCTCCGTGATGCCCGGTCTGAAGCGCACCGACGACCGCACCGTCATCGAGGTCATGCAGCACATCAACAAGGCCATCCTCAACGGCTGGTTCGTCCTCGGCTACATCGGCGCGTTCCTCTTCACCGCCCTGGCCCTGGCCCTGCACGTCCCGTCCGACGGCCGTGACGTACTGCCGCCGCTGATCGCGGCCCTCGTCTGCTACATCGTCTCGATGGGCGTCACCAACAAGGTGAACATCCCGCTGAACAACGCCCTGGAGAAGGCCGGCCCGGTCGCCCGGATCGCCGACCCCGCCGCCGTCCGGCGCGCCTTCGAGGGCCCCTGGGTCCGCGCCAACGTCTGGCGCACCCTGCTGTGCACCGCCGCCGTCGGCTTCCTGGCCTGGGCCCTGTACCTGAACGGCCAGACCGTCTGAGCCGGCCGGCCCGCCCCGGCCGGACGACGCCCGTACGCACGAAGTCCCCCGGTCGGGTGGGCCGGGGGACTTCGTTCTGCTGCGTGGGGGGATCGGGACCGGCGGGGTCGGTGGATCAGCGGGTGGCCCGGCCGAAGAGGATCAGGGCGCGGGCCATGGCGGTCAGGCCCAACGTGCACAGCAGGGTGCGCAGGATGTTGGTGGAGACCCAGGTGGTCTTGAACTTCTCGACGATCGAGAAGTCCGTCAGCTTCGCAGCGTCACCGACGTCGGCGAGCTCGTTGTTGAGCGGGATGTTCACGGAGAAGGTGATCATCAGGACGACGAAGTAGGCCACGGCCGCGATCCCGACCCAGATCGCCACGTTGCGGCGGCCCTTGCGGAACTCGATGACCGCGGCGGCGGCGGACGCGAGCAGGGCGACGATGAACGCCATGCCGAAGAGCCCGTTGCCGTCGATCTTGGAGTTGAAGTTCTGCATGGCGGTGACGTACGTGTGCTCGTCGCCCGCGGCCAGACCCGGCATGACCGAGACGTCGAAGGCGAAGAACAGGCCCGCCATCAGACCGATGAGGACCGTCGAGACGATCAGCAGGGAGGTGGCGAGCCCGGAACGCTCGGCGGACGCCGGCGCGGGCTGCTGGGGCGGGGCGTAGTAGCCGCTACCGGCCGGATTGGAGTTCATGGGAGATCCTCGTCTGGGGTGGTGGGAGTAGTGCTCGCCCTCGGCACGGACATCCGATCGTGGCACTCCCCGGAATGCCCTGCCATGGGTTTCCACCAGTGCTTGAGCGGGGCTCAAGCGGCCGTACTCGTACACGTGGACTCATGCGGAGATCCGTGGGGGACACGGCCGGACATGGTCTGTTGCACAGGATTCTTGCGACGCTCCCTCGGCTCGCCCTTGAGCGTTCGTCGAGCGGGGCGACAGCACGGCCGCGCGCCCCGCCGGACGGCGGCCGCGCGGGCTCAGCGCACGCGGAAGTTCGCCATCATCCCCATCGCCGAGTGGTCCAGCAGGTGGCAGTGGTAGACGTACGTCCCCTTGTACGTGTCGAAGGTGGCGTGGAGCTTCACCGTCTCGCCGGGGAACAGCCGGACGGTGTCCTTCAGCCCGGCCTCGGCCGGGGCCACGGGGGCGCCGTTGCGCTCCAGCACCCGGAACTGGATCAGGTGCATGTGGAAGTTGTGCGGGATGATCTTGTTGGCGTTGGTGACGGTCCAGATCTCCGACGTGCCGTGCGCGATCGTCTGGTCGATGCGCTGGTAGTCCCACTCCTGCCCGTCCATCAGGCCCCTCGGCTCCGCGCGGCCGTCCTCGTCCATGCTGAGGACGATGTTGCGCTGGACCGTGGCCGTCCGCATCGCCGGCAGGGTGCGCAGCTGGTCGGGGACCCGGCTCGGGTCGGCGGCCGTGCGCACGACGTCGAAGCGCAGCACCTTGCCCACCTGGTCGGGCGTCCCCGGTCCCAGGGTGTTCTCCAGGACGATCTTCGTGCCGACCGGGTAGCGGGAGAAGTCGATGACCACGTCCGCGCGCTCCGCCGGGGACAGCCCGACGGTGTCCGTGGGGAAGGGGCGCTCCAGCAGTCCGCCGTCCGTGCCGATCTGGATCATCTGCCCGCCGTCCGACAGGCGCAGCTGGAAGAAGCGCATGTTGGAGGAGTTGAGCAGCCGGAAGCGGTACTTGCGCGCGGCGACCTCGACATAGGGGGACGGGCGGCCGTTGGCGAGGATCGTGGTCCGGCCGAAGACGTCGTCCATCTGGTAGACGAGCTGTCCGGCCTCGTCGAAGCGGGCGTCGCGCAGCGCGATCGGGACCTCGTACTGTCCGGCCGGCAGCGGCAGCGCGCGCTCGGTCTCGTCCGAGAGCAGGTACATGCCCGACAGGCCGCGGAAGACGTGCTCCGACTCCATGTGGTGCGCGTGGTCGTGGAACCAGAGCGCGGCGCCCGGCTGCTGGTTGGGGTAGCTGTACGTGCGCGAGGTGCCCGGCCCGAAGGTGTCCATCGGGCCGCCGTCGTTCTCCGGTGAGACGCTGCCGCCGTGCAGGTGGACCGAGACCGGCATGGTCAGGTTGTTGCGGTGCCGGATCGACACCTTCCGACCGCTGCGGGCCCGCAGCACCGGCCCGGGGAAGTAGCCGTCGTAGGTGAGGACCTTCGTCTGCACCCCGGGGATGATCTCGCGCGCCACCTCCTTCATGGTGACGGTGTACGTGTCCTGGCCGCCCAGCACGGACGTCGGCGAGAGCACCGGCAGGGTGGGCATCCGCACGGTGAACGGCGCCGGGACGGCGACCGCCTCCGTGGCCTGCGCGGACCCGGCTTTGAGCAGCGGCGCCAGCCCGCCGGTGGTGAGCAGGCCCGCACCGGCCGCTCCTATGGCGCCGCCGAGCACGCTGCGTCTGGTGACCATGGGTTTCCTCCTGGGACGGGTGGGGACCGCGCGGGTATCGCGCCGCGAGTGGAACAGAGCCGCCTCGCAGGTCGCTCGAGCCCGGATGGGGTCAGGTTGCGCGGGCCTTGCGGGGGCCGGGCAACCCTTACTCGTGCGTACGTACGACCTCGTACGCCCGACTTGTGCCGCCCTGCCCGGCGGCCGCTGGGGGAGGCTCCCGTGGACCTGAACGACCTGCACGACTTACGCGGCTGGCTGCCGCGAGCACTCGGGGTGGCCGAACGCTGGGGCGGCCAGTTCGGTCCCTACGAGACCCACGACGCCCACCGGACCGACCCCGACGCGTTCACCGAGGCCTTCGAGCGCCTCGCGAAGCGGATGGACCACAACTATCCGTTCTTCCACCCGCGTTACGCCGGACAGATGGTCAAGCCCCCGCATCCGGCGGCCGTCACCGGCTACCTCACCGCGATGCTCTTCAACCCGAACAACCACGCCGCGGAGGGCGGCCCCGCGACCACCGAGATGGAACGCGAGGCGGTCGCCGAACTGGCCGCCATGTTCGGCCTCCCCGCCCACGTCGGGCACCTCACCACCAGCGGCACGATGGCCAACCTGGAGGCCCTGTACGTCGCCCGGCAGCTGCACCCGGACCGCGGGATCGCGTACAGCGGCGAGTGCCACTACACGCACGAGCGGATGTGCCACGTCCTCGGCATGGAGGGCCACCGCATCCCCGCCGACGCCCACGGCCGCATCGACCTCGACGCCCTGGAGGACGCCCTGCGCGGCGGCCGGATCGGCACGGTCGTCGTCACCACGGGCACCACGGGCCTCGGCGCGGTCGACCCGGTCCACGAAGTCCTCGTGCTCGCCCGCCGGTACGGAGCACGCGTCCACGTCGACGCCGCGTACGGCGGCTTCTACGCGATCCTGGGCCGCGCCGCCGCCGCCGACATCGACCCGGCCCCCTGGCGCGCGATCGCCGAATGCGACTCGGTCGTCGTCGACCCGCACAAGCAGGGCCTCCAGCCCTACGGCTGCGGAGCGGTCCTCTTCCCGGACCCCCGGGCCGGCCGGCACTTCGCGCACGACTCGCCGTACACGTACTTCACCGACTCCGACCTGCACCTGGGCGAGATCAGCCTGGAGTGCTCACGCGCGGGCGCCGCGGCGGCGGCCCTCTGGCTGACCCTCCAGCTCCTCCCCCTCACCCCGGACGGTTTCGGCCGCATCCTCGCGGCGAACCGCCGCGCCGCCCTGAACTGGTCGGACCTCATCACCACCTCCCCCTCCCTCACCCTCTACCAGCGCCCGGACCTCGACATCGTCACCTACTTCCCGACGACCGCCGACGGTTCCCTCTCCTCCATCGACGCCGCCTCGGACCGGCTGCTGCGCGACGGCATGACGGCCGAGGCCGACCCCGTGTTCCTGAGCGTGCTGCGCGCGGACGCGGACGCGTTCGTACGACGCCACCCCCACGCGATCCGCGACGCGGACGCGGCCCGGGTGATCCGCAGCGTCCTGATCAAGCCGGAGCACGAGCACTACCTGCCGGTGCTCCACGCCCGCGTGGCGGAACTCGCCGCGCAGGGCCGCGCCTGACCGAACGAGCCCTCCCGTCCCACCCATCCCACAGGAGGCCAACCTTGTCCCCGACCTTGTCCCCGACCGTCCTCACCCCGACGCCCACCCGGCTGACCCGCTCGCAGATCACCCACCTCTCCACCCTCCTCGCGACCACCTTCCACGAGGACGCGTTGACCCGCTGGATGATCCCCGACGAGCGCCTGCGAGCCGAGCTCCTCCCCGGGTTCTTCCGCGTGTTCGTCGAGCTCTCCGCCTCGTACGACGCGGTGCTCACCACCCCGGACGGCGACGCGGTGTTGCTCTTCCTCCCACCCGGCGCCGAGCCCGACGACGCGGCCCTGGACGCCGCCTTCGCCGAGGCCCTGGGCGAGCACGCGGACGCCCTGGGCACGATCGCCCGCCTCCAGGCGGAACACCACCCGCACGACCCGCCGCACTACTACATCTCCTTCGGCGCGGTCCGCCCGGGCCGCCAGCAGGGCGGCCTGATGACGGAACTCCTGGGCGAAGTCATAGCCCGCGCGGACGCCGAAGCCGCACCCGTCTACGCGGAAGCCAGCTCCCCGGGCGGCGAGGCCGCCTGCCGCCGCCTCGGCTTCGAGCGCCTGGGCGGAGACATCACGCTCCCCTCGAACGGCCCCGCACTCCGACCGATGTGGAGGAACCCCCGATGAGGGGCGACGACCTGATCCAGTCCTGGACCGCGGGCGAGATCGCGCGCGGCGAGGTGCCGGCCGACGCGATCGGCCCGCTCCTCCAAGTCCTCATGTGGAGCCGGGACTTCCTGGTCTCCAGCCACCCGGAACTGGGCCGCTCCGGCCCCGTCTGCCCCTATACCCAACCTTCGCTCCGCAAGGAACTCTTCCACCTGGCCCTCCCCTCCCCCGACTGCGAGGACCTGAGCCAGGCGGTCGACTCCCTCCGCACCCGCCACGCGACCCTCTCCGAGCCCCTCTCCCCGGAGGACCGCGAGCTCCTGACGATCCTCCTGGTCCTCCCGGCCTTCGACCCGACGGACTCGGTCGAACTGGACGAACTCCAGCGCAAGGCCAAGGACGAGTTCGTGGCGGAGGGCCTGATGATCGGCCAGTTCCACCCGGTGTGCGAGGAGCCCGGCCTCTACAACGAGTCCTTCCGCCCCCTCCGCGCCCCGCTCCCCCTCCTGGCGGTCCGCAAGCTCCTGGTCTTCGACCTCCCGTTCCTGGTCGGCGACGACTCCCACATGGACCACTACCTCCAACGCTTCGCCCCGGAAATCCCGTCCCGCATCCGAGACCAACTGGTGAGCCGAGTGGTCGCGGCCTGACGGTTCGACACCGCCCCCAACTCCGGCCCCGGGTGCGACACGCACCGGGGGCCGGAGCACGTACCAACCGATCCGGCTCTCATCGCCCTACGCCCCGCCCCCACCGATCCCCATCCCACCCCCGCCTCAAGACCGCTGAACTACGCGCAACCCGGTCAACCCGAGCCACAGAAGGTGCGCCCCGACGAAACCCGAGTGGGGTCACCGGCCCTTCGGGACTCGCGCAACCACCCACCGGCATCAACCACGCTGCGAGCTTTTCAACCCCGACGGTGCCGCAGGCCGCCCACGGCGGACGTGAACCCAGTGGGGGCTCGTCGGGCCCCCGGGCCCGTCGGGACCACACCCTGCCGCGCATATCCGAAAGCTCCTGAGCGCCAGGCCCAAGACGCGCCGCACCGTACAGACGGCCGGCTGAGGGGTGGTGGCGTAGACCGTTCCCACGGCGCGCGTACTTTCCTCATAAGAGCGCGATCAGCCCATACCCGAGCTGACCTGCACCGATGCGCCAAGAGACTGTAACCCTAGGGTTACAGTCTGACGCCCTAGGGTTACAGTCTCCGCCCCGTCACCCCGCTACGCCCCGTCGGCTGACGAGTCCCACCCCGGGTGGGCATTCACCCTTCGGCCGGCGCCAGGGCTGCGATGGCTTCCATGATCAGCGATCTGGCTTCGGCGCCGTACACCGCCAACTGCTGGAGCCCGGCGAAGGCCTTCTCGTAGAGCTCGATCTCGGAGGGCTGTGTCACCGTGACCCGGGCTGACAGCAGTTCTACGGAGACGAGCGTGTCGTCGTACATGTGGAAGGTCTCCACCGGCCCCGTCCGCGGGACGCCATGGGGATGATGCCGAGACTGACGGACGGCATGGCGCCCACCGTCATGAGGTGACCCAGCTGAGCTGCCATGGCCTCCGTGTCAGCCAACTGGTACCTGAGGGCGGCCTCCTCGACGAGCAGGACGAAACGCCGGCCCGGCTCCCTCAGGATCTCGTTGCGCTGCATGCGAGCGGTGACCGCCTCGTCGACGTCGTCGGGGATCTCCCGGAACCGGCTGATCGCCGTCAGCAGGCCGGAGGCGTAGCCCTCGGTCTGCACGAAGTGCGGCAGCAGCGTGGCCGAGTAGACGCGGAAAAGGCGAGTGGACCGGAAGAGGGGGACGTAGCTGTTCTGCAACTGCTTCAGACCGCTGCGGACCCGCCGTCGCCACTCCAAGTAGAGCGACTCGGCGTTCTGGGACTGGGCGATGATGTCCGCTGTCTGGTTTTGGGCGCCGCACGCATCGCACCAGCGGCGGATGTCGTCCGGCGTAGGTGGGGTCTTCGCATTCTCGATGCGCGAGGACTTGGAATGCGTCCAGCCACAACGGTCGCCCAGCTCGCTCCCGCTGATCCCCGCCTCCATACGGAGTTCACGCAGCCGGTGCGCGACGCTGCGACGAGCGGCCTGCGCCGCGGAGGACGGGGATACGGGCATGAACTGGGCTCCGGCTATCTGATCACGTAGTCGTCGTGCGGGGTCGCGCGGCTCCAGACAGCCTCGAAGGCATCCGCGCACAGCTTCACTGCCACCGGATCCTCGCTCATCTCACCACCTGCGGACGCCCCTTCACCGGTGAAGTGGTTCCACCGGACGAGCCGCCCGTCGACGAGCCAGAAATCGGTGCCGGGCAGAGCGATGGCGCTGGCTTCCCGACGAGCCAGCCAGCGCACGTCCTCGCCGGCCGCGACGTTCGTGAACGTCGTGTCGTGGAGGAAGCGCGTGTACTCACTGACCGGCTCGGACACGATGCGGGCCCGGCGCACGGAAACGCCTCGGGCCACCGTGCCCGCAACGAGGTCCAGCCAAGGCCGCCACCAGGATGCCCGGTCCTCAGGATCGTGGCGGTAAGCGCATGGCCGACGATCACGTCGAGGTGGTCGAAGGGTGGATCGTGTGCCAGTCCCGGCCGTGGGGTGACGAAGCGGCCGTTGCCGTGGTGAGACGGGCGATCCAGGGCCGGGTCGATGAGCTGGGTTGCTGCATGGGGTCAGGAGACCTCGACCTGCCCGGGTCCTCCAACTGGTACGTCCCCGACATCGCCGTCGTACCGAGGGAACTGGCGAAGGGCGGCGGGGCCCTCCTGCCCGATCAGACGCTGCTCATCGTCGAGGTGACCTCGGAGTCCGACGCCGAGACCGACCGGGTCGTCAAGCGGAAGCGGTACGCCGAGTACGGCGCACCGCTGTACCTCCTCATCGACCGGGTCGAAGAGACCGTCACCCTCTTCTCCGGACCCGGCCGGCTCGGGTACACCCGCACCGAAGGGCCGCACCCCTTCGGTGCGGCCCTTCGGCTGCCCGAGCCGTTCGGGATCGTGCTCGACACCTCCGAGCTCTAGGCGCCCGCCGGCGGCAGGCATTCCTCCAGGAACATCAGCACCCGCAGGTGGTACGCCGCCGCCGCGTGGCCGAGGCTGATGTTGTGGCCCGCCGCCGGGAGGTGTTCCAGGGCCACCCGCGGGGACGAGGTGAGGCGGGCGGCCATCGCCGTCAGGACGGTCGGGTCCAGGTCCCACCAGGCCTCGTGTTCGGCGAAGGTGAGCCGGACGGGGATGCGCACGCGGTCCGCCAGGTCCTCGTACTGGCCCGGCCAGCGCAGGGTTTCGGCCGACTCCCGCGGTGGGGTGGGGGACAGGAGCGCGCGGCTGGCCTGGAAGGTGCCGCGCGGGTAGAGGGGCAGGGGGCCCCAGTTGAGTTTGGTGGCGCCGCCGCCGAGGGTGGACGGGAAGTGCAGGGCCTCGGGGTTGTATCGGTAGCCGACGCCCGAGGCGTCCAGGCCCAGCAGCGGAACGCCGCCGTCCGTGGCCGCCGTGTGGAGCGCGACTTTGCCGCCGTCCGAGTGACCCAGGAGGAAGACTCCGGCGCCGATGTCGTGCGTGGCCGCGTGTTCCTTGAGGGCCGCGTGGAGGGTCTCCGCCTGGGCGGCCAGGCCCTGGCCCTCCGGCAGCAGGTTCGCCGAGTCGCCGTAACCCGGCCGGTCGACCGCCAGGACCGCGTGGCCCAGGCTGGTGGCGAGGGGGATGAAGGAGTTCCAGTAGGCCGCCCGCATGCCCCGGCCGTGGATGGCCAGGATCGTCGAGCGGGGCGCAGCACCGTCGGCCGCGCCTTCCGGCAGGGACAGGATCGCCGACAGCGGGATGCCCGCCGCGTTCAGGGTGTAGGGGCGTACTCCGCCGAGCAGTGTGGTCATCGGACCGCCAGTTCCTTCCGTGCCGAGGCCATCGCGTCCACCCACGCCGTCGGGGATCCGGTGCGCAGCAGCGAGGTGCCGACCAGCAGGCCGCCGAAGCCGGCGTCGAGGAGTTCGGCGGCGTTCGCCGGGCCCTCGATGCCGCTGGCGCTGACGGGGCAGGCGGTGCCGATCGCGCGGAGCGCCGGGAGCAGGTCCAGGGAGCGGCCGAGGTCGCCGGCGCCGCGCTCGCGCGTCTTGATGTCCTTGTTGTTGACCGCGATCACGCACTCCTCGGGGTGGTGGACCGCTTCGAGTTCGGATTCGTCGGTGACCTCCACGAAGGGGGTGAGGCCGGTCAGCAGGCATTCCGTGACCAGCGTTCGCATGCTCGACGCGGGCAGCAGGGCCGCCGTCAGCAGCACCGCGGAGGCGCCGAGCTCCTTGGCCGTACGGATCTGGTCCTTCCTCGTGATGAAGTCCTTCTGGAGGAGCGGGAGGTCGGTCAGCGCCGCCACGTCCCGCAGCAGGGCGGGCGAGCCGCCGAACCATCGGCCCGTCACCACGGAGATGCAGGGCGCGCCCGCGAGTTCGTACGACCCCACGATCGCGGCCGGGGTTCTGCCGCCGACCAGGTCGTACCCGTGCGCGTCGCGCCGCTTCACCTCCATCACGACTGGGGTGGGGGAGGCCTGGAGGGCCTCGAGAAAAGGGAAGCCGGTCCGGTTCTGCTTCGTCATCGCGAAAGCTCCAGTCGAGGGTCGTCGGTGAGGTGTGGGACGGGGGAGTCGGTGCGCCAGGCGCGGGCCAGGGCGGCGATCTCCGGGACGCCGAAGCGGCCGGTCGTCAGGTCGCGCGCCGCCGTGTCCACGTCGATGCCGCGGAACCCGGGGTGGTGCACGACCTCCTCGTAGGCGGCCCGGTTGGCCGGGGACAGGCCTCCGGCCAGCAGGAACGGCCTGGTCAGCCGGGGCAACAGGGCGGTGAGGCGGGCCGGGTCGAGGGTGCGTCCGGTGCTGCCGATCCGGCCGTCCCCAGTGGCCGTGTCGAGGAGGAACAGGTCGGTGCCGGCCCGTTCGTACGCGCCGATCAGCGGGCGTTCCACGCAGCCGCCGCGCTCCTCGACGTGCAGCACCTTGACGATGCCGGTCTCGGCGGGCAGTTGCTCGCGCAGCGCCCGTACGACGGCCGGCGGCTGGTAGGCGTGGAGCTGGACCCAGCCGGCCCCGGTGCGCCGGACGAGCCCGGCGATTTCGGCGGGGTCGGCCAGGAAGGTCACCAGGACCGGGAGGAGCCCGGCCGAGCGGGCCGCCGCCGCGAGGGCGGCGAACCCGTCCCGGTCCAGTTCCGACGGGCCGCCGGGTACGCCGTGCCAGAGCCCGACGCAGTCGGCCCCGGCGGCCGCCGCCGCCTCGATGTCCTGCGGGACCGTGGCCCCGCAGACCTTCAGCAGCGTCTGGGACAGCGGGCGGGCGGTGGTCACTTGCCCAGTCCCAGCGTGGAGGCGATGCGGTTGTACTGGATCTCGTTGGAGCCGGAGTAGATGGTGCCTCCGACGGCGTTGCGCACTTCCTGTTCGAGGCCGAACTCCGACATGTAGCCGTGGCCGCCGAAGATCTGTACGGCGCTGATGCTGCCGGCCAGGTTGGCCTCGCTGGTGACGAGCTTGGCGATGGCGAGGTCCTGGGTGACGTTCTCGCCGGCCTGGAGCCTCTCACCCGTGTCGTAGAGCCACTTGCGGGCGGTCTCCAGCTGGATCTTCATGTCGACGATCTTGTTGGCGATCGTCTGGTACGAACCGATCGCCTTTCCGAACGACTTACGCGTCTTCGCGTATTCGACACACCGCTCCAGCCGGTGCTGCATCTCGCCCACGTTGACGATGAAGGAGAAGAGGATCTCCCGCTTCATCACGTAGTCCATGACCATGAACCCGCCGCCGACCCTGCCGAGCACCGCGCTCCTGGGCACCCGTACGTCGTCGAAGAACAGCTCGCTGATCGGCGAGGTCCTCAGGCCCATCTTCTTGATGGGCTTGCCGGCGCTGATCCCGGGGGTGTTGCGGTCCACCAGGAACGCCGTCGTTCCGAGCGGCCCGCCGTCCGGGTGGGTCCGGGCGTAGACCACGACCAGGTCGGCGACCGGTCCGTTGCTGACGAAGACCTTGCTGCCGTTGATGACGAAGTCGTCCCCGTCACGAATGGCCCTGGTGCCCATCGCCATGGCGTCCGAACCGCCCTCGGCCTCGGTGATGGCGTGGGCGCCGATCGCCTCGCCCGAGCAGATCAGGGGCAGGTAGCGCTCCTTCTGCTCGACGGTGCCGAACTTCTGGAGCGGGATTCCGGTCGAGCAGATGGACGTGGTGACCGAGAAGCTGAGGCCCGCGTCGCGGTTGTACTCGCCGAGCCCCTCCAGCACGTACATGGTGGTGAGGATCGACTGTCCGAGGCCTCCGAAGTCCTCGTCGAAGGGCAGTGAGAGGATCCCGGTCTTCTGGACGAGCTTCCACTTGTCCTCCGAGAAGGCGGACTGCTCGTCGAGCTCGATGTGGTCTGCGCTGAGTGCGTCTCCCCACCGCTCCAGGCTGTCGCGCAGCTCGGCCTGGTCGGCGTTCCAACGGATCACGACGGACCCCTTTGTTTCGGTGGCGGTGCTTCGGATGAGTGGCGCTCCGGGTGGGCGCCGGGTGCGCCGGGGCGCCTCAGTAGGCGGAGGAGGTGTGGGCGTCGAGGCTGTGGACCTCGTCGCCGCGCAGGGCCGGCGAGAAGACGCAGACCAGGCGCAGGTCCTCGTGCGGGCTGGCGACGAGGTAGTGCGCGTCGTGCTGGTCGAGGGCGTACATCCGGCCCGGGACGATCTCGTGCGAGGTGCCGTCGAGCTCGATGACCTCGCCGGAGCCCGCGATGCAGTAGCAGGCCTCCAGGTGGTTGACGTACTCCAGGCGGGACTTGGTGCCGGCCAGGACGAGGGTGTCGGTGAGCGAGTAGCCCAGGCCGTCGGAGGCGAGGAGGAAGCGGCGGCTGAGGCCGTTGCCCCACTCGACGGTCTTCACGGACTCGATGTCGCGAACGATCATGACGGTCTCCCGGTGTGATGGTGGTGCGCGGATGTTCCGGATGAGGGGTGGAGCCTTCTTCTGGCGGATCGTGGATCGTGGATCGGTACCGGTCAGGCGGTGCGGTGCGGTTCCCGCGGCAGGACCGAGCGGACGAACTCGCGGAAGGCCTCGGTCACGTCGCGACCGGCCTCCTGCGCCCGCTCCACGGCCGCCACCGCGGCGGAGCCGATGATCGCGGCGTCGGCGCCGGCCGCGCCGACCGCCTCGACGTCCTGCCGTGTGCTGACCCCGAAGCCGACTGCGATCGGGGAGTCGGAGTGCGCCCGGAGGTCGGTGACCGTCCGCGCCAACCCGGCATGGCCTTCGGCGGGTGCGGTGCCGCTGCGTCCGTAGTGGGCGACGAGGTAGAGGTAGGCCGAGGCGTGTGCGGCGGCCAGCGCCTGCGTCTCGGGGTCGCTCTTGGCGTAACAGGTGGTGACGACCGGGAGGCCCGCCGCCGCGGCGGACTCCAGGTGTTCGGCGCGCAGCCTCGGCGGCAGCCCGTGCACGAGCAGTCCGTCCGCTCCCGACGCGGCGATCTCGCGGGTGGTGGCGGCCAGGTCCCGGTGCTTGAGGGAGTGGCTCCAGTCGGCGAGCAGGGCGATCCGCAGGTGCGACAGGTGCGGCCGTACGTCCGCGATGAAGGCGAGTACGTCGTCCAGTCCGGCCCCGCCGCGGTCCAGGGCGCGGCGCGCGGAGCGCCGTACGACCGGGCCGTCGGTGAACGAGTCGGGGAACGGGACGGCCAGTTCCAGGCAGTCCACGCCCTCCTCGTCGAGCATCAGGACCAGGTCCCGCAGGACCGGCAGGGGCGGGTCGCCCGCGTTGAGGAACAGCGCCAGTCCGGGCACCCCGCCGGGGGCGCGGCGGGCGAAGAAGGGAGCGGGGGCGGGAGCGACAGCCGCGGTCGGGGCCGCGAGGGTCCCCGCCGCCGTGAGGCTAGACACTGGACACCGCCAGGGTGCGCGGAGCCGTGGCGGGAGCCGGAGCCGTGGCGGGAGCCTTCCCCGGAGCCGCGGCCGCTGCCGCCGCCGCGAGGCGCCGCGCCAGGTCGTGGGCCGCGCCGGAGCGGACGGCCTCCTCCGCGAGAGAGACCGCGGAGGGCCAGTCCCGGCGGGTGCCGGCGGCGACCACCAGGGCGGCCGCGCCGAGGCAGACCGTACGGGTGGCCACCCGGCCCGCCGTCCCGGAGAGGACCGAGAGGAAGTGGTCGACGGCCCCGGCCGGGTCGGCGGCCGGTCGCAGGTCGCCGAAGGAACCGTCCCCGGGGGTGAGTTCGCCCGGCCGGATGATCCGGGTCAGGGAGCGGTCCCCGTGGATGGTGTTGGTGGCGAAGGGGAGCAGTTCGTCCGCGCCGGTGTCGTTGGTGGTGAGCCAGATGCGGCGGGTCGTGGTGGTCGCGGCGAGCTCCCGCAGGGTGTCGATCGGTGCGGCGGCCGAGACCCCGGTGACCTGGGCGGTCACCGGCAGGTCGGCGAGGAAGGGTCCCAGGGCGTTCAGGAACCGGCCGAAGGGCTTCATGCTCGTCGGGGCCACCGTCCGGGCCAGCCGGGTCAGCTGCGCCGGGTAGACGAACGGCCCGGCGAAGGCGATCCCGAAGGCGGCGAGGGTGTCCTCGGTCTGGGCGTACGAGGAGGTGAGACGGACTCCGAGCCGTTCCAGCAGGTCGACGGAGCCGAGCGAGCTGGTGTAGGCCCGGGAGCCGGTTTTGACGACCTTGACCCCTGCGGCCGCGGCGACGAACGCCGAGGCGGTGGAGATGTTGAAGGTCTTGGGCCCGCCGCCGGTGCCGACGACGTTCACGGTGCCTTCCCAAGGGGTGGTCACCGTGGCCGCCGGCCGGCGCTCGGCGAGCGAGTCCAGCAGGTGGCGCAGGGTCTCGTGGTCGGGGAGCCGGCTGGTCAGGGAGGCCAGCAGGGCGAGGACCTCGGCCTTGTCGAGGCCTCCCGCGCCCAGCTGGTCCCACCAGGACCGCCAGGTCTCGCGGTCGACCGGAGCCTTCTGCTCCAGCAGACCGGTGAGTGCGTCGTGCACGGTCGTCTCCGTCTCGTCTCCGTGGGGGTGCCGTGGGTGGTTGGCCTAGGCGGCGGCCGTGCTGCGGGCCTGGCTGATGAAGGTGTCGATCGCCTCGACGCTGCGGAAGTTGTTGGGGTCCAGGTCCTCGTCGCCGATGGCGAGCTCGAAGCGGTCCTCGACCCAGGCGATCAGCTTGAGGACGCCCAGGCTGTCGATGACCCCGTCGTTCAGGAGGTCGTGCTCGACGGCCAGCTCGGAGGCCGGGGTGCCCGGGAGGAACTCGGTGATGACGAAGTTCTTGATGGTGTCGACGTTGCTCATGGCTGCATTCCTTAGACGAGGGGTGAGGCGACGGGTGTGGTGGTGAGGCTCAGCTGGTCGAGCCGGTCGAGCGCCTTGCGGTCGACCTTTCCGGTGGCCGTCTTCGGCAACGGCGCGTCGGTGAGGGTGAGCTGGTGGGGCACGGCGGCCCTGGGCAGGTGCCGGGCGCAGTGCGTACGGAGCTGCAGGCCGGTCAGGGTGGATCCGGGGGCCCGCTGGACTCCGGCGACGAGCCGCTTGCCGGCGATCGGGTCGGGCAGGGCGGCGACGCCCGCTTCGAGGACCTCGGGGTGTTCCTGGAGGACCCGTTCGATCTCGGCGGTGTTGACGGCGACCCCGCGCACCTTGACCTGGAAGTCGGTGCGGCCGGTCAGGTGCAGGGTGCCGGCGGCGTCGCGCCGTACGAGGTCGCCGGTGCGGAACCAGCGGCGGTCGTCGAGGCCGAGCGGGTGGCCGGTGAACTTGTCGGCGTGCCGGGTCCGGTCGAGGTATCCGCGGGTCTGGAAGGGCGTGGAGACGAACAGCTCTCCGCTGCCGGGCCCTTCGACGGGGGCGAGGGTGTCGGGGTCGAGGACGAGGGTCTGCACGCCCGGCAGCGGGCGGCCGATGGGGACGGGCGGGAAGGAGGTGGCCGACGTGTCGACCTCGTGGATGAAGCTGTCGTTGGTCTCCGTGCAGCCGTAGATGTTGTGGATCCGGGCCTTGGGGAAGAGGGCGGGCAGGGCGGCGAAGGTGCGGTCGGGGATGGCGTCCCCGGTGAACATCACGTGCTCGACGCCGGGGAAGGTGTCGCCGGTCTTGGCGGCGGCGTCCTGGAGGAGCCCGAAGGCCATCGGCACGGCCTGCACCACGTGCACGTCGTGGCGCCGGACCAGGTCGCTGAGGTGGCGGCCGTGGGCGGCCAGTGCCGGGTCGACGAGGACCACGCGTCCGCCGCGGGCGAGGGTGGTCCACACGTCGAGGAGGCAGAGGTCGAAGTTGAGGGGGGCGTAGTTGAGGACGGTCCGGTCGGGGCCGATCTCGAAGGCGTTGCCCGCCCACCGGGTGAAGCGGTCCACCGCGTCCAGGGTGATCGGGACGATCTTCGGGAGGCTGGTGGAGCCGGAGGTGGTGAGCATGAAGGCGGTGTCGGCGGCCTCGTCGGCCGGCAGCGGCTGGGCCGCGACGTCCGGGTTGGGTGCGACGCGGGCGCTCTCCCCGCCGGGGGCGAGGACGTGGGCGCATCCGGCCTGGGCGAAGAGATCGGCGAGCAGGGTGTCGGCGAGGGCGGGGGACGGGAGCAGCAGCGGCCGGCGGGAGAGCAGGCATCCGAGTACGAGCGCCACGGTGGCGGGGGACTTGTCGGCGAGGACGCCGACCGGCACTCCGGGGGCGAGTCCGAGCCGGGCGAGCCGGTCCCGCTCCTGCCCCGCCAGCTCGTACAGCTCGCGGTAGGTGGTCTCCTCGCCGTTGAAGACGAGGGCGGTGGCGTGCGGCCGGTCGCGGACCTGGGTCAGGAAGCCGCCCAAGAGGCCGAGTTCGACGGCGGGGGTGGTCGGGATCCCGGTCACGGCGCCTCACCCGCCCCCTGCGCGGCCGGCCGGTCGAACTCGATCCAGCCGCTCTTGACGGCGGCGCCCTTGGGCGTCTTGCAGGTGAAGCGGACGACGCGGGCCTCGGCGTCGGGCTGGAGGGTGATCTCCAGCGGGATGCCGGGCGGCACCGGGGCCGAGAAGCGGCAGCCGAGGCCGCGCACCTTGGCGGAGTCGCCGTCCGCGAAGCGGTCGACCGCCTCCTCCACGGCGAGGGCGACGACGCTCATGCCGTGCGCGATGACGGTGTCGAAGCCGGCCCCGCGGGCCGCGTCCTCGTCGAGGTGGATGGGGTTCAGGTCGCCGGAGGCGTGGGCGTACGTGCTGATCCAGTCGGTGGTCAGCTCGTGCACCGCGGTCTGCGGCTCGCCCGCCCCGAGCGGGGTGGGGGCGGCGGGGCCGCCGGCGATGTCGCCGAAGGGCTCCAGCAGGGTCGCGCCGACCAACAGGGCGGAGATGACGAGTTCCGCGAAGGGCTCCGGGCCGTCCTCGCCGATGAGGCGGACCCGCAGCGCGATCCGGGCGCCGCGCGGCTCCTTGCGTATGCCGAGCACGTCCAGGCGTACGGTCACCTCCTCGCCGGGCCGGACGGGGCGGACGGTGCGGATGTCCTGGCCGAGGTGGACCACGGACACCGGGCCCGGCTCGGCCTCGGTCAGCGCGGCGACGGTCTGCTCGGCCACGGTGTGGGCGAGGACGAAGGTGTGGACGGGCGAGGCCTGGCCGGGGCGGGCGGTGGTCAGCCCGCGCCGGGCGGCGCCGCGGTAGTCGGTGATCTGGGGCTCGGTGACGGTGAGCGTGCGGACCGGGGAGGGCAGCGACAGGAGCGTCATACCGGCGTCACCACCACGGAGGAGTTGTGGCCGCCGAACCCGAAGGAGTTCGTGATCGCGGGTCCCGAGGGCACGGCGCGGGGTGCGCCGTGGACGACGTCGATGTCCATTCCTGGCTCCAGCTGTTCGTGGTTGGCGGTGGGCGGCACCTCGCAGTGCCGCATGGCCTGCACGGTGGCGATGAGTTCGACGGCCCCGGCGGCGCCGATGAGGTGGCCGATGACCGACTTCGGTGCGGTGACGGGCGGCTGGGAGGTGCCGAACACCTTCCGCAGGGCCGCCGCCTCGGACCGGTCGTTGTGCGGGGTCGAGGTGCCGTGGGCGTTGACGTGCACGATGTCGGAGGGGGCGAGGCCGGCGTCGGCGATGGCGGCGGACATGGCGTCCGCGGCGCCTGCGCCGTCGGGCAGCGGCATCGCGAGGTGGTGGGCGTCGGCGGTGGCCGCGTACCCGGCGACCAGGCCGTACGTCTTCGCGCCGCGGGCCAGCGCGTCGTCCAGCCGTTCCAGTACGACGAACCCGGCGCCCTCCCCCATCACGAAGCCGTCGCGGTCCTTGTCGAAGGGGCGCGAGGCGTGCTCCGGGTCGTCGTTGCGGAAGGAGACCGCGTTGAGGTTCCCGAAGCCGGCCAGGGTGACCGGGGTGAGCGTGTGCTCGGCTCCGCCGGCGATGACGAGGTCGGCGCGGCCCGTCTGCAGGAGCATCAGGGCGTGTCCGATGGCGTCGGCGCCGCTGGCGCAGGTGTTGGCGACGGTGAGGGCGGGGCCCGTCCAGCCGAGCCGGATGGCGATGTGCGCGGCGGCCGCGTTGGGCATCGTCATCAGCGGCATCAGCGGGTTGACCTTGGCCGGGCCGCCTTCGGTGAAGTGGGCGGACTCCAGGTCGCTGGTGGCGCGCCCGCCGACGGCGTTGCCGACGACGATGGCGGTGCGGCCGGCTTCGGCGGTGGGCGATCCCGCGTCGAAGTGGGCGGCGAGGGCCGCGGCCGTTCCGTAATGGGCGAAGGGATCCATGCGGCGGGCTTCCTTGGCCGGGACGAGCCCGGCGAGGCCGTCGAGGCCGCGGACGCGGCAGCCGATCTTCACCCGGTGGCGGCTGAGGTCGAAGTGGGTGAGCTCGGCGGCGGTGGACCGGCCGGCCCGCAGCGTCTGCCACAGCTCGTCCGGGGTGCACCCGCCGGGGGTGACCACGCCCATGCCGGTGATGGCTACGGGCGGCCGGGCCGAACTGCCCCTGGACGGTCCAGGCATTGTCTGCTCCCTAAGGCGTGTGGACGGTCGTCGTCGTGAGGGCGGTCAGATGATCCGGCACTCGCGCGCCGACTTGATGAAGGCCTCGGCCGCGAAGTCGAGGTCGGCCTCGGTGTGGGCGGCGGTGATGGCGATGCGCAGCCGGGCCAGGTCGTTGGGGACGGCCGGGGTGACCACGGGGAGGCCGATGACTCCGTTCTTGCGGGCGACGGTCGCGAGGTCGTAGGCGGCGTCGTCGGAGCCGGCGATGACGGGGACGACCGCGGTCTCACTGTCGACGGTGCTGATCCCGGCGTCGTTGAGGGTGTCGCGGAAGCGCTGGGACTGCTTCTGGATGAACTCCACCCGCCACGGCTCCCGCTGCAGGATCCGCAGGGACTCCAGGGCCGCGCCGGTCTGGGCGCCGCCGAGGGCCGCGGAGAAGAGGAAGGGGCGGGCCGCGTAGCGCAGGTGGTGGATGAACTCGGCGGAGCCGGCGACCCAGCCGCCCATGGAGGGGATGGCCTTGGAGAGGGTGCCGAGCTTGACGTCGACCTTCACCTCGTGGTTGAAGTGCTCCTCGATGCCCTTGCCGGTGGCGCCGATGACGCCGAGCGCGTGGGCCTCGTCGACCATCAGCAGCGCGTTGTGGGCGTCGCAGACCTTGCGCAGGTCGACCAGGGGGGCGATGTCGCCGTCCATGGAGTAGACGCTGTCGACGATGACGAGGCGGACGCCGGTGTCGGGGGCGGTCGCGAGGCGGCGCTCCAGGTGGGCGACGTCGTTGTGGCGGAAGCGGACGACCTTGGCCCCGGAGAGCTTGCAGCCGTCGACGATGCTCGCGTGGTCGTACTTGTCGATGAAGACGGTGTCGCCGGGGCCGACGATCGCGCCGACGGTGCCGGTGTTCGCGGCGTAGCCGGAGCCGAAGACCAGGGCCTTCTCGCGGCCGGCCACCTTGGCGACCTCCGCCTCCAGCTCCTCGTGCAGGGGGGTCGTGCCGGCCAGGGCGCGGACGCCGTGGTTGCCGGTGCCGTAGAGGTCGACGGCGGCCTTGGCGGCCGCGACGACGCGCTCGTCGCCGGCGAGGCCGAGGTAGGAGTAACCCGACATCATCAGCAGCCGGCGGCCGTCCTGGTCGGCGTACGCGGAGTCCCGCTCGGCCGTGTAGGCGACGAAGCTGTTCTTCCGGTTGGGCTCGTATTCCAGCTGCGCGACGCGGTCGCGGAAATACGCCAGCTTCGGCTCCAAGCGCTTCCAGGCAGCGGATGAGTTCACGTTCTTCTCCTCGTCGTGATCGTCCGGCTGACCCGGAACTCCATCGTTGCTCCGCCGTTTTTCCGGCTCGGCTCTAGTGGAATTCCATTAAGGCTCGGGGGGCGCAAGAGCGACGCAAGAGCAGTCCGCCGCTATTCTCTGAATCGCACGAACTTGGGGGACTCGGCCGGATGACGACCGTTTCGGAGAGTGCATAGTGCTGATCAGACTCGTAGGCCTTGTCACGATCGAGCCGGACGGAGCACCGCCACAACACCTGTCGAGCGCCCAGGCCCAGGTGGCCTTCGCACGACTGCTCATGGAGCGAGCCGGGGGCACGGATCGTGACCAACTGGCCGAAACCATCTGGCCCGAGGGCCTGCCGGACACCTGGGCTTCCGCGCTGCGCAGCCTCGTGAGCCGGGTCCGTACGTTCGTCACGACGCCCGGTGACCAGCCGGGGGTCACTCCGCTCATCGCGCAGGGCGGCCGCTACATCCTGCGACTGCCGCAGGACGCGGCCGTGGACGTGGAGTGCGCGGAGATAGCCGTGACCGAGGCCACGGAGGCGTACGCGACGGGGGCCTACGCGGTCTCCCAGCAGCTCGCGGCCGGCGCGGTGTCGAACCTGCGCGGCTCGTTCCTGCCCTCCCACGAGGGCGAATGGGTCGACGCGATGCGCGAGCAGCTCGAAGAACTGCGCCTGAAGGCGCTGGAGATCGCGAGCCTGTCCTCCTCGGCCCTGGGCGACGAGCACCACTCCCTGCGCTACGCGGAGGAGGCGGTGCGACGCGCCCCGTTCCGGGAGAGCGCCTACCGCTGCCGGATGACGGCCCACTCCAGGGCCGGCAACCGCGCGGAGGCGCTGCGCAGCTACCAGCAGCTGCGCGAGGTACTGGCCGAGGAGCTCGGCATCGACCCGGCCCCGGAGACGGAGGCGGCCTACCTGGAGTTGCTGCGCACTCCGGAGCCCAGGCCGGCCCCGCGCTCGTGCACCTGCCTGGACCCGGTGCTGATGGGGGTCTTCGAGGTGGACCACCGCGCGCCCGGCACCCGTTCACGGGCCACCGGCTGCGTCACGCACCGGGTGGCCTCCTCCCCCGCCGCCTGAACCGTCCGTCCCTGCCACGACGTACGAAAGGCCGCCGCCGCGGAGTCTCCGCGGCGGCGGCCTTTCGTACACCTGCGAACGGACAGGAAGACAGGCGGACGGACAGGCACGCACGTACGACGAACGGCTCCGGCCTCCCCGGGGGGTGGGAGGCCGGAGCCGAGGGGGACGACCCCGGGGGTCAGGTGATGGACACCCCGCTGTCGATGCTGATGACCTGGCCCGTCATGCAGTCCTGGTCCAGGAAGAGCCCGACGCTGCGCGCGACCTCCTCGACCGTGACGAACCGCGGGATGGGGGCCTTGTCCTCCATGCCCTCGATCACCCGGTCCGGAAGGGTGTTCGTCATACCCGTGATCATGAAGCCGGGCGAGAGCGCGTTGACCGTGACTCCACGCCGACCGCACTCGGACGCGAGGGTCCGCGTGAAGCCGATCAGACCGGCCTTGGACGCCGAGTACGCCGTCTGTCCGGCCGTCGCGATGATGCCGGACGGGGACACGATGTTGATGACGCGGCCCCACCGCTGCCGCAGCATGTACGGCACCGATACGCGGGCGGTGTGGAAGGAGCCGATCAGGTTGGTCTGGATGACCTGCGCCCAGTCCGCCGGGTTCTGCATGGCCATCAGGCTGTCCTTGCGGATGGCCCCGTTGTTGACGAGGACGTCCACCGGCCCGAGTTCGTCGGAGATCTGCTGGTAGAGGGCCTGGGTGGCCTCCCACGAACCGACGTCACCGGTGACCAGCACCGACGGGTTGGTCAGCTTCTCGGCGACCGCCTCGGCTCCCTCCCGGGAGCTGTTGTAGTGGACCGCGACCCGACACCCCAGCGCGTCCAGCTCCAGCGCCAGGGCCTGGCCGAGGCCGCCCGAGGCACCGGTCACGAGCGCGACCGGGGACTCCGGCCGCACACCCGCACTGTTCTTGCTCATGCCGCGACACCGCCCCATTCCATCAGGATCGAACCCCATGTCATGCCGGCTCCGAAGCCGGCCAGCAGGACCTTGTCGCCGGCCTTGATCCGGCCCTCCTCCAGGGCCTCGGTCAGCGCGATCGGGATCGACGCCGAGGCCGTGTTGCCGTACTTCTGGAGGTTGGTGATCAGGGCCTCCTGGCGGAGCCCGGTGTGCGACAGGATCGAGTTGATGATCCTGATGTTCGCCTGGTGCGGTACGACGTGGTCGATGTCGGCCGCGTCCACCTTGGCGTTCTCCAGCGTCTCGCGCACCGTGCGGACGGTGTAGCGGACGGCGTTGAGGTAGATCTCATTGCCGTTGATCTGCGCGTAGTGGAGGCCCGCGTCCAGCGTCTCCTGCGTGGTGGGCATCCGGCTGCCGCCGGCGAGCACCTTGAGGGAGCCGGTGCAGGAGCCGTCCGCGCCCAGGTTCCAGGCCTTGACCCGGTTCTCGGAGCCCGGCTGCAGGACGATCGCGCCCGCGCCGTCGCCGACGAGGATGGACAGGTCCCGGTCGGCCGGGTTGGCCGTCAGGGTGTGGGTGTCGGAGCCGATCAGCAGGATCGGACGGGGGTCGATGGCGATCAGCGCCATCGCGGACACCAGCCCGTAGACGAAGCCGGCGCACTCGGAGTTGACGTCGTGCGCGCTTCCCGCGATGCCGAGCTCGTGGTGGACGAACGCGGAGGTCGCGGGGGACGGCTGCTCGGGCGTGGCGGTCGCGACGATGAGGTGGGCGATGTCGGCGCCGGTCAGGCCGGCCTTGTCCAGCGCACGCCGGCCGGCCTCGACGGCCAGGGAGGCGGTGGTCTGACCCGGGTCGACCGCCCGCCGCTCGCGGATGCCGCAGCGGCTGGTGATCCAGTGCTCGTCCACGCCGAAGCGTTCGGCGAGTTCGGCACTGGTGACGATGCGTTCGGGTACGGACATGCCCCACCCGGTGATGTCGAAGCCGGTCACGTCACCCCTCGCTACGCCTGAGCCGGGACGAGCTCGACGATCTTCGCGTACACGTCACGCAGCGTGGTCGTGTCGTCGAGGTCGGCGAAGAGGGACTCGTCGGCCGGGATGTGCGGGTACTGGTTCTGGAATCCGTACAGCCACTCCATCAGGTCCAGCGAGTCGACGTCCGCGATGTGCTGGAGCGGGGCGTCGGGGCTGACCTCCGCGGCACCCGAAACGGCCTCGAGCTGGCTCGCCAGTTCTTCGATGGTGGGCAGCGACATGGGGTCGGTCCTCTCTCGGCAATGCAACTCGGCAGTGCGTGTCTGGTTTTCGAGAGCGATAAAAGCCGCGCCCCCGCAAGGAAGGCGCAACACCGGACGGTGGCGTGAAACCGGCCCGTCTTGCGCACGCCTTGCGGGGCATCCGGTTTTCTCTGACGCGAATTCGGAAATACGGCCCGCCGGACACGCAGGAAAGAGGATCAGGATGACAACGGTCGCCCCCAAGTCGGTGGACCCCGAGGTCGATGCGATCAGGCACCACTACGAGGTCAGCAACGATTTCTACCGGCTCCTGCTGGGCCCCACGATGATGTACTCCGGCGGCTACTGGGAGGACGGCGAGGACCTCGTCGCCACCCTGGACGAGGCCCAGGAGCGCAAGCTCGACAAGTTCGCCGAGCTCGCGGGCGTCCGCGCCGGCTCCACCAAGCGCGTCCTGGACGTCGGCTGCGGCTGGGGCACCATGCTCAACCGCCTCACCACCGTGCACGGCGCGGAGCAGGCCGTCGGCCTGACCCTGTCCCGCACCCAGGAAGCGTTCATCGACGGGCTCAACAACCCGAAGATCACCACGCTGGTCCAGAGCTGGGCGGACTACAAGGTCGCCGACGACAGCGAGAAGTACGACGCGGCGTTCTGCATCAACGCGCTGGAGCACTTCGTCTCCTCGAACCTGCCGCCGAAGGAGCGCACCAAGCGCTACCGCTACTTCTTCCAGCAGATCGCGAACGCCCTGAACCCGGGCGCCAAGTTCGTGCTGCACACCATGACCGCCGAGGCGCTGCCGATGAACCGCGCGCTCCTCGACGACCTGAAGTTCCTGCAGCGCTCCGAGTTCGAGGGCTGCCACATCCCGCACCTGCACGAGCTGAGCTCCGCCGCCGAGGGTCTCTTCGAGATCGACGAGATCGTCAACGAGCGCGAGTCCTTCGCGATGGCCTGCCGCGCCTGGCTGGTCCTCCTGGCCGAGCGCCGGGACGAGGCCGTGGCCATGGAGGGCGAAGAGGTCGTCTCCCGCTTCGAGCGCTACCTCGACATCTTCGCGTACACGCTCGAGGACAAGTTCTTCAACAACTTCCGCGTCACCATCACGCGCCGTTAAGGAGGCCGACGTGGCGAGCATTCTCAACCCGGCCACCGACGGCGGGGCGCTGACCGGCACGGCAGCCGCTCCCGGCGGCGGCGGCCCGACCCGGCACCTGCGGGTCGCGGTCATCGGCACCGGCTTCTCGGGCCTGGGCACCGCCATCCGACTGCTGCAGTCCGGCATCGACGACTTCCTGGTGTTCGAGCGGGCCGACGAGGTCGGCGGCACCTGGCGCGACAACAGCTATCCGGGTTGTGCGTGCGACGTCATGTCCCACCTCTACTCGTTCTCGTTCGCCCGGAACCCGAACTGGAAGTCGACGTTCGCCTCCCGCGACGAGCTGTACGCGTACCTGCGCGATACGGCCGACCGCTTCGGCGTGCGCCCGCACATCCGGTTCGGGCACGAACTGGAGGCCGCCCGCTGGGACGAGGGCGAGCGGCACTGGAAGATCCAGACCTCGCAGGGGCAGTACACCGCGCAGTTCCTGGTGACCGGCACCGGCTACCTCAGCGAGGCGGCCGTACCGAACATCAAGGGCCTGTCGGAGTTCGAGGGGAAGGTCTTCCACTCCTCGAACTGGGACCACGACCACGAGCTGGCCGGCCGCCGCGTCGCCGTCATCGGTACGGGCGCCTCGGCGATCCAGTTCGTCCCCGCGATCCAGCCCGAGGTCGGTCACCTGGACCTCTACCAGCGCACCCCCGCCTGGATCGGCCCCAAGCCGGACAAGCCCAACACCCCGCGGCACACCGCGATGCTGCGCTCGGTCCCCGGCTACCAGCAGTTCCGGCGCGGCTTCAACATGTGGGGCCGGGAGATCCTGGCGTTCTTCTGGAAGCGCCCCAAGCTCGCCGAGAAGGTCCAGAAGATGGCGAGCGACCACCTGGAGAAGTCGGTGAAGGACGAGGCGCTGCGCAAGCGCCTGACGCCGGACTACCTGGTGGCCTGCAAGCGGCTGCTGTTCTCGAACACCTGGTACCCGGCGATCCAGCAGCCGAACGTGGAGATCGTCACCGACGGCATCGCGGAGGTCCGCGCCAAGTCCATCGTCGGTACGGACGGCGTCGAGCGCGAGGTCGACACCATCATCCTGGGCACCGGTTTCCAGGCCACCGACCGCCCGGTCGCGCGCCGCATCTGGGGCAAGGGCGGCGTGCAGCTGCGCGAGACCTGGAAGGACGGCATGTCCGCGCACCGCGGCACCACCATCGCCGGCTTCCCCAACCTCTTCATGCTGCTGGGCCCGAACACGGCCCTGGGCCACTCCTCGCAGACCGTGATGATCGAGGCGCAGGTCCAGTACATCGTGGACGCCCTCCAGCAGGCCGAGAAGCGGGGCCTGGCCAGCATCGAGGTCCGGCAGGAGGCGCAGGACGCCTACAACCGCAAGCTCGACCAGCACCTCGAGGGCACGGTCTGGATGTCCGGCGGCTGCAAGAGCTGGTACCTGGACGCCAACGGCCGCAACACCTCGATCTTCCCCACGTACACCTGGCGCTTCCGCCGCGGCACCAAGCGCCTGGACCTGAGCGAGTACCAGCTCGCCTCCCGGGTGCGCAGCACCAAGCCGGTACCTCACCAGTAGGAGACGTACGCAGATGAGCAGCACCCAGAGAAACGCCGCGGGCACCGCCGCCGAGCCGTCCCGTCGCCGGGTCCTCGGCGGGATCGCCACCACGGCCGTGGCGATCGTCGGCTGGAACACCGTCTCCCAGACCTGGGCGACGGCCGCCGAGGCCGGCAGCTCCGACGTCGTCCCGGTGCCGGGGCTGGTCGGCACCCTGGAGACGGCGCCGGCCACGGTCGAGGCCTTCGCCAACGACTTCGGCCACCTCTTCGACGGTGCGCCGAGCAAGCCGTGGGCCGTGCTGCGGCCTGGCGGCGTGGACGACATCGTCAAGATCGTCAACTACGCCCGCGCCAACGGCATCAAGGTCGCCGTCAACGGTCAGGGCGGCACCGGCAACGACATCGAGTCGCACTCGGTGTACGGGCAGGCGCGCGTCCCGGGCGGCATCTCCATCGACGCCAAGGGCATGTCGAAGATCCTCACGATCGGCAGCGACCACGCGGTCGTCGAGGCCGGCGTGACCTGGGGTCAGCTGACCGACGCCACCCTGAAGGTGGGCAAGACCCCGCCGGCGCTCCCCGACTACCTGTACATCTCGGTCGGCGGCACCATCAGCATCGGTGGCATCGGCGGCACCGTGCAGCGGTACGGCCTGCTGTGCGACACCGTGCAGTCCATCGACATCATCACGGGCGACGGCAAGCTGGTCACCGCCACCGCGACGACGCGTCCCGAGCTGTTCAACGCGGCCCTGTCGGGCGGCGGCCAGGTCGGCATCATCGTCCGCGTCAAGGTCAAGCTGATCCCGGCGCCGAAGCGCTCCGTCATCTTCAGCCTGTTCTACGCGAACGTCGAGACGTACCTCGCGGACTCGGAGAAGGTGCTGGCCGAGGGCCGGTTCCAGGTCCACGCGGGCGAGATGCTGCAGAAGCCGGACGGGTCGGGCTGGCGCTACAAGCTGGAGGTCGGCGCCACCTACAACACCACCCCGCCGGACCGTGAGGCGCTCCTGTGCGGCCTGCAGGACGTCCGCGCGGACGCGGTCATCGAGGACGTGTCCTTCCGGGACTACATGTTCCGCCTCGACGGCTACGAGGCGGTGCTGAAGGAGGGCGGCCACTGGTACACGCCCAAGCCGTGGCTGAGCATGTTCCTGCCGGCGTCGAAGACCAAGCAGTTCATGAAGCTGGTCGAGCAGGAGCTGGACGCGACGTCGCTCGGCGGCGGGTTCCTGCTCTTCTACCCGTTCTTCACCTCGAAGATCAAGCGGCCGCTGGCGATGATGCCCAACGAGTCCGTGGTCTACCTCTTCGACCTGCTGCGCTTCCCCAACCCGGGCGAGCCCAACATCCAGGGCATGATCGACCAGAACCGTCGCCTGTACGACATCGCGGTGGGCCTGGGCGCCAAGCGCTACCTGGTGGGCTCCATCCCGATGTCCGGCGCCGACTGGCAGAAGCACTTCGGCAACCGCTGGACCGGCTTCGTGAACGCCAAGAAGAAGTTCGACCCCAACAACATCTTCACCCCCGGCCAGGGTTTCTTCGCCTGACAGCAGGAACCTGACCAGGCGTGGAGCACCGGCGGCGGGGGCGGGGAGAACGATCCCGCCCCCGCCACTTCCTTTTCCCCCTTCCACTGGAGGCTTCGGCATGACGACGTACGACCTGATCGACGAGGCGGTGATCGACGCTCCGGCGGACGCCGTCTGGGACGCGCTCCTCTCGGAGTTCCGCGGCGGGGAGAAGTGGTGGGTCCCGGCCAACACCTTCAAGACGATCTCCGGCGCCCCCGACGAGGTCGGCGGCCTGGTGGGCGTCACCGTGCACACCAAGGGCTCCGACAAGGGCGGGCTGAAGCTGCGCTTCACCTCGCGCACCGTGGCCGTGGAGCCGGGCCGCCGGCTGGACATCGAGTACGTGGACGGCGTCTTCCGGGGACCGAGCAGCTTCCGTCTCGAACCCCTCGCGGACGGCCGCACCCGGATCTCCATGCACTTCGTCGGCACCCCGCACGGCTGGCTGAAGGTCCTCTCCAAGGTCGCGGACCTGGGCGCGGAGCACTCCAAGGGCACCCTGGCGGCCTTCGAGTCGCTGGACCGTCAGCTCTCGGCGGTCCCGCGGTGACCACGGCTCCCGACCTCACCCACGAACTGACGGTCCGCACGGACGACGGCGCCGACCTGGCCGTCACCGTCCTCGCCCCGCTGTCGGGCACCCCTTCGGCGGGCGACGTCGTCCTCGTCCACGGCTGGGCGCACGCGCGCCGGGCCTGGGGCACGGTCGCCGACCGGTTGATCCGGGCCAGCCACCGGGTGGTGCTCTACGACCAGCGCGGCCACGGCGCCTCCACCGAGGGCCGCACCCCGGTGTCGGTGGAACGCCTCGGCTCCGACCTGGCCGCGGTGCTCGCCGAGACGGGCGCCCGCGAAGCGGTGGTCGTCGGCCACTCGGGCGGCGGCTTCGCGGCCCTGTCGTACGCGACGACCTCGCCGTCGGCGGGCCGGCTGCGCGGGCTGGTGCTGCTCGGTACGGCCGCGCACGGCCAGGACACCCCGGACAGCGAAGTGAAGATGATGGGCAACCCCCTCTTCACCAAGGCCCTGCGCCGCCCGTGGCTGGGCCGCAAGCTGCTTGGCTCCACCATGGGCAAGGGTGTCGACCCCGTCCTGCTGGACGTGAACCGCCAGATGTTCGCGGCGACCCTCCCCCGGGTCCGGGCGGACTTCTTCCGCTGCACCCGCGGCTGGGACCTGCGCGGGGCCCTCGCCTCGGTCACCATCCCCGCGGTCGTCCTGCACGGCGAGGGCGACAAGGTCATCGACATCGACCTGGCCGAGATCCTCGCGAACGCCCTCCCCGACGCCCGCTTCGAGAAGATCTCCGACACCGGCCACATGCTCCCCCTGGAACGCCCCCTGCTCGCCGTCTCCGCGGTGGCCGAGCTCGCATCGCGATGATCGAGGAACTCCTGCCCCCGGGCGTCACGTCATCGGAAGCCTTCGACGACGCGGCGCCCGCTCCTCTGTTCCCGGCCGAGGCGGCCCTGATGGAGGGCCGCCGGGCGCGCCGCCGCCGCCAGTTCGCGACGGCCCGCGCCTGCGCCCGCCGCTGCCTCACCCAGCTGGGCCGCCGCCCCGTCCCCCTCCTCCCGGGGCCGGGCGGCGCCCCCCAGTGGCCGTCGGGCGTGGTCGGCAGCATCACCCACTGCGACGGCTACCGGGGCGCGGTGGCGGCCCGCTCGTCCTCCCTGTCGGCCCTGGGCATCGACGCGGAACCGGCCGGCCCGCTCCCGAAGGGCGTCCTGAACCTGATCACCTCCGAGGAGGAACGCGCCCGCCTCGGCGACCTCACCGCGGCCGATCCCTCCCTGCCCTGGGACCGGATCTTCTTCTCCGCGAAGGAGGCCGCGTACAAGGCCTGGTACCCGGCCACCGGCATCTGGCTGGGCTTCCGCGACGCCACCCTGCTGCTCTCCCCCGACGGCACCTTCACGACCACCCTGCGCCCACCGGTCCCCCCGCCCGTGGACCCGGTGTACGAGGGCCGCTGGCTGGCCGGCCCCGACCTCGTCCTGACGGCCGTGGCCCGCTCAGCCGGCCGGTAGCACCACCGTGCGCGGCGGCTGCGCCGCCTCCGGCGCGGCGGCCGGGCCGGCGCCCGTCCGGAACTCCTGGGGGCTGACCCCCCGTACCCGCTTGAAGGCCGTCGAGAGGGCGAAGGCCGAGCCGTAGCCCACGCGCCGGGCCACCGTCGCGACCGTGGCGTCCGGTTCGCGCAGCAGGTCGGAGGCGAGCGCGAGGCGCCACCCGGTCAGGTAGGCCACCGGTGCCTCGCCGACGACCTCGGTGAACCGGCGGGCCAGCGAGGCCCGCGAGACCCCCACCTTCAGGGCGAGTTCGGCGACCGTCCAACCGTGCGCCGGGTTCTCGTGCAGCAGCCGCAGCGCGGGGCCGACCACCGGGTCGCTCTGGGCGCGGTACCAGGCGGGCGCGCCACTGCCGGGCACCGCCAGCCAGGTCCGCAGGACCCCGATGAGCAGCAGGTCCAGGAGCCGGTCCAGGACGATCTCCTGGCCCGGTTCGTCCTTGGAGATCTCTGCTGTCAGCAGGGTGACCAGGGTGTTGTCGGCGGCCTCGGCCGGCCGCACGAGGATGGTCGGCAGCGCGTTCAGCAGCCTCCGGCCGATCTCGCTGGGCGCCTGGTACGTGCCGCTGAGCATCACCGCGGAACCGGCGTCCTGGAAGCCGGCGCCCCAGGTGCGTACGCCGAGCGCCATGGTCTCGGTGACGTCCTCGCCGTCCTCCGTGCTGCACCGCTGCTCCGGGCCGACGGTGATCTGCACCGGTGTGTCCGGGGCGTCGGCGACCGTGTAGCACTCGGGGCCCCGTACGACGGCCACGTCACCGGGCCGGATGCGCACCGGCTCCCCGTGGTCGGGCAGCAGCCAGGCGTCGCCGTGCACCATCGTCACGACGGACAGCGGGGCCCGGTCCTCGACGCGCAGCGACCAGGGCGGGTTGAAGACGGATTTGAGGAGGAAGGCCCCCCGGGCCTTGGGCCCTTCGAGCAGCCCGGTCAGCGTGTCCATGCGTAGATCCTCTCCGAACTGTCCGCGGGCACCCCGAAGCGCCCGCTCTGCCGCGGGGGACGGAGAGAGAGCGGGCGCCGTTCACGGGGGTGGAACCGGTCGTGCACCGGGCTGCCTACGCGGCCGATCCGCGGCCGTGGAGGGTCAGCACGCGTCCCAGCGCGGCGAGGGCCGCCGTACAGGCCACCGTGCGCACGACGTTGCCGGAGGTCCAGCGGCCGCCGAAACGGGTACGGGCCGCCGAGACGTCCGCTCCGGCCCGCGCGAGCTGGTTGTTGAGGGGGATGTTCACGATCGCCGTCACGAGCAGCGACAGCCCGTACAGCGCGAAGGCCACCCAGCCCCAGCGCGCCGCGTCGGGCCTGCCGCCGCGCTGCTGCTGCGTGGCCGCGACCCCGGTCGCCAGGAAGGCGCCCAGGAACAGCAGGCCGAACAGGCCGTTGTCGATGGCCTCGTTCATGTTCCGCATCGCGGTCACGTAGGTGTGGTCGTCGCCGCGGCCGAGGCCCGGCATCACCGAGATGTCGAACGCGAAGTAGAGGCCGGCCATCAGGCCGGTGCCCACCGTCGCCGCCACCAGGGTCACGGATTGCGTCGTCGTGCTGGTCACTTCAGGATTCCCTTCAGCGTGCGCTCGTACCGCCTCTTCAACAGCGTCGCACCGATCAGCCGGACGGGCGGCGGAATCGTCTCGGAGACGTAGGCGACGGAGCGGCTGCCCGCACCGTCGAACATCCACGGCTGGAGGTACGTCATCACGCGCATGGGGGCGCTGGAGATCAGCTTGCGTTCCTCGGCCAGGTAGGCGCGTTCGCCGAGCCGGTCGAAGACGGGGAAGACGATCCGCTCCTCGTCGCGCAGGTGGTCGCGCAGCACGCCCTCGAAGGTCGCCGCCGCCCGGACGAGGTCCTCGCCGCGGCGGTCGATCGCCGTCGACACGGCCGCCATGGCCGCGTCCAGTTCCTCGTGGTCATCGTGCAGTTCGCGCGCCTGCGCGTCGAAGTCGGCGTCGCGGCGGCGCAGTCCCGGCCACAGGACGTCGTCCTCGCTGATGTGGTGCCATTCGACGACCTCGCGGAACCGCTGCCACCACTCGGCTCCCGAACCCTTCCACGCGGGTGCGGCGGCGCGCAGCCGGGCCGCGTCGCGTCGCATCGCGATGTGCATCAGGGCGAAGCCGTGGAAGTGCGGGGGTAGTGAGTCCAGTCCGTGTTCGCTGGAGAACGACTTGGGAGTGGGCACAGGAGCCTCCTGCCGGTCGGTCGTACGTCGTACGCGGTTGCCTTGCCCAAGGCCCTGCGCACCGGGCGGCGGCCGTACCAGAGTCGCCGCCCGGCAGGCGGGTGGTGGGCAAAGCACTCGTGGAGCGGGTCAGACGTTCCAGACCCCGCTGGCGGCAGCCTCGTGGGCGAACTCGGCGAAGTCCTTGGGCTTGCGGCCCAGGGCCTCCTCGACACCGTGCACCAAGTGCGCGTTGCGACCGTCGAGGATCATGGTGAAGAGGTCGGCGAACTCCTCCGGGAGGTCGTTCTCGCGCAGGACCGCGCGGTACTCCTCATTGGTGACGGAGATGTACTTGATCTCGCGCCCGGTGGCCTTCGACAGCTCCGCGGCGACGTCCGTGTAGCTGAGCAGGCGGGGACCCGACAGCTCGTAGGTCTTGCCGATGTGCTTGTCATCGGTCAGCGCGGCCACCACGACGTCCGCGATGTCGTCGGCATCGACGAAGGCCTCCACGGCGTCCCCGGTCGGCAGGGCGATCTCGCCGGCCAGGACGGGCTCCAGGAAGAAGCTCTCGGAGAAGTTCTGGTTGAACCAGCTGGCGCGGACGATGGTCCAGTCGGCGCCGGAGGCCTTCAGGTTCTCCTCGCTGACCTCGGCGGCCTCCTCACCACGGCCGGACAGCAGCACCAGACGGCGCGCGCCGTTCGCCACGGCCACCTTGGAGAATTCGGCGACCTGCTCGGCGGCGCCGGGGAAGGCGAGGTCGGGGAAGTAGGTGACGTATACCCGGTCGACGCCCTCGAGCGCCGGCACCCAGGTGGAGGGTTCGTGCCAGTCGAAGGCGGGCACACCGCTGCGGGAGCCGATACGGACCTCGCGGCCCTGGGCGGAAAGCTTCTCGGCGACGCGGCGGCCGGTCTTGCCGTTTCCGCCGATGACGAGGGTGATGTTCGTGTTCTGAGTCATGAGTACAGTCAATTCCAGTCTCGTGAGACGGGCCATAGCCACAAAGCTCAGTTCCATGTGCGTGCGTCTACGAGTGGTCCGCTCGGAGCACGACCGGGAAAGTGCGGCTTCGGTATGAGCCCGAGAATCGTAGGCACGCGCCAGGGGGCCCGGCCAGGTCGTCCCGAGCCGCCCTCGACCCCGTGCGCACCCGCCTTCCAGCGGTTCTCAAGCACCTTCGGACGAGCCCCGTACGGGCCCCTGACCTGCCCCCGACCCTCCCCTGACCGGTCCTGTACGGCAGGCCTTGAGCGTTTCTCCGGTGCCGCCCGACACCATCGGGCATTGGAGTAACGACCCGCCCGCTGGGAGGCCGCATGAACGCCACTCCGGACCGTCCGGAGCTTGACCAGTTGTCCGCCGACCTGGCCGGTCTGCTCGGACGGATCGGGCTCGACCCGGCCGGCGAGTGGCCCGTGGGCCGGGATCGCATCGACGTCCGTTTCGCGGCCGCGGCCGCCCGCCACCCGGGCCGGGTCGCCGCCCAGGACGCGGAGGAGAAGGCGACCTACCTCGAACTGGAATGGGCCGCGGACGACATCGCCCGCCGCCTGTCGGGGCGGGCCGGCCCCGGCGCGGCCGTCGCCGTGCGGGCGCAGCGCTCGTGCATGGCGTCGTCCGCCGTGGTGGGCGCGCTGCGCACCGGGGCGGCGGTGCTGCCCCTGGAGCCCGGGCACAACGCGGGGCTGCAGGAGTTCCTGATGCGCGACGCCGGCGCCGAGATGGTCGTCTCGGACAGTGGACTGCTGCGCGACGAGATCCCGGTGGCCAAGGCGGGCCGGTTCGTCATCGCGATGCGGCCCGAGGTGGCGATGCACCGCGAGGTCCCGCCGCACACGGCCTTCCTGGCGCTCCCCTCGGGCGGCGACCCGGGCCGGGCGGTGGCCGTGCGGCCGGTGTCCCACCTCGACGTGCTGTCGTGGGTGGACGGCTGCGTCCCGATGCTGGAGACCGGCCCGGACGACGTGTGGTCGTACTTCCACTCCATGAGCCTGGACCTCGGCATGCGCGAGATGTGGGGGCCGCTGCTCACGGGCGGCCGGGCCGTGGTCGTGGACCGGGAGACGGCGTCCGACGCGCACGCCTTCACCCGGCTGCTGGCCGAGCGGGAGGTGACGGTGGTGACGCAGTTGCCGTCCGCCTTCGCCCGGCTGACCTCGGCGGCACGCGGCAGCAGCCTGCCGGCCCTGCGGCACGTGCTGCTGGCGGACGAGCGGGTGGACCCGGAGGTACTGGCCGCGTGGCGGGCCACCGGAATCGCTCCGCAGGCCGTCGTACGGGATGTGACGGGGTCGCCGACCGTCCTGTGAACAGCACCGCACGAAGCACACGCCAGGGACGTACGCGAGGGCCCCGACCGAAGAATCCGGCCGGGGCCCTCTCCTGTGCGTCCGCGGTTCAGTAGTTCCCGAGGCCACCGCACACGTTGAGCGCCTGGGCGGTGATGGAGGCGGCCAGGTCCGTGGTCAGGTAGCCGACCAGACCCGCGACCTCCTCGGAGGTGGAGTAGCGGCCGAGCGGGATCTTCGCCTCGAACTGCTCCTGGATGTACTCCTCGGTGGTGTCCCACGCCTGCGCGTAGCCGGTGCGCACGCGCGCCGCCATCGGCGTCTCGACGTAGCCGGGGCAGACCGCGTTGACGGTGGTCCCGGTCGTCGCGAGTTCCTTCCCGAGCGACTTGGTGAAACCGATCACCGCGTGCTTGGAGGCCGAGTAGGGCGCCCCGAGCAGGACCCCGTGCTTGCCCGCGGTGGAGGCGATGTTGACGATGCGCCCCCAGGGCTCGGCGCCGAGGCCACCGCTGGTCAACACCTCACGGGTCAGCAGGAAGACGCTGTTCAGGTTGGTGTCGATGACGTCGTGCCACAGCTCGTCGGTGATGCCGGCGGTGGCGCCGCCGCCGCTGCGGCCCGCGTTGTTGACGAGGATGCTGACGGGCGAGCCGTACGCGGTCACGGCCGCCGCGACCAGCGCCTCCACGGCGGCGCGGTCGCGCACGTCGGCGGCCGCGCCCTCCGCGGTCAGTCCTTCGGCCCGCAGGTCCTCCACGGTCTGCTTGACCACGGACTCGGTGCGGGCACAGAGGAACACCCGATGGCCGCGGGCTCCCAGGTCCCGGGCGACGGCCAGCCCGATCCCGCTGGTGGCCCCGGTCACCAGCGCCACGGGCCTCTCCGGAGCCTTGCCCATCGCCTTCACCGTCATCGTCAGCCCTCCATCGCTCGCATGGACGCGTCGAGCGTGTCCCAGCCAACTCGGGCCGCGACGGAAGTGGGATGGAGGCGTCAGATCAGGCCTTGCGCCAGCATCGCGTCGGCCACCCGCTCGAAGCCGGCCAGGTTGGCGCCCGCGACGTAGTCGCCGGGGCGGCCGTAGCGCTCGGCGGTCTCGTACGCCGTGTCGTGGATGCTCCGCATGACGCCGGCCAGCTCCTCCTCGACCCGGGCGAACGGCCACGCGTCGCGCGCCGCGTTCTGGCTCATCTCCAGGGCGCTGGTCGCAACCCCGCCCGCGTTCGCGGCCTTTCCGGGGCCGAAGGCGACGCCCGCCTCCTGGAGGACGCGCACCGCCTCGGGCGTGGTCGGCATGTTCGCGCCTTCCGACACGGCCTTGACCCCGCCGCGCACCAGGTTCAGCGCGTCGGCCTCGGTCAGCTCGTTCTGCGTGGCGGACGGCAGCGCCACGTCGCTCGGCACGTCCCAGACGCTGCCGCCCTCGACGTAGCGGGCGGAGCCTCCGCGGCGCTCGGCGTACTCGCTGATCCGGCCCCGCTCGACCTCCTTGATCTGCTTGAGCAGCTCCAGGTCGAGCCCCTTCTCGTCGACGACGTAGCCGCCGGAGTCCGACACGGTCAGCACCTGCGCACCGAGCGCCTGCGCCTTCTCCACCGTGTAGATGGCGACGTTGCCGGAGCCGGAGACGGTGACCCGCTGCCCGTCCAGGTCCTCGCCGCGCACCTTGAGCATCTCGGCGGTGAACAGCACGTTGCCGTAGCCGGTGGCCTCCGTACGGGCGTGGGAGCCGCCCCAGCCGGTGCCCTTGCCGGTGAGGACGCCGGCCTCCCAGCGGTTGGTGATGCGCCGGTACTGCCCGAAGAGGTAGCCGATCTCGCGGCCACCCACGCCGATGTCACCGGCCGGGACGTCCGTGTGCTCGCCGAGGTGCCGGTGCAGCTCGGTCATGAAGGCCTGGCAGAACCGCATGACTTCGGCGTCGGAACGCCCGCGCGGGTCGAAGTCGCTGCCGCCCTTGCCGCCGCCGATCCCGAGCCCGGTCAGCGCGTTCTTGAAGATCTGCTCGAACCCGAGGAACTTCACGATCCCGAGGTTCACGGACGGGTGGAAGCGCAGGCCGCCCTTGTAGGGGCCGAGCGCGCTGTTGAACTCGACCCGGAACCCGCGGTTGACCTGCGTACGGCCCTGGTCGTCCTGCCACACCACCCGGAAGAGGATCTGCCGCTCGGGCTCGGCGATCCGCTCCATCACCCTGGCCTCGCGCAGTTCGGGGCGCGCGTCGAAGACCGGCGCGAGCGTCTCCAGCACCTCCCGCACGGCTTGGTGGAACTCCGGCTCACCGGGGTCACGGCGCTCGATCCGCTGCTCCAGCGATGCGAGCCAGGCGGTCGTGGTGGTGGTGGAGGTCGACGGCATCAGGGCGGTTCCTCTTCTCTGAGTCCGGGAGACGCAAGGAGCTGGACACATGGAACTGGACGGATCGAGCTGGGCACATGGAGCTGAACGTATGGAACTGGCCGAACGGACTTGGACGAATGGAGCCGGCCACGCGGCCGGCCACACGGCTCGCCACACAGCCGGCCGCACGGCCCGCCACATGCGGCCGACGCGCCCGATGATGCCCCCCTCCCCTTGAGCGGCGGATGTGCGCGGCCTTTGCCACACCGACCCAGGCCCCCTGACCAGCCCAAAGACCGCCTAGACTCCCCCCATGACCACCCCCGCCCCCCTCCGCTTGGAGCCCGTGACCGCCGACAACTTCGACGCGGTGTGCGCGGTACAGGTCCGCCCCGACCAGAACCATCTGGTCTCCCCCGTGATGAAGTCGCTGGCCGAGGCGTACGTGCACGGCGAAACCGCCTGGCCGCGCGCCATCGTCGACGGTGACGAAGTGGTCGGCTTCGTCATGGCGTTCCTCGACATCGCCTGGAACCCCGACGTGGACCCGGCCGACCTGCGCTCCGGCATCTGGCGCCTGAACATCGCCGCCGGCCACCAGGGCAAGGGCTACGGCCGTTTCGCGGTCCGGGCGGTCAACGAGGAGATCCGCGGCCGGGGCACCTCGCGGGCGTACGTCACCTGGCACCTGGGCGAGGGCAGTCCCGAGCCGTTCTACCTGGGTTTGGGCTTCCAGCGCACCGGCGAGCTCAGCGGCGACGAGCCCGTGGGAGTCCTCCGGCTGACCTGATCGACAGCCGAGGTCGCGCAATATGATCATATTGCGCCATGACCACGAAGACCCTGTACCTGCTCTGCTCCGCCGCTCCGCCCGTCTTCGACGTGGCCCACGTGGTCGAGGACGCCCAGGCCCGCGGCTGGGACGTCTGCCTGGGCCTCACGCCGACCGCGGCCCACTGGCTGTCCGAGAGCCTCGACGGACTGGCCGCCCTGACCGGCCACCCGGTGCGCTGGCAGTACAAGTTCCCCGGCGAGGCCGACGTATGGCCCGTGGCCGACGCCCTGCTCTTCGCCCCCGCCACGTTCAACTCGGTCAACGCCTGGGCCCTCGGCCTGACCGACCGCTTCGTGGTGGGGGTCGCCGCCGAGGCCGTCGGCAAGGGCACCCCGGTCGTCGCCATGCCCTGCACGAACGCCGCCCTCGCCGCGCACCCCCAGTTCGACCAGTCCCTGGCCGTCCTGCGCACCGCAGGGGTACAGGTCCTCTACGGCGAGACCGGCTTCACCCCCGGCCCGGCCGGCCCCGACGCCCCGCCCCACTTCCCGTGGCAGCTGGCCCTCGAAGCGGTGGACCGCCGCCCGACCCCCGAGTCCTAGGCCCTCAACTCGCCGAAAAAGGCCCGCACGTCCGCCACCAGCAACTCCGGCACCTCCATGGCGGCGAAGTGCCCACCCCGGTCGTACGAGGTCCACCGCACGACGGAGTCCGTCCGCGCGGCCACGTGCCGCAGCGGAATGAAGTTGTCGTTCGGGAAGTCGGCCACCGCCGTGGGCGTCGTCGACACCGCGACCGCCTCCCCCGCGTACCCCGCGTGCGCCCTCTCGTAGTAGATCCGGGCAGCGGACCCCACCGTCCCCGTCAGCCAGTACAACATCACGTTGGTCAGCATCTGATCCCGGTCGATCGGGCACCGGGGGTCGCTCCACTCCGCGAACTTCTCCCCGATCCAGGCGAGCAGCCCGACCGGTGAATCGTTCAGCCCGTACGCGAGGGTCTGCGGCCGGGTCGCCTGGATGTCGGCGTAGCCCTGCCGCTCACGCGCCCACACCCGGTACCGCTCCCAAGAGGCCCACGTCCGCTCCCTCTCCTCGGGACTCAGCGCGGCCAGCTCCTCCGCCCCGGGCTCGGCGGTGGCACCACCCCCCGGCAACAAATTCAGATGCACCCCCATCACACTCTCCGGCCGCACCCGCCCGAGCTCCCGCGAGACGGCGGCCCCCCAGTCCCCGCCCTGCACCCCGTACTCCGCGTACCCGAGCCGCTCCATCAACGTCCCGAAGGCCCGCGCCACCCTCTTGAACTCCCACCCCACCTCGGTGGTCGGCCCGGACAACGCGAACCCGGGGATGTGCGGCATCACCACATGGAACGCGTCCTCGGCATCTCCCCCGTAAGCCCGAGGATCGGTCAACGGCCCCACAACCCGCTGGAACTCAACAAACGACCCCGGCCACCCATGGGTCATCAACAACGGCGTAGCCCCCGCCTCCGCCGATCGAACATGCGCAAAATGCACCCGCGCCCCGTCAATGACGGTCACGAACTGCGGCCATTCATTCAACCGCGCCTCAGCCGCACGCCAGTCGTACTCGTCCCGCCAGTACCGCACGAGTTCCCGCACCTCGCCCACCGGAATCCCGTAGTCCCACCCCACCCCCTCCAACCCCTCAACCCACCGCACCCGCCCCAACCGCTCCCACAGGTCATCCAACTCCCCCTGCGGCACATCAAGCCGAAACCCATCCATCCCCGCATGCTAGGCACCGACCACCCGGACCCATCACACACGGCACTCCCCTCAAGCCCCCGCCCCACCGACCCTCGAAGGAGCGAGGTCCAGGACAGAACCCCGCACTCCAGCCCCACCGGCGTTTGAGGCGCGAGGCCCCGAACAGAACCCCACACTCCAGCCCCACCGGCGTTTGAGGCGCGGGGTCCGGGGCGGAGCCCCGGGAAACGGAGAAAGGGCGGGTCGGGGACCAGCTCCGCGCAGCGGCACACCCCCACCGCCGACGCCCGGTCGGTACGGGACACGCCCCGCGCCCGATCCAAGGCGCCGGCACGACCTCGCCCCGCCCAAGAACCCTCGCCACAACCACTCAAGCGATCTCGACGCTGAGCTGCACACCCAACTCCTGAAAGCCCAACGCGCCCGCAACAACCCGGGAGGCCCGGGACCGCGCACGCCACTGCGGCAACATCCCCACCTCGAGAGCATGAGCAACCACCGCCGACCCCACCACCCGGGCCAACCCCCGCCCCCGCACTTCCGGAGCCGTCAGTACGCCGATCTGAGCCGTCCGCCTCGGCCAGGCGCAATAGCCCGCGGCGGCAACCACCCGCCCCCGCACCCGCTCACGCACCACGAACGCCGGCGACGTGATCTCGTCCAGGGCAGCCTCACCGGCATCCTCACGCCCGGCCAGCCGCTCCAGACTCCGCAGGTCCGGATGAGCAGCCGGTAGCCGCTCCACGCCCAACGCACCGACTTCCACCGGCCGGAAGCCCGCCGGGGACACGTACGACAGCGCCGCCGGCCCGAGCACCCGAGCCACCGGAAGGACCCGCCGGACCAGAGCGGCATCGGTGACGGCCTCCACCGGCAGTCTCCGCAGTACGTCACGAACGAGCACGGCGACACCGTCGCTCGGCGCGGTGACGATCGCCGATCCCCCCAGAGCCACCGCCCCGACCCAGCCGTCAGGGCACAGCCCGGACCGGGGAGAGACCACCACGTCCACACCACCCGACGGGGCGAACGACACCGGCACCCGGGCCAGGCCCTCCCACAGCGCACGGGCTCGGACAACCAGAGGATCCATCGACATGGCCCGATCGTGCCAGAGGCTGCAGCCCGCCCCCTGACGGTTGCCGACCACAAGAGAGACCGCACACCCCAAACCGACCGCCGCCCCCTCTCAACAACGTTAACGGCGTTAACGCCGTTAACGCCGTTAAGACCGCCCCCCACTCACCCGCCGCGCAACGAGCAACCCAAGCCCGTCCAGGATCCGGTCGAGCCCGAACTCCAACGCCTCGTCATGCCCCCCGTGCTCCGCCACCGAAGCCATCGCGGCCCCGAGCGCCGGGAACTCCTCCCCCCGCACCCGCATGACCTCCCCCAGCATCACCGCAAGCTGCGCATCGGGCCCCGCACCTCCATCCGGCGTCACCCCGGCGGCCCGCCCCTGCTCCGCGATCCCCCGTACATGCCCGGCGACCAACACCACCGCATCCATCGCCTCGGCCCCGCTCAACCCGCACCCGTCCAGCGCGGACAGCGCCCGCTCCATCCATCCCAACTCCCGCGGCCCCATCACCCGCACCCCGACCGTCGCCTCCAGCAACCACGGATGCCGCCGGAACCCCGCGTACAGCTCCCGCGCCCACACCCCCAACTGCTCGCGCCACCCGCCCTCCAACGGCTCGGCCGACGCGTCCGGAACCGGCAACGCCCCCTCCACCATCAGCGCGACCAGCTCCGCCTTCCCCGGCACGTACCGGTACAGCGCCATCTTCGTGACGCCCAACTCACCGGCCACCCGCTGCATCGACACCGCGCCCAGCCCCTCGGCGTCGGCGATCCCGATCCCCGTCCGAGCGATCGCCTCCAGCGTGAGCCCCCGCTTCGGCCCCCGCGCGGGCTTGGCCGACGGCTCCGGCCCCCACAACAACCGCACGGCCGCACCCCACTGCTCATCCGCCATCGGACCAAATCCCCTTGCGCTCGCACGAAAACCGCGTCTACCGTACACACTAATTCTTCAGTCTCCACCGGACACAATTAACGGCGTTAACGCCGACCCGGCAGCCCGTATACCCGCGCCGGCGTTAACGCCGTTAACGCCACCCCCCTCCCGCAGCCCCCGAACCAGCAGCGTTAACGCCGTTAACGCCCAGCCCCCACCCCAGCACCCAGACCCCCGCCCCCAACCCCAACACCCAGGAGAAGCCCAAATGCCCCGCACCGTCCTCATCTCCGGCGCCGGCATCGCCGGCCCCGCCCTGGCCCACTGGCTCGTCCGCCACCACGTCCGCCCCACCGTCGTCGAACTCGCCGCCTCCCTCCGCCCCGGCGGCCAGGCCGTCGACTTCCGCGGTGAGACCCACCTGTCCGTCCTCCACCGCATGGGCGTCCTCGAAGACCTCCGCCGCGTCCGGACCACCGGCTCCCCCATGACCTTCGTCGACGCCCACGACAGACCACTCCTCCACCTCCCCACGGAGTTCGCCGGCGGGGACATCGAGGTCCTGCGCGGCGACCTCTCCCGCATCCTCCACGAGTCCTCCCTCCCCTCCACCGAGTACCTCTTCGGCGACACGGTCACCTCCCTCACCGAATCCACCACCGGCGTGGACGTCACCTTCCGCCACGCCCCGCCCCGCACCTTCGACCTCGTCGTAGGCGCCGACGGCATCCACTCGCACATCCGCCGTCTCGCCTTCGGCCCGGAAGCCGACTACGTCGCCCACCTGGGCCACTACGCCGCCGGCTGGAGCCTCCCCAACCACCTGAACCTCCGCCCCGGCACGGGAACCTTCGCCCACAACACCCCCGGCCGCTTCGCCGGCGTCGGCGCCGACCACACCGACCCCACCCGCGCCCGCGCCTTCCTCGTCTTCGCCTCCCCGGAACTCGCCTACGACCGCCAGGACGCCGAGACCCAGAAGCAGCTCCTCCGACAGGCCTTCACCGGCCTGCCCTGGCACGTGGACCACCTCCTCGACTCCCTCTCCTCCGCCGACGACCTCTACTTCGACTCCATCAGCCGCGTCGACGTACCCACCTGGTCGTCCGGCCGGATCGCCCTCCTCGGCGACGCCGCCTGCGGCGCGACCATCGGCGGCATGGGCACCGGCACCGGGATCGTGGCCGCGTACGTCCTTGCGGGCGAGCTCTCCCGCTCCCCCGAGGACCATCGGGGAGCCTTCGCCCGCTACGAATCCCTCGTGCGCCCCTACGCCCAGGGCTGCCAGAAGAACGGAGCGCGTACGGGTTCCTTCCTCGCCCCCGCCTCAAAGCTCGGCCTCGGCCTCCGCAACGGCCTGCTCGGACGCCGCCGCATCCTCGACCTCATGCTGAAGGCCGGCGAGCACACCTCCACGCTCCCCCTCCCCTCCTATGCGACGCCCCCACCCGCCCACAGCGTTAACGGCGTTAACGCCACCCCGCCCACCCCTCACCCCCGTTAACGGCGTTAACGCCGTTAACGCCCAGCCCCAGCCCCAGCCCCGGGCCCAGGCCCAGGACCAGGCCCAGGCCCAGGTCAGGCCGGCCCAGGCCCAAAAAATACTGGTCGACAGGTTTCCTTCCCCCGTAACCTGCCTCCATCGACGCCACACTCCGCAGCGACCACCCCGCGGACGGCGCCAAGCCGACACCCAGGGGGAACACGCACGTGGCGAGGATCAGGCAGCAGCGGGCCGAGATCACCCGGGAGGCCATCCTCAACGGCGCGGCCGTCGCCTTCGACGCCGCCGGCTTCGGCGGCACCAGCCTCAGCGAGGTGGTCAGGAACGCCGGAGTCACCAAGGGCGCGCTGTACTTCCACTTCCCGTCCAAGGAAGCCCTCGCCCGCACCCTGATCGAAGAGCAGTTCCAGGTCTCCTCCGACGTACCCGCCCTCAAGTCACCCGGCCTGCAGACCGTCATCGACCTGAGCCACCGCATGGCCTCCGGGCTGCGCGACAACGTCCGCGTCCGAGCCGCCATCCGCCTCGTCATCGAGTTCGGCTCCTTCACCGACCCGGACCCGTCCCCGTACAACACCTGGATCGAGACCTGCCGCACCTGTCTGACGCCGGCCCAGGCGCGCGGTGACGTCAAGCCGTCGCTGGACGTCGACGACGTCGCGACCTTCCTCGTCGGTTCGTTCACCGGCATCCAGGTCACCTCGCACGTCCGCACCCACCGCGAGGACCTGCACGCACGGATCACCGACCTGTGGGACTTCCTCCTCCCGGGCATCGTGCCCGCGGGCCGCGTCCCCCGCTTCGTCCCGGCCGGCTCGCCCGAGTGCCGGGCCGAACTCGGTCTCGCGCCCGCCGCCTGACGACGAGTTCGGGGCGGCCTCGCACCCCGCCTCGCACACCCAGTGGTGAACGACGATGGTGCTCGCCAGGACCCGCGCGAGGCCACCCCGAACCGTTGACGGCGTTAACGCCGTTAACGCCCTGGGCGAGCCCTCCCCACCCCCATCTCTCCCACTTCGTTAGCAAAACTCAAGCGTGGCGCCCACGAACACCCCTGAACGTTAGTAAAGTCCCTCTCATGACTTCGCCCTCGTCTCAGAGCGACCGAGAGAAGGTCGTCTCCAAGCTCCCCCCGTGGCTGCGCCAGGAGTTGAAAATCCGCACGGCTCAGCTGCGGGTGGACATCCAGGACGCCGTCCACCAGGGCATCGCCCACTGGAGCGCACTCGCCTCGGCCCCCTCCCCCGTCGACACCTCCGGCGCCGAATCGTTCTCCACCTGGCTGCCCGCCGGCCAGTGGGAGTCCTTCCGCGCCGACTCCAAGGACCGGGGCGTCTCCCTCATCCAGGGACTCGCCCAGGCCGTCCACCTCTGGCTGGAGCTGAACCCGGCCCCCACGGTCAAGCGTCCCTCCGTGGTCCGCCGCATCATCGTGTGCAACCAGAAGGGCGGAGTCGGCAAGACCGCCATCACCGCGGGCACCGCCGAGGCCCTCGCCGAGGACCCGTCGACCCTCCACCCGGTCCGCGTCGCCCGCCAACTGGCCCGCCTCTCGTCCTCCGAGGACGAACCCCACACGGACCCGGGCACCCCCCTGGACCTGGAGGACCTGCCCGGCCTCGGCATGCGCGTCCTGCTGATCGACTTCGACCCGCAGGGCCACCTCACCAAGCAGCTCGGCCAGCAGCCGCTGCCCATCGGCGGCGACAGCCTCACCAGCCACATGGCCGGCGAGGCCAAGGGCCCCCTCAAGGACCTCATCGTGCCCATCGAGCACGACCGGTTCGGGGACCGCCTCCACCTCCTCCCCGCCTGCACGGACGCCTTCCTCCTCGACGTCCGCCTCTCCACGGTCCGCGCCCGCGAGGCCGCCCTGGAACGGGCCCTCACCCCCGTCGAGTCCGACTACGACGTCATCCTGGTCGACTGCCCTCCGAGCCTCGGCCTCAGCATGGACGCGGCCATCTACTACGGCCGCCGCCGCGACGCCGAGCAGCCCGGCGCCTCCGGCGCGCTGATCGTCGTACAGGCGGAGGACTCGTCCGCCGACGCGTACGACCTCCTCACCTCCCAGATCAACGACCTCCGCGACGACCTCAGCCTCGACATCGACTACCTGGGCCTCGTGGTCAACCTCTACGACGGCCGCCGTGGCTACATCGCGACCTCCTCCCTCCAGGCCTGGATGGACATAAAGGATCCGCGCGTCGTCGCCGTCGTACCGGACCTCAAGGAACAGCGCGAAGCAGTCCGTGTGAAGCAGCCCCTCTTCGTCTACGCACCCAAGGGCGACCAGGCCGTGGCCCTGCGCGCCCTCGCCCGGGAGATCTCATGAGCAGCAAGGCAGACAAGCTCGGCGTCTCGGCCTCCTTCGCCCGGGCCCAGCCGGTCGGGGTGAGCTCCCGCCGCGCGGCCATCGCCGAAGCCACGGGCGCCCCCACCTCCGGAGTGGTCCCCCCGTCCGAGGTTCCCATCGAGGCCCTCGCCCACAATCCGTTCAACCTCCGCGAAGACCTCACCGAACTCGACGAACTGGCCGCGTCCCTCGTCGCCCGCGGACAGCTCCAGCCCCTCGCGGTCGCCACCCGCATGGCCTTCATGGAGGCCCACCCGGGCGCCACCGACGGCCTGGGTCGTGCTCCGTACGTCGTGATCGACGGCAACCGCCGACTGGCGGCGGCCCACCTGGCCGGCCTCAAGACGATGCACATCCACGTGAACGACGCCCTCTCGGCGTCCTCCTCGGACATCCTCGAATCGGCTCTGATCGCCAACATCCACCGGGTCGACGTGGCCCCCATGGACCAGGCCCGCGCCCTCCAGGAACTCGTCGACGTACACGGCTCCCAGGCGCAGGTCGCCAAGCGGCTCGGCAAGACGGGCGCCTGGGTCTCCCAGCGCCTGGCGCTCCTCAACCTGACCCCCGAACTCCAGGACAAGGTCGAATCGGGCGAGCTCAAGGTGGAACCGGCCCGCCGCATCGGCCGCCTCCCCCAGGAAGCCCAGGAGGCGGCGGCGGACGAATCCCTCAACGCCGTCAACCCGCCCCGCCAGCGCACCCACCCCGTTAACGCCGTTAACGCCACACCCGCCCCCTCCACCCCGCCCGCCCCGCCCGCCTCCCCCCGCATCACCATCTCCACGAACTCCCCGGAGACGATCGCGGACGCCCTCACCGCGCACCTCACGCCGGACGACCTCAAGGCCGTCACGGAGCTCCTCATGACGCGAATCTGAGCCACGCACCCGCCGGGGGCATTAACGCCGTTAACACCATCACCGTTAACGCCGTTAACGCCCCCACGTGCGTTTCATGTGCGTTTAACGGTGCGTTTCACATAGGCTGCCTTCGGAGGTACCGATGCCCAACGAACAAGAGAGCCTCTTCGCAGCGGTCGACGCCCTGCTGGAAGAAGCAGCCGCCAAGGACGCGCTCCCGCACCCGGACGAGCGCAAGCGCCTCCGCGAGGCCGCCGGCCTGAGCCAGGACCAGATCGCGAAGGCCCTCTCCGTCCGCCGCGAAACGGTCACCTCCTGGGAGATCGGCCGTACGGCCCCCCGCCCCCCGAAGCGCGCCGCCTACGCCCGCCTCCTGGAAGGGCTCGCCACCCTCCACCCCGTCAACGGCGTCACCACCGAGCCCGCGCCAGCCCCCGCCCGGCCCACCTCCTCGCGCGCGACAACGCCCGAGCCAGAGCCCGTCGAGCCCAACCCCACCGTTAACGCCGTTAACGCGCCCGAGCCTGAGCCCAAGACCGAGGCCGACCCCGACCAGCGCACGCCCGCCGGCACCGCCACACCGGAAGCCCCCCGGCCCACCGCCACCGTCAACGGCGTTGACGCCCTCCAGCCCAAGGCCCAGCCCGGGGCCGAACCAGACGACCCCACGCCCACCGGCACGGCCACACCGGAGGCGGCCGAGGCCCCCCAGCCCCCGCCCCCCGTTAACGCCGTTAACGCCGTTAACGCCGTTAACGCCCCCGCCCCCGCCCCCGCCCCCGCAGCGGACCCCGAACAACCCACTCCCCTCAACACCACCACGCCGGAAGCCAAGGCCCAGCCCGACCGGCCGCTCTCCCCCCACACGGCCGGCCCCACCCACCCCGCACCCGCCACGACCCCCACAGCCCCCAGGCCGACCGCACAGCCCCGCCCCCGCGAGGCGACAGCCAGGGGAACCCTGGAAGGCAACGGCCCCCTCGCAGTCCTGGACGGCACCGGCCACGCCTACGCCGCCGCCGGCCTCATCCTCGACCACCCCACCACCAACCTCCCCGACCTCGTCACCTGGGCCCTCACCGAGGCGAACCTCCGCTCCCCCCGCCTCCACCGCAACGGCCGCGACGGCGACCCCCTCCTCGTCCTCACCGCCCCCGCCGTGGAACGGCTCGGCCTCCCCCCGACCCTGGAAGACCGCCGCGCCCTCCGCCTCCCCGACAACCACCCCACCCTCAAGCAGCTCACCAAGAGCAAATGGCAGCTGACCCGCCGCGGCTTCGGCCCCTGGCCCCGCATCTACCGCCCGGCCACCCCCACCACCGGCCGCCAGTGCGTGCAGCTCGCGATCCTCCCCTGGGGCGCCCTCGACCCCCGCGCCTGGGGCGAGGACACCGCCGACCTCTCCGCCCCCGAACTGGCCGAGCTCCTCACCACCTACGCCGCCCGCGTCCTCACCCCCCGCGGCTCCACCGCCGTCACCGGCCTCGAACTCATGACGGCCCTGCGCCCGCCCACCCGCGCCGCACGCGACGAAGCGACGAACACCTGGGTGCCGGCCCCGGTCCCCGGCTCCCTCACCCGCCCCGTCGACCCCGCTCCCCCGGAGGCCCCGGACGAGCACCCGGTCGTCGCCGCCCTCTACCCCCGCTCCCACCAGCGGACCCCGGACCAGGTCCTCGACGAAGAGGCCTACGACTGGATCCGCGACCCGGAGCTCCTCACCGACGACGAGTGCACCCGCACCCACGCCGTCGGCATCGACGTGAACATGGCCTTCGCCGCAGCCGCCAACCGCCTCCCGGTCGGCCTCGGCAGCGCCACCCACGTCACCGCCCCCCGCTTCGACCCCAAGACCCCCGGCTGCTGGCTCGCGGACCTCTCCACCCTGTCCCTCGACCCCCGCCTGCCCAGCCCCTTCACCCCCCACGGCCGGCCCCCGACCGGCCCCGCCTGGTACGCCACCCCGACCCTCGCCTACGCGCAGGAGCTCGGCCACGACGTCCACCCCACCGAAGCCTGGATCCGCGAAGACCACGGCCCGTACCTGGACGCCTGGTACACCCGCCTCCGCGACGCCTACATGGCGACAATGGCGGACCTCGGCGTCACCCCGTCCCTCTCGGAACCCGACTTCCTCACCGCGATGTCCGGCCACAAAGAAGGCAACCCACCCAGCGCGGCAGTCCTCTCCGCCATCAAATCAACGGTGAAGGGCGGCATCGGCAAGCTCCGCGAGCGCCCCCAGGGCGCCGCCTACCGCCCCGGCGAAGCCTGGCCCGCCCTCGAACGTCCCACCTGGCGCCCCGACATCCGCGCCGCCGTCATCGCCACGGCCCGCGTCAACATGCACCGCAAGATGCAGAAGCTGGCCACGGCGGCGGGCCTGCACCCCATCGCGGTCCTCTCCGACTGCGCGGTGTACCTTTCCGACGGCCCGAGCCCCCTCGACTTCCTCCCCCACACCCCCGAGGGCAAGCCCCTCCCCGGCGGCTTCCGCCTCGGCGTCAGCCCCGGCATGGTCAAGCACGAGGGCACCCAGCCCCTCCTCTGGGCCGTCCAGATGCTCGACGAACACCTCAACCCCGCCCGCCACATCAAGGGCCACGACGCTGCGGCAGACGGCGAGTAACGAAGAATGTCCGACATCTCCGACAGCCTGACCAGGGCCGACGAACAGCACTTCACCCGCCCCATCCCCAAATCCGCGGGCGCCCAGATGCGCTACCTGCTCAAACAGCTCAAATCCACCAAAGCGGTGGCAGCAACCCTCGCCATCTCCCAACGCACGGTCGAGCGCTACGTCAAAAACGAGATCAAGCAGCCCAAACCGGCCCTGGCCGCCCGCCTCGAATCAGAGGTACGCCGCCGCTGGCAGCCCCTGGTCCGCAAGCGCGCCCGCGACCAGGCGGCCCGCACCACCGGCCTCGTGATCGAGACCCGCGCCCGCTTCGGCTTCACCGCGGCCCCCGGCACCACCGACGACGGCCGCATGCGCCGCATCACCCAGCACCTCCCCCCGGAGTACGCGTCCCGGCTCTTCGCAGCCCAGGAGGCCGGCGCCACCGAGTCCCAACTCCGCCACATCGCGGCCGAAGGCCTCCAGGAGCTCTACTTCAAGGACAACGGCTCCCGCGCCACGAGCCTCCTGGTCGAGTTCACGGACATCGACTACGTGGACTTCGCGTTCTGACGAAAGTCCCCAGGGCCGCCCACAGCCCCAAAATCAAAGGTCCCGGGGGGAAACCACCCCGGGACCCTCAAAAGCCCTCACAGGCCCGTCCAGACGTCCGCATCACCCCACGGCGTGCAACGTCCTACGCCGCTTCGACTCGGCAGCCTTCTTCGCGGCCGCCTGCGCGGCCCGCTTCTTCCGCTGCTCGGCCAGCTGGTCCTGATACTCCGCCACCGCCTGGTGGTAGCTGGCGACATAGCCCCGCGCGTCGAGCCTCTCGTCGGGAGCCATCGCGTTGACGGCGGCGACGGCGTCCTCGAAGGAGTTGTACCCGGCCAGCATCGGGTTGATCTGGTACACCCCGTTCCTGACCTTCCGCACCAGCTTCGCGAGCTCCAGGCTCCGCAGCGCGGCATTGACACTCGGCCGGCTCAGCTCCAGCAGCCCACCCACGGTGGCCTGGTCGATGAGGATCCGCCCGCCCGGCTCGCTCAGCGAACGCAGCTTCAGCAGCACACGGTAGGCCGCAGGCGGGAGGTCGAGGTCGGAGAGAAGCCCGTCGGCGTTGACCGCAGCGAATCGCAAGGTGCTCACTGAGCTGTCCCTTCTTCCGTGCGCTTCGCTCGGCTAAGCCGACGCGCAGCGCGCTCTTTGGCCCGTTCGGCCCGCAGTTCCGCGATGGCCTGACGCATGTGATCCAGTGACGGGAAGCGCACCAGATCAGGCAGGCTCGTATCGCTACGAATCTGCGAGATGGTGCTGTGCTGCTCCACCTTCACGAACTCACCCGTCATCTCCGTACCCGGGATGAACTCAGCCACCCGGTAACTGTAGGGCGGGTTGAACTGGTAGACACCCCGCCGCACCTTGAAGACGATCCCATGAGACATGACGGTGTGCAGCGCCTCCGACGTCTTTGTCCGGCTGACGTCCAGGATCGTAGCCATCTCCTCCTGTGTAAGAGGAATCCGGCCCCCCGCTCGTTGGCACGCGATGAGCAGCAGGATCAGCCTCAACGGCAAGGCTTCCCGGAAGTACTGGGCGATCACCAGGAAAAACTCGAGGCTGTCCATCGAAAACGCGTTTGGCTGACTTTGAGTCCCGTAGAACTCCAGCGGCTTGCGTTCTCCGTCCAGCGTGAGCTTCCGGCTGGGGTACCGCCGGGCCAGACTGTCCAGATCCTTGACCGGAGCCAGCGGCTGACTCCACGCCGAGATCGCGTCATCAACGGGGAGATCAGGACGCGGCGCGCGCGGCGGACTCGGCCGACGGCGCTGTGGCTCTGATGACACGAGGATGCTCTCCACTTCGTTGATCTGCAGCAGAGAGTATGTCAACAAGGGTGACACAAGTGTCACGCTCGTTGACGTTCGGCGTGTCTTATGTAACCCCACAGGTGACATATCTCAGCCACACACTCCCCGCCGGCCAGTCCCCGCCCGGCCCCCAACCGCTCCCCGCCCCCGAGCAGTTCAGGGACACATCTCCAGCAAAACGTCAGCCTCGCAGACGTTTCAGCCCAAAAAGCGTCAGTACCATTGACGTTTTGCGCTCGTTCTGTCCCCCCACCAGCGACACATCCCCCGAGTTATGTCCCTTCTGAGGGGACATAACTTTCCCCCCCAACCCCCTCTGACCTGCGGCAACGCATCTCCGTACCTTCTATAGGCCGTCTCCTGCCGCGCTGCGCGTACTCAACGCCGCCTCCAACCCGCCCGAAGTCACGACTTCCTGACGTTCCAACACCCATCCCCAACCCCCACCAACACCCCTCCCCCCACACCGAAACTGACTGAATCCCGTCTCTATCCACTTCTCACTTTGAATCACCCACCCCATCACCGTTAACGGCGTTAACGCCGTTAACGCAAAACCCGAGCCCCCACTCGCCACCAAAAGCTCACAAACAGCCAAAAAACACCACTCAGCGCCGCGGTTGCAAACCCCTCGCCCATACCCCCTCACAAAGGGCACCTAAGAAGTACAGAATTAGCCCGCTTGCAACGAGGCCCTGAACCCTCCCAACCCAGAGCAAAACCCAAGGCCAGGGGCCGGAGCGAAACGAACACAACCTTGCTGAAAGCTTGCTCCTGGACTCGAAGCTGCCGTCCGCCAAGCTCAGCAAGACAGGTCTCTGGGCTGGAACAAAGCGAAGCCCACCCTCCTCAAAACAGTCTCCGAGCCACGAAGCAGCGCTGCGCCGAGTACCACGAGGCAGGTTCAGACCCCGGAGGAAAACCGAGGCCAACTCTGAAGACAGCTCTAGGCCCGCGGAGCGGCCGTCTCTCAAACCTGGTGAGGGGTTTCCCAAGGCTGAGCGAAACCAAGGCCTCCCTGCCGAAGCCCAGCTCCTGGCCGCGAAGCGGCCCCCTCCAAGCACCAGGAGACTGCTTGCCAGGACCAGAGCGAAGCGGAGGCCACCTCCCCAAAGGAGGGTTCAAGAGGCGGAGCACCCCTCTGCTGAGCGCAGCGAGGAGGGTCTTTGGCCGGAGCGAAGCGGAGGCCACCCGGCCAAAGGCCGGCCTCTGGGCCGCGGAGCGGCCCGCCCCCGAACGCAGCAAGGGGGTTCTCAAGGCCGGAGCGAAGCGGAGGCGACCCCGTCGAAGGCGCGCTCTGGGCCCCGAAGCACTCTGGCCCCGAGCGCAGGGGGGTTCTTTGACCGGAGCAAAGCGAAGGCCACCCCCTCGAAGGCGGGCTCTGGGCCGCGAAGCGGCCCGCCCACCGAGCGCAGCGAGGAGTTCTTTGGCCGGAGCGAAGCGGAGGCGACCCGCCCAAAGGGCCGCTCTGGGCCACAGAGCGGCCCGTCCCCGAGCGCAGCGAAGGGAGTTCATTGGCCGGAGCGAAGCGGAGGCGACCCGCCCAAAGGACCGCTCTGAGCCACAGAGCGGCCCGTCCCCGAGCGCAGCGAAGGGAGTTCATTGACCGGAGCGAAGCGGAGGCCACCCCGCCAAAGGCCGGCTCTAGGCCGCCAAGCGGCCCGCCCCGAGCGCAGCGAGGGGGAATCCTTAGGCCAAAGCGAAGCGGAGGCCACCCCGCCAAAGGCGGGCTCTGGGCG
>NZ_JBIARJ010000026.1:0-106159 GCF_042889825.1 Streptomyces sp. NPDC002467 | reverse complement strand
CATCGGTCCGCCGATGTCTCGGGGCGTTCGCGTTCCGGTCGAGGACGGCATGCCGAGGGCCCCTCCGCCCCGCCCCCGTGCCCGTCCGTCGTCAGCGAGGCGTATGGACTGCGGCCGTCGACGTCAAGGCTCCGTCAAGGGCGGTCCACCCCGGAGGTGGACCGCCCCCCGGCCCCCGCTGGGCGGACGCGTCGCGTGGTTACGCGTTGAGCGCCGACCAGAGCCACTGGCCGCCGACGCGGACGTAGAGCCGCTTGTTCGCGGAGTCCACGGCCATCGTGCCGTCCAGGGGCTGACGGGTGAAGGAGGCGTCGCTGACCGGGCCGGGCACCAGCCGCAGGGGCGGGTTCGGCGCGTTCTTGACGGGAATCGTTCCGGTCGCCTGGGCGCCGAGGGTTCCGTAGCTGTTCTCCACCCGGAAGTCGCCGGTCGAGGACTGCTCGTAGTAGACGTGGGTGCCGGTGGGCGCGGTGGCGTAGAGCCCGACGACGTTGCGCAACACGGCGGTGGAGTTCGGGCCCGAGTAGAGCGCGACGCCCGCGTTGACGGTGGCCTTGTCCCGGTTGGCGATGACCACGTTCTCCAGCGCACTGGCGCTGGCCGCCCAACTGATGATGTTCCGCGCGGTGGCCGGGGTGCCCGCCGCGAAGTCACCCGCGTAGCAGTAGATGTTGGTGGCGTAGATGTGCCGGCAGCCCGCGTCGGTCTTCAGGTGGGGGCCGCCCTGCATGCGGGAGGTCTCGAACTTGCAGTCGGTGATGTAGACGCCATTGGGGTTGTTGGTGGTGACGGCTCCTTGGCCGATCCACAGCGCGCCGGTACCGAAGGCCTCCAGGCGGCAGCCGATGAAGTGGATCTGATTGATGTTGTCCTTGCTGTGGCCCCAGGCCCCCTCGGTGGCGGACGAGGCGTTGCGCAGCCAGATGTTGGGCTGGGTCGTGCTGGCGGTGGTGCCGGTGCAGTCCTCGATGACCAGGTTGTAGAAGCGGGAGTCCCAGAACTCCACGGCGTCGATGCACATGTCCTTGTTCGAGGTCATGAAGACGTCGCGGAAATAGGAGTTGTTGTTGTAGTAGAGCTCCAGCAGGAGGCCGGTCTTGCCGTTGCCGTTGAAGCCGAGGTTCTCGACGGAGCAGTAGCGGCGGTGGGTGGCGCCGGTGGAGTAGGCCGCTCCCGTGCCGGACATCCGGAGCAGGATGCCGTCGCCGCCCTTGACCAGCATGGAGGCCTTGGCCCCGGCGCCGGACAGGCGGATGCCGTCGGCCTTGACGGCGAGGGCGGGCGCCCCGGCCGAGGGCTTGACCAGGTACTTCCCGACGGGGAAGTACACGGTGCCACCGCCCGCCGCGGCCGCCGCGTCGAGTGCGCGCTGGACGGCGGCGGTGTCGTCGGCGGAGCCGTCGCCGACCGCGCCGTGGGTCTTGACGTCGAACCAGTCCGGCGTTCCCGCGGCCGTGGTCGCCGCGGCGGCCGTACCTCCGCCGGATATCAGCGCGGTCCCGGTGAGTCCGGCCACGGCTCCCGTCAACAGTGAACGGCGGGCTGTCTGCGGCTGTTCGGTCATGGTCTCCCCCTTGTGACGACGGACAACAACGATGATCTTGCCGGCCGCCACTGACAGCGCCTCCCCGCTTAGGCTCCTGATCATGGACATGGGCGAGCAGTGGGCGAGATGGAACGCACTGCGGGGGCGGATTCCCGCGTGGCATCCCGTCGGGGTGGTGATCGAGGCCGACGGGCCTGTCGTGCGCCGGCATTACGGGACTCACGGCAACGTCGAGCACGCCCCGATCGCACCCGGCACCGACCTGGCCGCGCTGGTACGGCGGCAACAGGCGGCCTTCGCGGAGCGCGGCGAGCCCGTGGAGTGGAAGGCGTTTGGGCACGACTCGCCGGAGCTGGGCCCGGCGCTGAGGGCGGCGGGGTTCAGCGCGGGCTGGGAACGTTCCGTACTGATCGCAGACCCCCTGCCCCCCGAGGAACGCGACGCTCCGCTCTCGGGGGGTCCCGTCCCCGCGGCGGAGCCCCTCCGGCAGGGCGTACGCGACCTGTACCGCGTGCGCGAGCAGGCCGGGCGGACGTGGGAGGTCGCCGTCGGCTCTCCCGGCCCCCACGCAATGCCGTACGCCGAGATGATCGCGGACGGTTCCTCGGACGAGGGGGACGTGTTCATCGAGGTCTTGCTCGAGGACGGTCTGGTCACCGCAGTCGCCTGGGCCCACGGCGACGAGCAGCCCTTCACCGTCGTCGGCGGCCTCACGAGCGACGACGAGGACTTCGTCCGGGCCTGCACCGAAGGTTGGCGCCGCGACGCCTGGCTCGGCTGCCCCCTCCTCGCCGAAGCCGACGGCCCGCTGCGCGCGCGGCTCCTGGAGGCCGGCTTCGTAGAGGTCACCTCCGTCCGCTCCTACCACTGGAGCCCGCCGGGTACCCCGGAGCCCGGCCGGCCCGCGCAGTTCCTCGACTGGCTCCATGACGACGATCCGCTGTGGGACCGCTTCTACGCGGAGTTCGACTTCAAGCCGAGCACGGCCCACCGGCCCGCGATCACGGATCCGTCCCCTTCGGTGGTCTGGAACCTGCACTCCCACCACCGGCTCGTCGCGGACCTCCCCGCAGCGCTCGACGCGATCGTCCGGCGCGGGCTGCTCGCCGCCACTGAGCCCGGGGAGTTCGTGTACTGGCTGGACTGGCAGCACGACGGCTACCGCTACGACCCCCGCCGCGTCGACGCGCCCGGCCGACCTGCGGTCCCCGGCCGAGGCACGTACCCGAACGGCGACTACTACCTCCACCTCACGCACGACCTGCGCCTGGGCACCTTCGGCCACCCCTGGGAACAGACCCTCACCGTCTGGGGACCGGCACTCGTCACCGCCGTCGAAGGAGAGCTGACCGATCTGCTCGGAGAGCCGGTCAGACGGCGGGACTGAGCGCACACGCAGGAGGTGTTCGCCCTGTCCACGGCATGTCACGATGCCGCGGTGGAGAGTAGTGAACGCACATCGAACCTGCCCGAGCTCGGCGCCCTGCTGACATCACTGTCGAAAAGGCCCTTCGTTTCCGTGCGGTACGGCCGCTTCCCGGGTGGCGGAACCTCCCGTCATGGGCTGGGCCCCCTTGCCGGCCAGGTGCACGATCTCGTCGCCAAGGTTCACCCCCTGTGGAAGCGATACGTCGCCGGCGGGTCCGAACGCCCGAGCACCGCAGAGATCGAAACCGCGCTGGAGCCGCTCAGCGCCGACGCGGCCGTCGACCTGATGACCAAGCTCGCCGCCGACAACCTCGTATGGCCCGGCTCGAAGCTCATGGACCCTGAGCTGGCCCGACACGCTGTGACGCGCATCGTGAAGTGGCTCGGGCCCGACGCGACGTGGTGGACCAACCGTCAAGGCAATGCCTGGGATCCCGTGACCGCCTGCACGTTCGATGGCGTGGTGGCCGGGACCGACGGTGAGTACTTCGCCATGCTGATCCAGGTCGGGGAGGACTGAGAAGCCATCCCCATCGGCCGGGCCGTCGGACGTCGGACGTCGGACGTCGCAGCTTGATCGCCGGCCTCCCTACGGACGGACTCGGCCCATGGAATCGAAAGGCATGGTCATCGAGGTGCGATCGACGGTGTAGGCGAGGACGTCTTGCATGAGGTCACCCGTCGTACCCCTGGATTCCGCGCATGGCAGGATCCGCACCGGCTCGTCCACTGCCGCGACGCGGCCGCCTCGGCGGCCGGCACGACGAGATCCAACTCCACCATTTCCTGAACCACTTGGGCGAGGGAGCGAGCGCCATGCCCTTCCGCTGCACCGCCTGCGGCACCCACCTCGCCTACGCCGACGCATCCTGAAGACCGTCCGTCTTGCGAGTCCGCGGTCACTGCGAGGTTCCATGCCGCGGCCCTTGTCGGGCGCCACACCCACGCCTCCGCGTGTCCGTTGCGCGAGGCCGCGAAGGTGCTTGCAGGGGTGAAGGACACGCGCCGCGCATGGTGAACTCCCGGTTCCGGAAGTCGGAGCGAAAAGCCCTTGCACAATGGTCAAGAAACGTTGACCATTGTGTCCATGCCAACCGATGATCTTCCCGAGACGTTCCACGTCACCACTGACGAGCAGCTGCGCGCCGTCTCCAACCTCACGCGTCACCGGATCATGGCGGTGCTCCGCTTCGAGCCCGCGACGATCACCCAGATCGCCGACCGAGTGGGCCTCGCGAAGGGGAGTTCCAGCTACCACGTGCGGCTCCTGGAGCGGGCCGGCCTGGTGAAGGTGGTCCGGACGCGGAAGGTCCGTGGCGTCAACGAGCGGTACTACGCGATGGCCGCGCGTTCGATCGTGCTGCCGGATCCGGGCGAGGGAGGCCCGGACATGCTGATGCGGCACGCGGTGGCGGACCTGGAGGCGGCGCCGGCGGACGACGAGCGGCACGTGCGGATGGCGCACCTGCGGCTCACCGATGAGCAGTTCGCGGAGTTGGGGGCGCGGCTGGAGGCACTGGCGGACGAGTACCGCGAGCTGTCCGACCCCTCGCTGCCGGACGCGTCGCTCGTCTTCGCGCTGTTCCACCCGGCATCGGGCCGACAGGCCGGAGGGGAGGCCAAGTGACCTCGGACGTTCAGAAGCTCCCGACCGGGTTCGGACGGCTGTGGACCGCGCAGACGGTGTCCTCTCTCGGTGACGGCGTGACCCATGCGGCGCTGCCGCTGCTCGCGCTGGCGCTGACCCGGGATCCGATGGCGCTCGCCGTCGTCACGGCCGCCGGAACGCTGCCGTGGCTGCTCTTCGGGGTGCTCGGCGGCGCGCTGGTGGACCGTTGGGACCGCCGGCGCACGATGTGGGTCACGGACGCGGCACGTGCGGTGCTGCTCGCGATACCGGCGGTGGCGGCCGTGCTCGACGTACTGGACATCGCGCTGCTCGCGGTCGTCGCCTTCCTGCTCGGCCTCGGCGGACTCTTCTTCGACACGGCCGCCACGGCCTATCTGCCCGATCTGCTGGGCCGGGACCCCGTGCTCCTGGAGCGCGCCAACTCCCGCCTGCGCGGCACCCAGACCGCCGCGTCCGGCTTCGCCGGGCCGCCCGCGGGCAGTGCGCTGCTCGCGCTCGGGCGAGCGGTCCCGCTGGTCGCCGACGCGGTCTCCTTCACGGTCTCCGCACTGCTCGTACGGTCACTGCCCGCCGTGCCCCGGCCCGTGCCGCAGGCTCGTGAGTCGCTGCTGCGCCAGGCGCGGGCCGGTGCCTCGTACGTGTTCCGGGACCGGTTGCTGCTGGGGCTCGCGCTGCGTCCGGCGGTCGGGAACGTCGCCTTCATCGCCGTGGAGACCGTGCTCGCCCTCTTCGCGCACGAGCGTCTCGGCATCGGCACCTTCGGCTTCGGCCTGCTCCTCACGGCGGAGGCCACCGGCGGTCTGCTCGGCGCGGCCATCGCCTCCTTCCTCGGCCGACGACTCGGCACCGGAACCGCGCTGACCTGCACGGCCGCGGTCGAGGGATTCGCCGTCCTGGGTCTCGCCGCCGCCCCGAACGCCTACGTCGCCGGCCTCGCGCTCGCCGTCTGCGGAGCGGGCATGGGCGCCACGATGGTGCTCGCCCCCTCCCTGCGGCAGACGATCGTCCCCGCCCATCTGATGGGCCGGGTCGCCTCCACCTCCCGCATGCTCGCGATGTGTGCGGCTCCGTTCGGTGCCTTCCTCGGCGGCTGGCTGGCCACCGCCTACGACATCCGCACCCCGCTCTTCGCCGCCGCGGGCCTCCTCCTCGCGATGACTGCCATCACGGCGTCCATGACCGGCAACCGCCGCGTCGAAGCCGCGCTGCGCGCCGCCGCCCTGGCCGCCGCCGCCCCCGCCGGCGAACCGGATCAGCCGGAATCCCGGGAGCCCCTTCGCGAGGGTGCCGTTTAGGGCTCCGGGAGGTGGCGTACAGGGGCGGCTAGTCGGTCGGGAGGAGATCGGCGACGAGGACGGCGAACTCCTCGGGGTCGAGGATGCGGATGCCCAGTTCTTCGGCCTTGGTCCGCTTGGAGCCGGCCTTCTCGCCCGCCACCAGGAGGGTGGTGCGCTTGGACACCGACGAGGACGCCTTTCCGCCGGCCCGCTCGATCAGCTCGTTCATCTCGTTCCGGGACAACAGCGAGAGGGGGCCCGTCATGGAGCCGGTCACCACGACGGCCTGTCCGGCCAGCGGGCCGCGAGCCGAGTCCTCGCCGTCGCTCGGCGCGCTCGTGGCACTCGTGGCGCTCGCAGCGCTCGTGCCGGTCCCGTCGGCCGCGGGCTTCCGGGGCTCGGTGACCTGCGTGCCGACCCGCTGGGCCTGGAGTTTGTCGAGGAGCGGGGCGAGTTCGACGAGTTCGGCCGCGATGACGCGGGCCTTCTCGGTGCCGATGCCGTCGACCTCGGCCAGCGTGTCCGCGTCGGCGGCCCGGATCGCGGCCATCGAGCCGAAGTGCGCGGCGATCCTGCGGGACATGGTGCGCCCGGTTCCGCGGACACCGAGGGCGCAGAACACGCGGTTCAGCGCGGCTCCTCGGGCGGTCTCGATCGCGGTCAGGAGGTTGCCGGCGCTGGTCTCACCCATCCGCTCCAGACCGAGGAGCTGCTCGCGGGTCAGCGTGAACAGGTCGGCGACGTCCTTGACGAGACCGGCCTCCACCAGCTGGATCGCGCGCGTGCCGCCGAGACCTTCGATGTCGAGCTGGTCCCGACCGGCCGCGTAGATCACCGAGGCCACGGCCTGGCAGCTCCGACCGCGCACGCACCGCCACCGCTGCTCGGAGGTGTCGATCACGTCGCCACAGCGGGGGCACGCCTCGGGGAAGGCGATCGGGCTCTCTGCGCCGGTGCGCTGGTCGACCAGTGGTGCCTCGACCCGGGGGATCACGTCGCCGGCCCGGTACACGAACACCTGGTCGCCGATCATCAGCCCGCGACGGGTGATGTCGGACGGGTTGTGCAGGGTGGCGTAGGTGACCGTCACCCCGTCGATGACCACGGGCTCCAGGACGGCGCGCGGGGCGATGATCCCGGTGCGGCCGACGTTCCACTCCACCGCGAGCAGGCGGGTCACCTTGTGTTCGGCCGCCAGTTTCCGGGCCACTGCCCACCTCGGTGCGCGCGAGCCGTTGCCGGCCTGTCGCTGGTCCTCGGCGGTGTCGGCCTTGACGACGACACCGTCGATCCCGAACGGCAGGTCTCCGCGCAGGCCGGCGATCACGTCGATGCGTTCCTGCACCTGTTCCACGGTCTCGCAGCGCATGGGGGCGGCGGCCGTGCCGGCGGCGGTGTTCGCGCCGAGCGCGGCCAGCTTCTCCAGCAGAGCGACGTGACCGAGGTCGTCCAGGCCGATCGCGCCGTAGGCGAAGAAGGTCAACTCGATCCGGTAGGGGCGGTCCTTGGCCCGCAGGGTGCCGGCCGCGCCGCTGCGCGGGTGCGCGAAGGGCGTGGCCTCGTGGGCGAGCCGGATCCGGTTGGCCTCCTCGAACTGCGCCGTCGTCAGCAGCACCTCGCCGCGCAACTCGACGTCGATCGGCTCGGTGAGTACCGGGGGCAGACCCAGGACGGCGTCGGCGGCGTGGGTGATGTCCTCGCCGGCCAGGCCGTCGCCGCGGGTGAGGACCTGGGCGAGCCGGCCGCCCCGGTACCGGGCGGCCACCGCGAGGCCGTCGAGCTTCGGCTCCACGCACCACCCTGCGACGGGGTGCCCGAGTCGCCGTTCCAGTCCCTCGGCCCATTCCGCGAGCTCGGCGGCGTCGAAGACGTTGTCGAGGGAGAGCATCGGCACCGAGTGCGGCACGTCACCCTGCACGGCCCCGCCCGCCACCTTCCCGGTCGGCGACTCGGCGAGCGCCTCGTCCGGGTGGGCCTCCTCGTAGGCCGCGATGGCGCGCAGCAGCCCGTCGTACTCGTCGTCGCCGAGCGGGGTGGTCCCGTCGCCATAGTACGCGGCAGAAGCCGCCACGGCGGTGGTCACGGCCTCCGCGTAGGCGGCAGGAGAGAGCAGGGCACTGTTTTCGGTCATGGAGGTCATCATGCTGCCCGGCACTGACAACGCCGCCGCCCGACCCCGCCGCGCCACGAGACGCGGCCGCCCGGCCCCCGGCGGGTCACCTGGCCATACGTCGTGACCTGCGGAGATGCCGCTCGTTCCGACATGTGGCGCGTTGTCGGCCGGCGGCCTCGAGCGGGGTATGGTCGTCCGGTCACGGACGGCAATCGGATCGTCTGTCCAACCCAGGGGAGCCGACATGTCCGATCTGAACTCGCTGCGGGCGAGCCTTGCGTCGGGTGAGCACGAGTTCGCCGACACCTTGGCCTTCGTCGCCGCGCACTACGAGTACCAGCCGCAGGCGTTCCGCAACGGCGATCTGGAGAACGCCGCGGGTGAGAACGAGGGCTCCTGCAAGACGCTGGGACTGGCCGTGCTGGAAGGACTGAGCGACCAGGAAGCGCTGCTGGCCTTCGGTGAGTACTACCGCGGTGTGCTGGCGACGCCGAACGACACCGATCACGGGAACATCCGCAACCTCGCGGCCCACGGCCTGGCAGGCGTGAGCTTCGCCGGGCAGCCGCTGACCCGCAAGAGCTGAGCAGGCCAGTGCGCTCCCGGCGGGGTCCTGTGTCGGTTCAGGAGTCCCCTACGCCGCGACGGTGAGCGTGGCCCGGCGTTCGAGGACGGCCGGACGGTCGAGGGTTTCGGCGGTCCGGCCGGCGCGGAGGGTCACGGATCGGATGGTTATCGTGGTGGGGTGACCGGTCACGCGCCTCATCCCGCATCCAATGCTGCTGCCGCACTCGGGCTGTTGAGCTCCCTCGCCTCCTACCGGACGGCGCGGCAGGAGCTGCTGGAGACCATGGGGCTCGGCCGATCCAACCGGGACCCTCTGGCCGAGGTCGCCGAGCATCTGGCCCTGGCCCTGTGGGAAGGCCGGCTCGCCGAATCCCGCGTGCAGGCGCGCTACGACCTGGTGTCGGCCGACGGCGCGTTCGTCCAGGTCAAGTACCTCGCCAATCCACTCGACAGTTGGCCGAACGAGCACTCCGTCCGGAGCATCCCCGGCGTTGCCTGGTACACGCTCGTCGTCTACGAGGCGTTCGAGGTGACCGGTGTCCTGGCGTTCCCGCCCGACCTGGCGGAGATTTGCAGGGCCTTGGGAAAACGCCACCCCGAGCAGTCGACCTCCCTGCAGTTCACCCGGCGGAACTGGTGGACGATCCGGGACGACGTGGAAACCTACCGGCAGTTGGGCATGCGCGTGTGGCTGCCTCCCTTCCTGTAGAGCGGCCCGGCCCGGCTCCTGTCAGATGTCCGGCCCGACAGTGGGGTGCGAGGCCAAGGCGCGGGTCGCGAGCTGCATCCGCGCTTCCCACGTCGCCTCGTCGAGCCCCAGCGTGTACTCGATGCAGCACGCGCATGGCGGGAGCAGCGCCACGAATGCTCGTTCCTCAGCGGTCTCGGCCTCGATTTCCAACCACTCGTCCGATGCCAACTCCGAAAGAGTCGCCTCCCCGGCGCTGAATCGAGTGGCGAGCCTGCGCAGCGCGTACCGCTGGGCCAGGCCGCGATCGGGCAACGCGATCGCCAACTCTGCGAGGGCCTGGTCGAACGCATCGCGGATGTCCCGGGGGTCCGCGCGGCGCGACAGACCGGCGAGCTCGCACAGGGCCGGACTGTCCACCCCCACTGCGAGTGCCTGGGCAGCGGTCATCGGCAGGTCTTCCGGACGCACCTGATCCGCCTGATACAGCCACGCCGCCTCTTCCAGGGGCAATTGAACGCCGCGCCCGGGGTTGTCGGGTTCAGGCGTGTCTTCTGTCGCTACTGCCATGGGTCATACGATGCCGGCACTGCTCGCGGGAGTGCTTGGCAATACGAACTGCGGCAGATTGCTCGACGGCCCTCCTTTCGACCTGCGCGGGCCCATGTCGTTCGCTCTGGCAGTGGCACGCGGCCACTCCCCCAGGGTGTGTGCGAAGCCCGCTCGCACCTGCGCGGTCGCGCGGTCGGCGATCGTCGCGGAACGTGGGCCGCGACCTTGACCCCCATGGCGTCGGCGGTCAAGGATTCGGGCATGCTGTTTCTCGCCGGTCAGCGTGATCCCGCCGCAGGCAGTGTGTTCCTGTTGGTCTGGGGGCTCTCAGCGATCTTCGCCGGGGGCGCCCTTGCCACGAAGAGAGGTGCTGCCGGCTTTCGCACTCGCGTCGTGAACCGCTTGGAGCGGAATCCCGAACGGCAGGCCGCAGCCCGCGATGTGTCCGAGGGCTTCGTGCGTTTGGTCGGTGGATTCCTGGCCGTCTGCGGGATGGTGGCGGTGCCTGTCTCCACGGTCATGCTGTTCCGCAGTTGACCTTCCCGGGCAGCACTTGCCGGCGGAGCGCCGCCCGTCCCGGACGGGCTCAAGACACACCCTGGCGAAGTGACTTCGGACCGGCCACGGACCTTCACGCCGTGCCGGCGGGCATCCGGCGTGCGGGGCGCGTCCGAAGCCAGTACGAGTGGGCCGTGATGGCCAAGGCGACGCCGTAGACCGCGAAGGCGGTCATGCCGATCCAGCCGACCAGCAACGCGTCGCCCGAGGAGGGGAAGTCGCCCCTTCGTATGGTCGTCACTCCGCACGCGGCCAGGACCAGGTAGCCGATTCCGAGGACGCCGTACGGGGCAAGCGTGGCAGCGCCGAGCAGGGCCGGTGCGAGCGGGAGCAGGCGCGGCACCCTGCGGCCGCGTAGGAACAGTGTCCAGCGGGGAAAGACCTGCCCCCAGGGGCGGACCAGGCCCCAGAGCAGGAAGACGCCGAGCGCGGCCAGCAGCGCGGTGGGATCCAAGCCCCAGGACTCCAGGGTGAGGAAGATCCCCGAGGCGCCGTTCCGCCGCGAGATCGCGAGCATCTCCTCACCGGTGGTTCCCGCGAACGTCCCGCCGAACGCCCAGAGCAGCTTCATCGCCGCGTACGGGACGAAGGCCAACGTCCCTGCCCAGGCTGCGCCTTGAGCGATCCACGACCCGGTGGACGCCCCTTGTACCGCGGTGTCGGCGGGCTGCCGGTCAGATCGGGCGGTGGCCGCGAGCAGGACCACCCCGATCGTGGCGAGAGCCTTGTTCACGGCGGAGACCGCGCTGTCCACTCCCTGACCGAACATCAGCGTGATCACGTCCATGAGCAGGCTGAACGCGCTGATCCCGGCAAGGACGCACAGCACCCACAGCAACACCCTCAGCGCCGGCCGCGGTCCGTACAGCACGACCATCGCGCTGACCGACGCCGAAGCAACGCCCACCGCCGCCACCGCCCATCCCAACCCCGGGACCCCTGAGCCGCCGTGGTAGAGCAAGGAGACCCCGCTCAGCGCACAGGCGAGACCGAAGACGGCGTACAGCACCGCCCACACCGTGGCCGCCCGGGCCACCCGGCACGTCCTCGTCGTCCGTTCGTCACTCGTCATGCTCCGAACGTCCCACCAATCGCGGCCGGGTGGCGTCAGCCGCCGGAACGAGGCCCCTCCCCCATCCAGGTGAGGGTCCTCGTTCCGGCGGTTCCGGGAACGCCGCCGCCCGGGAGACGGTGCGGGCCGAACGCCCGTTGGGCAGTGGCCGATCACCGCTTGACCTCAAGTTGACCTGAGGGCACGGCATGGTTCGCATGAGCACCGAATCCACGGCACACGCGGCCGACATCGAAGCGACCCAGCGAAACCATGGGAACTTGAGTCACTCATCAGTAACATCCCACCGGCCAGTGGCACTCCGTCCGAGAATCCACCCCCGAAAGGGTCTCCTGCATGCGCCGGACCTCCCGCTTCGCCCACGTCGCCCTCGGCGTGGCAGCCCTCCTGCTCGGCGTCCTTCCCGCGCAGGCCCAGGCCCACCCCGGCCGCGGCCCCGACCGCGTCACGGTCGGGGAGCGCACCTTCATCGCCGACGGCCAGGGCCGCGCGCTGCAGTGGCGCGGATTCAACCTGTCCGACAAGAGCGGCCGGGGCGCCGACGCGTTCGCCGACATCCACGAGAGCGACCTCAAGGACATGGCCGCCCGGGGCTTCAACCTCGCACGCCTGGCGTTCTTCTGGGACGACCTCGAACCCACCCCCGGCCACTACGACCGCGGTTACCTCGCCAAGATGCGGCGCATCCTCGACTGGGCCGACCGCTACCACGTCAAGGTCGTCCTCGACGCCCACCAGGACGTGTACGGACCGCACTTCGGCGCACGCGGCGTCCCCGACTGGGCCACGCGCGACGAGGGGCTGCCGTTCACGCCGATACCCGACGACTGGTTCTCCCAGTACTTCGAGCCGTCCGTCCAGGCCGCCTTCGACCACCTCTACAAGGACGCCGACCTCCGCGCCGCGCACGCCCGCATGTGGATGACGGTCGCCTCCTCCCTGGGCGGGCACCCTGCCCTGCTCGGCTACGACCTGATGAACGAGCCGTTCGCGAGGTTCCTCGAAGGCGAGGACCTCCCCGCCGCCGCGGCCCGCTTCGAGGCCGGCGAGCTCACCGAGATGTGGAACCGCCTCGCCCGGTCGATCCGCCTGGTCGACCGCAAGTCGTGGGTGTTCGTCGAGCCCACCGTCATCGTCGGTCTCGGCGTGCCCACCCGGTTGGGGCGGATCGACGACCCGCACGCCGGGTACGCGCCGCACTTCTACGAGACCGCGATGGAAACCGGCGGCGACTACGACCCCAACGGCTCCTTCATACCCGCCTACGAGGCCGCGATCAGCGACTATCCGACCCGCAACCGCATGCCGGTGATCGTCGGGGAGTGGGGCGGCAACCCTTACGTCCCGCACGCGAGCCAGTTCGTCAACGACATGACGGCCTCCCTCGACCGCTTTTCCAGTGGCTGGACGTGGTGGCAGTGGTGCCGGGGCGGCGGCTACTGCTTCCTCGACCAGACGGGCGCGGTGAAGCCCAACGCCCGGCTGCTCGTCCAGCCCTACGCGCGGGCCGTCGCGGGTGACCCGCTCGGCTACGCGTACGACCCGGCCACCCGCACCTACACCCTCACCTTCCGCACCCGTGACAACGCGGAGGGGCCCACCCAGATCACCGTGCCCAAGGACACCTACCCGAGCGGTTACCGCGTCACGGTCCGAGGCGGCAACGCCAGGTGGGACGGCCACGGCGGCCAGACCGTGAACGTGAACACCCGCGGCAGGACCGGGACCACGTACGAGGTCACGATCAGCCCGAGGTAGCCCTCCGCCGAGCCCGCATTCCGGAACCACGCCCGCGGCTCCGTACCGATCGATCGAGCGGGCGTGGTCCACGGTCGGCGCACACGCGCGTCATCCAGGGGCGGGCCCCGACCCAAGCGCGGCCAACACCGCTGCTGCGACGTGCTGTTGACCGTCCGGGGTGAGGTGGACGCCGTCCTCCTCCCAGTGGCCGTGCGCGGCGGCCCGGGTGTCGACCGTGACCTCGGGCTCGGCGAGCAGGAGTTCCGCGACGGCGTCGAGGTCCGCCCCGGCCCAGTCGAGCCCGGCCCGTCGGAAGTGCGCGTACTCCGCGACCCGCCCGGGATCGACGCCGGTCGGGGTGAGCCAGACCCACCGGGCCCCGGTCCGCCGTACCGTCAGGTCGCGCAGGGCGCGCAGGGTGCGGCGGGTCTCGGCGGCGGCGACCAGCGGGACCCCGTCCAGCCTCTGGACGTCGTTCGCCCCCAGCATGCACAGCACCCAGTCGGGCCGCTGGAACGCGAGCAGCGGGAGGTTCGCCAGGGCCTGGGTCGTCGTACTGCCGGACACGGCCAGGTTGGTGAGGCGGACGCCCTCCGGGAGCAGGTGCCGCAGGATCTCGAACCATGACAACCGGTCGGCGGTGGTGCTCTCGCCCACGGCCACGACGTGTTCGCCCGGTCGGAACGGCAGTCCGGCCAGCCGTGCGGCTGCCCCCGGCGCGGCCGCGACCGCAGCGGCGGCCGCCCGGTTCCGCTCGTCGAACCGGTCCAGGCGCGTCCGGTAGGCGGCCGGGTCGAGCCCGAACAGGGCCCCGAGCACGTCCTCGTCGGGGGCGGGACCGAGGTACCGCAGGACCTTCTCGGGCTGGTGGAAGCGGAGCATCCGTTCCGCCGGGTCGTGGGCGGGGGCGCGGTCGGTGGTGGCGCTCGTCATGACGGTCAGACCTCCGCACGGACGCGGCGGCGCGGCAGCAGGAACCCGGCCGCGATCAGCCACAGCAGGCCGGCGAACCGGGCGATCGGCAGCAGCAGTGCGGCGCCGTCGACCAGCAGGACCAGGGTGGACAGTTCGGCGAGCGCCGCGACGACCAGTCCCGCGACGGCGAGGGCGCGCGGGAGCAGCCGTGCCAGCAGCCCCGGTACGGCGATCCCGGCGACCAGCAGCCCCAGCAGGACGACGTGACCGGGCCCGCCGAGCCCGAAGGCCAGGTACTGCAGGGCCCGTACGACTTCGCCGTGGCCGGCGACCTCGGGCCGGGACAGCACCCAGGTGACCAGTCCGGAGCAGGCGAGGAAGGCCGAGGCGAGGGCGCCTCCGGCGAGGGCGATGGTGGCGCCGGGGGCCCGGACGCCTAGCTTGTGCAGCCGCGCCGAGACGGTCGCGGCGTAGATCGCGAGCGGCACCGAGGCCGCGAACTGCAGGGCCCCGGAGACACGGATCGCACCGGTGTGGTCGCGGAAGTAGGCGGTCACCGAGTCGGTGGAGCCGAAGGGCGAGGGGAAGGGCTCCCCGCCGGCGAGGACGGCACTGAGCACGAGCCCGGCGAGGAAGAGGGCGGTGAAGACCACGGCGAGGATGCCGGGCGGCGGCCCGGCCTGCGGGTCGCGGTGGCCGCGCGTCTCTCGCGCGCCGTTCGCCGGGGTGGCTGTCGCCGGGGCGGCTGCCTCTTGGGCGGCTGTCGCCGGGGCTGCGGTCTCTGGGGTGGCGGTCACGGCAGAATCCGTTCTCTCTAGTAAATCGTTCACTGAGGAGAATCATTGCGTGTGGCTTACGATAGGCCCATGAACAGCCCTCGGCAACCGCATACGACGGGCTCCGCCCCGGCCCCCGGGCCGCGGGGGGCCGCGTTCCTCCTCGCCCAGATCGGCGCGCACGCCGCCGGACGCTTCGCCGAACGCGTCGGCCACCTGGGACTGACCCCGGCGGACGTCGGACTGCTGCGCATGGTCGCCGGGCAGCCGGGGCGCAGCCAGCGGTCCCTCGCCGAGGACCTGGGCGTCGTACCGAGCCGTGTCGTCGCGCTGATCGACGCCCTGGAGGGCAAGGACCTCGTCGAACGGCGGCGCAGCGCCGAGGACCGCCGCAACTACGAGCTCCACCTCACGCACGAGGGCAGACGCACCCTCGGCGCGGTCTCGCGCGCGGCCGCGGCCCATGAGGACGCCCTGCTCGCCGCCCTCGACCCGGAGCAGCGCGCACACCTGCTCGGCCTGCTCGAACGCGTCGCGGCCGAACAGGAACTGACCCCCGGAGTCCACCCCGGCTACCGCACGCGCGGCTGAAGTCGGCCCGGCCGGAGCCCGTGCGGGAACTCGGCCCGGGGCGGCCGGTGGAGGAGGCGGACTGCGCCGAACGTGTCGTGCGGGGCAGCGGTACGGACAGCCTTGGCCGTCGATCGGGCCTGGTGACGTAGAAACGGAACCGCGTGCCGCCTTGAGGCCCACGGGCCCGAGGCGTCGGCAGACAGTGACCGCCTCCGCCCGTGCCGTGCGGCGTCGTCGGTACGGCTCCGGTACGGCCCCAACTCAGGGAATCGCCCGTGAAAGCCCTCGTCGCCACCGACTACCAGCCGCTTGACCGCCTGACCATCGCCGAGCTGCCGAAGCCGGCCGCGGGACCGGGCGAGGTCGTGGTCAAGGTCGAAGCGGCCGCACTCAACCCGCTTGATCTCATGCTGATCACAGGGGCGGCGAAGGACCTCTTCCCGACCGAACACCCGCTGATCGTCGGCATGGACATGGCCGGCACCGTCGTGGAGGCCGGGGCCGGGGTCAGCGGATACGCGCCCGGCGATCGGGTGCTCGGGTTCGTCGGCCAGGTGGGCTCCGTGGCGGAGTACACGGTGGCCCAGCCGGGTCCCCGGCTGGCCCACCGGCCGCAGGACCTGGACCCCGTCCACGCGGCCGCCATCCCCGAGTCCGGCATGACCGCGGTGTGCCTGCTGCGGGCGGTCGGCCTGACCGGGGGCGAGAGCGTGCTGGTGATCGGCGCCACCGGGGGGATCGGCCTGTACGCCGTACAGCTCGCGCACGCGCTCGGAGCCCGCGTGATCGCCACGGCCACCGCCCAGGACGCGGACTACATCCGCGAGCTGGGTGCCGCCGAGACCGTCGACTACCGGGAGGCCGACGTGGTGGAAGGGGCCCTGAAGCTGGTGCCGGGCGGAGTCGACGTGGTCGTCGACCTGATCAACCGCGGTGAGGGGCTGGCCGGTAGCGCACGGGCGGCCAGGCCGGGCGGCAGGCTGGTGTCCCCGCTGTTCGGCCCGGGCGAGCTGGACCGCGGCGTGACCCCGTTCTACATCGGCTCGTTCGTGCCGGAGCCGGGCGATCTGGAGGATCTCGCCGGCCGGGCCGCGGACGGCGGTCTGCGCGTCGAGATCGGTGCCCGCTACCCGTTCGACGACGCCGTGCAGGCGGTCGCCGACTTCGCCGGCAAGCACATCAGGGGGAAGGTCGTCGTCACCGTCTCCTGAGGTCGGTCGGCGCGCGCGTACGCGACTTGATCCATCCGGAGGTGACGAGGTGATACTTGACCCCACCCGCCTCGACGACGGGAGGCTGGTTCGGCCGATCACGAGGGAGCCCTTCATGACCACGGCGCAAGACCTGTTCATCATTGCCCTGGAGGCTCCGCCGGAGCGCCCCGTGGGACAGGGTGACCTGTCCCTGGCCCTCGCCGGTGCCGAGCTGATCGATCTCATCGGGGCGGAGGCCGTCGCGCTGGACGACGATCTCATCCGGCCGGCCCCGCAGTGGGCACAGGCCGACCGGTTGCTGGAGGGGGCGGCATCGGCGCTCGTCCGGCAGGATCCGTATGAGCGCGTCGAGGACTGGCTGTGGCGCAGGGGCCGCGAGCTGTCCGCGTCCTACCAGCACGTGTTCGAGGAGGACGGCCTGCTGACGCGTGCGCGGCGCGGCCGCCTGTCCTTCGGCGCCGAGCACGTGGAACTCGTCGACACGCCGGCGCGGCGGCGGGCGCGGGACCGCTGGGAGGAGGACGAACCCGTCCTCCGGGCCCTCGCCGTGGCCATCGGCATCCGCCGCGGACCGTCCGAGGGTGCTCCTGGGCCGGACGGCGAAGCGGTGACGACGGTGGTGGCCGCCGTCAACGACGCCGTGATGGAACTGGAAGCGGTTCGCCAGCGGAGGACCATCGAGAACGCCGCCTTCTCCAACGTCTGGCGGGCGCCGTGAACTCCGTGCCGTGACCTCCGACGGCCGCGGGGGCTCTGGCGCCGCACAACTCCGGTACCAGACCGGGACGTTGTCGTCACGATCCCGGGCTGGACGTTGTGGCCGAAAGCCGGCTGAGTGGAAACGACACCAGCGCGCTGACACGGGAGGACCTGGCGGCATGAGCGATGGCAGAGGTGGGCCGGACGTGCCTCGTCCGGACGAGAACGCGGGTGCGGCCGCTCGCGCGGAGGGCATCGATTCGCCCGGAACGAACACGCCCCACCCCCACGGGACCACGCCGAGCGCCGGAGGCGGTTTCACCGATCCGACCCCGGGCCAGGACGGCATCATCGTCCAGGGCGGACGGACCACCTCCGGCTTCCACGATTCGACACGGGCGATCGGCCCCAAGCAGGACGATCCACGGGCCATCGGACCGAAGCAGGACGATCCACGGGCCATCGGACCGAAGCAGGACGACCCCCGCGCGATCGGGCCCAAGCAGGACGACCCTCGCGCCATCGGGCCCAAGCAGGACGACCCCCGGGCCATCGGACCCAAGCAAGACGACCCCCGGGCCATCGGACCCAAGCAGGACGACCCCCGGACGGTCGGGCACGGGATCATCGTCCAGGGCGGGCGCACCGGGCACCCCGGTTCGAAGGCGCGTCAGAAGCGGGCCAGGACGAAGATGAAGACCATGGCCCTCGTCATCGGCGGCATCCTGGTGGCCGTCATCGGCGGGGCGGTCGTGGGACGGCAGCTGGGCCACCACCCGGCCACCATCGCCCCACAGGCCGTGGGGACGCCCAGCGGTGTCGCCTCGGCCATCGCGCCCACCCCCTCGCTCTCCCCCGGCGACACCGCACCGGCCGCCGCTCCCAGCGGAAGCGTTCCGGCCGCGGTTGCGGAGACCCCGGCGCCCGTCGCCTCCACCCCGCCCTCCCACGGCGCCTCGCCCGGCCGGTCGACCCCCTCCGCTCAGCCGAAGCCGTCGGGCACCCCCGCTCCGGCCGCCGTGCCCGTACTGGCGCTGCGTCCGAGCAGCGTCCAGGAGTACTGCGGGAACGGCGAGTGGCCGAACACCCTGGTGGTCCGCAACAGCGGGAGCGGACACCTGAACTGGTCCGTCGGCCGGCTGCCCCAAGGGGTCACCGTCAGCCGGGGAGATGGCTCCCTCGACGCCGGCGGCTCCCAGGTGCTCACGCTGGGCGGCCGGACGGAGCAGCAGCCCGCGAACGGCAGGTTCACGATCGCCTTCACCAGCAACGGGGGCAGCGGTCAGGTGACCGTCACCTGCGCCTGACCGGTCGCGCCCCACGGTCCTCACGGCCTCACGGCCTCACGGCCTCGCGGTCTTCCCCTGACCTTCGCGTTCGACGACGGAGAGGACCCGTACCAACGCCGGCCTCGCGGGAGCAGACGCGAAGCCGAAGCGGACCGGCGGGACGACGGGAGCGAGGGGCCCGAGGTCGATCCCGTCGAAGGACGCGTCGGCGGCGACGATCGGCCACAGGTCACGGGCCGCGTACCACTGCCGGCACCCGGGGCGTGAGCTCCCCCGGGTGCGTACGCCGGTCATCAGGCGGGCGGGGACGTCGGCCACGACCGCCCACAGCGGCCGACGGGCGAGCCACCGGGGGACGGCCCGCAGCGCGTGGCCGAGGGCGCTGCGGCGGCCGACCGTGAAGCGCAGGGCCAGGGGCCCCGCCGCGACGTCCCACGCCGTGTCGCGTCCGCACACGCTCACCGGGCCCGTCCGGACCTCGTCGAAGTGGTAGACGCCCGCGACGTACTCCGCGGTCCGCGCGGTGGGTGCCAACAGCACGCGCCGGCCGTCCGCGCGTTCCAGCATCACGTCGCTGAACGGCCCGAAGGGCGATCGGGGCCAGTGACCGACGACCACGCGCGTGCCGGATGCCGTTCCGACGGCTGCGATCCAGCCGTCGAAGCTCAGCCGTTCACGTCCCACGCCACTTGAGTACCCCCTGCCGCGGCCTCGCATGCGGGGGCCGCCCCGACCACCCGCCCCAGGGGTCAGCGCGGTCCTCGGATGCCGTCGATGATGCGGGTCCAGTTGTCTCCGCCGTACCCGTCCTTGATCGCGCGCCGGTAGTGGGACTGCACGGCCAGTGGGAGCGCGAGGTCGAGGCCGAGTGACGCGCTGGTCTCGACGATGTGGTCCGACGTCGCACCCATCATGGTGACCGTGCTGAGCTCACCGGGATGCACCCCCGCATCGAGCGCGGTGCCCGGGTTCTCTTCACCCGCCCTCAGGATGGCGCCGATCGAGTCTGCCGAGGAGAGCAGCTCGGGGAGCGCTTCCCTGGCTTCCATGCCCGCGGTGCCGAGCATCGCCGTGGCGTGCATCAGGGCGGACAGGGTGGCGAGGAACACCGTGAGTTGGGCTTGGTACATCATCTGGGCGAGCCCCGGGTCCTCGCCCAGGTACTTCGGGGTTCCGAGCAAGGTGACGGTCTCAAGGTGGCTCCGCAAGGCCTCGGCGCGGCCGCTGTAGTAGACGTGGGCCGCCTGCGTGCCGACCATCGGCGCGGGAACCATGACGCCTCCGGTGAGGAAGGTGGCTCCGCGGTCCGCTGCCCAGGCCGCCGCCTCGCGTGTGCGTTCGGGCGTGTCGGAGCTCAGGTTGAGCAGCGTCCGGCCGGCGAGCGATCCGGAAGCGCCGTCGAGGACGTCGTACATCGCCTGGTAGTCGGTGAGGCTGAGGATCACGAGGTCGCTCGCCTCGACCGCCTCGCCGGGTGTCGCCGCGAGACGCGCTCCGGCGCTGACGACGTCGTCCGCCCTGCTCGTGGTGCGGTTCCATACGGTGACCGGGTGGCCGGCGGTGAGGAGGGTGCGGGTCATCGCCTGGCCCATCGGGCCCAGTCCGATCACGGTCACGGCGTTGTTCTGGCTGGTGGTGGATTCCTGTCGTTCGTTCACCTCTTCATGCTCGGAGAGTGCCGCTAATCTCGGAAGTACCTACTATTTTCTGCGGTACTTACCTTTTAGTAAGGGGGCGGAGATGGCCAAGGCTCCGAGGAACGGGCCTTACATCTGCGGTATCGACGCTGCGCTCGACGTGGTGAGCGGCAAGTGGAAGGGGCTGATCCTCTGGGAGTTGGAGACCCATGGCGTACGCCGCTTCGCCGAGCTCCGCCGTGGTCTGCCGGGTGTGAGCGAGAAGATGTTGACTCAGCATCTGCGTGAGTTGGAGGCGGACGGACTCGTGCACCGGGAGGTCCATGCCGAGGTGCCGCCGCGGGTGGAGTACTCCCTGACCGAGCACGGACACACGCTCAATCAGGCGCTCGGTCCGCTCGGCGTCTGGGGTGTCGAGCGGATGCGTCGCGAGGGCTCCGAAAGGGTCACCGTCGACGAGCCCTCACGCGTCTGAGCATCCCGACCGCCCGGGCGTTCTCGCGGACGTCAGCCGGCGAGTGTGCCGAAAAAGGCTCGGACGTCGGTGACGAACGCCTCGGGTTGCTCCAGCGCGAGGAAGTTGCCGCCGCGTTCCAGCTCGGTCCAATGCGTGATGTTGTGGTCCCGTTCGGCGAAGCGCCGGATGGCGACGTCGGTGTTCAGGGCGACGGCGACACCGGTCGGGACGGTGCCGCGCGCCTTCGGGGCCCAGGCGCTCGCGTCGTGGCCCGCCTCGTAGCACCTCCGACGGCTCGCGCTCCGCTATGCCCGCTCGACTCCGCCGCCCCCTGACCCGGGTACCCGGCACGAACGGTGAGGCGATGGGCGGGGCGGACGCCTACGGCCCCCCGCCGCCGAAGAAGCCGGACTTCAGGTCCCCGATCACGGCGTCGATCGGATGGCCGCTCACGATGAACGGCCCGTTCCAGGGCGCGCTGAGCGCGAAGAGCAACGCCAGGCTCAGCCCGACCACGCTCGCAACACCCACGACGAGCAACGACGTTCGCAGACTGCTGCGGAAGATCAGTGCCCCGGCGTTCACGATCAAGGCGAGTCCGCCGGCGACGAGCGTGACGACGTAGAGCGTGGGAACGTCGCGCGAGGCGGCCGCGACACGGGCGCGACGGCCGCTGGTGACGCTGTCCAGGGAAACCAGCAGCTCCGTGCTCGCCGGGGAGCCCAGCTCGGGCCGGGCCGCCTCCGCGCGCACGCTCCGCTCCAGCCGTGCGATCGCGCGAGCGGTGGCGGCGTCGTCGGCGGACGCCGCGGACCCACCTTCCCATTCCCTGGCCCGGGTGGTCTGCAGGTAGTCCCGCAGCGCCGCGTGGATCGGCTCCGACCGGACGCGCGGACTCGTCGCCGCCCACGCCAGGCGGGAGGCCGCGGCCGCCTCGTCGCTCACCAAGCCCTCCGCTGCGCGCAGGTATCCGGCCTCGCTGGCCAGCGAGAGCGCCGCGAAGATCGCGAAGGCGGCGCCGAGCGTGGGCATCAGCGGCATGGCGATCTGCGGCACCCGGTCCTGTTCCCCGACCGGTACGAGCGCCCGGACGCCGACCCGCGCCACGGCCGCGACCAGCAGGGCGAGAAAGAGCCAGCCCACAACCAGCACGACCGCCGGCAGCGAGGTCAACCAGTCCACCACATCACCCACAGTGCGTTCCACGAGCGTCACACGGCCGCGACGCATCCGCCCCGCGGCCGACCTGGAGCCCCCCGTCGATCAGCTGCAACCGAGGCACATGATCACAGGCCGCTACCCTCCCGTGCCCGCGACGCCCGGCACCGCGGCCGGGTTCGTCGACTGAACAGCCGAACGCGGCCCGCCACGGGCCCCGCCGACCGCCTCACGACGGCACTGGCATCCGTCCGATTCCGCAGCCAATGGCCATGCCTCGACGACGAAGAACAGGAAGCAGGTCTTGGTGGAAAGGTCATGGAAGTCATCGGGGAACAGGTCACGCGCGGCCGGGTCGGGCTGCGGCTCGCTGATGCCGGAGAGGCGGAAGCCGGCGGTGGTGAAGGCATCGGTCATCGCCTGCAACGACCTGCGCCAGAACCTCATCGGGACGGACTGCCCGTTGAACGTCCAGTCGAAGGAATAGTCGGTGGTCGCGAAGTAGTCGGGCCGGGGATCCTTGATCGTGTAGGCGACGAAGGGGTGGTCCACCGACGCGATCAGTCGGCCACCGGGCCTGAGCACTCGCCGCAACTCGGCCAGCGTCGGACCCCAGTCCTCCAGGTAGTGCAGCACCAGCGAGGCGACCACGTCGTCGAACGCGCCATCGTCGAACGGCAGGGGGTCTCTCAGGTCGGCCACGTGCAGGGCCGCGTCGTCACCGAGCCGCCGCTTGGCCAGTTCCAGCATGCGGGCGCTGACATCGATGCCGGTGACGTCGGCACCGCGGTCCCGCAACGCGGCGGACAGGGGGCCCGAGCCGCAGCCGGCGTCCAGGATCCGACGACCGGTCACATCTCCGGCGAGGGCCAGCATCGCGGGCCGCTCGTAATACGCGTTCACGAGGTTGTTCTCGTTCTCCGCCGAGTACGCCTCGGCGAAACTGTCGTAGGAATTCACCTGGCCCCGATCCGCGGACCGTGCGATGCCTTCGGGTACTTCGGTTAAGCGTTCCATCGCCGCAGCCTAGTTGTCACATGATCCGCTGCGGCTGGTTCACCGGGAGCTGTTCGACGCCCACGCCCAGCGGATCGGGGTACAGGCATTCGGATCAAGGGATGCTGGTGAGCGGCCAGGGGTTCGGGGCGTTGCGTCGGATCGCCGCGAGTATGTGGACCATGGCCAGGACGGCGCTCATGTGGGTCTTGCCCACGGTGTACCGAACGTGGTCCTCGCAGAACCAGAGGGCGTTCTCGGGATGCCCCTGATGTTCGAATGGTGGCCCTATGGGACGGAAGTACACCAGTGTGAAGGTCTCGTGGTCGTGGTCCCTGAAGGACGCGTGGCAGATCGTGCAATGCGGGGGCATCACGGCTGGTCACTCCACTCCGCCGGACGAATCATGATCACAAGCCTACGCTCGCCCTGCCGCCGGTACCCGATCCTCACTACGGTTCGGCGGCGGATGCCCCTACGTCCGCGACGGAGAACGTCTGACCAGGCGCCCGTCGAGGATCACTTCCAGCCAGGTGTAGCAGTCGCCGATCCACAGACCGACCTCGGCTCCACACCCGGCGCAGGCCAGGTTCGGCCCCTCGTACCCGGCCGGCCCGCAGCAGCCGACCCATCGGCTCCGGATCTTCGTGGTACCGACGAGGTCCCCGGGGCTCAACAGCGGATCCACCCCTGGCCCGTGCCCCGCCCGGGACTTCCCGAACCCCTTGGGCGGCGCTCCCCAGGTGATGCGTCCCGGCTGCGGGTCGTAGGCGAAGGTGCCGGGCGCCATCCTGGGTGGGCAGGGGTCCACAGGAGAGTCGAGCGGCGTCCAGGTCTCTCCGTCTGCCGGCGGGTGCACCTCGCGCACGGGTTCGGACAGCCGGGTGCCGCACACGGCGCAAGAGAAGACCTCGGCACCGGCAATCTGCATGTCTTCCGCCTCGTCCTTCGGCGCCTACGAAGTCAAACGGCGCTGTGCCACCAGCTCAGCGGGCTCCGGGCAACACTCGACGACTCCGCACCGGTCCAACAAGAGAGCGCTTGCTCGACCAGGCCGGGCTGGAGCCGTGTACGTTCCAACCGGATGATCTGTGCCGCGGTGAACGGACCACGGTCGGTGTCTTGCCCGGAGGCTGGACGGCGCCTACGCGGCACGGCCCTTTCGACTGGTGGTCATGAGCCGCAGTCTGACACCCGGCCGGACCGGGCGCGAAGGCTTTTCGGCCGGAAGGGCCGGCGGTCGACCGGTGGCGGGGCGACCGGTTGTCAGTGGGCCTTCCCATGCTGATGGCATGGCGATCACCAAGCGGACACCCGCGCAGGTCGCGGCCGTGCCCCCTGTCTGCGGGGCGGATGAGTGGACCACCCCGAACTGACCAGCACGTTCGAGCTGTACTTTCATGGTCTGGAAGAGTCCCTCGGTCTGCGTCTGTCGCGCCGGGACTTCGCGGAAGGGGAGGTGCGTGCTGCGTACTGGGCACAGGGACAGGGGTACGGGTATCGGGGCCGAGGTCAGGGGCCGGTCTCCAGGCCTTGGCGCGGCCTCCTCCCCCGCCGCGAGCGACGTCACGCCGGGCACCGTGACGGCGGCGCTGTTGGTGCCGCTGCTGACCGTGGCGGGTGTGGTCACTTCCCTGCACACGCAGGAGATCGAGTACGAGTGGGCCGACCGGCAGATCGAAGCCTGCCGACACCTGCCCTTCCCGGTGACGGAGTACGGCGCGGCGTGGGCCGGTGTGGGCCTCGGCCTGATGGCGGTAGCGGTGTTCGTGCTGCTCGCGCGCCGGCTCCGCGGACGGTACGGCCTCCGGCTCGGAGACAGCCGGCCGGGCCTCGTCGCGGCTACCACCGTGGGGTTCAACGTTCTGTTGATTCCGATGGAACTGATCCAGCTGTACGCCGTGTACTCGGCCGCCGCGACGGGGATCAACCTCGGCGACGGGTGCTGACCAACTCGTGCGTCGTCGACGGGCAAGACGTCGACGCCATCGGAACGGTGCTCGACCTCAATGCCGTGGATGTCGTGATCTGGTGGTGGAGTGCGGCGCGCCGACCCATCCCATGTGCACGGCCCCGGACGTCTCAGATCTCGTTGAGGAGCTGCTCCATCTCGTTGAGTTCGGGTCCGCTCAGGGTGGTCCGGAGGTCGAGGAGTTCCGCGGTCCCTGCGGGGGTGCGCTTGACGAGGATGCAGTGGAGGGCCTGATGGATGGTGGTCTCGGCCTGGTAGGCGGGGTATTCGGTGTGCCGGAACACGGCCCCCAGCGAGCCGTCGGCCGTCTGGGTGATGGGGGTCGCGGGGTCCAGGGCCCAATCGTGGCCTTGGCGGCCGTCGATCCCTCGGTGGCGGGGCAGCAGGAGCGCTACGGGGGGGAAGTGAACGAAGGGGTGGCGGGAGGGCCGGTGAGGTCGGCCCCGTCGGGGCCTGTATGCCGGGAGCCGTGAGGGGTGCTGATGGTGCGCCCGCCGTGGTCGACGTCCAGGATCCAGCGGTCGGTCGCCAGATAGCGCAAAGTCCCGGTCTCACCGGTTTCCCCGTCCGTGAAGACCGTACGGAACGAGCAGGCCGCCTGCGGCGGATCGGCGGCGAGCAGCAGTCGGAGGAGGGTGGTGTGGTCCATGGCTTGGCCCTGCCTGTTCTGTGCCGGGCGCGGGTCTCGCCCTTCTCGAACGTGCGACTCGTCGTTGTGTGGCAGGTGGCACGGTCACTCCGGACCGGTCCCGCCGTGGACACGGCTGTGCCTCACAGAGCCGGCCCTCGCTGTGCGCCTCCTCGTGCCCATCCGGCGTCCGCCGAGCTGGCCGGCTGAGCCCTACTCCTGGTCATCCGCCAGCAGTGATCCAAGCTCTCATGAGGTGACCACCCAGCCGCATCGCGAGGCCCTGATCAGATCGCAGGTGGGATGTGGTGCGCTGCTGCGATCAGCTCGGGGCCGTTGCGTATTCGGTCAAGGCAGTTCCCCTACGCGTTGCCTTGACCAGGCGAGGGGTCGTCCCGCACAGGATCTTCGGGTCGGGCGTGAAGGCCTGCTTCGACGGCTTGGTCACTCCACTGTGGCCGCCGCCTCCGGCCGGGCGGGGAGGGTGGCCGAAGCGAAGGCGAGGACTTCCTCGACCGCTTCGCGCAAGGTGCCGAAGTGGCGATGTACGCCGTCCACCGCCGTGGAGGTGTTGACGCCCCACACCGTCATCCCGGCGCGCAGGCCGGCCCGCACCCCGGAGGGGGCGTCCTCGATGACCAGACAGTCCTCCCGGCGGGCCCCGAGTCGCGCGGCTGCCTGCAGATACGGCACCGGCGACGGCTTGCCTTCCTCCACGGCGGCCGCGTCCACCAGGACCTCCGGGACCGGCAGGCCCGTCCGTGCGAAACGGCCGCGCACCCGGTGCTCATAGTTCGACGTGACCAGCGCCCAGGTCCCGGGCCGCAGAGCACCGAGCAGTTCCGAGGCGCCGTCGAAGGCCCCGTAGGTGCCGGTGCGGACGTCCTCGTCCTCCAACTCGTGCAGCGCGGCGAGGCACTCGCGAGGGTCCTGGTCCGGAGCGACCTGGGCGAAGGTCTCCATCGGCCGCGTTCGCAGCGCCACCCGGTGGACCTCATCGGGGTCCAGGCCGTATCGCTCGGCCCACGTTCGCCAGACCAGGCGCTGATTGTCCAGGGCATCGATCAACGTGCCGTCGACATCGAACAGGACATACCTCATGGCGCCGGACGGGCGGGGTTCGCTGATCATCTGTCGATCATGCCATCAGGTGCGGACGACGCGTGCGCGAGGACGAGGGCGACCTCGGGGTGGTCCGAGGGCCGGCCGTCTCGTCCGCCACACTGGCGCCCGACCCGGCGCGGGCCGGCGTGGCGCGGCGCGTCCGCTTCCCCGCGCCACACCGCGCACCGCAGGCTCTCGTAGGAGGAACTCGCGGCACTTCCCGGGGTGCCGACTACGTGGTGAACACCCGTCATGACGATGTGGCGTACGTACACATGTCGGACGGGACGGTCCACTGCATCAAGCCCTGGAGCAGCTACTCGTTCGTCAACGACGAACCGATGCGATACGCGGACGGCGTTCGGATCTCCTCCTCCACCTGCTGACCGGGCCACCACGACCGGCAGCGATGTCAGTGGCGGATGGAAGACTGCCCGTATGACCGAACCGAACCCGAAAGCGGACCTACTGCGATACCTCCAGGAGGCGCGGGACGCCCTGGTGTGGAAGCTCGACGGACTCTCCGAGTATGACGTCCGCCGCCCCCTGACCCCCACGGGAACGAACCTGTTGGGGCTGGTCAAACATGTCGCCGGTGTGGAACTGGGTTACTTCGGCGACACGTTCGGGCGACCGTTCTTCGACGAGGAGCCGCCTCCGTGGTGGTACACCGAGGAGACGGAATCCAACGCGGACATGTGGGCCACGGCGGACGAGTCGCGGGAGCAGATCATCGGGCTGTACCGGCAGGCGTGGGAGCACTCCGACAGCACGATCGCGACGCTGGCGCTCGACGCGGTGGGGCACGTCCCGTGGTGGCCGGAGGAACGACGAGCGGTGACGCTGCACCACGTCCTGGTGCGCGTGATCTCCGATACTCAGCGGCACGCCGGCCACGCCGACATCCTGCGAGAGCTCATCGACGGATCCGTCGGACATCTGCGAGGCACGGACAACATGCCGCCGGAGGACCAGGCCTGGTGGGAGGGCCACCGGCAGCGGTTGGAGCGCGTCGCGCGGGAAGCGAAGGACTGAGGCCCACTCGACACGCCGCGCCGAGGAGACGGACCCCGGCGAAGGCCTCCCCGGTCGCGGGTTGCCGGAACGGAACCCGCGACCGGGGAGGCCCCCGCCCCTGCCAAGGCCGGACGGGCGGGCCGGCGGGCCGGCGGGCGGGTCAGCGCAGGCCGGCGAAGAGGTCGTTCTCGGGTACGGCCGCGCCGGTGGTGTCCTTGACACGGACGAAGGTCTCCATGCCCATCAACTCGCCGAACCGCTCCTTGCCCATCTTGAGGAAGAAGATGTTCTCGCCCTGACTGGCGTGCGCGGCCAGCGCGTCGAACTTCTGGCCGCTGAACGCGGTGGTGTCCACCCACGTGGTGATCTCGTCATCGGGGAGGCCGATCTCGGCCAGCGCGGCGGCCTCGGCGGGGTCCGGCTCCGGCATGTCCTCGTGGAACTCCCGCATGATCTCCCCGAACCGCTTCATCCCGGAGCGGGGCATCGTCGTCCAGTAGACCTTCGGGGTCAGCGTGGTCATCTCCAGCGCCGCCATCGTGATGCGGTGGGCCTGGATGTGGTCGGGGTGGCCGTAGAAGCCGTTCTCGTCGTAGGTGACGACGACATCGGGCTGGTAGTGCCGCATGAGTTCCGCGAGTCGGGCGGCGCCTTCCTCCACGGGGGTCCGCCAGAAGGATCCCGGCGCGTCGTTGCTCGGCCAGCCCATCATCCCGGAGTCGGCGTAGTCCAGCATCTCCAGATCGCCGACCTTCAAGACCTCACAGCTCGCCTCGAGTTCTCGACGGCGCATCAAGGCGACGGTGGCCGGATCGTGGCCGGGATCGCCCGGCTTGGCACCCGCCGGTCCGTCACCGCACCGGCCGTCGGTACAGGTCACGAGAACGGTGCGGATTCCTTCCGCCGCGTACCGTGCGAGGACCCCACCGGTGCCGGTGGCCTCGTCGTCGGGGTGGGCGTGCACTGCCATGAGCGTCAAAGGCCGGTCGGTCATGCGGTCCTCCAGTGAAAAGTGGAAATTCATCGTCTTGCCACGAGGGCACGGCGGGCGTGCCGGCGGACGGCCGGACGCTCTCCGAGTTCCCGGCGTACTCCGCGTTCCCCCACCCGTGCGTGGCCGTCCCTCGGTGGGTGCAACCTGCATACCGGATCAGCTGTTCCCCGCGCGGCCGCTTGGTCTTCAAGACGTCCGTGCGAGTCGCGTTCGATTGGGCTGGTGCGGGTCGAGGGCGTCCGGGTGGTGGTAGTCGCCCGGGAAAGGGGTCGGTCGGCGCGATTGGGGGAAGTCTGCTCGCGATCGCCACGGTCGTCGTCGAGGGAGATTGCTGACGTGCGCACTTTGACCTTCGTTGTCGGTACGGGCCGTAGCGGGTCCACCGCGCTGTCGGGCATCCTCAACGCGCATCCGGACGTGCTCAGTCTGAACGAGCTGTTGTCGTCCGTGCAGAGCCGGGGCTTCCCGGAAGGCCGGCTGGGCGGTGGGGAGTTCTGGCGACTGCTCGCCGATCCCAATCCCCTGTTCGAGCGGATGATCCGCAACGGGGTGCCGATGCCGGAGTTCCTCTACACGCGCCGTCCCGGACGCTTCGCGACCGAGACCACCGGCATCCCCGCCCTGTCCCTGATGGTCCTTCCCCACCTCAGCGACGACCCCGACGGCCTGCTCGACGAGCTGGAGAAGAAGGTGCGCGGCTGGCCGGAGCGGACCGCCGCCGGCCAGTACGAGACCCTGTTCGGCCTGCTGTGCGAGCGGTTCGGGCGTACGGCGGTGGTCGAGCGGTCGGGCTACTCACTGGAGCGGGTGCCGCTGCTGCGCAGGGTCTTCCCGCGGGCGCGCTTCGTGCACCTGTTCAGGGACGGGCCCGACTGCGCGCTGTCCATGAGCCGGCACACGGGCTATCGGCTGATCTTCCTGTTGCGGGAGATCCTCGCCCGGACCGGCGTCGAGCGCGTCGAGGACCTGACAAAGGAGCAGATCCGCTCCCTGCCGGCCGAGTTGTCACCGTTGTTGTCCGAGCCGTTCGATTCGGCACTCGTACTGGACCGCGAGCTGCCGTCCACCGGTTTCGCGACGCTGTGGTCTCAGCTCATCGTCCAGGGTGTGGCGCATCTCGACGCGGTGCCCGCACCGGCACGGACCACCCTCGCCTACGAGGACCTGCTCGACGAGCCCCACAAGGAGCTGACGCGGCTGGCCGCTTTCATCGGTGTCGAGCCGTTCCCGCAATGGCTCGACGCCGGGGCCGCGCGCCTGGACGCCGGCCGCCGGGGCGCCTCCCTGCGGCTGCCGGAGACCGAACTCGCCGCGCTGCGCGAGGCCTGTGCCCCCGGTGCACGGGCTCTGGCACACAGCCGCGTACCGGAGGAGTGGTGACCGGAGGTGTGGTGAAGCGGCGTCCAGTACCGTCGTCCGGCGCACGTCGGTGTGCCGTTCGGCGTGCCGTTCGGCGCACCTCCGCGTGAGCCTCGCACGGCCTTCCGCTCAGGGACCCTAGCGTGGGTCCATGACGAGGAATCAGGCCATGGGGCGGCGGGCGGCCGTGGTGCTCTGCGCGACGGTGGCGCTCATGGGGCCGGGGAGTCCGGCCGGCATCGCGTCCGCCGGGACGGCAGCGACCGGGACGGCGGCGGCCGGGACGTCCCCACGACCCGGTGCCCTCGTGTACATCGCCGACCTGCACTCCGACACCGTGTCGGTCGTCGACGGCGGCACCGGCAGGGTCGTGGGCAGTATTCCTGTCGGGGACGGACCGGACAGCGTGGCCGTCAGCCCGGACGGCTCCCGGGTCTACGTCACCAACTCGGCGGCAGACACCGTGTCCGTGATCGACGCCCGTACCAGGAAGGTCGTCGACACCGTCACGGTCGGGGACGAACCGAGCAGGGTGACGGTCTCCCCCGACGGCCGGAACGTCTACGTCGCCAACGTCAAGTCGGACGACGTGTCGGTGATCAGCACCCGCACCCACTCGGTGACGAGCACCATCCGGGTAGGCCGTGCCCCGCTGGGCGTGGCGGTGACCCGCGACGGGTGCACCCTGTACGTCGCCAACGCCGCCTCCGGCACCGTCTCGGTGGTCCGAACCTCCACGGGCACGATCGCCGGCACCGTCCCCGTCGGCAGCGGACCGACCGCCCTGGTCCTCACCCCCGACGACCGTCACCTGTACGTGTCCAACATGGACTCGGACGACGTGTCGGTGGTCGACGTCCACGGCGGCACCGAATCGGACCGCATCCCGGTCGGCGACCAACCGGCGGGAATCGGGGTGCGACCGGACGGCCGCCGGGTCTACGTCGCCGACATCGGCTCGGACAACGTGTCCGCGATCAGCACGCGCCGCCGAGCCGTCACGGACACCATCGCCGTGGGGAACGCCCCCAACGGCCTCGCCGTCAGCCCGGACGGTTCCCGGGTCTTCGTCAGCAACTTCGACTCGGACAGCCTGTCCGTCATCGACACCTCGACGGGCCGCGTGACGGACACGGTGTCCGTGGGCGACGGGCCGACGGGTGTGGCAGTGGCAGAGCCAGAGGCAGAGGGCAAGAGGGGCTGAACCGGGTTCGGTGCCCCGGACACCGCGCCGGGCCGGCGGGGGTCATGGCCGGGGGTTCCGTGCCCTGGCCCGAGGGCCCCACCGTGCGCTCGCGACGATCGGCGGGGAGGTGAGTCCGAGGGCGGCGTTGTCCTTGCCGTCCCCCATGTGGTTGAGCCAGCGTTCGTACCAGGACAGGAAGTCCCGGGCCGAAGACACGTTCGCGGACCAGAAGCTGTCCGCGTTGCCGGTGAGCATGCGGCCGGCCAGCGGTCCCGTGACGCCGATGAGGCACAGGTCGGTGCAGCCCATCTCGACGATGTGGAGGAACCTGTCACCACGCATGGCGCTCGGGTGGAAGACGTGGGTGAAACCACGTGGACTTCCGTCCTGCGCCTTGGCGTTCATGGTGAACAGCCTGCACTCCTCCAGCGGGAGGAGACCGTAGAAGGGGCCGGCCCCACTGCCTCCGAGCCGGAGGAGGAATTCACGGTAGGCCGTCGGGAGTGCGATGTGGTGTTCCGCCTCGAAGGCGTCGGCCTGCGCGGATCCGATGCGCGCCCCGAGGCGGAACTGGTGACGCTCGGCGCCCATTGAGTGGCTGCGCTGCGGTTGGTACGGCATTCGGGCCAGCTTGGTGCGAATGCGCGGTATCCGGTGGTCCATCGAAGGACCTCTTCTCTCGTCGACCGGGAGCATAGCAATAGGCCGTCGCCGACCCCGCCCCATCCGAACACCGGCGCAGCCCGTCCGGTCCCGTCCGCTCCCGTCCGGTGGGCGTTCAGTCGTCGATGGGGAACCGGGGCCGGGTCCAGAGGGTGAGGTCGCTGCTGGTCGCGACGGCCAGGGTGAGACCGGAGGGGGAAAAACCGGCAGCGCGCAGCGTCGAGCGGTTGGAGTGGAAGACGTGCCACCAGGTGCCTCCCGCCGCTCCGTCGTTCGCTCCGCCGTCGACGGAGAGGATGACGCGGTCCTGGGGCCAGTCGGGGCTGACGACATCCAGCGTCCAACCGTCCGGGGTGGTGAGGTGCAGACCGCCGCCGAAGAGGCCGGCGATGCGGATCTCGGTGCCCGCGACGGGTCCGAGTCCGGGGCAGGCCAGGTCCGGGTGTGCGTCGGGGACGCTGGTGGCGGGGTCGGGGTGCCGGTCGCGTGCGATCTTCTCGCCGGTGACGGCGTCGAAGAGTCCGTGGCCGTCTTGGGATACGACCATGACGAGGTCGTGTCCGGTGTCCGGATGGACCGCGAAGCCGATGCCGAGCAGGCCGCCGATGGTGGTCGTGCGGTCCATGACCGGTTGCCAGGGTGCCGGGGCCGGCATGACGGGGGCAGCGAGGTAGCGGTCGCGTACGCGCTGCTGGTGCTCCGTGATCAACTCGTCTCCTCGGTTCGGTGCGCGTCGAGGATCTCGCACGCAGCCGAGCCGGTCGAGCCCGGCCGCCCGCGCCGCCGTTCACTGTGATCCGGATCACTCAACCTCGTTGTGGGCTCGGGTCGTCGAGAGGGCGACCATCTGGGAGGGAACAGGCAAGGAGCTTTCGGCGACGCGGAGTTCGCCGAGTTCACACGGGCCCGCTGGGGGGCTTTCGTGCGCTTCGCGCACGGGCTGACGTTGGACGTCGGCCGCGCCGAGGACCTCGTACAGCAAGCCCTGGTGCGCTTCTGGCGCATGCGCGGCCGGGTGGCGATCGGCGATGTGGCGGCCCAATGGAGCTCGTCGTCCCCCGTGGGGAAACGTGCGGCGATCCCGCCCGGCAGCATGTTCCGCGAGGCCAGGCACGCCTGGCCTTCCCGGCCGCCGGCCGACCCCGCCTGCATCCGCCCGCAGGTGCAGGTGCAGGCGTTGGACGCGGCGGGCAACCCCCCTGGGCGCCCCCAAGGCGGCCGACGTCAAACAGCAGTTCAAGGACCGGGTCCCGCCGTGGTGCCGGACCGGTGGCGACCACCCCGCGGACGGGCCGGAGTCGACCACCGCGCCCGATCCGGACTCGGGGCTCGTTCCCGGCGCCCCGTGCGGTACGCCGAGTTCGGCCCTGGGGCGGCCGGTGTCGCCCACCTCGCCGCCGGCCTCTGCGAGCCGGACCCCTTGAACCGCCCACGTCCTGAGGCGCCCGGTCGGCCACGGCTTCGGGGTGAGCGGCCGTGGCCGTGCCGGGCCGTGGCCGTGGCCGTCCGGGCGTTCCCGCCTCGGGCGGTCGGGTCAGTGGGCCCAGGGCAGGCGTACGGCCTCGATCTCCGGGTCGCCGAGGAGGGCTTCGACGAGCGGGGCCGGGCCGACGACCTTGGTGGCCCACAAGTCGTAGTCCGTGCACAGGATCCAGGAGCGGTCATCAGCCCAGAAGTTGGACGGGGTCCACCATCCTTCGTCGGGGTGGTCGTACAAGGCCTTGGCGTCCGCGAGCCGGCCGGCCCGGACGTGCAGGTTGTCGAAGTCCTCGGCCCCTTGACCCAGCGGGGTGTAGTAGGCGAGGCAGCGGGTGTCCGGCCCCTGGGGGCCGTGTTCGGTGAGGATCTCGATCAGCCGGTCCCAATCGGCACGGTTCAGGGTGCACTCGGACGGACCGATGATGCCGACGGGCCAGCCGCCCGACTCGCGGAGAGAGGGAAAGGACCTGTAGTCGGGCAGGTGCCCCTCCGCGGCCACGGGATCTCCCGTCCGCCGGGCGAGCTCTGCCCAGCGCAGGCGGCGCCAGCGGGGTCCCGGGTGCTCGCCCTTGGACGGCGCGAAGGTGTCGGAGGGATCGTCGAACACCTCTGCGGGGTCGAGGCCCGGGATGATCTCACGGCCTCCGGTCCGACTGTTCAGGAAGGCCCGCTGGTACTCGACGTACGACATGTCGAAGGGCCCGAGTTCGTGTTCGTACATGGAGTGGAGCACCCAGGCCGCGTCGGGCAGCGCCGGCGGCATGAAGCCGGTGAGCCCGTCGTCGTCGGCCAGTTCCCGCAGGCCGTCGGTCTCCGCGGACGTGGCGAGCGGCCACAGGGCGGTCACCGGGGCCGTTGGGGTCTCGTACATCCGCTCAGGATATGGGCACCTGGTTCCGCGCTCCTCGGGCGCGCTCCTCGGGCGCGGTACTCGGGCGCTCATGTGCGTTCCGCGTCCTGGTGCGCGTGCTCGGCGTGCGGCCGGGCCGGGTCGGAGGCGGCGGGACCGGGCGTGGTGGGCTCGCCGCGGTGGATCCACAGGAGGGCCCCGGCCATCAGCACAGTGCCTCCCAGCAGCCAGGGAAGGGGGCCGTGCGGCAGGACGCCGACGGCCAGGCCGGTGAGGGCTCCGGTCAGTTGCAGGGCGAGGGACTGGACGGAGAGGGCCGTGGCGCGTCCCGCACTGGGGACTCGACGGTGCAGGAGGTCGTTCTCGCTGGGTCCGGCCGCGCCGAGGCCGAGATACACCAGGCCGTATCCGGCGACCGCGAGGGCCGTGGATACGGGGCCCGTCGCCACGGCGGTCGCGCCGAGCAGGAGCAGGCCGCTCGCACTGGTGCCCAGGCTCACCAGAACCGCACGCTCGCCGCTGCCCGCCAACCGTGCGGCCGTGGGCGCGAGATGGCTCCCGATGCCCGAGCAGACGAAGCCGGCGCAGGCGAGTGCGGCGAAGAGCATCGCACCCGATTCCGGTCCTCCGGTGAACGCTGCGGCACGGTTCGGCGTCAGCAGCTCGACCGCGGCCAGGGCGCTGCCGGCGGCCGCCGCGCTGAGGAGCACGCGCCGGACCAGGACGTCGCGTCCGCCGAGCCGCAGCCCGTCCGCGACGGTGGCCGGTATGCCCCGGAACACGGAGCGCGGCGTACTGGGTGCACGGGGCGGCTCGGGGAGGGCCACGAGGACGTACAGCACGAAGGCGATCTGGGCTGCCGCGCCGAGCAGCGGTGGGACGGAGAGCGGTATCACCAGCCCTGAAGTGGCGTCGCTCAGTCGGGCACCGACGTCGGGGACCAGTGCGAGGAGCCATGGGAGGGCGCCGCCGAGGAGGGTGCCGGCGGCGAGCGCCGCGGAGGTGGCGGAGCCGCCGCGGGCCAGTCCGGTGCGCAGGTCGGCGTCGGGGCCGGAGTGCGCCTGGACGGTGTCCACGTACCAGGCCTCGGCCGGCCCGCTGGACAGGGCGCGCCCGGCGCCCATGAGGGCCATGCCGAGCGTGAGGACCCAGGGCGCGGTGCCCAGGCCCTGGAGGGTGAAGGCGGCCAGGTTCAGCAGGCCGGCCGCGGCCAGGACGACCCGGCGGCCGAGGACGTCGGAGAGTCCGCCGGTGGGCAGTTCGAGTGCGGCGGCGGTGAGGGAGTGCGCGACGAAGAAGCCCGCGATGGCGGCCAGGGTCATGCCGCGTTCGGAGAAGAGGAGGATCAGGGGGGTGCCGGCCAGGCTCAAGGGCAGCCAGAAGAGGACACAGGCCGTCACGTAGCGGCGTCGTGCGGAGCGCGGGTCGGGCGGCGCGGTCACTGTGCCGCCTCGGTGCGCGTCTCCGACGGGGTGAAGGCGTCCGGCGCCGGCTCCGGCTCCGGCGGCGCGGTGTCGTGAGGAGCGAGTGGCAGTCCGGCGGTGACGAGAACGACATGCGCGGCGCGGGGGTCGCCCTCGTCGCGCTGCGTCAGCTCTTCCAGTTTCCGGTCGAGCGTGTCCCAGAGTTCGGTGAGCGACTCGGGGGTGAGACGGGGCATCAAGTCGTTGATCCCGGCCGGTTCCAGCCATTCCGGGCCCAGTCGACCGGCCGCGACGTCCGCCTCGTGTCGGGCGAGTGACGCCTCCAGGTGTTCGACCTGGCTCTTGCGGGAGAAGCCGAGGAAGGCCCGGCTGTCCGGTGAGGCCTCCATCGCCCGGTTGTTCCAGGAGGTCACGGAGTGCACCGCCTGCCAGCGGCGCTCTCGCCCGTCGCGGTGCTCGGCGTCGGCGACGAACGCGTACTTCGCCAGGACGCGCAGGTGATAGCTGGTGGAGGCGGACGACTCGCCGGTCCTGACGGCGAGCTCGCTGGCGGTTGCCGGGCCGTCCTGCCGGAGCAGCCCGAGCAGCCGGATGCGCAAGGGGTGCGTCAGGGCCTTGAGGGCTGCGGCATCCCGCTCGGGATCGAGGAAGCGTCTCTGTTCTTCGCTGACCATGACCGGAGGCTATGGGCCTCGGATGGTTCGCAAAAGTATTTTTGCAGAATTTGTTTTGGAAAGTTGGTCGGTGGTGCGCGGCGTCGCGCTCGGTGTGGTGGCGATCATTCCCGCACGGGACCGGCCCCGCGGCCGTCCCGCGGCGCGAAGGCCGCGAGGGCGTCGGCGTCGGTCGCGCGAGCGTGCAGGAAGTACTCGGCCCACTCGGTGATGTCGGGGTAGGACGAGTCCTGGCGGAGCCGGGTGGCCGCGGCTTCGAGGTCGAAGTGTGTGGTGCGGAGTTCGACGCCCGGGCCGAGAAGGGCCCAGTGTGCGCCGGTCCGTCCGTAGGGCATGCCGACGCTGCCGGGGTTGATCACGAGTCTGCCGTGAGCGAGACGGACGAACGGCATGTGGGTGTGGCCGCAGACCACGGTGCGGATGTCGGCGTCGAGTCCGTCGAAGACTTCCTGCCAGCGGTCGAGGCGGGAATCGACCAGGACGACCTCCTCGTCGTCGCGAGGGGTGGCATGGCAGAACAGCGTCTTCCCCAGCCCGTTCACGGAGAGGGAGAGCGATGGTGGCAGTGAGCCGAGCAGGTCGAGATGGTCCTCGCGGAGCTGTTCGGCTGCCCAGGGGGCGATCGGGTCGGGGATCGTGTCGCGTTGCCCCCGGCGGTATTCGAGCAGTTCGCGGTCGGCGTTGCCGCCGATCCAGATGACGCGGTCGCCGAGGCTGGTCAGCAGGTCGAGAACCCGGGTCGGTTGCGGGCCGGCGGCGATGTCACCGGTGAGCACGATGCGGTCGGCGGTACGGACGTCCGGTTCGGCGAGCACGGCCTCCAGGGCCGGCAGGACTCCGTGGATGTCGGACAGGACGGCTGTTCGGTTCGGCATGGTCACCACTGTGGGTTGAAGCGGGCCGGGTGGTGCGATCTTTCGCCAGGCGCGTAGCTCCTCTTGGCGGATGGCCGAGGCGCGGCCCTGCGCGGAGTCGACGCCGGCGCCTCCGTCTCCATGGCCGACCCCACGTGTGTGGGACTCACCAGCCGGACGACGACGTGCGCCCGGGGCTCCGCCTGGCAACTCCCATCGGATCCTCGGGTGGCGGGAGCCCGTACGAGCCCACCCGTGTCGCGGGGCACCACTGCGGATGCGGGGAACAGGGGCCCGGAGGCGCCCCGCGCCTACCGGAGCCGGTCGGTGAGCGTGGGCCGGTCACAACCCGGTGGACGTCATCCGGATACTGACGTCATGGCAGTCACCCAGCAGCTCGCGCGCATCCCTGCGGAGTACCTCTCCACCTGCCGCCGGTCCGCCGGCGAATCGCCGGATGGAGACCCTCACTGGGATCCCCCGCAGGGGGATGTCCTCGACCTGGACTGGGCGCCGTCCCTGCTCGAACGGGTCGGCGTGCTGGGAGGTCTCGACGGCGTCCGTCTGAACGCGCTCCGGCAGGCGCTCACGGGCGACAGTGTCGTCGACCTCGGCTTCCTCAACACACATCCGCACGCCATCGGTCCCTTCGGACCGGATCCCACGTCCCTCTCCGCGGCTCGGGTGGCTCACGTCTCGGAACTGCTCGGGCAGATCGACTTCCCGGCCCTCCTTGCCACCCTGCCGGACGACGAATCACAGGCCGCCGCCTTGATCGGAAATGACGCGGACACGATCGTCGGCGGCCCGAGGAAGTACCTGCTGGGGCACTTCGACTCCCTGCGCGAGTTCTATCACGACGCATCCCGACGCCGGCTTCTCGTCGTGCTCTGGTGGGACTGAGAGGGACGGTCTCGCCGTCTGCTCAGGTCGGGCTCCGGGGAAGGCGTACCTGCCGGCGGATCGTGTTCAGCGCCCCATGTCGTGATCGCTCAAGGTGAGTTCGGCCACCGCGGCGTCCTGGACGTTCTCGATGTCGGGGATGTAGGGCCTGGTGTTCAGGTCGCGCGTGCAGAAGGTGACCGTCGCCGTCAGGAGGTCGTCGTCGAGTCCGCCCAGGGAGAGGATGACGTAGGCCAACGCGTCCTGGTCGCCGAAGCGCCGCTCCGCTTCGACCAGGCAGGCGAACGCATAGGCGAAGCACCTGCGGAGGAGAGGCCCCGTCCGCTCGGACTCCGCCCGCGGGAGGTCGCGGTCGGTCATCCCCCGCCCGTTGATCCAGGTCTCCTCCTGGAGCACGTCGACGTACGGGGGGACGGTCTTCGGGATCAACCCGGTCAGGACCCGCGAACCGTTCGGGGTGTACGTCCAGCCCTTCTCCTTGACCTGGCGGAACAGGTACGGGATGTCCTCGTCGGTCAGTTCGGCGAGCGGGTGTTCCGCCAGGAGTGCGGTCATCTTCGGGTTCTTCTTCACGACTCCTCCGTTTCCGTGAGGCACGCGGCCGGTACGGCATTCTCCGTGGCCCCCCGGGGACCCCGATGATCATGATGGTCTGCGCATCGAGGAGAATGCACATGACACGAGCGAGCGAGAGCAAGCGACGGCCTGTGGCAGGAAGAGGGGGCACTCCCGTTGATCGCGGACGCGGAGAAGAGTGAGCAGGTACGACCGTTCACGCACATGGGGGAACAGCTCATCGCGGTGTGTTCCTACGAGTTGGGTCCAGGGGTCCCGACCCCTCCCGAAGCGCTGCTGGCCCCGCCCCAACCCTCCGAGCTCCACCGGCGCATCGAGGAGAAGCTGCCCCAGCCGCTGCGCCGGCTGACCCGGTCCCGGCTGCTCGATCCCCTCCGGTCCCGGCCCGCGGCCGCGGCGAACGCGGTCGACCGACTGCCGGACGCGGTGGACGACCTGGGCACCCGCATGATGCACGGCAAGAGCATGGAGGGTGGCTGGGAGAGCGCGGCCGGACACTTCGTGATCAGCCGTGCCAACGCCCGCGGCTCGGCCACCGGCGGCCTGCTCGCCGTCACCGACCGGCGCTGGTTCGCCCTGGCCGACGTATCGCCGCTGTGGCAGCTCACCCCGGTGATGCAGCAGGTGTGGGAGGCGCCCCGACAGGCCGTCGCCGCCCTGCGGGTCAACCCCACGGGGGTGCTCCAGAAGGGGCGGATGGACATGGAGTTCACGGACGGCTCGTGGGTCGCCCTGCTCGCCTCGCCCGCCGCGCAAGCCTCCGCCTTCGCAGCGGATGCGGCCCGCTACCGCTGACACCGCCTGCCTCAACGCCGGTTGAACAGGTCCCGCAGCCGGCCTCCGCGGCGCTTCGCCGCGAGCGGCCAGGGCCCGTGGGATTCGAGTTCGTCGGCGAGCCGGGACAGGAAGGCGCGGAACTCGTCCTCCCCGAAGGGCTCTTGACCCTCGTACGGGTCGAACGTGCTCGCCAGTGGCCGGTCCGTGGTCAGCACCCACCGCAACGCGGCCACCTGCTCGGCCATCGGCCGGTCCGAGAGCGGTTCGAGCTGCATGGCCGTCGCGTACCGGCGTACGAGGTCGTCGCCGAGGGCCGCACCGCTCTCCCGGTACATCGCCTGGTACAGGATGCAGTTGACCAGCCCGAACGCCCATGTCTCCATACCGGCCATCGCCGATCCCCCTTTCGCCGAGGTCCATCAAACCAGCCGACGTCAGCCGCCGTGCCGGTGCTGTTCGGGCAGTCGGCTGTCGGGGTGGGCCCACAGGAGGACGTTGTCTGGGCGCTCGTCCGCGAAGAAGGCGAGGACGTCCTGGTCCGAGTGGCGCAGGCTGAAGTGGGTGAGGACGAAGAGGGTCTCCGGGTGGGCCTCGACGACGGGCCGGAGCCGGCTCCACACGGTGTGACCGACCCGGTCGGCCCGGTCCAGCTCGGCGTCGTCGAGGAAGGTGCACTCGGTGATGATCACCGGGTAGGCGAAGAGCCACGGGTTGGCGTCGAAGACGCTCACGTGGGTGTCGCCGAGGAAGGCGAACAGCGGTCGCAGTGACTCGTGTTCCACCTCGGCGCCCTCCTTGCGGCGCTGGGCGAGGATGCGTCCGAACTCGGCGCCGCTCCGGCCCTGCGCGCTGAGGGAGCGGCGCAACTCAACGTATTCGGGCAGCAGTTCCTTGCGGCGTTCGGAGAACGCGTAACCCACGCACGGCACCTTGTGCACGCACTCCACCACCCGTACGTGGTGCCCGCGACGGCCGAAGGTGAACTCGTCGCCGCCGCGCACGCCGTGCAGCCGGCAGTTCGCGGCCAGGGCGGGGTCGTAGGCCGTGCCGTGGTTCAGTTCGGCGGAGGTGCGCAGGAAGCGCTCCACGTACGGGACGGCGGGGGCGGGCAGGTGGATGTCGACGCCGGCGGGCCTGGCGGCGAGGTGGTCGAGGTCCTTGGAATGGTCGTGGTGGGTGTGGGTGAGGAAGACCGTCTCCGGCTGACGGCCTTCCACGAGGCCGGCGTCGAGCGCGCAGCGCAGTTCGGGAACGTGGAAGAACGTCTTGTCGTTGGCGCGTGAGTACCCGGTGAGGGTCAGCTCGGTGCCGGGTATCCGCCAGGTCTTCCACTGGCGGAACGGGTGTCCGCGTTCGAGCCGTTCGGGGTGGGCGGGGGTCCGTTCGGGGCGCCGCTCGGGGGGCTGTGCCATCGTGCCGGTGCCTCCGTCGGACCGCCGTGATCGAGGTGAGGGACGCGATCGTAGCGGTCACCGTGGCGGGACGGCCCGTGGTTTTCCGCGCCGGCGGCACGGCCCGGACCTGCCGACTCCTCATCGGGGCGGGTGGGTGCCGGTTCCGGTGCTCCCCCGCTCACAGCCAGCCGTGGCGTTGCGCCTGGAGGCCCATCTGGAAGCGGTTCTCGGCGCCCAGGCGGGCCATCAGGACCTGGAGGCGGCGGAAGAACGTGCGTCGGCTGACGCCCAGTTCACGGGCGATGACCTCGTCGCTCGCGCCTCCGGCGAGGAGGCGGAGCAGTCGACGGTCGGCCGGCGGCAGGCCGGCCGGGCGGGTGGCACGGCCGTGCAGGGGCATGGCCGCCTGCCAGGTCTGCTCGAACAGAGCGAGCAGTGCGGAGAGCAGACCGCACGGCTGTACCACCAGCATCGTGTTGTGCACGTCCGCCTCCCTGATCGACAGGGACACCAGCGCGTACGCTTCGTCGATGATCACCAACTTGACCGGCACCGACGGCGCCACCTTGGCCTGCTCGCCGGCCTCGATGCACGGTTCGATGGCCGTCTCCAGCTGCCCGGGGACCTCCAGCGACGCCCGCGAGTAGACCACCCGCTGCGTGACACCGCGGGCGAGGGTCGCCAGCGCGTCGTCGGTGGCTCCGACCAGCGGGAAGTACGGCGGCGAGTCCAGTTGCCGGATCTGCTCGCGGGCGCTGGCCCACGCGTGGCGCATCCTCGGGCCGATGGCGTCGCCCGTCACCACCTCGACGAGGTTGTCGTTGTACGCCGCGAGGCGCTGGCGGCGGAACGACTCGAACGCGCCGCCGACCGTGATGCGCGACTCCTCCAGCTCCGCCGCCCTGTGCCGGGCGAGGATCTCCAGGCCCGCGGCGGGCGGCACCGGCGCCACCACGTCCGCGCCCTCCTCGGCGGCGCTGGCCAGACCGGCGTCGACCAGCTCGCCGTAGGCCGCGGCGAGCCCGGCGCCGTCCACTCCGGCCGCCTCCCCGATCGCGCCGAGCGGAGCGGGGGCCAGTTCCAGGAGCGCCAGGTACACGCGGCCCGCCACCGGGTCGATGCCCAGCAGCGTCAAGGCCTCGCCCAGTTTCGTGTTCGCCATGCACCACATTATCGACGCCGGCGAGGGGGGAATGGCCGATCAGTGCCACTGGCACCATCGGTCCTCCCCCGCCCGCCGTAGCGCAGTACCGTCCGGGAGTCGCCGAGTCGACGAGGTCTCGGGCGGCAGTCGAACCCATCGGGAAGAAGGTGCACGACGTGGCGAAGAGTCGGAAGAACGGCCTCTACTCGGGGATCTCCGAGGAACTGTCCGCCCTGATGAAGACGGGCTGGGCGGACACCGAACGGCACGACGTCCCGCTCGACGAGCAGGCTCCGTACGCGGCCCGCAGGCGCGCCGCGCTCTCCGCGCGCTTCCCCGGTGAGCGGCTGGTGATCCCGTCCGGCAACCTCAAGGCCCGCTCGAACGACGACACCTACCCGTTCCGCCCGTACTCCGGCTACGTCCACATGACCGGGGACCAGGCCCGCGACGGCGCGCTCGTCCTCGAACCCCGTGCCGACGGCGGCCACGACGCGTACTGCTACCAGTTGCCGCGGGACGGCCGGGACACGGACGAGTTCTGGCTCGGCTACACCGCCGAGCTGTGGATGGGTCGGCGCGCCTCCCTCGCCGAGTCCGAGCGCCGGCTCGGGCTGGCCTGCCGCGACGTGCGCACGGCGGCGGGCGAACTGGCCGCCGCCCCCGACGTGCCCACCCGCATCGTCCGCGGCGTCGACCCGGTGCTGGAGGACGCCGTCACCACCGACGCGGACCGCGACGCGGTACTGGAAGAGGCCCTGAGCGATCTGCGCCTCGTCAAGGACGCGTGGGAGATCGGCGAGATGCGCAAGGCGGTGGACTCCACCGTGCGCGGTTTCACCGACTGCGTGGGCGAGCTGTCCCGGGCGGTCGCGTCCTCCGAGCGGTGGATCGAGGGCACCTTCTTCCGCCGCGCACGGCTGGAGGGCAACTCCGTCGGCTACGGCTCGATCTGCGCCGCGGGCGACCACGCCACGATCATGCACTGGACGGACAACGACGGGCCGGTGCACCCCGGTGACCTGCTCCTGCTCGACGCTGGCGTGGAGACGAACACCCTCTACACCGCCGACGTCACCCGCACCCTGCCGATCAGCGGCACGTTCACTCCCGTGCAGCGCAAGGTGTACGACGCGGTGTACGGGGCCCAGGAGGCGGGCATGGCCACCGTGAAGCCGGGGGCCGCGTACCGCGAGTTCCACGTGGCGGCGCAGCGGTACCTGGCGGAGAAGCTCGTCGAGTGGGGCTTCATCGAGGGCCCGGCGGAGCGCGCGTACGAGCTCGGACTCCAGCGCCGCTTCACCATGGCCGGCACCGGCCACATGCTCGGCCTGGACGTCCACGACTGCGCCGAGGCCCGCAACGAGGACTATGTCGACGGCGTGCTGGAGCCGGGCATGGTGCTCACGGTGGAGCCCGGCCTGTACTTCCAGCCGGACGACCTCACGGTGCCGGAGGAGTGGCGCGGCATCGGGGTCCGGATCGAGGACGACCTGCTGGTGACGGCCGACGGCCACGAGAACCTGTCGGCGGGTCTGCCGCGCTCGTCGGACGAGGTCGAGGCGTGGATGGCCCGCGTCGCGGGCTGACGGAAGGATCCCGAAGTCCCGGCGCCGCCCGCGTGGCGCCGGGACTTCCGTCGCGTACCCGTCGGGACCCTGAGGTCTGGATGCACCCGAACGGGTCCGCCGCCGGGACGAACGTCATGTCCACACACGGCGGCGGAGTCCGCGGCGGAATACTACGGATCATTGCGGATCGCTTGGACGGGGGCGTTTCCCGTTGGAAACCATCACGCTCGACGTCAATGGAGAAAGCCACCTCCTGACGGTCGACACCAGAATGTCGCTCCTCGACGTGCTGCGTGATTCCCTCGGCCTGACCGGAGCCAAGGCAGGTTGCGACCGTGGCCATTGTGGGTGCTGCACGGTGCTGGTGGACGGTCGGCGGGTCTACGCCTGCCTGACCCTCGCCATCGCCGTGGCCGGTGGAAGCGCCTCCGTCGTGACGGTGGAGGGGCTGGGCGGAGCCGGGCTCCATCCGCTGCAGGAGGCGTTCGTCGCCCGTGACGCGTTCCAATGCGGGTTCTGCACTCCCGGACAAGTGTGTTCCGCGATCGGAATGCTCGACGAAATTTCCCAGGGGTGGCCGAGTTCGGCCACGGGGGCACTGTCCTCGGGTGTTCCCGTGATCACGGAGGCGGAAATCCGTGAGCGGATGAGCGGGAACCTGTGCCGTTGCGGCGCCTATCAGAACATCGTGGCGGCGGTCATGGACGTGGCGACGTGACGGGCGCGGGGATCCTGGAGGCGCGGCCCCGGGTCGTCGGGGAATCCGTTCCCCGACGGGAGGCCCGGGAGAAGGTGACCGGCCGTGCGCGTTACACCGGTGACGTGGCGCCGCCCCGCCTCGCGTACGTCGCCGTCGTTCCGGCGGAGATCACGTACGGGCGGGTCACGGCCGTCCACCCCGCGGCCGCCCTGGCCCGTTCCGGTGTGCTGGCCGTGATCCACGGCGGCGACTGCCCTCGTCTGCACCGGACCGGGGATGCCGACCTCGCCGTCTTCCAGAGCCCTTCGGTCACCTACCGGGGCCAGTTCGTCGCCGCGGTGGTCGCCGAGTCCCCGCAGATCGCCCGCGAAGCGGCGCGGGCGGTGCGGGTCGACTACGCGGTCGGCCCGCACCGGCTCGACCTGGACACCGCCGGAGCCGGACTGCATCGGCCACCGGGCCACGAGCCGTTCTTCCCCACCGACTGCTCGCACGGTGATGTGGAAGGGGCGCTGGCGCTCGCTCCGGTACGGGTCGAGGCCGTGTACACCACTCCCCCGTACCACCACCACGCGCTGGAACCGCACGGCACGGTCGCGTACTGGCACGACGGCGCGCTGACCGTCCACGACACCACCCAGGGGCCCTCGGGGACGCGTGACGTCCTCGCGCACCTCTTCGGCATCCGCCGCGACCGGGTCCGGGTCCTCGCCCGCCACGTGGGCGGGGGGTTCGGTTCCAAAGCCGCGCCGAAGGCCCAACTCGCCCTCGCCGCGGTGGCGGCGCTCGTCGTCGACCGGCCCGTCAAGACCGTGCTCACCCGCGAGCAGCTCAGTGTCATCGCGGGCTACCGGACGCCGACGGTCCAGCGGATCCGGCTCGGGGCCGAGGCCGACGGGCGGCTCCTGGCCGTCTCCCACGTGTCGTTCGAGCAGACGTCCTTGACGAGTGACCACACCGAGTACGCGGCCGCGCCCACCCGCACCATGTACGCGGCTCCGAACCGCGAGACCAAGCACTGGCGGGTGCGGCTGCACGTCCCGTCCCCGACGTGGATGCGCGCGCCCGGGGAATGCCCCGGGATGTTCGCGCTGGAGTCGGCCATGGACGAACTCGCGGTCGCGTGCGGGGTCGACCCGGTCGAACTGCGGCTGCGCAACGACACCGCGACGGATCCGCACAGCGGGCTGCCGTTCAGCTCACGGAACCTCGCCGCCTGCCTGCGGCTGGGGGCCGAGCGGTTCGGGTGGGCGGAGCGGGACCGGCTGCGCGCGGAGCGGGGCGACGGGCGCCGGCTCGTGGGCATGGGCGTCGCCGCGTCGACCGTTCCGCAGTACCGCTTCGCCTCCCGGGCGAGCGTCCGCACCGACTCGAGAGGCCGCTGCGCCGTGCGACTCGCGGCGGTGGACATCGGGACCGGGGCGCGCACGGCCCTGGCTCAGATCGCCGCCGACGCCCTGGGCGTCGGCCTGGACCGCGTCACGGTGGAGATCGGCGACAGCGCGTACCCGTCGGCCAGTTGGGCCGGGCGGTCCAGCGGTACGACCTCCTGGGGGACCGCGGTGGTGCGTGCCTGCGAAGCCCTGCGGGCCGAGATCGGTCGCCGCGGCGGCATCGTGCCGGACGAAGGCCTGGAGGCGGCCGCGGACACCCTGGAGGAACTCGCACCACCGCGCGCCCACTCCCAGCACGCGTTCGGCGCGCAATTCGCCCAGGTGGAGGTGGACACGGCCACGCGGGAGATCCGGGTGTCACGGGTGCTCGGCGTCTTCGGCGTGGGCCGTGTGATCAATCCGATGACCGTGCGCGCGCAGCTCGTCGGGGGCATGACCATGGGCGTTTCGATGGCCCTGTGCGAGGAGGGCGTCATCGACCCGGTGTACGGGCATTTCCACACCCGTGATCTCGCCACCTACCACATCGCGACATTCGCGGACGTTCCCCGGATCGAGGCCGTGTGGATCGACGAGGAGGACTTCCACACGAGTCCCATGGGGGCGAAGGGCGTCGGGGAGATCGGCATCGTCGGGACGGCGGCCGCCGTCGCGAACGCCGTCCACCACGCCACCGGCCTGCGCCTGCGCGGCCTGCCGCTCAGCGTGCGCCGTCTGGTGGACGCCGAGTCGGCGGTGGCCGGCGGCGCGGTGACGGACGGCGGCGCAGTGGTGGGTGACGGGGTGTGAAGCCGTTCGCCTACGAGCGGCCCGCCACCGTTCCGGAGGCCGTCGCACTGGTCGCGGACGATCCCGGGGCCGTGTACGTGGCCGGCGGCACGAACCTCTTCGACCACCTCAAGCTGGGGATCGCCGAGCCACGTCGGCTGGTGGACGTCACCGGCCTGCCGCTGAACGGTGTCGAGACGCTGCCCGCCGGCGGGCTGCGCATCGGAGCGAACGTCCGCAACGCCGATCTCGCCGCCCATCCCGCGGTGCGCGAGCGCTATCCGGTGGTCTCACAGGCGCTGCTGGCCGGTGCGTCACCCCAGCTGCGCAACATGGCCACCCTGGCCGGGAACCTGATGCAGCGCACCCGGTGCCCCTCCTTCCAGAACCCGCGGACCCCGTGCAACAAGCGGGAACCCGGCTCCGGGTGCGCCGCCCTGGAGGACCGCACCGCGCAACCCGCCCTGCTCGGTGCGTCGGAGAGCTGTGTGGCGGTCCACCCGTCCGATCTGGCGGTCGCGCTGTGCGCCGTGGACGCCGTGGTCTGCGTGCGGGGCCGCGCGGGCTCCCGCCGGATTCCGGTGGCCTCCCTGCACCGGCTGCCCGGCAGCCACCCTGAGCGCGACACGGTGCTCGACCACGGAGACCTCGTCACGGCGGTGGAGCTGCCGCCGCTGCCGATGGCCGCCCGCTCGCGCTACCGCAAGGTCGGCGACCGGGCCTCCTTCGCCTTCGCGCTCGTGTCGGTCGCCGTGGCGGTCGACCTGGACGGCGGCGCGATCCGGGACGCACGGATCGCCTTCGGCGGACTCGCGACCAAGCCGTGGCGCGCGAGCCGCGCGGAGCGTGCCCTCCTCGGTGCCCCGGCCACCGCGGAGCGGTTCGCGACCGCGGCGCGCGAGGAGCTTTCCGCGGCCCGCACGGTCGGCGCCAACGCGTACAAGGTTCCGCTCGCCCGCGACACGCTGGTGGACACGCTGCTCGATGTGTGCGGGCGAGGCTGATGGGGACGTGGGCGGCGGCGTCCCGGCCGTTGGCGTTCGGCTCATGAGAGGGCGTCACCGATGGTGGGTCCTGTCCGTGATGACCTGCGCTTCGTCGATGATCGCCATCGACGCGCTGGTGGTGCTGGTCGCCCTCCCCACCATCCAGCGGAACCTTGGCGCCTCCGCCACCGGCCTCCAGTGGATCATCACGGCGTATCTGCTGAGCTTCGCCTGCATGAGCACGATCGGCGGGCGCATCGGCGATGACCTGGGGCATGAACGCACCTTCCGCCTGGGCACGCTGCTGTTCGTCGCGGCCTCGCTCGCGGCGGGTCTGGCGCAGACCGAGGCCTGGCTCATCGCCGCCCGCGCGGTCCAGGGCGCCGGTGCGGCCCTGCTGCGGCCCGCCTCCCAGGTGATCATCGTCAAGGAGTTCCCCGCCGGGGAACGGGGACAGGCCATGGGCATCTCGTCCAGCGTCTCGACCTTGTTCTACGGAATGGCGCCCCTGATCGGGGGAGTGCTGACGACGGCGATCTCCTGGCGCGCGATCTTCTTCGTCAACCCGCCCCTCGGCATCGCCGCGGTGGCCCTCGCCCGTCTTCTGCTCACGGACTCGCCGGCGCGGCGCGAACCGGTCGACTGGGCGAGCGCTCCCCTGCTCATCGGCGGTCTGGTGTGCTTGGTCCTGCCGCTCACGCAGGCGCACCGCTGGGGTTGGTCCTCGGCCGCCGTCATCTCGCTGTTCGCCACCGCGGCCGTTCTGCTGGCGCTGCTGGTGGTGCGCGGACGGCGCGTCTCCCACCCGCTGCTCCACCTCGAGTTGTTCGGGTACCGGAAGTTCGCGGTGGGGACGGCGGTCGTCTCGACGGTGCGGTTCGCGTTCGTGGGGTTCGCGGTGTTCGGGGTCGTGTGGCTGCAGGACGTCGTGGGGATGTCCCCGTTCGAGGCCGGGCTGGCCGTACTGCCGCTCACGCTCCCCACGGTGGTGTGCGCACCGCTCGGCGGCAGACTCCACGACCGGCTGGGGCCGCGGGTTCCGTTGGGCATCGGCACGGGGCTGTGCGTGGCCGCCATGCTCGGTGCGGCGGTGGCGCTGCACCGGCAGGAGTACGCCTGGCTGCTGACCTTCTACACCGCGATGGGCATCGGCATGGGTCTGTCCGTCAGCCCGGCCTGGACCACCGCGCTCGGCGGTACGGCCCCGCGGATGCGCGGGCGCGCGGCCGGGGTGACGCAAACCGCCCGAGAGATCAGCGCGGCGCTGGGACTGGCCGTGATGGGTGCGGTCGTGTCGCACGTACAGGGTGGACGGCTGGGACGGGTCCTGCGCCTGGACGGCCGCGTCCCCGCCGGGCGTCTGGAGGCGGTCGAGCATTCGGTCGGCAAGGCGGTGGCGGCGACACAGCAGGGCTCTCGCCTGCCCGCCGGGCTGCCCGCCGATCTGCTCCCGGCCCTGAAGGGGGCGGTCACCACCGCCGTCTCGGCCGCGTTCTCCGTGGGGGCGGCCGTGCTGCTGGCGGCTGCCCTGGCCGTCCTCACGCTGCCCGGCAAGGCCGATTCCGCCGCTGGGGGCCGGGACACGGACGCGGATCCCGCGTGAGGGCGTGCGCCCGGCCGGGGTCGGGCACGGGCGGCGGCCTCCGCCTCCCGCCGAACCGGTCGTCCGCCGTGCCGCCGCCCCGCAGGGCGCGGCCCCGGCTACGACCGCGGGTCGAGACCGGTTCGGTAGCCGGGCGTCTCCCGTACCGGGTGCTTGCTGAGTATCGAGACGCGGTTGAAGGCGTTGATCGTGATCGCCACCCAGATCACGGCCGAGATCTCGCCGTCGTCCAGCACCTCCCGGGCCTCGGCGTACGCCCGTTCCTGGGCGAGGGCGTCGGCGGGGTGCGTGGTGGCCTCCGCGAGGGCGAGAGCCGCGCGCTCCCCGGCGGTGAAGAGCTCGGTGTCGCGCCAGGCCGCGAGTACGCCGAGGCGCCGGGCGCTCTCCCCGGCGCGCAGCGCGGCGCGGGTGTGGACGTCGAGGCAGAAGGCGCAGCCGTTGAGCTGGGACACGCGGAGGTTGACCAGCTCGACCAGGATTCGGTCGAGGCCCGCCTCGGCAGCCGTCGTGCGGACGGTGTCGGCGGCCTTGACCAGCGCCTGGTACGCGGCGGGGCCCTGCTTGTCGAGGTGGATCCGCCCGGTGGCCCGGGGGGCCTGCGTGGCCTGTTCCGTCTCGATCACCCTGTGCTCCTTCGCCTGTTGTCGCGGGTTGTCTTCGCGACTATGATCACCCATGATTGTTGAAAGTGAAACCACTTTGGTGCGAGGCCGCAGCAACCGGGACGTCGTCGAGGCACGGTAGGAGCGGGAGCGCACCTCCGACCGCAGTACCGAAAGGCCCTTCACCATGAGCGACCAGACCACCCCGGCCCCCGTCGTCAGCCGTGTCGACGCCCGTCACCGCTACGAGATCCTCGTCGGCGAGGACCGTGCGGGCCTCACCGCCTACCGCGACCGCGACGGCCGGCGGGTCTTCTTCCACACCGAGATCGACGACGCCCACGCCGGCCAGGGGCTCGCCTCCGTCCTCGTCGAACAGGCCCTCGCCGACGTCCGCGCATCGGGCATGCGGATCGTGCCCGTCTGCCCTTATGTGGCCAAGTTCCTCACCAAGCACACGGAGTTCGCGGACATCACGGACCCCGTGACCCCCGAGATCCTCACCTGGCTCGACGGTGTGCTGGGGCGCTGAGCCCTTCGCGGCACAGTACGGCGCGTAGAGTGTGGCCGGGCGCGGTGTGATCATGAGGAGTACACGTGACCGCTGTCAGCCTTGAGCACTCCACCGTCCCCGCCGACACCGGCGAGGTCACGCTTCTGATAGCCCGGCGGGTCGACCCCGGCTACGAGACCGACTTCGAGCTGTGGGCGAAGGGCATCCTCGAGAGCGCGGCGGGCTTCCCCGGCCACCTGGGGTACGGGCTCTTCCGCTCCTCCGGCGGCGACGCCCCCTGGTTCCTGGTGCACCGCTTCAGGGACGCGGAGGCCTGCCGGGCCTGGCAGGAGTCCCCCGAGCGGGCGGCCTGGTTCGCCGACTGCGAGGGACACCACCACACCGAGATCGCCCGGCGCCACCTGACCGGCATGGAGACCTGGTTCGCCGCACCGGGCTCGACGCGGCCGGCGCCGCCCCGGTGGAAGATGGCGATCAGCGCGACGCTGGCGATCTACCCGATCTCGGTGCTCGGCGGCCTCTTCCTGGTGCCGCACCTGGCCGCACTCCCGCTCCTGCTCAACAGCCTGATCACGGCCGCCGTGTTCAACGTGCTGATGACGTACGTGGCGATGCCCGCCGTGAGCAGACTCCTGCGCGGCTGGCTCGCCCCGTAGCGCTTCGCAGGGGCCGGTTGCCCGGCGGACACGACGGCGTCCGCCGGGACCGGAGGAGCACACGGACCGCCCCCTGGTCCGAAGGTCAGAAGCTGTTGCTCCGGATCGGGCCCGCCGAGCGGACGGCCGCGCGCGGGCCCGTGAGCCAGAGCGGGGCGACCGCGGCGGCGAAGGCGCGGAACGCCGCGTCGGTGTCCGCGTCGACGGGAGCGGAACCGTCGCCCGGGTCGGCATCGGCCCCGTCGGCCGTCACGATGTCGCGCGCGATCGCCTCCGGCTGCCGGGAATCCGCCTCGCCGATGCCGTCCACACCCAGTTGCCCGCCCCAGGGCTCGGAACCGATCTGCCGCTGCAGACAGCTGAAGTCGGCCGGAACCGTCCCGGGTTCGGTCCACCGGCTCGCGTGCTCATACAGGACCTGACCGGGCGCGCGGTCGCGCAGTCCGGCCTGTACGTCCTCGTCGTGCTCGCTGAGGTCATAGGCCACGAGCAGGGTGCCCGGGCGGTCCGGGTCGTACGGGACCAGCTCCAGACCCAGGATCTCGGCCGCCGCCAGCGCGAGGATGCCGTCGGAACGGCCCGGGAGCGCGCTCACCGCGTCCGGGCGGTGTCCGGCCGCCTCCAAGGCTGCCGACAGCCGGTCCAGGCCGCGCCGGCAGGCTTCGTAACTGTCGCTCAGGTAGGCGTAGCGGCCCGTCATGACCTCGAAGCCGTGCGGGGAGATCGTGCCGAGCAGTGTCCCGGTCAGCGTGAACTGCCAGCCACGCAGGTCCGTTGCGTCCAGCGGAGCCACGCGCGCGGCGGCGTCGGCCCGGTCGAGCATGCGGCGCAGTCGGCCGTGCGCCCAGCTCCAGGTGTCGTCGTCGGGTGCGGACAGGGCCGCGGCCCGGTCCCGAGCGGTGGCGAGATCGCCGGAGAGCAGGGCGTTGTACGCGACGAGGTACTGGCCGGGCCAGGGTTCCAGGAGGGTTTCGTGGCGGAGGAGTTCCCGCGTCGCCTCGGCGCGCCGGTCCTCCGCCTCCAGGGCCGCGACCAGCTCGGACAGGATCCGCCGGGCGGAACCCGGGGCCAGCCGCAGTGCCTCGCGCATGGCGGGTACGGCCGCGAAGGCCAGGCCGTGCTCGATGCACAGGTAACCGAACTCGTAGAGCCTGTTCGGGTCGCCGGGCTTCCGGGCCGCCTTCCCGGCGGCCTTGGCGAGGTCGTCGAACCCGACGGCCTCGGCGAGCGGGCGGACTTCGCTCGCCAGGTCACCGAGTGGGACCGTGTCCGCGAGGGGGCGCAGTGCTCGGACGGCGCTGGGTATGTCGCCGGAGGCCATGTGGCGCCGGACGTCTTCGAATGCGTTGCTCATCACCGCTGATCATGGACGTCGGGTGGGACCGCATCAAGCTGATTTCACGATGCCCGTCGCGCCCGGCCGGGGCACGCCGCCAGTGCACCGGGGTGGGCGTTCGCCCGTGTGGGCGTTCGCGGTCCGGGCGGACGGGCGACCCACCGTGGTGGGGTCGTCCGCCCGGAACGCGCAACGGGTCAGGGGGCCATTTCGTACGCCCCGGCCAGGGATTCCACGCGGTCCCAGACGCGGGCCGTGCGCTCGGTGTCGCCGACCGGACGGCGCACCGCGGCGAGCGCCCACTCCTGCTGGGCCTCCGTGGCGGATTCCTTGCCGTGGAGCTCGACCGCGTGCGCGGAGAAGTCGCGTACGAGAACGCCGAACAGCTCGTCGAGCACGTCCTCGTCCAGGCCGGTGAGGCGAGCCTGTTCCAGGATCAGCTGGCCGTGGACGACCAGGGCGAACAGCTGGCCGACCGCCAGGAGGAGGTCGAGGTCGCGGCTCTGCTCCTCGTCGGGGGCGGCGGTCAGGACGAACTCGCACAGGGCGTCGGCCTGTTCGCGGAAACGGCCGACGTTGGGCACGGTCGCGTACGCGTCGTAGGCGGGGCGCCAGTCGTGGAAGCGTACGGAGCCCAGGCCGCGGGCCGGGCCCTGGGCGAAGAGGAAGGCGTCGTCGGCCGCGTCGAGGCGGGTCGGCACGGGGGCGTACTCGGCCGGGGCCAGCAGGTGGTTGCGCATGAACTTGAGGATCAGCGCGAGGTTGACGTGGACCGTGCCCTCCAGCTTGGGCAGGCCGCGGATCTCGACGGCGGCGTTGGCGAAGTAGGTGTCCTTCTCGAAGCCCTTGGCCGCGATGACGTCCCACATCAGGTCGATGACCTTCTCGCCCTCCGTGGTCACCTTCATCTTCGTCATCGGGTTGAAGAGGAGGTAGCGGCGGTCGTCGGGGCCGGCGGAGCGGAAGTAGTCGACGGCCCGGTCGCTGAACAGCTTCATCCCGACGAGCCGGACGTACGCGTCGGTCAACTCCCGGCGCACGTGCGGGAAGGCGGTGACGGGGCGGCCGTACAGGATGCGGCCCTGCGCGTGGGTGACGGCCTCGTACATCGCGTGCTCGCAGATGCCGATCGACGCGGTGCAGAGGTTGAACTTGCCCACGTTGACCGTGTTGAGGGCGGCGTCGAAGGCGGCGCGACCGGTGTGCAGGACGTCTTCGGCGCGGACCGGGTAGTCCACGAGGCGGAACTCGCTGACGTACTTGGAGGAGTCGACGACGTTCTGCACGAGGTGGTAGGCCTCGTGCCGGCTGTCGGCCGCGAAGAAGACGTAGCCGTCGGGCCCTTCGACATCGGTGCGGCGACCGAAGACGGAGACCAGACCGGCGGCGTTGCCGTTGCCGATGTAGTACTTGGAACCGGTGGCGCGGAAGCCGCCGGAACCGTCGGTGGACGGCTCCAGCAGCATGTCGGTGGAGTAGATGTCGGCGCCGTGGGTCTTCTCGGAGAGACCGAAGGCGAACACCTCGCCCTCGGAGAGGAGTTCGGCGGCGCGGCTGCGGGCGGCGGCGTTGTCGCTCTGCCAGACCGGACCGAGCCCGAGGATGGTGACCTGCCACGCGTACCAGTAGTCCAGGCCGTAGAAGCCGAAGATCTCGTTGAGGGCGGCTATCCGCGCGGTGTCCCACCGCTTGTCCGGCTCCCCCTCGCCGGCGGCGGGCGCCGGGGTCAGGAAGGTGGCGAAGAGCCCCTCCTTGGCGGAGAAGGCGATGAAGTCGCCCAGCCAGGCGCGGGTGCGGTAGTCCTCGATCAGCTTTCGCTTGCCGCGGGCCTCGAACCAGTCGACGGTGGCGCGCAGCAGCCTGCGGGTCTCGGGGTCGAAGTGCGCCGGGTCGTAGGTGCGCGGGTTGAACAGCAGCGGATCGCTCATGGAGGTTCGCCTTTCAGCCAAGGGATGAGGGGTGGGAGAGAGGAGTTCGGGGGGGGTGGGGCGCTCAGGAGGCCGCCAGCCGGTGGAGCGTGGCGAGTACGTCCTCCAGCCAGGCGAGCTGCATCCGCTCGTAGGCGATACCGCCGCGCAGCACCACGTGCTGGAGCTCCTGGCCGGCGTCGTGCGTCGCGGGGGCCTCGGGGCCCGTGAAGTCCCGCAGTTCGCCCGCGAGGTAGCGCGTGAGCCTGTCGCTGTGCTCCCGGTGGTGCCGCTCGACCTCGCGGATCAGGACGGCCGGGTCGTCGAAGGCCGCGCCGCGGATCTTCACGGCGAGCTCGTGCCGGACGCTGTCGGGCTGGATCGGTTCGTGGAGCCAGGCGGAGAGGGCGGCCCGGCCGGCCGGGGCGACGGAGTACACCTTCTTGTCCGGCCTGCCCTGCTGCGGCACCTCGCGGACGTCGAGCCGGCCGTCGGCCTCCATGCGCCCCAGCACGCGGTAGATCTGCTGGTGGGTCGCGGTCCAGAAGTAGCCGATGGACCTTTCGAACCGTCGGGCCAGCTCATAGCCCGAGCCCGGCTTCTCCAGCAGGGAGACGAGGATCGCGTGCTCAAGTGCCATGCCCTCGATCCTTCTATGCAACTCGTTGCATAGACAAGTGCCACCGCTGCTGTGAGACGCGGCTCACCCGTACGGGTGACGTACTGTCGGTGTCCTCTGGACCTCGTACGGACGGCTTGTACCTGTGACTGCACCCCTCAGCGCCGACCCGGTCGGAAGGCCGCCGATATCCCGGCCGACCTCCGACCGGGGCCCCGACGCGTGCCCGAGTGGTCACACGTCCCCGCACGGAGTGCTCGATCTGCGCGGGGCCGCCGGTCGGGACGTGTGGCTCTCGTACCCCTTCGACGGGGCGGTCGTGGTCTGCGGTCTCCCCGGGAGCGGGAAGAGCACGCTGCTGCGCGCCTGGTCCGGCTCCGCCCTGGTCGTCGATCCCCGTGCCACGCGCACGTCGTTCGAGGCGTGGATGCCGGCGTGGCTCCCCTACGCGCTCTACCGGCCGTGGGCGCGGCTGAGGCACATGCGATGGCTGCGTGACGAGCTGCGCAGCGGTGGTCCCCTGCTGATCCACGACTGCGGCAGCAGGAGCTGGATGCGTTGGTGGCTCGCCCGTACCGCTCGCGGGGCCGGGCGCCCCCTGCACATGGTGGTCCTGGACGTCGGTCCCGAGGAGGCCCTGTCGGGTCAGCGCGCTCGTCGGCGGCTGGCGTCGCGCCGGGTCTTCGCCCGTCACCAGCGGGGGTTGGCGAGGCTCCTGAGGCAGGTGGACCGCGCCGGTCTGGCCGGGGTTCGGGGCTTCCACTCCGTGGTGGCGCTCGACCGTGGGCAACGGGAGCGCGTCATGGCGGTCCGTTTCGCGCCCCCCGCGGACGCCTGAGCGGCCACCGTCCTCGCGGTCGGCGCGCCTTCATCCGGCCTGTTCGCCCAGACGGCTCCGCAACCGGTCGAGCCGGGAGGCGGCGCGTGCGGCCCAGCCGTCGCGCGGCTGCAGCGGCACGATGACCGTCACCCCGCTCTGCACCGGGTCACGGACCTCCACCACGAACGGGTCCTCGACGCGCAGCCGCAGGTAGGCGCCGCGACCCGCGGCGGGCCAGTCCATGACCGACCCGTCCGGCAGGGCGCCGTCCTCCTCGGCGCCGGCGCGTGCGGCGAGGAACGCCGCGAGGTCTGCGTCGGTGACGTGCACCGGCACGCGCGCGCCGACGAAGCCGGTCTCGATCACGATCTCGGCGTCGTGCCAACCCTTGTGACGCCCGCCGCCCGCCGCGTCCTCCAGTTCCACCGTCACGCTCCGCGCCCGGTCCGCGAACCTGACGATGTCGGCGTCTCCCACCCTGTTCTCCTCCTCGGCATCCGCCGCGGCCTCCCCGGCCGCTCACGGTCGCTACGGGCCCCGTCGCTCACGGCCGGCCCGACAGCGGCATCCTGCCAGGCCCTCAGGTCAGGACGGGAAGCGCGACCGGCCCGCGGACGAGGCGGGTGCGCCGCCACTCCAGTCGGTCGGGCGGTACGGCGAGGCGGATGCCGGGGAATCGGGTCAGCACCGCGCGCAGGGCGATCTCAAGCTCCGCCATGGCCAAGGGGGCGCCGACACAGCGGTGGACACCGTGACCGAACGCGAGATGGCCGGCCGCGTCCCGGTCCAGGTCGAGGTGGTCCGGCGCCGGGAAGCGGGCCGGGTCCCGATTGGCCGCCCCCAACGCGACCAGGACCGGGACACCGGCGGGGATCTCGGTGCCGCCGAGCGTGACGGATCGCGTGGTGAACCGGAAGGTGGCCGTGCTGACGGCCGAGTCGAAGCGGAGCAGTTCGGGCAGCGCGCCGCGGATCTCGCCCGGATCGTCCCGGAGGCGATCCAGCGCGGCCGGATGCATGAGCAGCGCGAGGAGCGCGTTGCCGAGGGCGTTGGTGGTGCTCTCGTGTCCGGCCACGAGCAGCAGCACGGCCAGGGAGACCAGTTCCTCCTCGCTCAGACGGTCTTCGCCGTCCCGCGCCGAGACGAGTCGGTCCAGGAGCGAGCAGCCGGGGTCCCGGCGCTTGGCGGCGATGAGGTCCGTCATGTAGCCGGCCATGGCGTGCGAGGCGGCGTCGACGGTGTCGGGCTCCCCCTCCGCGAACAGTTCCGCGGACCAGCGCCGGACCGCGGGCCGGTCCGCCTGCGGGACTCCGAGCAGTTGGCAGATCACGATCACGGGCAGCGGCGCGGCCAGGCCGGCCACGAAGTCGAGCGGTTCACCGACGGGCCACCGGTCCAGGAGTTCGTCGGTGACCCGGGTGATGAAGGGACGCAGTTCGTCGACGGCCCCGGTCGTGAACGCCCCGGTCACCAGCTTCCGCAGCCGGGTGTGCTCGGGCGGGTCGACGGCCAGCATGCTGCGGGCCACCGCCGGGTGCAGGCGGCGCCGCGACTCCTTGCCCGCGAAGAAGGCGCCCGTGTCCTTCGAGAGACGGGCGTCACCGAGGGCTTCCCGGGCTTCCGCGTAGCCGGTGACCAGGTGGTCGACGCGCCCCCCGGAACCGGTGGGCAATGCCCGCACCGGGCAAGCGGAGCGCATGGCCGCGTAGGCCACATAGGGGTCCCGGAGGGTACGGGGATCCTGATCCGGATCGGTCACGGCCTCGACACGACTTCGCTGACGCCGTCCCTCTCCCTGATCCGTCCCCACGCCGACGCCCCCTCCGTACGACCCCACCTGCCGCCTCACAAACTAGCCGGTCGGCGCGCTGTTCCCCCGCCGCCTCCGGCGGCTCCTTCCCGGTGGCGGGAGCTGTGAGTTCGCCGAGAGTGCGAGGGGCGCCGTGGGTCGAGGAGGACCGGAGCCGGACCTTGTGCACCGTATGAGGATGTACGGGCGGTTCGGGTGGGCCCGGCGTTACCAGGGAACTCCCAGGAATCTCCCAGACCCCGCAAAGCGTGGGCGGCCAGGATGCCGTCCCATGAAGGTGCTCCCACGGCGGCGCAGGGCCGTCCTGATCAATTCGGTGCTCGGAGTGGCGGTCCTCGCGGGCGCCGCCGGCGCGTACGCGGCGGTGGCCGGTGAGGGCGGGGGTCCGGTACGGGACTCCGCGCGGACCGTCGTCGTCACCAAGGGCACCGTCCTCGCGACCGTCTCCGGCTCGGGGTCGCTGAGTTCACCCAGCGACGCCGGCCTGAACTTCACCACCGGCGGCCGGCTCACCGAGGTCCACGTCAAGGCGGGAGACAAGGTCACCAAGGGCCAACTGCTCGGCAAGGTGGACGCGACCGCCGCGACCGAGACGCTGAACCAGGCCCAGGCGTCGCTGACGGCGGCCCGGGCCAACCTCACCAAGGCGGAGGCCGGGCAGGTGACCTCCGGGTCGGGCGGCTCGAACGTCACCTCGCGGGGCGGTTCCGCGTCCACTCCGGCGCCGGCCCCCACACCGACCGTGGACCCCGCGCAGGTGGCCCAGGCCCGCGCCCAGCTCACCCAGGCCCAGAACGCCGTGGACGCCGCACAGCGCGCCGTCGACGGGACGGTGCTCAAGGCGCCCGTCGACGGGACGGTCGCTTCCGTCTCGGCGAAGGTGGGCGACACGGTCTCCGGGACGGGTGGCAGCACATCGGGGGGTGGCAACGGCGGCTCCGGTGGGTCAGGCGGTTCCGGTGGGTCGGGCGGGAACTCCGCTTCCGGCAGTGGTTCCTCCTCCCTCTCCGGTTTCGTCGTGCTCACCAACCCGACCGGCATGCAGGTGACGGCCGGTTTCTCGGAGGCCGACTCGCTGAAGCTGAAGCCCGGCCAGGCCGCGACCGTCACGCTCAACGCGATGTCCGGGAAGACGCTCAACGCGCAGGTACTGTCCGTCGGTTCCCTGCCCGTGAGCGGCGGGTCCTCCTCCGGTGGCGGCAATTCGGGAGGCGGGAGCGCCGTGCAGTACGCGGCCACGCTGACCATCACGAGCTCCACCGACGACCTGCGCAGCGGCCTCAGCGCCGGCATCCAGGTGGTCGTCGGCGAGGCCTCCGGCGCCTTGTCGGTACCCGCCGCCGCCGTGTCCGGGACCGGGGAGAACCGCAGCGTCACCGTCGTCAAGGCGGACGGCACCACCGTGCGCACGCCGGTCACCATCGGCCTCGAAGGCGACAGCACCGACCAGGTCGTCAGCGGGCTGAACGAGGGCGACCGGGTGCAGTTGGCCCCGGTGTCCTCGGCCGGCAACGGGGGCTTCCCGAGCGGGGCCTTCCCCGGGGCCGGGTCCACCGGGACCCGCAACCGCGGCGGCGGTGGCGGCGGGGCCGGTGGCTTCCGCACCGGCGGGGGCGGGGGTGGCCGAGGATGACGCCGGAGACCGGCGGCCCGCTCGGCGCCGTACCTCCCGTGATCGAGGTCCGCGCACTGCTCAAGACGTACGGGCACGGCGAAGCCGCGGTGCGTGCGCTCGGCGGTCCGTACGACATCGCGTCGGGCCGCCACCGCGGTGTCGAACTCCTCGTGGAAAAAGGGGACTTCGTCGCGGTCATGGGCAGCTCGGGTTCGGGCAAGTCGACCCTGATGAACATCCTGGGCTGCCTGGACGTCCCCACGTCGGGCCGGTACCTGCTCGACGGGATCGACGTGGGCGGCCTGGACGAGCGCCGGCTCTCGCTGGTCCGCAACCGCAAGATCGGCTTCGTCTTCCAGTCGTTCAACCTGGTGCCCCGCACCACCGCACTCGCCCAGGTGGAGCTGCCGCTGGCGTACGCGGGCGTGAAGGCCGCCGAGCGGCGGCGGCGCGCGGAGGCCGCGCTCACCCTGGTGGGACTGGCCGACCGCATGGACCACCGTCCCAACGAACTCTCCGGCGGACAGCAGCAGCGCGTGGCCGTCGCCCGGGCGCTGGTCACCGCGCCGGCGATGCTGCTCGCCGACGAGCCCACCGGAAATCTGGACAGCCACAGCACCGAGGAGGTCCTGGCCATCGTGGACCGACTCAACGCGTCGGGCCGCACCGTCGTCCTGATCACCCACGAGGACGAGGTGGCGCGGCACGCCAAACGCGTCCTGCGCCTGGTCGACGGCCAGATCGTCGAGGACGTCCGGCAGGCCCCCGTCGTCGGGCCCCCGCCCGCGATGCGCGGGCAGCACCCGGTGGCCGGAGGCCTGTCGTGAACCCGTTCCAGACGCTGCGCTTCGCCCTCGGCGGCCTCGCGGCGAACAAGGTGCGCTCCGCGCTGACGATGCTCGGTGTGCTGATCGGCGTCGCGGCGGTGATCCTGCTGCTCGCCGTCGGCAACGGCTCCTCCCAGGCGGTGCGGACCTCCATCGAGAAGCTCGGCACCAACGCCCTCACCGTCTCCCCCGGCGGCGGTTCCGGTGGCGGATCCGGCGGCCGGCGCGGCGGCTCCGGCTCGGCGGGCACGGCGAAGCCTCTGACCGTCGAGGACGCGCGGGCCCTGGCCGATGCGTCGGCGGCCCCGCACATCGAGGCGGTGGCCCCCGAGGTCAGCACCTCCCAGACGGCCCTGTACGAGGGCACCTCGCACACGGTCGGCCAGGTGGTGGGCACGTACCCGGCGTACTTCAAGGCCTCCAACAGCAAGGTTTCCAAGGGCGACTACTTCAGCGGCGACGACGTGTTGGCGTCCCGGAAGGTCGCCGTCATCGGCTCGACGACCGCCGCCGAGCTGTTCGGGACCTCGGACCCGGTCGGCAGGAAAGTAGTGCTCGGCGGCACGCCGTTCACCGTGGTCGGGGTGCTGGCCACCAAGGGCGGTACGGGGTTCCAGGACCCGGACGACGTGGTGGTCGCGCCGCTGCCCACCGTGCAGAACGCGTTCACCGGCTTCGGTTCGGTGGGGCAGATCCTCGTGGAGGCCAAGTCCGCCGACGCGACGGCGGCCGCGCAGAGCGAGATCACCGCCGTCCTGATGGGACGGCACGGCATCAAGGACCCGAACGCCCTCGACTTCCGGGTGGCGAGCCAGGCGTCCCTGCTGACCACGCAGGCGGCGACGAACGAGACGTTCACCGTGCTGCTGGGGGCGGTCGCCGCGATCTCCTTGCTGGTCGGAGGGATCGGGATCACCAACATCATGCTGGTCACGGTGACCGAGCGGACCCGTGAGATCGGCATCCGCAAGGCGATCGGGGCGCCGCGGGGCGTCATCCTCGGCCAGTTCCTCGCCGAGTCGACGCTGCTCTCGCTGATCGGCGGCGGGCTCGGGGTGGCGGCCGGGCTGATCGGCTCGCACTTCACCATCGTCGGCATCAAGCCGGTCGTCATACCGGAGTCGGTCGTCGGCGCCTTCGCCATCGCCGTGCTGATCGGGCTGTTCTTCGGCGGCTACCCCGCCAACCGGGCCGCGAGCCTGCGGCCCATCGAAGCACTGCGACACGAGTGATCCGCATACGTGTGCGGGGACAGGGAGAAGCTGACATGACACGAGGCCGCACCGGACCGGAGAAGGAGCCGCCCGAGGTGACCGGGGACCCGTCGACGCCTTTCGCCGATGCGTTCGAGGACGTGGCGCGGGCGGACCGGTCCGCAGAGGCGCCGGGGCCCTCGGAGGATCCCGAGGCGATCCTGTCCGAGCCCCCGGACACGCGGGACGTCTCGGCGGAACTCGCCGCGCCGCCCCGGCCGAGACTGCCCTGGCTGACCCTGCTGCTCTCCGGCGGGGTGGTCGCAGGGCTCGCCTTCACCGGGGGCGTCCTGGTCGAGAAGGGCCACCTCCAGGGGTCGGGGGGCTCCGGGGTGGCGGCCTCGGGCCGCGGCCCCGGCTCGGGGGCGGGCGGACAGGGGCGTACGGGCTTCGGCCAGGGCGGCCAGAGCCAGGGTCAAGGGCAAGGTCAGGGCCAAGGCCAAGGCCAGAGCCAGGGCCAGGGATCCGCCGGACAAGGGCGGACCGGGAACGGGCAGAACGGCTCGCGCCAGGGCTTCGGCGGCTCGAACGGCGGCCTGGGCGCCGGGGCCGGCCTGACCACCGGTACGGTGAAGCTCGTCGACGGCGCGACCCTCTACGTCACGGACGCCCAGGGCAACGTCGTCAAGGTCACCACCGACACCAACACCCAGATCACCGAGTCGCGCAGCGGCAAGGTGTCCGACCTCCAGCCGGGGCAGACCGTGACCGTGCGCGGCAGCCGGAGCCCCTCCGGCGACGTCACCGCGACGGCCGTCGCCCAGGGCGGTGGCGGCGGGTTCGGTGGTGGCCGGGGCTGAGCAGGAGAGGAAGGACCCCATGGAGAGGGCAGCGGCCACGGCCACGCCCGAGGCGAGCCTGCTCGTCGTCGACGACGAACCGAACATCCGGGAGCTGCTGTCCGCCTCGCTCCGCTTCGTCGGTTTCAAGGTCACGTCGGCGGCGAACGGTGCCGACGCGCTGGCGGCCGTCGCCAAGGAACGGCCGGACCTGGTGGTCCTCGACGTGATGCTGCCGGACATGAGCGGCTTCGCCGTCATCCGGCACCTGCGCGAGGTGGCGGCCACCGGTCCCGAGGCCGACCACCTGCCGGTGCTCTTCCTCACCGCGAAGGACGGCGTCGACGACAAGATCGGCGGACTCACGGCAGGGGGCGACGACTACGTCACCAAGCCGTTCAGCCTGGAGGAGCTGATCGCCAGGATCCGCGCGATCCTGCGGCGCACCGGCGGTCCGACGGGCGAGGGGCGCCTGATCGCGGGCGACCTCGAACTGGACCCCGTGGGGCACCAGGTGCTGCGGGGCGGGCGGCCCGTGTCGCTGTCCCCCACCGAGTTCAAACTGCTCGCGTACCTGATGACCCATGCCGACCGGGTGGTCTCCAAGGCGCAGATCCTCGAGCACGTGTGGGCGTACGACTTCGGCGGCGATCTCAGCATCGTCGAGTCGTACATCTCCTACGTGCGCCGCAAGGTGGACCCGGGTTCGGGCGGTTCGGCCAAGCTCATCCACACCGTGCGCGGCATCGGGTACGTCCTGCGCCGCCCGCAGGGCTGACGCGCCGATGCGTGTTCCCGGACCGCGCGAACGCTTCGGCGGAAGCACGAGCGACCTGCCCGGAGGCCGGCGGCCAGGACGGATACGGCCGTCGGCGAAGGGGCTCACCGGACGGTTGGCCGGCCTGACCCTGCGGGCACGGCTCGTCGTGCTCTCGATGGCACTGGTGGCCCTCGGGCTGACCGTCAGCGACACCCTGGTACTCGGCTCGGTGCGGGCCCAACTGGTGGAGCGGGTGGACCAGCGGCTGGAGGGGTTCGGGAACGCGATGGCGTACCGGGTCCGGAACGAGGGCATCCCGCAACCGCACACCGGGAGGGCGGGCGGCGGGCGGCCCTGGCTGCCGAGCCAGTACGTGATGGCCTTCGTCAGCGCCGACGGGACGGTGTCGGAGCCGTACCGTCAGCCCGTCACGGCCGGGGACCCGGGCCCGTTGTGGCCGCGGATGGACGGGGCGCGACTGCGGGACCGGCTCGGGCAGGCGTTCGAGGTCCCGAGCGACCACGGTGGCGGCAGCTGGTGGGTCCTGATCGTGCCGGTCGACGGCGAGGACCCGGCGCTGCCCACCGGCGTCGCGGTCGCGGCCCCGCTGGACGACGTGTCCTCCACCGTGGACCACCTGGCCACCGCCTTCGAACTGATCGGCGTCGGGGTGTCGCTGCTGCTCGCCGCGGCCGGATGGTTCGCCGTACGGGCGGGGCTGCGGCCGCTGCGCCGGATCGAGGAGACCGCCGCCGAGATCTCCGCCGGGCGACCGCTGTCGCACCGCATGCCGGACGCCTCGGCGCGCACCGAGACGGGAAGGCTGAGCCTTGCCCTCAACGGCATGCTCGCGCAGATCGAATCGGCGTTCGCGGCCCGCGCCGCGTCGGAGGAGCAGATGCGGCGTTTCGTCGCCGATGCCAGTCACGAGCTGCGGACGCCACTGGCCGGTATTCGGGGCTTCGCCGAGCTGTACCGGATGGGGGCCCTACCCGACGAGGCGGACGTCAAACGGACCATGGCCCGTATCGAGAACGAGGCGGTGCGGCTCGGCGGGCTGGTGGAGGATCTGCTCACGCTGGTGCGCATGGACGAGCAGCGTCCGCTGGAGATCGCTCCGATGGACCTGCGCACCCTCGCCGTGGACGCCCTGCACGACATCCGGGCCCTCGACCCGACGCGGGAGGTGTCGCTGAGCGGACCCGGCGACGTTGGCCCGCCCGGACCGGCGCCGGTGTACGGCGACGAGGCGCGGCTGCGTCAGGTGGTCGCCAACCTGGTCGGCAACGCGGTGGCCCACACGCCGGCGGGTTCGCCGGTGCGCGTCGGGGTGGGGAGCGCGGGAGGCCATGAGGTGATCGAGGTGGCCGACTCCGGTCCGGGTCTCACCGCGGAGCAGGCGGTCCGGGTATTCGAGAGGTTCTACCGGGTGGACGCCTCCCGGAGCCGACAGACGGGCGGTGGGGCCGGCCTCGGGCTGGCGATCGCGTCAGCCCTCGTCACGGCGCACGGGGGCGACTTGGAACTGGAGACGGCTCCGGGAGCCGGAGCCCTGTTCCGGGTCCGCCTGCGGTCCGCCGGGCACTGAGCGCGAACGCGTGAACACACCGCCCGGGGCGGCACCCACCTCCCCGGGACGGCTCAGGCTTCCTCGGCCACGGTGTCGCCCGGGCGCAGGGCCGCCCTTCTCCTGCGGTACACCACCACCCCGCACGCCAGGAGGAGGAGCACGGCCACGGCGGTCACCCCGAAGGCCGTGCGCTCGGCGAAGAGCCTTCCCAGCACTTCGACCACGCCGAGCCCCGCGGTCGCGTAGATCAGCGCCCATGCCGCTCCGCCCACGAACAGGGCGGGGAGGTAGCGCGGCAGCGGCAGGCGCATGCTGCCCGCGAGGAAATTGGCGGCGGTCTGGAAACCGACGGTCAGGAAGGAGACGGCCACCACGGGCGCGCCCCACCGCTGGATCGCCCGCTCGGCACGCTGGAACTTCGCCGACGAGATCCGCTCGGCGAACCTGCTGCGGCGGGCACCGGCGCCGGCGAGCCAGCCAACGGCGAACGTCCCTCCGGCGCGGAGCAGGACGATGGCGTACAGGGCACCGGCCGTGAGCGCGATCTTATCCACGACACCTCATCCCGAGCTCAGGGCCGGAACCCAGGACACCGGTCCACCCGCACGGGCGTCCCGCCCCAGCCGGCCCGCGGCACGCACGAGCCCGGTCACCGTCTCTCACCTGCATCCTGCCTCTGCCTGTTTCGTTCCATGGGTCACCGCCTACGGCACCGGAACCCCGAACCCGCGCGCCTGCATGCACGCCAGGCAAGGCAACCCTAACCGAACGGGCATACGGGGTACAGGGCGCCCGACTGCCGGAAAACGTACCCGGAGGGGCGGGACGCTTGAACCCGGCGGGCCGGTGTGGCTGGATGGCCTGGATCGACTCAGCGGAGTGGTGGCCTGGGGGGACGAGTGGGACGCAGCAGGATGCCCGTGCAGAATGCCGGAGAGGGCGACCTCTGCCTCTTCATCGAGCCGTACGGCGAGGACTTCTATCTGAAACCCGGAGAGGTCTTCACCGTCGCGCCTGAAGCCGAGGGGGTCGACGTCTGGTTCTCCACCATCGTATGGGAGGGAGGCATCACGGTGTGGCCCTATGAGGACGGCGACCCGACCAGGATCGTCCTGGAGTGCACGGTGACCGACGCCAAGGGAAATCGTCTGGAGTGCGGTCACCAGAGGCCCGAGAAGCCCGCCGCCTTCGCGGACGATGAGGGCCACTGAGTCGACGGACGCAGTATCGACGGGGACGCGTTCACCCAGTCGCTCGTACCCAAATGCGGAATGGCGACCCAGTCGCGGGTGACCAGCAGCAGGTTGTGCTGCCACGTGTCGCCCGTGTGCGGGCCGCGGACCTCGGCGGAGCAGCGCCCAACCACCCTCACATCAGAACCCGTTGCCCGCTTTCGGGACCCCGTGAGAAGATCGAGGTTCCGTGATCCGACTCCTTTCAGGTACCGCTTGATGCACACGACAGAGACGGCAGAAGCCCGCATCGAGGATGCGGACAACATCCTGGTCGCGCCCTCGATGTCGCATGGCGATGCAGCGATCCGGGACTTCTTCGGGTCGACGATCACGCCGGAGGACCTCGCTTCCGGATCGCCCGACCTCACGCGGAAGACCGTCTACGTGTGCGGTGACGCCTCGGGGATCAGTCGACGCCGACTGGACGCTGCTGCCCGGGTGTTCGTCGTCCGGGAGCTGTCACGCGGTTTCGACGAGGACGGCGACGGGGCGTGGACCCCCGTCGACCTCGGCCGGATTCCCCTCCGCGTGGGCGGCGTCGGCGTGTACTACCGCCGCTTCTTCGGGCTCGGCGACGATCATTTCGGACGGATCCGCGCGGAGCACGAGTTCCAGTCCCTGACGGAGTCCACGAAGCCCGGTACGGCCCACCGCAGCGGGATCTATCTGACGCCCGTGACACGGGACGGCGACGAACTGCATTTCCGGCTGCTCCGGTGCTCCACGAATCTGTCGGGGCCGACCGAGGACTTCCGCCCGACCGACACGGACATCGTCGGGGCCCTGAACCGCGAGGCCGCCGCCGTCTTCCGGAACCAGGCACCGCTCAATCACGTACTCGCACAGACCTACCACAACACCCCTGCCACGGCGGAGCGCAAGCAGTCCAAGGCCAAGATCTCGGCCCATGCCGACAAGACCAAGGACATGCCCGTCAACGGCATCATGGCCTTCTGCACGTTCTATGACGGGCTCGACAAGCTCCGGCCCCTGGACGAAGACCCCTTCGATCACGGCGTGAAGGGTGTCAGCGGGCTGACCAGACTCCGCTTCCGTCTCAAGGAGTCGGCCGGCGGACACGAACGGGTCGCGCTCCCTGCGCAGTTCACCGTGACGCTCCACCCCGGCTCCGTCTTCTTCATGCCGCTGTCGACGAACCGTCTCTACACGCACGAAATACGGCCCTCGACGCTGGATGCCGAGTTGCTGCCGACGCGCCTGGGATACGTGGTGCGCTGTTCGAGCGCCGAGGCCGTTCACAAGGACGGCCACACGTTCCTCAAGGCGGGCGGAGATCTCGTGAGACTGGGGCCGCCGACATCGGCCGGTATGGACGAGCTGCGCAGGCTCTACGCCGAGGAGAACAGGTCCTCGTCCTTCGTCGACTACGGCGGGGAATTCCTCTTCAGCATGAACACGGGAGACTACGTTGCCCCTCGGGTCCACGATCTCGACTGAGATCATCTCGTGCGCTCTGCCCGTCGAGGGGAATCTGTTCGAGGAACTGTCCGCGTCGACTCGTTGGGAAGACGTGGGAAAGGGTCGGCGGGGTGCCGTACTCACCAGGGTCGACGAGGCGGGTGGCGTGCCTCTCGTACGCACGACCAGTCGGTACGACAGCCCGGCCCAGCGTTTCCGGGCGGTGCACGAACGACTGGCGCGACTGGTTCAAGAACGTGCGGCGCTTCCGGTCGGCTTCAACAACGCTCTCGTCGAGAGCTACACGAACGCCTACAGAACCATGGGCGCCCATTCCGACCAGGCCCTTGACCTGGCCGACGAGTCGTTCATCGCCGTCTTCTCCTGCTACCGGAATCCCGAAGCGGGCCCGCGGAGGAAGCTGATCTTCGAATCGAAGGAGGCCGGTGGCGAGAAGTTCGAGATCCTCCTCGCCCACCACGGCATCGTCGCGTTTTCCGTCGAATCGAATCGGCGGCTCAGGCACAGGATCGTCCTGGACAAGCCCGTCGACACGACGGACAACCCATGGCTGGGTGTGACCTTTCGAACGTCGAAGACCCTCGTCCGGTTCCACGAGGGACAGGCGTACCTCCCGGAGGGTTCGCGCCTCGCGCCGGCCGACGACGAGCAGGCGAAGGAGTTCTACCGACTGCGGCGCCTTGAGAACAATGGAACGGACTTCGCCTACCCGCCGCTGACGTACACCATCAGTGCGAGCGATCTGATGCCGCCGGTCTGACCGCCCCGGGGTCAGTGCAGTCCGCTGTAGGCGGCCATGATGATCTCCAGGCCGCGGTTGTCCTCCTGCCGTTCCCGGTCGATCATCTGGTTCATCACGTAGGCCACCGTCATGCGCGCATCGGGGTCGCTCGCGACCAGCGAACCGCCCCAGCCACCCCAGCCGAAGGTGTTGCCGAACCGGCCGAAGCCCGCCGTCCAGGACATCGGCGTCCCCAGGACGCGGTCCTCGCCGCTGAACACCTCCTGCCACGCGGGTTCGCAGCCCCGGGGCGACAGCAGTCGCACGCCGCCCGCCGTTCCCCCGTTCGCCAGTACCGACTGGACGAGGGCGACGGAGCGGGCGTTGCCGAAGCCGTTCACCGCGGGGAGGTGCGCGCGGCGCCAGGCCGGCGAGTTGACGTCCTTGACCCGGATCGCGGCACCGATGATCTCCCGACGCGCCCCGTCCGGTCCGGGCGGTGGGCCGGCGGCGTACTCGTCGGTCAGCGACGCCGGCGCGATGAGCGGGGCGACGCGGTGGTCGTGCTCGGCGGCGAGCCCGATGTGGAAATCGGCTCCGAGCGGCTTGGCCACCTCCTCCGCGAAGAACTCGCCGAGGCTGCGTCCGGTGACGCGGCGGACGATCTCACCGACGAGGAACCCGAAGGTGAGCGCGTGATAGCCGGCGGCCGTCCCGGGTTCCCATTCGGGTGCCTGCGCGGCCAGCCCCGCCGTCACGTTCTCCCAGTCGTAGAGGTCCTCGACCACTGTCGGCCCGGGCAGCTGCGGCAGCCCGGCCGTATGGGACAGCACGTGCCGTACCAGCACGCCCTCCTTGCCGGCCGCGGCGAACGCGGGCCAGTAGGCGGCGACCGGGGCCGACAGGTCGATCAGACCCCGGTCGGCCAGAACGAGCGCGCAGAGGGCGGTCATGTTCTTGGTCGTCGAGTTCACACCGGTGAGGGTGTCGCGCTCCCAACCGATGGAACGGTCCGCGTCGGCGTACCCGCCCCAGAGGTCGACCACCGGCTCGCCATCGAGGTACACGGCGGCCGAAGCGCCGACGTCGTGTTCATCGAGCGAAGCCGCAAGGGCCTCGCGTACGGCCACGAACCGCGGCTCGCATACTCCGCTGATATCAATCATGGGTGAAAGCCTCGGGCAGTTCCGGGGCTTCCCGCCCGACCATTCCCACGCCGGATTTGTCGGGCGGGCAGTAAGGCGTGAAGGAAGGACGGAGTCGCGTGCTGGAGCGACTGAATCAGGCGCTGGACCACCTGGAGACCTGCCTCGAACAGGAAGTCGACGTCGCCGAGGTGGCCCGGATCGCCGCGGTGTCGGAGTACCACTTCCGACGACTGTTCTCCGCGCTCGCGGGGATGCCGCTCCCCGTTTACGTGCGCCGGCGCCGGATGACGCTCGCCGGGGCCGACGTGCTGGCCGGGACGCCGACGCTGCTCGATGTCGCGACGAGGTACGGGTACGGCTCGGGCGAGGCGTTCGCCCGGGCGTTCCGGTCGGTGCACGGCATCGGGCCCGGCGAGGCCCGGCGCACGGGCGCGGTGCTCACGGCGCAGCCGCGCATGTCCTTCCGCGTCGTCGTCGAGGGAAGCACGGCCATGCGGTACCGGATCGTGGAGAGGGAGTCGTTCCGGTTCCTCGGCAGGAAGGCCCGGGTGCCGCTCGCGCACGAGGGGGTCAACGCGGCCGCCGCGGCGCACGTGGAGGGCCTGGACGAGCGGGCGATCGTACGGATGAAGGAGCTGTCCTCCGGCCCGGAGCCGGAGGGGATCCTGTCGGCGGCGGTGTACCTGACCGACAGCCGGGAGGAGGGCGCCGAGGCGGACTACTGGGTCGGCGTGGCGACCGGCCCCGAGACGGCCGCCGGGGAACTCGACGTCCTCGACGTGCCGGCCGGGACCTGGGCGGTCTTCGACAACCACGGCCCCTACCCGGCCGCGCTCCAGGAACTGTGGCGGGACGTGTTCACGCAGTGGTTCCCCTCCAACCCGTACACCAGCCGGCCGGGTCCGGAGCTCCTGCGGACCCGGCCGGTGGAGGTCGGCGCGGAAACCGACTCCCAACTGTGGATCCCGGTCGAGCGGGGGCCGTCACGCGGGGTTGGTCAGCGGCTCGCGTAGGGCAGCAGTGCCATCTCCCTGGCGTTCTTGATCGCGGTGGCCTCTACTGCCGGACGGTCACGCGTGTGACCCGGCGGCCGCGGATCTTCCCGCGGTCGGAGACGAACTTCCGGCGGGATCGAGGAGGGAGTCGAAGGCCGCGGGCATCTGCGCAGGTTCGGCCTCTCCCGGGTGCGGATGCGGCAAGCGGCCCACGCCGGATTCCTGCCGGGAGTGACCAAGTCGTCCTGGTAGCCCGCCGAGGCTCCGGGCCGGGTGGCGGCCGAGGTCACGCCACCGCCCGGCCCCCGCTCGCGGCAGGCGCCGGCCCGCACCGTCGCGAACGAAACCCCGATCAGCTGAGGAAGGCGTCACATTTCAAGTGGCAAAAGTGAGACAGGGCAAAGACGTTACCTGTTCGTTATGCCGGTGAAGGTGGGGTGCAAATGTCGGTATTTTTCATTGATTCCCGGGCCCATCTCGTGTGCTTCGCCACCCTGTACAGGGCCGCTGCATCTATCACGGTCCAGCCCGGCTGCGTAACCCCTTGGGGCCATGCGTTTCACTCCGCCGCTGGGTAGCTTCGGCCTGCATGACTGCTCATGCAGAACTGTCCCATTACAGGAAGAACCCCCCGACCAGCACGCCCTCCACGCCCATCACGCCCGCCACTGCCACCCACATCGACCGACCTCGACCGGATGACGGCCCACTGCTGTGGCGCCTGGCGCGCGACTCCGGGGCTCTGGACCTCAACTCGTCCTACAGCTATCTCCTCTGGTGTCGTGACTTCGCCGGCACCTCGGCCGTCGCCCGTGACCCGTCCGGGCGGGTCGTCGGATTCGTCAGCGGATACGTACGGCCCGAGAGCCCCGGGACCCTGTTCGTCTGGCAGGTCGCCGTCGACGAGTCCGTTCGCGGCCTGGGAATCGCCGGGGCCCTGCTCGACGGCCTCTCCACCCGCGTGGCGGCGGAACACGGTCTGAAGTCCCTGGAGACCACCATCTCTCCCGGAAACCTCGCGTCGGAGCGACTCTTCGGCTCGTACGCCACACGGCACGGCGCCACGGTCACGCGCGAAGTGCTCTTCGCGGCCGAGGAGTTCCCGGACGGCGGGCACGCCCCGGAGGTCCTGCACCGCATCGCGCCGCTCCACTTCCAGCCCCGGTCCCCGTACACCCCCACATCCACTGGAGAACCGTCTTGACCATCACCGAGCCGGCCCTGTCCGTCTTCGAGACCGTGGAGTCCGAGGTCCGCAGCTACTGCCGGGCCTGGCCCGTCGTCTTCGAACGCGCCTCGGGAAGCCGGCTCTACGACGAACACGGCCGCGGCTACCTGGACTTCTTCGCGGGCGCCGGGTCCTTGAACTACGGCCACAACAACCCCGTCCTCAAGCGGGCCCTGCTCGACTACCTGGAGCGGGACGGCATCACGCACGGGCTCGACATGTCGACGACCGCCAAGAGGGCTTTCCTGGAGACCTTCCGGTCCCACGTCCTCGAACCCCGCGCGCTGCCCTACAAGGTGATGTTCCCGGGGCCGACCGGCACCAACGCCGTGGAAGCCGCGCTGAAGCTCGCGCGCAAGGCCAAGGGCCGCGAGGCGGTCGTGTCCTTCACCAACGCCTTCCACGGCATGTCGCTCGGCTCCCTCGCCGTCACGGGCAACGCCTTCAAACGGGCCGGCGCCGGCATACCCCTGGTCCACGGCACCCCGATGCCCTTCGACAACTACCTCGGCGGCAGGACCCCCGACTTCCTCTGGTTCGAGCGCCTGCTGGAGGACCAGGGCTCCGGCCTCAACCATCCGGCGGCGGTCATCGTGGAGACGATCCAGGGCGAGGGCGGGATCAACGTGGCCCGCGCGGAATGGCTCCGCGCCCTCGCCGACCTGTGCCGGCGCCGCGACATGCTGCTGATCGTCGACGACATCCAGATGGGCTGCGGCCGGACCGGCGAGTTCTTCTCCTTCGAAGAGGCGGGCATCACGCCCGACATCGTCACGCTGTCCAAGTCCATCAGCGGCTACGGACTGCCCATGTCCCTGTGCCTGTTCAAGCCCGAACTGGACCTGTGGGAGCCGGGCGAGCACAACGGCACCTTCCGCGGCAACAACCCGGCCTTCGTCACCGCGACCGCGGCCCTGGAGACGTACTGGAGCGACGGCGTCCTGCGCGAGCGGACCCTCATCCTGGGCAGGCGCGTCGAGAGCGTGCTGCGCGAGCTGTGCGCCGAACACGCCGCGCTGGGCGCGACGTACCGGGGCCGCGGACTGGTCTGGGGCATCGAGTTCACCGACAGGGCGCGTGCCGCGGACGTGTGCGCCAAGGCCTTCGAGCAGGGGCTCCTCCTGGAGACCTCGGGCCCGGAGGGCGAGGTCGTGAAGCTGCTCCCGCCGCTCACCGTCACCGGCGACGAACTCGAGGAAGGCCTCGCCGTCCTGGCCCGCTCCATCCGCGCGACCGCCTGACCGGCACACCGCCAGACACCACGAAGGGCACCACCATGATCGTCCGATCGTTCCGGGACATCGAGGGAACCGAACGCCACGTCAAGGCGGCGTCCGGCACCTGGGAGAGCAAGCGGATCGTCCTGGCCAGGGAACGCGTCGGATTCTCCCTGCACGAGACCGTCCTGTACGCCGGCACCGAGACGTCCATGTGGTACGCGAACCACGTGGAGGCCGTGGTCTGCACGGAGGGCGAGGCCGAACTCACGGACGAGGAGACGGGCCGGACGTACACGATCACGCCGGGAACCATGTACCTCCTCGACGGCCACGAGCGGCACACCCTGCGCGTGAAGCGGGACTTCCGCTGCCTGTGCGTCTTCAACCCGCCCGTCACCGGCCGGGAGGACCACGACGAGAACGGTGTGTACCCACTGCTCACCGAGCCCGACCACCGCTGCTGACGTACCGAATCGCACTGAGAGGAGAGGCAGGCACCACCATGGCCTACGCATCCACCAGCACCGTGAACGACCTCTATCCGACCCGGGGCTCCGCGGAGCTGCTCACCGGCCGCGCGGACCCCGTCGTCTGGTCCGAGCCCGGCACACCCGGCCCGATGTGGGCCCACGAGCTGGAGAGTTACGAGCGGGACGGCTTCCTGTCCGTCGACGAACTCGTCACGCCCGACGAGGTGGAGGTCTACCGGACCGAGATGGACCGGCTGCTGCGTGACCCCTCGACGCTCGCGGACGACCGGTCCATCGTGGAGCCGAAGTCCCGTGAGGTCCGCTCCGTCTTCGAGGTCCATCGGATCAGCGAGGTGTTCGCGGCCCTGGCCGCCGATCCACGGGTCGTGGGGCGCGCGCGGCAGATCCTGGGCTCCGAGGTGTACGTGCACCAGTCCCGGATCAACGTGAAGCCCGGTTTCGGCGCCAGTGGGTTCTACTGGCACTCCGACTTCGAGACCTGGCACGCCGAGGACGGCCTGCCGCACATGCGCACCGTGTCGGTGTCCATCGCCCTGACACCCAACCACTCCACCAACGGCGGCCTGATGATCATGCCCGGCTCGCACCGGACCTTCCTGGGCTGTGCCGGTGCGACGCCGAAGGACAACTACAAGAGGTCCCTCCAGATGCAGGACGCCGGCACCCCGTCGGACGAGGCCCTGACCAAGTTCGCCTCGGCCTGCGGCATCAAGCTGTTCACCGGCGGGGCGGGCTCGGCCACCTGGTTCGACTGCAACGCGATGCACGGCTCGGGCGACAACATCACGCCGTACCCGCGCAGCAACGTGTTCCTCGTCTTCAACAGCGTCGAGAACCGGCCGGCGAAGCCCTTCGCCGCCCCGGTGCGCCGTCCCGGATACATCGCCTCGCGGGACTTCACTCCCGTGGGCTGACGCGACCGCGCAGCAGTGCCGCGATGCGCTCGGCGAGCATGAGCGTGGGCAGGTGGGTGTTGGCCGACGGCACGTCCGGCATGATCGACGCGTCGGCCACCCACAGGTCGTCCACGCCGTACACCCGGCCGGCAGCATCGACGACCGCGCCGGCCTCCGGGTCGGAGCCCATCGCGCAGGTGCCGACCGGATGGTGGTAGGTCCACACATGGGCGCGGGCGAACTGTTCGACCGCCTGATCGGTGTCCTCGTCCGGCACGTTCACCATGCCGGCCGAGAGGGCGCCGAGCGGCTTCGCCCGCGCCGCCCGCCACGCCCGACGTACCGCCTCCACCAGGCGTGGCAGGTCGGCGGGGTGCGAGAAGTAGCCGAGGTCGATGCGTGGTGCCGCGAGGGGGTCCGGTGAGCGCAGCCACACCCGGCCCCGCGATCGCGGTTTGAGCAGCGCGCCGCCGACGAAGAACGTGGCGCCGGTCGCGGCCCCCGTGTCGTCGAACGGGCCGCCGACGATCAGCTGCAGGTCCGGCGGCCCGCGGTGTTCGTCGGCCCGCGCGCTGTGCGAGGTCGCGACGAGTTGGAAGGGACGCTGCGGGCGCCCCGCCCCCGCGTAGGCGACGTCGACGGAAACCGCCGGGTGATCGGCGAGGTTGCGTCCCACGCCCGGCAGGTCCAGCACCGGCTCGATGCCCAGCGCACGGAGTTCGTCGGCCGGGCCGAGTCCCGAGCGCAACAGGATCGGCGGGGTGCAGTAGGTACCGGCCGAAACGATCACGCGATCGCCGAACACGTCCTCCCCGTCCGCCGTCCGCACGCCGGCCGCGCGCCCACGGTCGAGGATCACGCGGTCGACCGGCGCCCCGCCCCGTACGGTGAGGTTGGGCCGGGTCCGGGCCGCCGCGAGGTACGTCGACGCCGCGCCCAGACGTTCCCCCGCGACCTCGTTGACGGGGAGCGGTCCCACCCCCACGGCACCCGGGGCGTTGTGATCGGCGATCTCCGGTACCCCGGTCGAGGCGATCGCCGCCTGGCCGGCGGACGCGATGTCGCTGCGTTCCCCGCCCGCGTACCGGCGGACGGGAATCGGCCCCTGGCCGCCGTGATACGGCTCGTGGCCGAAGTCCAGGTCGTCCTCGACCGCGATGAACCACGGCAGCACCTCGTCCCATCCCCAGCCGGGATTCCCCCGTGCCGCCCAGGCGTCGAAGTCGTACGGCGATCCGCGCAGGGCGAAGGCGGCATTCGTGGTCGACGAGCCGCCGATCACCTTCCCGCGCGGCAGGGCGAGCGCCCGGGCTACCCGGCCCGGCTCGCTCGAAAATCCCCAGTCGTGCGTGGCCGTGTGCGGTCCGGAGCCGTCCCGGAGTGCTGCGGGCAGCTCCACGTAGTCCGGCCCGGCCTCCAGCAGGAGCACCCGCGTCGAGGAGTCCTCGCTCAACCGCGCCGCGAGGACGCATCCGGCGGCCCCGCCGCCCACGATCACCAGGTCGTACCCGTCGACCATGCCTCGACGGTACGCCCGAGGAAGGTGGGCGGAAAGTTCGACGTCGGTCCGCTGCCCCGAGAGCGAGTGATGCGTAGGATTCCGGGCGGGCGGGGCCGTAGCGCAGAGGTCGTCGCGCGCGGTCTCCAAAACCGCGAGGACGCCGGTTCGAATCCGGCCGGACCCGCCCTTCGCATCCGACCGGACCGCGCCCGCCGAGCCGTACGCGTCCCTTCAGTGGGACGCGGCGTCGGTGAGGACGGCCTGCAGGCGCGCCCGGCATTCGGCGACGAACGCGGGGAAGGTCCGCCAGTAGTAGGAGATGCCGCTGACGGCCACCGCGATGGCCCAGGCACGGGCGCGGTCCCACGTCGCGTCGTCGAGGCCCAGTGCGTCCCGGTAGGCCCGTCGCGCCGGTGCCGGCAGGTCCCAGATCGTGGAGTGCTCGGCGTCGGGGAACCCGACCGAAAGCCCGCCGAAGTCGATCACTGCGTGGAGCCTGCCGTCCTTGACCAGGAGGTTGGTCGGCTTGAGGTCCCCGTGGAGCCAGACGTGGGGGCCCGAGGGCTCGGGCAGTGCCAGCGCGGCCCGCCAGAGCCGTTCCAGGGTGTCGACGTCGAGTTCGGTGCCCACGAAGGTCCGGCAGGCGTCGAGACGACCGCCGATCCACTGGTCGCACGGCTCCAGGGTGCCTCCGCGGTACCAGCTGAGGTCATCCGCGCGCGTCGCTCCCATCAGGTCGATGCCGTGGAGTTCCCTCACGACTTCCGCCAGGTCGGATCCGAAGGCGGCCCAGTCCCGGACGGTGTGCGGGCCGGCTTCGTCGCCGTCGATCCAGCGGTGGACCGACCAGACCAGCGGGAAGGCGTCGGTGGGCGTACCGGGGTGGAGGAGCCGGGGAATCGGGCGCGAAAGGAGGGGCGCCAGGCGGGGCAGCCATTCCTGTTCCTTGCGCACGGACCGTGCGTTGCCGGCGGTTCGCGGGAGTCGTACGAGCAGGTCGTCGCCCAGTCTGTACATGGTGTTGTCCGTGCCCGCGCCCGCGGGCGACAGCGGCAGGTCGGCCCACTCCGGGCGCTGCGCCTTCAGCAGTGCCCGGACCAGGGTCTCGTCGACCGGGATCTCATCCTCGTGAAGCGTCACACCGGAAGTGTCACCGCTGTGCGCAGGCGGAAGCCGGCGAATTTCGCCGATCCGACTCCGAGCACGCCGGGGCGAGGTCGGTAGGCTCCGCCGATGCACCGTGTACTCGTGGTCGGCATCAGCGGCGCCGGCAAATCGACCCTGGCCCGTGGGCTGGAGCGGCGGATCGGGCTTCCGTACCACGAAATGGACGCCCTCCACTTCTCGGGACCCCGGTGGGCCGTCAACCCGTCCTTCGCCTCGGACGTCGCCTCGATCGCGGCGGACGAGCGGTGGGTCCTGGACTCCCACGGACCCGAGGCCGCGCGGGAGTTCCTGTGGCGGCGGGCCGACACCGTGGTGTGGCTCGACCACCCGCGCCGTGTCGTCATGCGCCGGGTCCTTCTGCGGTCCCTGCGCCGGAGCCTGATGCGGGAACGCCTCTTCGGCGGCAACCGGGAGCGGTGGCGGGAGTGGCTGCGCTCCGACCACCCGGCATGGTGGGCCTGGTCGAGGTACGCGTCACGGCGCGCGGAGATCGGCAGGCTCGCCGGTGACACGCGGTTCGCCCCACTGCGAGTGGTGCGGCTGCGCTCGCCGCGGGCCGCCGACGCGTGGTTGCGGGCTCAGCACCCGGCCGGGCGGACGCCTCCGCCGTAGCCCCTGCTCCCGAGCGGGTCCCGGGCTCCGCTACGGAACGGGGGGCGTGGATTCCCACACGGCCGGCGGGTGGCACCCGGTGGGGGTGCCGTCTTCCTCGGCGCGCGGCCAGTACCGCCCTTCGAGGGCTTCGGCGCTGCGGTTGAGCCGGATCAGGACGTCCTCCAGCTCCCGTACCTCTTCCGGGGACCAGTCGGCGACCACCTGGGCCAGGCAGGACCGGTTGGCCTCGCGGTCCGCGGCGAGCCGGCGCCCGCCTTCGTCGGTGATGCGCAGCTTGCGGGCCATGCCGCCGTCCGGGTCCGCGACGCGCTCGGCCAGTCCGCAGCGCAGCAGTGCGGCCGTCTGGCGGTTCACGGTCGAGGTGTCGAGCCCGAAGGCCTCCGCCAACTGCCCTATGGACATGGGTCCTTGTGTGTCGATCCGGCTGAGCAGCAGGTACGCCGACCGATCCAGGCGTTCCGGGTCGCGCTCGCGCCGGGCGAGCACCTGGTGCCGCGAGAGCAGCATCAGCTCCCGCTCCAGTTTCTCCAGCACTGAGCCTCCCGCTCCTTCCGGCGCTCCATTATCGCCGACCCGCGGGCCGCCGGGAACGCCGCAATATGCATGATACATATCGTGTGTAGGATGCACTTCTCGTTGTCACCCCGACGAGCCACAGCCTCAACCCGGAGGATCCGCATGACCGTCACCACGTCCACCGCCTCCCGCGCGGCCGAGATCCTCTCCCGGCCCGTCACGCTGAACGGCCTGACCGTCCCCAACCGCATCGCGATGGCCCCGATGACGCGCATGTTCTCCCCCGGCGGCGTGCCCGGCGAGGACGTGCTGGCGTACTACGCCGGCCGCGCCGCCGCCGGTGTGGGCCTGATCGTCACCGAGGGCACCTACGTCGGTCACGAGTCCGCCGGGCAGAGCGACCGGGTGCCGCGGTTCCACGGCGAGGAGCAGCTGGCGGGATGGGCGAAGGTCGCCGCGGCCGTGCACGAGGCGGGCGGCACGATCGTGCCGCAGCTGTGGCACATAGGCATGGTGCGCAAGCAGGGTGAGGCGCCGTACCCCGACGCGCCCGCCGTCGGCCCCTCCGGCATCCGCGTCGACGGGACCGAGGGAGCCGGCAAGGCGATGACCTCCGCCGACCTCGACGACGTCATCGGCGCGTTCGCCGACGCCGCCGCGGACGCCGAGCGGATCGGCTTCGACGGCGTCGAGCTGCACGGCGCCCACGGCTACCTGCTCGACCAGTTCCTGTGGGAGCGGACCAACCGCCGCACCGACGCCTACGGTGGCGACGCGGTGGCCCGTACCAAGTTCGCCGCGGAGGTCGTGGCCGCGGTCCGCGAGCGCGTCTCGGCCGATTTCCCGGTGATCTTCCGCTACTCGCAGTGGAAGCAGGAGGCCTACGACGGCCGGCTCGCGCAGACCCCGCAGGAGCTGGAGGCGATCCTGGCCCCGCTGACGGAGGCGGGCGTCGACGTGTTCCACGCCTCCACCCGGCGCTACTGGGTCCCGGAATTCGAGGGATCGGACCTGAACCTGGCGGGCTGGACCAAGAAGCTCACCGACCGGCCGGCCATCACCGTCGGCTCGGTCGGCCTCGACGGCGACTTCATCCGCGCCTTCGCCGGTGAGGGGGCCGCGCTCGGTGACATCGACAACCTCCTGGACCGGATGGAACGCGACGAGTTCGACATGGTCGCCGTCGGCCGGGCACTGCTGCAGGACCCGCAGTGGGCGGCGAAGGTCCTCGGCAACCGCTTCGACGAGCTGAAGCCGTACGACCCGACGTCCCTCGGGTCGCTCAGCCGGTAGCCGCCGGACGGCTGCGGACCCCGAGACGCCCCGAGACATCGGTCCGCCGATGTCTCGGGGCGTTCGCGTTCCGGTCGAGGACGGCATGCCGAGGGCCCCTCCGCCCCGCCCCCGTGCCCGCCCGTCGTCAGCGAGGCGTATGGACTGCGGCCGTCGACGTCAAGGCTCCGTCAAGGGCGGTCCACCCGGGCGTCGGTACGGGGATAGCTTCCGAGTACCGCCCCGGAACGCCTCCCCGCACCCGGGGCACCGTCCGATCGTCACGGCTCCTCCAGGAGGACCCCATGTGCCTGTTCCAGTACGACGACGACCCCGAGCCCGAGGAACGCGTCCCGGCCGGACTCCTCTACGTCCCCGTCCGGCCGGGAACGGAGCGGGTGGTGGTGCGCATGTTCCGCACCCCGCTGGGCGCGCGTACCGCCGTCGGTTTCACCGACCCCGGCAGGCTGGCCGCCGCGCTCGGGGCCGAGCAGCCGTGGATCCGGCTCTCCGAGGCGGCGCTGCGGGGCATGTCCGAGCCGCTGGGCGCGGAGCTGCTCACCGTCGACCCGACCCTCACCGCTCCCCCGGTCACCGGGTCCGTCGCCGCAGGCACCGCCGGCGCCGGTCGTGCCCGGGTGCCCGCCGCGCGGCCCGTCTCCCCGGCCTCGGCCGCCTGAGCGCGGGGAGGGCACACGATGACCACTGCGGTCATGCACACGCCTGAACCGGGCACGGACGGCCTCTCCGTCTGGCCGAGGTCCACGGCCCGGCACGCGCACGGCGGCCTGGCCGTCGGCGGGGTGGAGCTCGCGGACGTGGCGCAGCGGTTCGGCACCCCCGTCTACGTCCTGGACGAGGGCGAGGTGCGCGAGCGCTGCCGGACGTACCGGGACGCGTTCCCCGAGGCCGAGGTGCTCTACGCGGCGAAGGCGTTCCTCTCCCGCGCGATGGTGCGCTGGGTGCACGAGGAGGGGCTGGGCCTGGACGTCTGCTCGGCGGGAGAGCTGGAGCTCGCCGTGGCGGCGGGGTTCCCGCCCCAGCGGATCGTGCTGCACGGCAACGCCAAATCGCCGTACGACATCACCAGCGCGCTGCGACTGGGGGTCGGGCGCATCGTCATCGACAGCCCGTCGGAGATCGCCCGCATCGCCGCCGCGATCGGGCCCGAGGGGAGTCAGAAGGTGCTGGTGCGGGTGGTGCCGGGTGTCTCCGCCGGGGGCCACGACAAGATCCGTACGGGTACGGAGGGGCAGAAGTTCGGGCTGTCCGTCAGCGACGGGTCCGCGCAGCACGCCGTGGCCCGGATCCTGGCCCAGCCCCGGCTGGAGCCGGTGGGGCTGCACTGCCACATCGGCTCCCAGATCACCGAGGTGAAGCCGTACCTCACCGCGTTGCGCCGCATGGTCGGGCTGATGGCCCGCATCCGTGACGCTCACGGCCTCGTACTGCCCGAGCTCGACATGGGCGGCGGGCACGGCATCGCGTACCGGCCGGGCGACGCGGCGCTGGACGTCACCGCGCTGGCCCGGAGGCTGCGGGGCGAGCTGATCGCGAGCTGCTCCGCCGCCGGGATTCCGGTGCCGCGGCTGGCCATCGAACCGGGGCGGGGCGTCGTGGGGCCGGCCGGGGTCGCCGTGTACCGGGTCCTGGCCGTCAAGCACACCGGCGACACCGTGTTCGTAGCCGTCGACGGCGGCATGAGCGACAACCCGAGGCCCGCCCTGTACGGGGCCCGGTACGCGCCCCGGCTGATCGGCCGCGCCTCGACGGCCGTGTCCCGTACCGCCACGGTCGTCGGCCGGCACTGCGAGGCCGGGGACGTGCTCGCCGCCGGGGTGGAACTGCCCGGCGACGTACGGCCCGGCGACCTGATCGCCGTACCGGTGGCCGGGGCGTACCAGCTGTCCATGGCCTCCGGCTACAACATGGTGGGCCGGCCGCCGGTCGTCGCGGTCCACGAGGGTTCCGCCCGGCTCCTGGTCCGGCGCGAATCCCTGGAGGACCTGCGGCGGCGTGACGTCGGCGCATAGCGTCCGGGTGCGGCGCCGGACGGTGGCCGGCCGGCTTTCGAGCCGGTCCCGTTCGGCGAGCGGCCGCCGGTGGTGGCCGTCGCAGGGCGGGCCGCCGCCGTGTGCCCTTGCGCTCACATGTGCGGCATGCCGCCGTAGTAGCCGCCGATCTCGTGCCGATAGCCCTCGTCCTGGAGGTGCTTGTCCCGGACGAACTCCGGTGCGTTCTTGATCTGTTCCTTGGTCAGCCCCACGTGGACCTTCTCGTCCTCGAGGTCGATGCCGATGACGGTTCGCGCCGGGAGGAGGACCTCCTTGCCGAAGATCCACGGCCCGGTGTCCACGACCAGGTAGGCGGATCCGGCCTCGTCGGAGTGCTTGTCGACCTTCCCGATGCCGCCGTCGGTCGCCTCCACCTTGTAGCCGGCCAGATCCGCACCCTCGATGCGGGCGACGGTCGCGCGGTAGGTCCAGACGCTCTCGGTCATGGGAACAGCTCCCTTCGTCGTTCCGTGTGCGTTCATGGCCCGCCTGCCCGGGCTCGCCGGACCTACACGTGCGGTGGTTTCACGCGGTGGGCGAGGGCGCGTCGGCGAGGAGGCGCCATGCCGTGAGGGCGAGCCTGGCCCGGAGCGGGCCGCCGGGGGCGGTGAGGTCCATGCCGAGGCTCCGGCCGATGTGTTCGAGGCGGCGGGAGACGCTGCTGTGGTGCAGGTGCAGGATCTCGGCGGCGCGCCGCAGGGAGCCCGTGGCGCAGTAGGCGTCCAGGGTTTCGAGGTCGTGCGGGTCGGCTGCGAGCCGGGCGATGGCGGCCACGTCCGGGTTGTCCCGTACGGCTTCCTCCGGGAGCTCCGCCAGCAGGGCCAGCGCGCCCAGGTCCGCGTAGTGGACGACGGGTTCGCGCGGGCCGGTGAACCGGAGGGCCGCGCGGGCCTGGCGCCAGGAGCGGTCGGGGCCGCCGGCGGCGCCGATGCCCGCGCGGGCGTCCGCCGGTAGGCGGGCCGGGTCGAGCGCGGTCGCCAGGACGACGCCCACGTCGCCGACGAGCGCCGCCTTGACGGGCCCCGCCGGGCAGACCAGGGTTCCGACCCGGTCGAGCGGCAGCGGCGAGCGGACGGCGAGGACGCGGACCGGCACCCCGGCGGCGAAACCCAGCAGCCGTAACGCCCGCGCCCGGTCCGCCTCGTCGGCGTCGGCGCTGATGGCCAGTTCGACGAGGGCGGGGTCGGCCATCGTGGTCCGGGCCGGACCGTACCGTTCGACGACCCCGGCGGCGGCGAGCGCCAGCCGGTCGAGGAGCAGTTCGTCGAGCGGGCCGGCCGGGCCGGGCCGCTCCAGCCACACCGTGCCGATCTCCTCCTCGTCGAGCGTGATCGGGACGGTGGTGGACGCGGGCGCCGGGAGGGCGGGGGCGGGCCTGCCGTCCGGTGCCACCCGTACGACGCGCCCCGTGCCGTGGAGCCGGAGCCCCACGACGCATTCGGCGAGGGCGGCCGAGGCCCGGCCCAGGGCCGGCAGGTCCACCCGGCGGCGCATGAGCGTGTCGTAGAAGGCGACGATGCGCATCGCGCCGTCGACGTATGGATCAAGTCCCGAGAGCCGTACGGCCAATGCCTCCATGTCCGAAGGATAGGAGGGAGGGGCCGCGCCGTTCGGTGCGTGTCGGGCCTGCGATGCGCGACGGGTGGCGGGCGACGCCGTGGGCCACGGCCACCAGGATGGTCGCCATGGACCCCGAACTCGAAGCATTCGTACCGCTGTTCCCGCTCTGCGACTGGACCGACCCGATCGCCGACCGCAAGGTCTACGCGGAACTCGCCGCCGCACGGCCGGTCCTCGACGCCTCCGGCCTGCTCGTCGAGGACCGTCTGGTGCCCGCCGACCCGGCCGTCCCGGTCCGCCTCTACCGCCCGCACCGGCCGCAGGGCGCGGTGGTCTGGATGCACGGCGGCGGGCACGTCGTCGGCGACCTGGACACCGAGGACGGGTGGGCCGCCCGGATCGCCCTGGCCACCGGCGCGGTGGTGGTCTCGGTCGGCTACCGGCTCTCGCCCGAACACCCCTACCCGGCCGCCCTGGACGACGTGTGGGCGGCCCTGGGCTGGACCGCGGACCACGCGGCCGAGCTCGGCGTCGACCCGGCGCGGATCGCGGTCGGGGGCCACAGCGCCGGCGCGAACCTCGCGGCCGCCGTCGCCCTGCGGGCCCGCGACGAACGGGGCCCGGCGATCCACTTCCAGCTGCTGAACGAACCCGGGCTCGACGACCGCCAGGAGACCTGGTCACAGCGGCAGTTCACCGACACGCCCTGGCTGACCCGGGACAAGCTCCGCGCCTCGTGGCGGCACTACCTGGGCGGCCGGCCGGCGACCGCGTACGCCGCGCCCGCGCGGGCCGCCGACCTGTCCGGGCTGCCGCCGGCCTACATCGCCACCGCCGAGCTCGACCCGAACCGCGACGAAGGGATCGAGTACGCGCTGCGCCTGCTGCGCGCGGGCGTACCGGTCGAGCTCCACCAGTGGCCCGGCACGTTCCACGGCTCCCAGGCGATCCTGTCCGCCGAGGTGTCGCAGCGTCAGATCACCGATGTCGGGGCGGCCCTGCGGCGCGCCCTGGCCCCGTGACCGGGGAAGGGAAGAAGACCATGACGAAGAGCACGACGAAGGCGAAGCGGCTCCGGCTGATGGTGCGCGCGGGTGCGGGTGCGGGTGCGGTCGCGCTGAGCGTGTCCGCGAGCACGGGCACGATCGCGGCGGCGGCCCCCAAGCCCGGCATCGACGGCGCCGCGGGGCTCGGCACCGCCCTGGAGGGCGTCCACCGGGCCGGTGTCCCGGGCGTGTTCGCGCAGGTCCGCGACAGCGGCCTGACGTGGCGCGGGGCTTCCGGGGTAGCCGACGTCGCGACCGGACGTCCCGTCACGCCGGGCATGCGCCAGCGCGTCGGCAGCGTCACCAAGACGTTCACCGCCGCGGCGGTCCTGCAGCAGGTCGATCGGGGACGGATCCGCCTCGACGCACCGATCGGCGACTACCTGCCGGAGTTGGTCCCGGGGGAACGCGGCAGGAGGATCACCGTACGGATGCTGCTGAACCACACCAGCGGCATCCCCGACTACATCCCGTACGCGTTCCCCTCGCTCCAGGGCTTCCCGTCCCTGCCCGACATGTCCTCCCGGAGCCTGGACGAGAACCGGTTCCGGCAGTTCGCCCCCGAGGAGCTGATCGAGCTGGGCCTGTCCGCACCGCCCGCCGGCGAGCCGGGGGCCGTTCCCGGCGTGTACTCCAACACCAACTACCTGCTGCTGGGGCGGCTCCTGGAGCGGGTGACGGGCGCCACGGCCGAGGCGTACATCACGCGCGACGTCATCGGGAGGGCCGGGCTGCGCGAGACGTCCTTCCCGACCGGGCCGTGGATCGAGGGGCCGCACGCGCGGATGTACGAGGCGTTCTACGGCCTCCTCGACCCGCCGCGCGACTACAGCGTCTACAACATGTCCTGGACGGGCACCGGCGCCGCGCTCGTGTCGACCATGGACGACCTCAACCGCTTCTACGCCGCGCTGCTCGACGGCGGGCTCGTCAGCCGGTCGTCGCTGGCCGAGATGCAGCGGACGGTCCCGGTGCGGGCGCTGGACGGTTCCGCCATCCAGTACGGCCTCGGACTGCACCGGGTCGAGACCCGCTGCGGCACGTTCTGGGGCCACGACGGCACGGTGTGGGGCGCCGGGACGATCTCGCTGACGCGGGCCGACGGCCGGCGCCAGATGTCCGTCGCCGTCAACCTGCAGAGGTGGAACGTCATCGACGCCTCGGGCAGGCCACAGCCCCATCCCATCGACGCGGCGCTGTCGTCCCTGTACGACCGGGCGATGTGCGGCGCCCCCGGGACCCGCCCCGCGCCGGCCTAGCCCGGGATCGACAGGGTCGCGGCCAGTGCGGGGGCGAGGCCCGCGACCACCGCTTCCGGGGACAGGGACGTCACCCCGGGGAGTTCGAGCAGGTAGCGGGTCAGGGCGAGGCCCAGGAGCTGGGCCGAGACCAGGCCCGCCACCCGCGCGGCCCGCTCCGGGCCGAGGGCCGCCGCCAGTGCCGGGGCGACCTGCGCCGCGAACACCTCCCTCATCCGGGCCGCCGCCTGCTCGTTCGTCACCGCGGAGCGCAGCAGCACCAGCAGGGCGTCGTCCGCCGGGTCCCCCTCCCACCGCTCCACGAAGTGCCGCACCAGGGCCGCCGGCAGCTCCTCCGCCGGCACCGCGCCCAGGTCCGGCAGCCGCAGGTCGATGGCCAGGCTCGCGCCGAAGAGCTGCTCCTTGCTGCCGAAGTACCGCATGACCATCGAGGGGTCGATCCCCGCGTCCGTGGCGATGGCCCGGATGGTCGTGCGCTCGTAGCCCTGTACCGCGAACCGCTCGCGTGCGGCCCGCAGGATCGCGGCCTTGGTGTGGTCGGAGGTGCGCCGTCCCGTCATGCGGGAACCGTATGCCAACAATCGTAGGCCAACAAGCGTTGACATCGACGGCCGGTCGCGCGACGCTCTTGCCAACAGTCGTTGGCCAACAAGCGTTGGCACATCGGAGGAGGCCCGACATGACCGGCACCGCCCCGCTCCCGCTCCCCGCCACCACCGACGTCGCCATCGTCGGCGCCGGCCCCACCGGACTCGCCCTCGCCGTGACCCTGGCCGAGGCAGGCATCGGCTTCGTACTCCTCGACCGGCAGGCCGAGGGCGCCAACACCTCCCGCGCCGCCGTCGTGCACGCCCGCACCCTGGAAGTCCTCGACGAGCTCGACCCCTCCCGCGCCCTGTCCGCCGAGCTGATCGCCCTCGGCATCCCCGTCGACACGTTCCGGATCCGCGACGGCTCCCGCACGCTCGCCGAGATCGGCTTCGACGGCCTGCCCACCGCCCATCCGTACGCGCTGATGGTCCCCCAGGACCGGACCGAGGCCGTGCTCCTCGCCCGGCTGCGCGCCCTGGGCGGCGATGTCCACCGCCCGTACGAGGTCACCGCGATCACCCAGGACGCGGAAGGGGTCACCCTCACCACCGCCACCGGCCAGACCCTGCGCGCCGGCCACGCCGTCGGGGCGGACGGAATGCACAGCGTGGTCCGCGAGGCCGCCGGGATCGGATTCACCGGCAGCGCGTACGAGGAGTCCTTCGTACTGGCCGACGTCGTGATGGACTGGGCCCCGGGCGCGGGCGAGGTCTCCCTCACCCTCGGCACCGCCGGGCTCACCGTCGTGGCCCCGCTGCCCGGAGGGCACTACCGGGTCGTCGCGAGCGTCGCCGAGGCCCCCGCAGAACCGGACCTCGCCTTCGTACGGGGGCTGCTGGACGAACGGGCTCCCGGCCGGGCAGCCGTCCGCGAGCTGGCCTGGTCCTCCAGGTTCCGGATCCACCACCGCGTCGCCGACCGCTACCGCGCCGGCCGACTGCTCCTCGCCGGAGACGCCGCCCACGTGCACAGTCCCGCCGGCGGCCAGGGCATGAACACGGGAATCCAGGACGCGTACGCCCTGGGCCGCGCCTTCGCGGACGAGGACCTCGACGGCTACGAAGCCCGCCGCCGACCCGTCGCACAGCGGGTGGTGGCCCTCACCGACCGGATGACCCGCGTCGCGACCACCCGCAACCCGGCGCTGCGCGCCGCCCGCAACACCGTCCTCCCCGTCGCCTCCCGCATCCCCGCCCTGCGCCGCCGCCTCGCCACCGAACTCGCCGAACTCGACTACCGGTAGGCCGCCGGCGTTCGGTGTCAGGTCAGCACCTGGGCGATGGAGGCGTTCGGTTCGCGGTCCTCGCGGATGGCGGCCACGAACTCGCGGTCCTGCCGGCGGCTTCGAGGATTCCGGCCGGCATCTCCCGGGCAACGGTGGACGTGGTGAACACGTCGAACGTCGGCGCCCGGGGACCCGGCCGGTCAGCGGCGTTTCCGTCGGGCGGAAGCCCGATCGGGTCTCAGGCAGTCGGGCGGGCGCGTCGCCCGAGCTCGTCGGAGATGCCGTGGACGGCCCTCAGCAGCGGTTCGCGCAGCCCGCGCGCGCGGTCCGCGCTGTGCCGCGCGATCACGATCCCCAAGGCGGCGCTGACCGGCCCGCTCCGACCGATCCTGACCGGTGCGGCGACCGCGACCGTGCTCTCCGAGAGCTGCCGGTCGCTGACGAAGACCTGCTCGCGGCGGATGCGGTCCAGTTGTGCGCGGAGCGTCTTCGGGTCGGTGACGGTGTGCGGGGTCCAGGCCCGCTGCGGCGAGTCGAGGACCTCGTGCTGGATGTCGAGCGGCGCGTGCGCCAGCAGTACGCGCCCCATTCCGGTGGAGCCGATGGGGAACCGGCTCCCCACCATCGTCAGCAGCTCCACCGACCGGTGCCCGGCGATCCGCTCGACGAACACGAGCTCCGTGCCCTCGCGCACCGCGAGCTGGATGTTCTCGTGGGTCGCCTCGTACAGGTCCTGCATGAAGGGCAGCGCCACGTCCCGCAGGATCTGGGTGCGCGGACATCCCGAGGCGATCTCCCAGAGCCTCAGCCCGACGTGCCACGACCCGTCCTCGGCGCGCTCCAGCGCCCCCCAGTCCGCCAGTTCCGCGACCACCCGGTGCGTCGTGCTCAGGGCCAGGCCGGTGCGCTGGGCGATCTCCGACAGGGTCTGTGACGGATGTTCGCGGTCGAAGGCCGAGAGAACCTCGAGAACTTTGCCAGCTGCGGTGCTCCGGGTTGTGCTCACGCGGTCAGTCTCGCAGACCGCCGTTGAGGGCCCGCGCCGAGTGCCGTACGGTTCCGGCTCGTCGACGGTGCCGTGACCGCGCCGGCGCAGGAAGGGCACCTCCTGCCGGGTACGGTGCGCCCACTGTGGATCTCCCGGGTCGCCGCCGAGCCGATCGGCCGGCTGGGTCTCACGGAGGTGCTCGGCGGGCCGCAGGGGAACGCGTACGCCGGAAGCGGGTGTTCGGCTAGGCGGGCGCCTTGTCCGGTTCCCTGCCGGTCTCCGCGGCCGCGGGTCCCCGGCCGGGTCGGGTGCGCGCGCCCCAGCGTGCGAGCGAGGGGCCGGCGGCGCCGACGGCGGCGAAGAACACCCCGAGGAGCAGCCATCCGGCCGTACCGGCTCCGAGGACGATGGTGGTGAGGATGGCGGGGGCGAGTGCCTGGCCCGCGCTGAAGCCGAGCCCGAGGAGCCCCTGGTACTGGCCCTGGGCGTGCTCCGGTGCCAGGCCGAAGCCGAGGGCGAAGCAGGCCGAGGACTCCCAGATCTCCCCGAGGCTGTGGACGAAGATCGCCGCGACCACGAGCCCGGCGGCCGCCCACCCGGGGATGTGCGCGGTCAGGGCCATCATCGGGCAGCTGAGGAGGAAGAGGAGGCCCGCCGTGCGGAAGGCCCGGCCGCCGTCGCGAGGGGTTTCGACGCGCGATCCGATCCTGGTCTGCAGGAGGACGCAGACCCCGGCACTGATCGCGGACACCGCCACCACGGTCCAGCGCGGCGCGTCCGTGTGCTCGGAGATCCAGATGGGCAGGAGCAGGGACACCGTCGCGTACTGCAGCCCCATCGCGCCGTACAGGAGCGTGAAGGTCACGAACGGCCGGTCGGCGAGGGCCGTCCATCGGCCCTGCAGCGGCGGCCGCGGCAACGGCTCGTAGGGGGGCAGCAGGAACAGGAGCAGGGCGCAGAGCGCGAAGCTGGCGGCGTTGCCGAGGATCAACACCAGGTAGGCGGGACGGCTGTTCGCCGCGACCGCGAATCCGGCACCCGCGGTGCCGAGGACGACGCCCAGATTGACGTACGTACGGAGCTTCGCCCTGAACAGGGCCGGGCGCTCGGTGCCGACCCGGCCCACGAGGGCTCCCCAGGCCGCGCCGCCGACGGCCGCGGCCAGCTGGTCGACGGTGGCGACGACCGTGAGGGCGGACCAGCTCTCGACCAGTACGAGAGCGGACATCGCCAGCGCCTGGACCGCCAGGGCGAGCATCATGACGGTGCGCGGCCCGCGTCGATCGGCCAGGTGGCCACCCGGTATCCCCGCGAGCAGGCCGATCAGGCCGGCGACGGTGAGGGCGGCACCCACCTGCGCTGCCGGGAGCCCCACGACCAAGGTGAAGTAGAGCGCGGACGCCGTGTTGAAGAGCCCGTTGCCGACCCGGTTCACGAAACTGGCCAGGATCAGTACGCGCTCTGCCCGGTTGTTCCCCACCATGGCGGCCATCCGGCCGAACGCTCTCCCCTTGGTCATGGGCGCAGACTAACAGCGGCCCTTACGACACCCGGCCGGTGCATCTTTGCACCCTTTGGAGCACCATGCCGTGGTCCGCCTCCCGGAAGACGTGACGGGGCACCACGCCTCGGGTCGGTGGTCGCTTCGTCCCCAACCACATCTGCACGCCGGTGAATCTCGCCGATGAGCCGCTGGTCGTCCGAGACCGCGAGGTGATCGACCGCCGGCAGGTCACGGCACGAGGGGCCAATACCTGAGCTTCGCTCCAGACGGGAGAGTCGGCGGTGACGACCACTTAGGCTGTTGCCGGGATTCGATCAAGGAGCAGGGCACAGTGCGGATAGAGCGTCACCAGGTGGGCGGGGCCGCGGTATCGGCCGCGCGCGAGGACTTCACGAACCGGATCGGGGGGCAGGTCCGGTCCATGTCGAGGGGCGGTCGGATGACCACCTACGAGTGGCAGTCGATCGCGGAGGAGTTCCTCGACTACCTGGGCGCCCTCTCCGTCGAGACGCCCGACCTGGACACCGCGGAGGCCGAGGCCGTCCTCAAGGACGCCTCCGAGGCGGCGGCGGGCGCCGTCGCCTACGCGGCGTACCACCCGCACTGCTCCTTCCAGATCTTCCTGGAGTACGTGAACTTCGGCATGGGCTACGACCCGGGTGACGACGAACCCGAGGAGAGCGTCACGCCCGGCGAGTGGACCGACGCGCTCTGCCTGGCGGTCCTCCGGGACAAGGCCAAGTGGCACGGCGAGGCCTTCCACTTCGCCCGCGACAAGTTCGCCGCGCGGACTCGGGGACTGCCCGGCGGTGAGCTCGCCACGGGGCTGATGGCCGTCGTCCTGGACGACACCGGCGACGACGAGGAGTACCCGCCGAGCGCGCGGGCCAAGCTCGCCGCCGTCGACGCGGCCCTGGACCGGATCCGGACCCGCGCCGAGGAGAGCGGCGATCCCCTCCTGGACCGGCCGGACACCGCGGCGCTGCGGACACTGCGCGCCCTGGCCGCCGAGGACCGGGCGGCCTTCGACGCCGCGCTGGCCGGCCTCCTGACCACGCACCACGCCTCTCACGGCTCCACGACCTCCCCGCGCAGCCTCCTCCCGCTCGTCCCCATCGCCCTCGCCGCGCTCGCGTACCGGACGCTGGGCTGGGCCCCGGCCGTCCGCAGCGACTACCTCCCGCACGCGCTGGTCACCGGCTTCGAGGCCCGGGGCCCGCGGGTCGGGGGCTTCGGCCGGAACCGACGGCCGGACGCGGTCGCCGAGCTGGCGGCGGGCCCCCTGGTGGTGGAACGGCCGGACGGCGACTGGACGGTGAGCCCGCAGACCGAGGCCAGGTACGCCGGGCGGCTGGAGGAGGCGTTCACCCCTGTCGACGGGCAACCCCCCGGCGTCTCGCTGCTCGGCAGCGTCATGGCGGACCAGGAACGCCTCTTCAAGTGGCGGGCCGGGGGCTCCGGAGGAGTCACGGACGCCCAGCTCGCTCGGCTCAGGCTGGTCTCCCAGGTGGGGGCGGCCCTGTTCCGCATCGCCCTCGCGGAGCCCGGCACCGGGACCGAGGTGACCATCGACGGCAGGGAGCTGCGCTACCCGGCCGAGCGGAAGCGGGCGGCCGGCGCCGGCAACTGGCAGATGGCCACCGCCTTCGCCCTGATGACGGGCGTACGCGAGGACCTCGCCCCGCTGGTCCTGACCGGCCCCACGTTCGCGAGCGCCGACGGATCCGCCTTCGGCCCGTACCGCGAGGCCCTCCACGCCTACCTGAAGGGCGACGATCCGGAAGCCGCCGCGCAGCGGGCGCTGGACCAGGCCGAGAAGGCCGAGGACTGGGGCTTCGCCATGCCACCGGCCGTGCTGCTGTCACAGCTCGTGGAGGGCGACGAGGAGAGCTTCAACCTCGCCCTGGCCGACGCGCTCGAAGCCCACCGCGCCCACTACCAGGTCGCCGACCGCGCCGACCATCCGGACGCCGCCATCGACGTCGACATCCTCGCCCTGGCCTGTCACGCCCGCCGCCGCGGCTGGGCGATCCGCGTCGAGTCCCCCTACCTGCCGCAGGAGATCCTGCGGGCCGCCCAGCCCTTCTGACGGGGCTCCGACGGTCCCTCCGGCGCGGCGCGCAGGCGGCCGGAGGGGCCGACCGCGGTGCCCGCGCGACCTACAGCGCCCCGTCGGCGGCGCGGTCCAGGAACGTCTGCAGTGCGGCCAGCTGCTGTTCCACCGCCTGCGTGAACCGCGCGCCGGTCTTCTTCACGTCGACGCCCTCGGGGCCGTCGGCGACCCGGTCCGCCGCCAGCTGTCCCACCCGGGTGGTGAGGGTGGCCAACTTCTCCAGGTCCCGTCTGCCCTCGCCGGTCGTCACGATGCGGGCCGTCGTATAGGCCCGTGCGAGGTCCGTGTTGGCGGGTGCGTACCCTTCGGCCAGCGCGCGCTGCCTGTCCGCCGCGGTCCTCGCCGGATCGAGGCTCACCCTCAGCAGTTGGCCGGCCTGCTGCACGTATCTGTTCACGCTCGCCGAGAGCTCGACGTACGCCTCCCGCCGGATGTCCGCGCGGCGCGCATCCGCCTCGGCCCTGTGCGTGTCCTTGGCCTCGAAATAGGCGAGCGTGCTTCCGGTGAGACCCGCCAGGGCGCCGATCATCGCTCCCGCGAGGACGGCGAGGGTGGCTCCCCGCTGCTTCGGTCGCCCGGTGGTGCCGTCGTCGCCTGCCTTGTCCCGCTTCTGCGCCATGTCGTACCCGTACCGCGGTGGGCGGGATCCGGCACGTTCGACGGCCGACTGTGACCCCAACGGTCCGCCGCATGCCGATAGCTTCGGGAAAGCCCATCACATCCGGATGAGAAGGACTCTCTCGTGGCCTTGACCCGACGCGCCTCACTCGCCGCGCTGTCCACCGTCGCGCTCACGCCACTGCTCGGCGGCACCGCGGCCGAGGCGGGCACCACGGCCGGGCCGTCCGTCGCTCCGTCGGACGACGCCTTCGCCCGTCTGGAGCAGGAGTTCGACGCCCGGCTGGGTGTGTACGCGTTCGACACCGGCAGCGGGCGCGTCGTCGAGCACCGCGCGGACGATCGGTTCGCCTTCGCCTCCACGTACAAGGCGCTCGCCGCGGGGGCGGTGGTGAGGAAGAACTCTCCCAGGCGCCTGGAACGGGTCCTGCGCTACAGCCGGGACGACCTGGTCGCCCACTCCCCCGTCACCGAGCAGCACGTCGGAACGGGCATGACTCTGCGCGCGCTGTGCGACGCCGCCGTGCGCCACAGCGACAACACCGCCGGGAACCTGCTCTTCCGCGACCTGGGCGGACCCAGGGGGTTCCAGCGCGCCCTGGCCGGTCTGGGCGATCGCACGACTCGGGCCGACCGCTGGGAAACCGCCCTCAACCAGGCCACGCCCGGGGACCTCCGCGACACCAGCACCCCGCGCGCCCTCGCCACCGACCTGCACGCCTACGCCCTCGGCGACACCCTCGGCGCCGAGGGCAGGGCCCTCGTCGTCGACTGGCTGAGGCGCAACACCACCGGCGACGCCCTCGTCCGCGCCGGCGTTCCCGCCGACTGGCGGGTCGGGGACAAGACCGGAACGGCCGAGTACGGCACCCGCAACGACATCGCCGTCCTCTGGCCGCCGCACCGCGAGCCGATCGTCGTCGCCGTCCTGTCCAGCCGCGCCACCCCGGACGCCGAGCACGACGACCGCCTCATCGCGCGAGCCGCCGAAGCCGTCGTCGCCGCGCTGCGCCGGCGCCCCACCGGTCAGGAGAAGGGGATCCGGTCCGGGCGGCAGACCGTGCCCGGGGGCGGGAGCGTCCCGTCGACGAAGTAGCGGCTCTCGTACGCGCTGACGCAGCTGCTGCCGTTGTTGAACAGCGCGGTGTGCCCGTACCCGTCGTTCGTGAGGAGTCGGGCGTCTGCCAGCTCACGGGCCATGGCCTGGGCGCCGGTGTAGGGCGTGGAGGGGTCGTACCGGGTCCCGATCACCAGGACGGGGCGGGCGGTGGGCTTGTTCCACGGCCCGTCGTACCCGGCGGCGGCCCGGCCCGGCCAGGTGGCGCAGGGTTCCGCCGCCCACGTCCAGTAGCGTCCCGCATCGCCGGCCCGCCGGGCGCTGTCCTCCTCCAGCCGGTGGTAGGCGGCGGGGTCACGCTGGTTGGGGCTGTCGCCGCACCACACGGCTGCCGCCTGCTCGTCCCCGAGGTACGGGTTCGGCCGGTCCACCGGGGGCGGCGGCGGGTACACCGCGGGCGCGGGGGCACGGCCCTGGGACAGCTCCTGGAGCCTGCCCGCGAGGGCCGTCCAGCCGGGGTCGACGATGTAGAGGCTGCTCACCGTGTCGGCGACCGTCTTGGCGTACGTCCACGGGCCGATCGGACGCTCGCGCAGCCGCTGCATCAGCGCGTCGAACTTCTCGCGGGTGGCCTCGGGGCTGCCCGCCGAGAAGGCGCAGCGCGCCGCGGGCGCCGATCCGCACAGGGTGAGGAACCGGTCCAGGGTGGCGGCGGCGGTGCGGTCCGAGCCCATCCGCAGGAGGGTCGTGCTGCGGGGATCGGCCTGGGGGCCGCCGTCGATCCAGGCCCGGGGGGCGATGTTGCTGTCGAGGGCCATGGCGCGGACGCTGCCGGGGAAGAGGTTGGCGTAGGTGGCGCCGAGGATCGTGCCGTAGGAGACGCCGAGGTAGTTCAGCTTCGGGTCGCCCACGGACCGCCGGAGGAGGTCCAGGTCCCGGGCGGTGTCGGCGGTCGACACGTGGCGCAGCAGGTCCGGGTCGCGTTTCTCGCAGAGCCGGCCGAGGTCCTCGTAGGCGTCGATCCACGCCTTGCGCTCCTGCGCGCCCACGGGGAAGCCTCCGGGTGGGCGGGCCGCCCAGGTCTTGGCCTGCGCGGTGGTGTCGAAGCAGTTCACGGCCGTGCTGTTGCCGATCCCGCGGGGGTCCCAGCTGACGATGTCGAACCGTTCCCGCAGTTCCTTCGGGAAGGCGTCGTAGTTCTGCGGGACCTGCACGGTGCCGGGGCCGCCGGGACCGCCGGGGTTCACGAAGAGGGTGCCGATGCGCCGGCCGGGATCGGTGGCCTTGCGGCGGACGACCGCGAGGTCGATGGTGCGGCCCACGGGGGCCGCGTGGTCGAGCGGCACCTTCGCCGTGGCGCATTCCCAGGGGCTGCCGGGTTTGCACGGGCTCCAGTCCAGTCTCGGTACGGTCGCCGAGGGTGACGGGGGCGTGCTCCGCGCGGCGGCGGATCCGGTCCCGAGTCCGGGACCGGTGCCCGTGAGCAGCGCCGAGCAGGCCAGCGCCGCGGTGAGGAGTGCCGCCCGGAGTCGGCGGCCGGCCGTCGGACCCGGTGCGGACATGTTACGCGCTCCTCGGTCACGGCGAGGGATCGGCCCGGCGGTCGATGCCGCCGCATCGGTACGCACGCCCATGCCACCACGAAACCGCGTTTCGGCGGCGCGCGCGAGCCGGGCGGGTACGTTGGGCACGTGATCGACTTTCTCCGGGGCGCCCCGGTCGCAGGCAGTCTCGACGTCGTCTGGCACGCCGGCTGGTCCTCCCCCAAGCACGACCCGGCCCCGGAGATCCAGGTCCACGCCTACTCCGAACACACGGTGATCCTGCGTCAGAACAAATCCGTGCACTACGAGGCCCCGTTCCTCTTCCTCCTCTTCGGCAATGAGCGGGCGCTGCTCCTCGACACGGGCGCGTCCGCCGATCCGGCCCATTTCCCGCTGCGGGAGACGGTCGACCGGCTGGTCGCGGACTGGCTGGAACGCCACCCGAGGCCCGCGTACGCCCTGCTGGTCGCCCACACCCACGGACACGGCGACCACATCGCGGCGGACGCGCAGTTCACTGACCGACCCCTGACCACGGTCGTGGGTCCCGAGCTGGACGAGGTCACGGCCGCCTTCGGGCTCGCCGACTGGCCCCACCGCACCGGCACGCTGGACCTGGGCGGCCGCATCCTCGACCTGATCCCCGGCCCCGGCCACCAGCGGGCCGCGGTGGTCTTCCACGACCGCCACACCGGCCTCCTGCTGACGGGCGACTCCGTCTATCCCGGGCGGCTCTACATCGAGGACCGGGCGGCCTACTCGGCCACCGTCGACCGGCTGCTGGACTTCTGCGCCACCCGCCCGGTCCGCCATGTCCTCGGCTGCCACGTCGAGATGACGACCACGCCGGGCGAGGACTACCCCCGCGGCACCACGCACCAGCCGGACGAGCCGCCGCTCCAACTCACCGCGGCCCATCTGCGGACCCTGCGCGAGGCCCTCGACGAGACGGCGGACGGCCACGGCACGCACCCCTACGCGGAGTTCGTCCTCGTGTACCGGGACTGACGGAGCAGGCCGGCGGGCGCCACGGCGGTGATCGGCGGGTTCCCGCGAAAACGCGGTGGGCTGCGGTAGTAGGTGGGGCGACATCCGTACCCCGTCCGAAGGGACCCACCGTGTCTGCTGAGCTCAGCCACAGGCTCAAGGAACTGCTCGACACCCCCGTCTTCGTCACCATCGCCACCATCCAGCCCGACGGAAGCCCCCAGGTGTCACCGGTCTGGGTGAAGCGCGAGGGCGATGACGTGCTGATCTCCACGACGGTCGGCCGGCGCAAGGAGAAGAACATGCGCCGCGATCCGCGCGTCACCGTACTGCTCCAGCCCTTCGATTCCCCGTACGAGTACGCGGAGATCCGCGGCACCGCCGACCTCAGCACCGAAGGCGGCCAGGAGCTGATCGACGAGCTGTCGGTGAAGTACACCGGGAAGAAGTACAGCGACTTCAACCCGGCGTCAGCCGCCGACGCCCCGCGCGTGGTCGTCCGGATCTCCGCGCGGAAGATCGTCGGGGCACTCTGAGCCCCGCCGACCATCGCACCCCGTGCCCCGCGCCCCGGAACGGCCGCGGGGCACGGGGTGCGACCTCACTCCCGTGACGTGACCGTCCGGCCGTCGGCCGGGCCACCGAACGGCGCGGTGGCCGGTTCCGCGGGGTGGGTGCCAGGGCCTGTCTTTTGGATCAACCCCGTGAGCCCGGCATGACCCGAAAGACAAGCCCTAGATGACGCCGGGGATCTGCCGGGCCGCGAAGGCGGCCCGAACCGCGTCCGCCGCCGGGTCGCCGTACATCTGACGCGCCGTCTCGATGGTCGTCAGCGCCGCGTCCTGGAAGTCGGTGTCGGGCGCGAAGCCGAACTGCGCGTTGACGATGATCCGGTCCGCGGTACGGGCGCCCAGCGCGTTCCGGACGTCGAACAGGGCCCGCGACCAGATCTCCCCGTCGGCGTGCACCTCGCCCACGATGTCTCCGTACACCTTGCTGCCGTCCACCCGGCGCAGGCAGTGCGGGGCGGTGGTGTACGGGACGGAGTCCCAGTCCGCCACGCACGCCAGGTCCGCCCGGCGCGGCCAGCCGTTCGCCTGCACCGCGTTCTCCCCCACCTCGATGGCCAGGTAGTCCGCGAAGGCCTCGCCGATCGCCCCCGCTTCGGGCGACCGGCCGAAGCCGGGAACCTGCGCCTGGTGCACCGCGTGCCCGTACTCGTGGACGATCACCTCGGCGTCCTCGGCGTCGTCCACGCCGCCCTTGCCGTAGCGGATCTCGCCCCTCCTGCCCGCGAGGAAGGAGTTGTCGAGGCCGTACTGGTTGATCCGCACCGCCTGCGGACGGTTGTTCACGCCCGGCAGCTCGCTGCCGAAGCCCAGGCCCTGGAGGTACTCCTGCGCCTCGTTGATCCAGAAGTACGCCATCACCTGCTCGAACTGGTCGTTGCTGCGGTTGTACGTGGCCGCGGCGGAGACCGAGGCGGGGGCGCCGGTCTCGGAGCGGACGTACGCCCACCGCCCCGAGAGGCGCCCGCTCGTGTCGAGGTTGCGCAACTCGGCTGGCGTGTAGGCGGAGTTCGGGACGGCCGAGGCGGAGTCCCTCTGGTCGGTGAGGCTCTGATCGCCCGTGGACTGGACGGGGTTGACCATGAAGATCCGCGCCTGGGGCAGGGCGGCGGCGCCGGCGGCGGGTGCGTCAGGTGCGGCGCCGGCGGCAGGTGCGGCGCCGACCGGTCCGGTCGGCACGAGCAGCGCGACCCCGGCGGTGGCCGCGGCGACGAGGCCTCGGATGGTGGTACGGCGAGCCATCGACATCCTCCTGGGTGGGTCCTCGGACACGAGGGCGGCCCCTTCGACGCGGACTCCCGTGCGCGGCGACCGCGGGGACGATGCAAACATGCCGCCCTGGGATGGCCAAGGAACCCGGAGGGTGAAGTCCTGATGCTCCGACGGCCGGATGGCCGTACGGCCGGCCCGGCGCCAAGTCGGTGCGGCGGCGCTGCTCTAGAGGGCGGCTCCCGGAGCGTCGGCGAGGTCGATGGTGAAGGCGACCCGGTCGAGTCCCGGGCCGTCGTAGTCCGGTTTGACGACCGAGGGAGTGAAACCGAGCCGGGTGTGGAACGCGCGTGACGCGGTGTTCTCCGGGCTGGTGACGCAGTGCACGTGACGGCGCCCGTGTGAGCGGGCGAGCGCGAAGAAGGCCCGGTAGAGGGAACGCCCGACGCCCTGGCCGTGCAGGGCCGGGTCCACGCCGACGAAGTGCACGTAGGCGGTCCCGGGTTCCGTCTGCGACAGGAATCCGACGAGGAAGGCCGCGACCTCGCCGTCGCCGTGTTCGACCAGGAAGCTGGTGGTGGTGAAGTGCTGGAAGTACAGCCGGGGCAGGAGCAGCGCACGCTCCGTCGCTCCGGCCTCCCCCTTGAGGCCGCCCCACCACGCGTCGAGTACGGCGAGCACGCGGAGATGGTCCTCGTCGGCGAGGCGCCGGGCCCGCAGGCCGACGGGAAGATCATCGATCATCCGTGCAGTCTGTCATCCCGAGCGAAGCACGCCACGGACGGGGCCGATCCCCCTGGCGTGGCCGAGGCCGGTCCGCACGAAGGCGAGCGGCGGCCCCGGCCGTCCCGGGTCGCTACCCGGCGGCCACGACTTCGCCGGCCGTGACCTGGGGAGGGTTCGGCAGCAGCGACGCGAGGTTGTCGCGGACGAATTCGGCCGCCCTCCTGACCGACTCCTCGGCCCCGGCACGGTCCTCGTAGACGCTGGTGGAGACCATCACGCCGCCGCCCGCGTCGATCCAGTAGTAGGCCACGAATCCGGGGACTTGGCGCAGGAGGGGGACGAAGCCCTCGTCCACTCGGCGTCCCGCCTCTGCGGGATCGGTCACGCCTTCGTACCGTCGAACCACTGCGTACACGGCTGATCTCCTCATTCGTCCCAAGGTCGCCCCGCGCGGAACGACATACCCCCGCTGCCCGTTTCCCGCTCGCGGGGCGCCCGGAAGGCACTCGGATAGGCGCATCGGTGGTCCGCACCGGGCATCCGCCGGGGCGGATGCGGAGGAAGAGGAGTTGACCGGCAGCGACCACGTATATGCACGTAGTGCACTGTCCGCTGCGTCCCGGAGCGTTGCCGTGCCATCGAACATACGATGGGCGGGAACCGGCGCGGACGGCTCCCGCTGCCGGCCGCCCAGAGCACGTGGGGTGGAGACGTATGGCACAGGCTGCCGATGCAGGGCGGACCGTCATCCTGACGGTGGACGACGATCCGGGGGTTTCCCGTGCGGTCGCGCGTGACCTGCGGCGTCGTTACGGCGCCGGGTACCGCATCGTGCGCGCCGAGTCCGGTGAGTCCGCGCTGGAGGCGCTGCGCGAGCTGAAGCTGCGGGGCGACCTGGTCGCGGTGATCCTGGCCGACTACCGGATGCCGCAGATGAACGGCATCGAGTTCCTCGAACAGGCCCTGCAGGTGTACCCCGGCGCGCGGCGCGTCCTGCTGACCGCGTACGCCGACACCAACGCGGCCATCGACGCGATCAACGTCGTCGACCTCGACCACTACCTCCTCAAGCCGTGGGACCCGCCGGAGGAGAAGCTCTACCCCGTCGTGGACGATCTGCTCGCGGCCTGGCGCTCCAGTGACCACCGGCCCGTACCCGCCACCAAGGTGGTCGGGCACCGGTGGTCGGCGCGTTCCTCGTACGTACGGGAGTTCCTGGCCCGCAACCAGGTGCCGTACCGCTGGTACTCGTCCGACGAGCCCGAGGGGCAACGGCTCCTGGAGGCGGCCGGGGTCGACGGGCAGCGGCTGCCCGTGGTGGTCACTCCGGAGGGCACCGTGCTGGTCGAGCCGGACGCGCCCGAACTGGCCGCCCGTGTCGGACTCGCGACGACGCCGACCGCCGATTTCTACGACCTCGTCGTGATCGGCGGCGGCCCGGCCGGGCTCGGCGCGGCCGTGTACGGGGCCTCCGAGGGGCTGCGTACCGTCCTGGTCGAGCGGTCGGCGACCGGCGGGCAGGCCGGGCAGAGCTCGCGCATCGAGAACTACCTCGGCTTCCCCGACGGCGTTTCGGGGGCGCAGCTCACGGAGCGCGCCCGCCGTCAGGCCGGCAAGTTCGGCGCCGAGATCCTCACCGCGCGCGAGGTCACGGGGCTGGAGGTCAACGGCGCGGCGCGGGTCGTCCGCTTCTCCGACGGGTCGGCGGTCGCCGCACAGAGCGTCATCCTGGCGACGGGCGTGTCGTACCGGCAGCTCCAGGCTCCGGGCTGCGAGGACCTGACCGGCTGCGGGGTGTACTACGGCTCCTCGCTCACGGAGGCGTCGTCCTGCCAGGGCCATGACGTGTACATCGTGGGCGGGGCCAACTCCGCCGGGCAGGCCGCGATGTACCTGGCGCGGGGCGCGAAGTCGGTGACGCTGCTGGTGCGCGGGGAGTCCCTGACGGCGTCGATGTCGCACTACCTGATCCAGCAGATCGAGGAGGCGCCGAACATCACGGTGCGGACCCGTACGGTCGTCGAGGCGGCGACCGGGGACGGGCACCTGGAGCGGCTGACGCTTCGGGACGTGGACAGCGGCGCGACCGAACTCGTCGACGCGCAGTGGATGTTCGTGTTCATCGGCGCGGCGCCGCGCACCGACTGGCTGGACGGTACGGTGCTGCGCGACGAGCACGGTTTCATCCTGGCCGGGCCGGACCTCACGCCGGACGGGCGACCGCCGGCCGATTGGGAACTGGACCGGCCGCCGTACCACTTGGAGACCAACGTTCCGGGCGTGTTCGTGGCGGGCGACGCGCGCGCCCGGTCCGCGAAACGCGTCGCGTCCGCCGTCGGAGAGGGAGCCATGGCCGTCATGCTCGTCCACCGGTACCTGGAGCAGTCATGAGCGGCGAGGTCATGCCGTGCAGCCCGCAGGAGATCACCTCGCTGTTCCTGTTCGAGAAGCTCTCCCCGGAGCAGCTCGGGTGGTTGTGCCGCGAGGGGCGGGTGGAGCGGTTCGAAGCCGGCCCGGTCTACACCGAAGGGGACCCGGCCACCTGCTTCTACGTGATGATCGAGGGCACCGTCGTCCTCTACCGCCGGGTCGGCGGCGACGACGTCGAGGTCAGCCGCACCTCGCAGCGCGGCGTGTACGCGGGTGCCATGCAGGCCTACCTCGGCGACCGCGTGCCGCAGACGTACAACAACACGATGCGGGTGACCGAGCCGACGCGGTTCTTCGTCCTGCCCGCGCAGTCGTTCGCGGACATCATGCGGGAATGGTTCCCGATGGCCGCGCACCTGCTGGAGGGGCTCTTCTTCGGCTCGAAGCAGACGCAGCGGGCCATCGGGCAGCGTGAACGGCTCCTGGCGCTGGGGTCGTTGTCGGCCGGTCTCACCCACGAGCTCAACAACCCGGCCGCGGCGGCCGTCAGGGCCACCGCGACACTGCGGGAACGGGTCGGCAAGATGCGGCACAAGCTGGCTCACATCTCCCAGGGGCAGTATTCGCGCGAGGCGATCGCCGACCTCATCGAGATCCAGGAGCGGACCGTCGAGCGCGTCGCGAAGGCGACGGCGCTCAGCCCCCTGGAGGCGTCCGACCGGGAGGACGAGCTCGCGGACTGGCTCGACGACCACGGGATTCCGGAGGGTTGGCGGATCGCGCCGACCTTCGTACAGGCCGGTCTGGACACGGACTGGCTGGAGCACGTCGCGGCCACCGTGGCCGAGGAGATCCTGCCGGCGGCCATCGGCTGGCTCAACTACACGGTCGAGACCGAACTGTTGATGGACGAGATCGACGACTCGACCGCCCGCATCTCCCATCTCGTGGACGCGGCCAAGCAGTACTCGCAGCTCGACCGCGCCCCGCACCGCGTCGTCGACGTCCACGAACTCCTGGACAGCACCCTCCTGATGCTGTCCGGCAAGATCGGCCCCCAGGTGCGGGTGGTCAAGGCGTACGACCGTTCCGTGCCCGATGTGCCCGCCTACCCGGCCGAGCTGAACCAGGTGTGGACGAACCTCGTCGACAACGCCGTCTTCGCGATCGGCAGCACCGGCCGCGACGGCACGCTGACGGTCCGCACCGCGCGCGAGGGGGACCGCCTGCTGGTGGAGTTCCGCGACACCGGTCCCGGCGTTCCGGCGGACATCCGCAGCCGCATCTTCGATCCCTTCTTCACCACCAAGCCGGTCGGCGAGGGCACCGGCCTCGGCCTCGACATCTCGTGGCGGATCGTCGTCAACAAGCACCACGGGAGCCTCGAAGTCGAATCCGCCCCCGGCGACACCCGCTTCCGGGTGCTGCTGCCGCTGACCGCACCGCCGCAGGACACCTCCACCGATACGGAATCCGCCGAGGAGCAGGCATGACCGAGCTCGAAGGAATCGATCCGACCGTCCCGCCCAGCGGCACCGGCTGCACGGAGTGTGACACGGTGGGCGGCTGGTGGTTCCACCTGCGACGCTGCGCCCAGTGCGGTCACGTCGGCTGCTGCGACTCGTCCCCCGCGCAACACGCCACGGCGCACTGGAAGTCCACCGGTCACCCCCTGGTGCAGAGTTTCGAGCCGGGCGAGGAGTGGTTCTGGAACTTCGACACCAACGCCCTGTACGAGTCCGGCCCCGAGCTGACACCGCCGCACGGCCACCCGGCGGACCAGCCGGCACCGGGACCGGCCGACCGGGTCCCCCAGGACTGGACGACGCGGCTGCACCGCTGATCGACGCGTGGCCGGTGGCGCGGAGGGGCGCCAGGATGGAGGGATGACGGACACCTTCACCACCCGGACGATCGACGTCACCACCGGCTCCGCCGAGACCGTCCACGATCTGACGGCCGCGTGCGCCCGCTTCCTCGACGAGGTCGCCCGGGGACGTGACGGGCTGCTCAACGTGTTCACCCCGCACGCGACGGCCGGGCTGGCCGTCATCGAGACGGGCGCGGGCAGCGACGACGACCTGCTGGACGCCCTCCGTACGCTGCTGCCCGCCGACGACCGCTGGCGCCACCGGCACGGCTCCCCCGGCCACGGCCGGGACCACGTCCTCCCCGCGATCGTGCCGCCGCACGCCACGCTGCCGGTCGTCGGCGGCGAACTCGCCCTGGGCACGTGGCAGTCGGTCGTCCTGGTGGACACCAACGGGGACAACCCACGGCGCGCGGTACGACTGTCCTTCCTCGCCTGAGACCCACCGGCAATCCGCCGAGCGGGTGACCCAACCCTGTTCGAGCGAGTTTCGGCACCGCCACCGCAGGCCCTCCAAGGCCACCACGACCCGCAAGAACATCCGTTCGCGGTTCTCCCCTGATTCGGCCGTGACGTGCCCCGATCGGGAGTCGTTCCTGGAGCACCAGTACTAGTCGTGCGGCCATCCGGAGGACCCCGTGCACCCGCTACAGCCCGATCCCTCGCCCCCCGTAGCGATCGAACACCCCGGGGCGGCCTCCGCGGTCCGCACCGGGGGGTGTCTGTGCGGGAGAATCCGGTTCACGGTGGCCGGTGAGCCCGACTACCCGCACGTCTGTAGTTGTCCGGACTGCCAGGGCCTGTCCGGCGGTCCGATGATGTCCTGGGTCACCTTCGCCCTGGACGGCCTGACGTGGACCGGTTCCGGTGGCGAGCCCGCCTGGCACCACACGTGGCCGGATTCCCGGCGCGGCTTCTGTCCCGGCTGCGGCAGCCAGCTCTGCGCCCTCGACGACGGAGCCGCCGGCATCGCGGTCACCCTGTCCGCGCTGGGCAACCCGCCCGACCTGGTGCCGGTCGGCCAGAGCTTCCGCGAGACCGCCGTGACCTGGCTGCCCCAGGTCCCCGACTCCCGTCATCCCGGCGCCGCGCGGTGAGCGGCGGGCCCCGGCACACGGTGCCGGTCGACGTCCATCTCGTCCTGCGCCGCGACGGCGGGGCGGGCCCGGAGGTACTGCTGTCCCGGCGGTACGGGCCGGTCTACGCGACGGGACTGTGGCACCTGCCGTCCGGGCATCTCGACCCGGGCGAGGACATGGTGGAGGCGGTCATCCGGGAGGCTCGCGAGGAGACCGGCGTGCTCATCGACGCCGAGGACGTGACCGCGGCCGTCACCGTGCACCACCGTCCCCCCACGGGTTCCCGCTCCCGACTGGGCGTCTTCTTCGAGGTCCGCCGGTGGTCCGGGCGGCCCCGGATCATGGAGCCGGACCGCTGTGACGCCATGGGCTGGTACCCGATGGACGAACTCCCCGGGCCGATGGTGGCGTACTGCCGGGCCGGGCTGGACGCCTACCGGGCGGGACTGCCCGCCGCCGTGCACTTCCAGCGGCCGGACGATCCCGTCGCATACACACCGGGCGGCCCGGACCGCACCCGCCTGCTCACCGGCCCGACCGCCGACCGGTCCGAGCTGCCGTACCGGCTGCGGGTGTTCGCCGAGCGGGCCGTGGGCCGGATCACGCGGGCGACGGAGGTGTCCTGGGTGCGCACCGGCAGCCGGGTGTGGCGGCTGACCGGGCCAGGGGGCGGCACCTGGTACCTGAAGCGGCACCGTGGGCCGAAGTTCCACGACCGGGAGGTGGCCGCTTACCGGACGTGGGTGCCGGCGCTCGGGCCACGGGCTCCCCGTCTCGTCGCGGCCGACACGGAGGCGCGGGCCGTCGTCGTCACCGCCCTGGCCGGGAGCCCCCTGCACGGCATGGTCCTCGACACGGCCGCCGAGGCACGCGTCCAGCACGCTCTGGGCCGTCTGACCCGCGCCCTGCACCGCAGCGCCCCCGAGCGGAACGGCGGCACCTCGGCAGCCGCGGACGAGGTGAAGCGTCACCTCGACGAAGCCCGGCCGCACCTCGGCGACGGGGACGAGCACCTGGTCCTCGCCCTGGCCGGCGCCTACGCGAAGCTCCCGCGGCCCGCCCTCGTACCCACCCACGGGGACCTCCAGTACCGCAACGTCCTGCTCAGCGACGGCGGCGAGCCCCTGTTGTTCGACTTCGAGCGGGCGGAGTACGCCACCGCGACCCGGGACATGGTCCGCATCGGCGACACCTGGACCGGCCGCCCCGACCTGCGTGCCGCGTTCCTCGCCGGCTACGGCAGACCGCTCACTCCCGGGGAGGAACTCCGCCTGGACTGCGAGGCCGCCTTCGACGCCGTCTCCGCCGTCGCCCACGGCACCGGCCACGACGACCCCGAGGTCACGGAGCGCGGCCTGCGCACCCTGCGCCGCCTCCACACCGTGTTCACCGCTCCCGTCACTCCCGACCGGCCGCCGGCCGTTGAGCCTTGAACCGGCCGCCGGATGCCCCGGCTCCCCCTCGTACGAGGTCATCCGGACACGACCGTGTCGTCCCTGCGCAGCCGGTTCCAGGCGGCCAGGCCGAGCATGAGGCCCCACAGGACGAAGAGGCCGTACCAGAAGAGGCCCCAAGCGGCCTGCGGGTGGGCGTCCTTGGCTGCGAAGGCGGGCGCGGAGACGACGCGGCCGGCGGCGAACAGGCCCCGCATCGCGAAGTACGTGAAGCCCCACAGGGTCATACCGACCGAGGCGGTCAGGGACAGGGCGCAGAGCGTGCGGCGCGGCAGCCGGCGGCCCCAGGGCCGCACCAGGCCGAGCGCGACGACGGCACCGGACACCGCGACGGCGCCCATCACCCAGTAGCCGATCGCGGCTTCCCACGTGCCGTGCGGCGCGGAGGCGAAGTCCCCGGGGAAGGTCGCGCCGATCCCGGCGCCCCACCAGAAGTGCGGCGCCGCGTAGGCGAGTGCCGCCCCGGCCGCCACATATCCCGGCCAGGCCTGCCGCCACCCGCGCCGTACCCGTGCCGAAGCCGTGGCCGAAGCCGTGACAGGCGTCATGTCGTCCCCCGAAGTCCATTGCGGCGCACTGCGCGCCTCCTGGGAAGACTCTGGCGGAGCGGCCGCCCGGGCACCTCGGCCACCGGGACCAACCCGTCTCCCCCGCACGGGGGAGGATCTCTCCGACTCGGAGGGCGGCCCCTCCCTCGACGCCGCCGGGCGAACGTTCCCCCGGACGGACGGCCCGGCGGGCACCCGCGCACGGCCGGCCGGAGGATGAGGGCGGGGACGCGCGACGGGAGTCGACCACCATGCCGTACACCGCCAGTCAGTCGCACCGGGCGCGCAGCACCCTGGCCGGCGTGCTGGTCCTCGTCGGGCTCACGGTCAGCGGCTGCGGCGCCGAGGACGACGCCGGACAGGCGCCCGGAGCGGGGCCCCGCCCCCAGGCGGCGCGGTCCGGGAAGGTCACCATCGTCTACGAGGAACGAACGGTCCCGCCGGAGGACCGGCAGGTCGTGACGCTGATCCGCGACTCACGCGTGCTGGAGCGCACGGCCGACTGGGTGAACCGGACGCTCACGCTCCCGTACGACATGGTCGTGAAGGTCACCGCCGAAGTGCCGCCCGGCGTCACCGACGCCGTCACCCAGCCGGACGGCAGGACGATCTACATCCCGCCGTCGTTCCTCGCCCAGATCGAGGACTCCTTCGCCGACGTCGTGAAGACCGTCAAACGTCCCGCCCCGTTCCCCGCGTCGCAGTACAACACCGACGACCTCACCGTGCTGGCGACCGAGTTCATCTTCGGCCACGAGATGGGTCACGCCCTGCAACGGCAGCTCCTCCTGGCCAATCTCGGCCTCGAAGAGGACGCGGCGGACGGCTTCGCGTCCTTCTACACCGTCAACGAGGTCGGGCCGGGCCCGTCGCTGGCGGCCGCGATCCTCTTCGACGAGATCGCCCGCAAGGGAGGCCGGTTGACCCTGGAGAACCTGGCCAGTGACCACCCCGTCACGCAGGCACGGGTCTTCAACTTCCTGTGCTACCTGGAAGGCAGCGACCCGAAGAAGTACAAGCAGCCCCTGGTCGACGGCGGGTACCTCCCGAAGACCCGCGCCCCCCTCTGCCCACAGGCGTGGGCGATGCTGGACTACGGCTGGTGGACCCAGCTCCAACCACACTTCAGCACCGCGTTCAAGCCTCAGGGGGACCAGGACCAGAAGCGGGCGCAGGCGCGGTTGGTCGCGGAGACGAAGGCATTCACGAAGGTGCTCGACGAGCTCCGCCAGAGCCAATGACCCGTCCCGCCGCGAGCAGGCGGTCGGGCACGCGGAAGACGCTCGGCGGGGAGTCCCTGCCGAGCGTCTTCGTGCGTCTACTGATGCCTGTGTCGGCTTAGTACCAGTGATTGGCGGACCAGAAGTTCC
>NZ_JBIARJ010000025.1:15414-122233 GCF_042889825.1 Streptomyces sp. NPDC002467 | reverse complement strand
GGCGTCGAACGGGGAGCGGCAGCGGACATGCAGAACGTGGTTGCGTTCGACGCCCTGCGGGGGCGCCCCACCGCACACCCGACCCCGACGGCGCGGGGGTGCACACGGCCCGCCCAGACGACGCGGGGGCGTCACGGCCCACCACGGCCCACAACGACCGGTCCGGGCTGTCGGTGGAGGCGGCTAGCCTTTTTACGTGTCCGCGCGTCCCCCCGTCCTCACCGACCCCGAGCAGCTCAAGGAGCTCCTCGGGATTCCGTTCACGCCCGAACAGATGGCCTGCGTCACCGCCCCACCCGCCCCGCAGGTCGTCGTCGCGGGCGCCGGCTCCGGCAAGACCACCGTCATGGCCGCCCGAGTCGTCTGGCTCGTCGGCACCGGCGCGGTCGCGCCCGAGCAGGTCCTCGGCCTGACCTTCACCAACAAGGCCGCCGGCGAGCTCGCCGAACGCGTCCGCAAGGCCCTCGCGCGGGCCGGCATCACCGACCCGGACCCCTCCCCGGCCGATCCCGACGCGGCCGGCGGCGAGCCCCGCATCTCCACGTACCACGCCTTCGCCGGGCAGCTCCTGAAGGACCACGGGCTGCGCATCGGCCTGGAGCCCGGCTCCCGCCTGCTCGCCGACGCCACCCGCTTCCAGCTCGCCGCGAAGGTGCTGCGCGAGGCCCCCGGCCCGTACCCCTCGCTCACCAAATCCCTCCCCGACCTGGTCGGAGACCTCCTCGCGCTCGACGCCGAACTCTCCGAGCACCTCGTCGAACCGGCCGGACTGCGGGCCCACGACACCGCCCTCCTCGACACCCTCGCCGGTACGAAGCTCACCAACGAGGACCTGCGCAAGGTCCCCGAGGCCACGCGCGGTCGCCTCGAACTGCTGGAGCTCGTCTCCCGCTACCGCGCCGCCAAACGCTCCCGCGACCTCTTCGACTTCAGCGACCAGATAGCCCTGTCCGCGCAGCTCGCCACCACCCGCCCCGAGGTCGGCGCTCTGCTGCGCGAAGAGTTCAAAGTGGTCCTCCTGGACGAGTACCAGGACACCTCCGTCGCCCAGCGCCTCCTGCTCTCCGGTCTCTTCGGCGCGGGCACCGGGCACGCCGTGACCGCCGTCGGCGACCCCTGCCAGGCCATCTACGGCTGGCGCGGTGCCTCCGTGGCCAACCTCGACGACTTCCCCGAGCACTTCCCGCACGCCGACGGCAGCCCCGCCACCCGGCTCTCCCTCAGCGAGAACCGGCGCAGCGGCGGCCGTCTCCTCGACCTGGCCAACGGGCTCGCCGCCCCGCTGCGCGACATGCACGAGGGCGTCGAGGCGCTGCGCGCGGCGCCGGGCGAGGAACAGGCCGGGTTCGTGCGGTGCGCGCTCCTGCCGACCCACGCCGAGGAACTCGAATGGCTCGGGGACTCCGTCGCGCACCTGGTGCGCACCGGCAAGGAGCCCGGGGAGATCGCGGTGCTGTGCCGTTCCGCGGGGGACTTCGCGCAGATCCAGGCCGTACTGGTGGCCCGGGACGTGCCGGTCGAGGTCGTCGGCCTGTCCGGCCTGCTGCACCTGCCCGAGGTCGCGGACCTGGTCGCGGTCTGCGAGGTGCTCCAGGACCCGGGGGCCAACGCCGCCCTGGTCCGGCTCCTGATCGGCCCGCGCTGGCGGATCGGCGCGCGTGACCTGGCCCTGCTGGGCCGCCGGGCCCGGCTGCTGGTGGACCGCGCCCCCTCCTCCTCGCAGGACGCGGACGAACGCCTCGCGGCGGCCGTCGAGGGCGTGGACCCGGCCGAGATCATCTCCCTGGCCGACGCCCTGGAGACCTTCCTCGACGGCGCCGGGCAGGCCCCGGACGACCTGCCCTTCTCGGCCGAGGCCCGGGTCCGCTTCGCGCACCTCGCGCAGGAGCTGCGCGACCTCAGGCGTTCGCTCGCCGACCCGCTGATGGACGTGCTCCACCGGGTGCTGGCCGCCACCGGCCTGGACGTGGAACTGTCCGCGTCCCCGCACGCGCTGGCCGCCCGCCGCCGCGAGACCCTGTCGAACTTCATGGACGTCGCCGCCGGCTTCGCCGCCCTCGACGGCGAGGCCACCCTCCTCGCCTTCCTCGCCTTCCTGCGCACGGCGGCCCAGTACGAGAAGGGCCTGGACCACGCGCTGCCGGGCGGGGAGAACACGGTCAAGGTCCTCACGGCCCACAAGTCCAAGGGCCTGGAGTGGGACGTGGTCGTGGTCCCCGACCTCTGCGCGGGCTCCTTCCCGAAGGAGAAGGCGCCGGAGGCCTGGACCTCGTACGCGAAGGTGCTCCCGTACGCCCTGCGCGGCGACGCCGCGACCCTGCCGGGGGACCCGGCGTGGACCTCGGCGGGCCTCAAGGCCTTCAAGGCGGCCCTGAAGTCCCACAAGGAGACGGAAGAGCTCCGCCTCGGCTACGTGACCTTCACCCGTCCCCGCTCCCTCCTGCTGGCCTCGGGTCACTGGTGGGGCCCGACGCAGAAGAAGCGCCGGGGCCCGTCCGCGTTCCTGACCGCCCTGTACGAGCACTGCGCGGCGGGCTTCGGCGAGATCGAGGCGTGGGCGGAGGAACCCGACCCGAAGGCCGAGAACCCGTCCCTCGCCGACGACTCCACTCCGGACCACTCCTGGCCGCTCCCTCTGGACCCGGCCTCCCTCGCCCTGCGCCGCGCGGCGGCGGCCCTGGTCGAATCCCACCTGGCCGCCCCGCCGCCGCCCGAGGAGGACCCCTACCTCTGGCCCCCCCACTGCGAGGACCCGTCCTACGAGGACGAACCCTGGCCGTCCGCCCAACCGGGCGACGCCCCGCCTCCGGAAGACCTCTGGGCGGCCGCCTCCCGGTCCGCGCCCGGCTCGGCGGCGGGCGCCGCGGAGCCCGGGCAGGCGACCAGGGCCGACGGCCCGGACTCCGACGACCCCCGGGCCGAGCCCGGCCCCGCCCACGACGTACCCGCACCCGAAGGCCCGGCCCCGGCCGCCGGGGCGGACTCCGACGACCCCTGGGCTGCCGAGCCCTGGGCCGGTCCCCGGCCCACCGCCGGCGTACCCGCACCCGAAGGCCCGGCCCCGGCCGCCGGGTCGGACCTCGAGGACCCTTGGGCTGCCGAGTCCTGGGCCGGTCCCCGGCCCACCGCCGGCGTACCCGCACCCGAAGGCCCGGCCCCGGCCGCCGGGTCGGACTTCGAGGACCCTTGGGCTGCCGAGTCCTGGGCCGGTCCCCGGCCCACCGCCGGCGCAGCCGCGCCCGTGGCCGGTGCCCCGGCCGAGGGGCCGGACCTCGACGACCCCTGGGCGGTCGAGGCCTGGGCCGCGGGCCCGCACCCCACCGGGGGCCGGGGCGGAGCCCCGGTTGCGGGAAGGGGTGGGGCGGGGGACGGCCCCTTCCGGCCCGCCCCCGCCGCCGACCCGTACGACGACGACCTCTGGCCGGAGGCCGACGCCCCGGCCGCCCCGACCCCCGCCGGGAGGCAGCCCGCGCCCCGGCCCGTAGGGCCCACCCCGCCCGCCCCACGGCCGCAGGCCGCCACGACCCCCCTCACCCCCGAAGAGGCGCGGACGGTCGCCTCCTGGGACCGTGACCTCGACGCCCTGGAGGGCGAGCTCCGCCGTGCCCGGGCGGCCGTCCGGGACGTACCGCTGCCGCCGGCCCTCTCCGCCAGTCAACTCCTCCGCCTCGCCGCCGACGAGCAGGGCTTCGCCCGCGACCTCGCCCGCCCCATGCCCAAGCCCCCGCAGCCCGCGGCGCGCCAGGGCACCCGCTTCCACGCCTGGGTGGAGTCCCGCTTCGACGAGCTCCCCCTCCCGATCCTCGACGTCCTCGACCCCGCCACCGAGCTGCCCGGCTCCGACCAGGAGATCGCGGACGAGGCCGACCTCGACGCCCTCAAGGCCGCCTTCGAGCGCAGCGAATACGCCGACCGCCCGCCCCACCGCATGGAGGCCCCGGTCCAGCTCACCCTGGCCGGCCGGGTCATCCGCGGCCGGATCGACGCCGTGTACCGCACCGAGGACGGCGGCTACGAGATCGTCGACTGGAAGACCGGCCGCACCACCGAGGCCGACCCGCTCCAGCTCGCCGTGTACCGCCTGGCCTGGGCGGAAGCCACCGGCACCCCCCTCGAACAGGTCAGGGCCGCCTTCCTGCACGTGCGCAGCGGCCGGGTGATCCGCCCCCGCAACCTCCCCGACCGGGCCCGCCTTGAGCGGATCCTCCAAGGCAAACCGGGCACGGACGGTGACGCTCAGGCGGAAGGCTAGGCTCGTGGCCATGAGCCTCAGCACGCCGGACAGCGTCGTCCGCACGTACATCGACACCCATCGCGCCGCCTTCCTCGACGACCTCGCCGAGTGGCTGCGCATCCCGTCCGTCTCGGCGCAGCCCGAGCACGCGGACGACGTGCGCCGCAGCGCCGAATGGCTGGCCGCGAAGCTCAAGGAGACCGGTTTCCCGGTCACCGAGGTCTGGGAGACCGACGGCGCCCCCGCCGTCTTCGCGCACTGGCCGAGCGCGGACCCGGACGCCCCCACGGTCCTCGTCTACGGGCACCACGACGTCCAGCCCGCCGCCCTCGCCGACGGCTGGCACACCGAGCCGTTCGAGCCCGTGGTCAAGGACGGCCGGATGTACGGTCGCGGCGCCGCCGACGACAAGGGCCAGGTGTTCTTCCACACCCTCGGGGTGCGCGCGCACCTGGCGGCCACCGGCGCCGCCGCCCCCGCCGTGAACCTGAAGCTCCTCATCGAGGGCGAGGAGGAGTCCGGGTCCCCGCACTTCCGCGCGCTCGTCGAGGCCCGCGCCGCCGAGCTCGCCGCCGACGTCGTGATCGTCTCCGACACCGGCATGTGGTCCGAGACCACCCCGACCGTCTGCACCGGCATGCGCGGCGTCGCCGACTGCGAGATCGACTTCCACGGCCCGGACCAGGACATCCACTCCGGCGCCTTCGGCGGGGCCGTGCCGAACCCGGCCACCGTCGCCGCCCGCCTGGTCGCCGCCCTGCACGACGAGGACGGCCGGGTCACGATCCCCGGTTTCTACGAGGGCATCGCCGAGCTCACCGACGCGGAGCGCGCGCTCATCGCCGAGCTGCCCTTCGACGAGGCGGAATGGCTGCGCACGGCCAAGTCCCACGCGGCCGCGGGCGAGGCCGGCTACTCCACCCTGGAGCGGGTCTGGGCCCGCCCGACCGCCGAGGTCAACGGCATCGGCGGCGGCTACCAGGGCCCCGGCGGCAAGACGATCGTGCCCGCCTCCGCCCACCTGAAGCTTTCGTTCCGCCTGGTCTCCGGGCAGGACCCGTACGAGGTCGAGGCGGCCGTCAGGGACTGGGTCGCCGCCCGCATCCCGGACGGCATCCGGCACTCCATCACCTTCGGCGCCCCGACCCGCCCGTGCCTGACCCCGCTGGACCACCCGGCCCTGCAGTCGGTCGTACGGGCCATGGGCCGCGCCTTCGGCGAGAAGGTCCGCTTCACCCGCGAGGGCGGCTCGGGTCCGGCGGCCGACCTCCAGGACGTTTTGGACGCCCCCGTCCTCTTCCTCGGCATCTCGGTACCCTCCGACGGCTGGCACTCGCCGAACGAGAAGGTGGAGCTGGACCTCCTCCTCAAGGGCGTCGAGACGACCGCCTACCTGTGGGGCGACCTGGCAGCGACCCACCGTGACGGGAGCGCCTGACACCCGCACCACCGCATCCGCAGCACCGCACCCGCACCCGCCGCACTCGTAGTCCGTACGCCTGCCTAGTCCCACCACCGGGGGAGTTGGAAGTACCTGTGAGCACCCGTACCGAGCGTCCGCTCTCGCTCGCCGCGCCCAGCGGAATCGACCGCGCCGCGCACCACCGCCTCGACGAGGCGTGGCTCGCCGCGGCCTGGAGCCACCCCACCACCCGTGTCTTCGTCGTCTCCGGCGGTCAGGTGCTGATCGACGACACCCCCGACGGGGGCACCGGCATCGTGATGACCGCGGCCTTCGAGGCCCCGGCCACGGAGACGCACCGGTACTTCCTGGGCACCGACGAGGACGGCGTCCGGTACTTCGCGCTGCAGAAGGACTCGCTGCCCGGCCGCATGGACCAGTCGGCCCGCCCAGCCGGCCTGCGCGAGGCAGGACTGCTGCTGGGCCACCGCGACGCCGGACTGATGGTGCACGCCGTGGCGCTGGAGAACTGGCAGCGGATGCACCGCTTCTGCTCCCGCTGCGGCGAGCGGACGGTCGTCGCGGCCGCCGGACACATCCGCCGCTGTCCGGGCTGCGGCGCCGAGCACTACCCGCGCACCGACCCGGCCGTGATCATGCTGGTCACGGACGAGCAGGACCGCGCGCTGCTCGGTCGCCAGGTCCACTGGCCCGAGGGCCGCTTCTCGACCCTGGCCGGCTTCGTGGAGCCGGGCGAGTCCATCGAGCAGTCCGTCGTGCGCGAGGTGTGGGAGGAGGCGGGCGTCAGGGTCGGCGAGGTCGAGTACGTGGCCAGCCAGCCGTGGCCCTTCCCCTACAGCCTGATGCTGGGCTTCACGGCCCGCGCCACCACCTCGGAGATCAACGTGGACGGCGAGGAGATCCAGGAGGCCCGCTGGTTCTCCCGCGAGGACCTGCGCCGCGCGTTCGAGACCGGCGAGGTGGTGCCCCCGTCGGGCATCTCCATCGCGGCGCGCCTCGTCGAGAACTGGTACGGCGAACCGCTGCCGAAGCCGGCCGCGTGAGTTTCGTCGCCGCGTAACGTTCGTCACAGCACTTTCGTCACAGCAGAAGGCCCCCGCCGAGGCGGGGGCCTTTCTGACGGGCTCGGCCGAGCCCCGTGGGCCGCTCGGCCGCTCAGACGGCGAGGGCCTGCTTGACCTGGGCCAGGCTCGGGTTCGTCATGACGGACTCGTTGCCGGCGGCGGACTTCACGAGCACGGTGGGAACGGTCTGGTTGCCGCCGTTCGCCTTCTCCACGAATGCCGCGGACGCCGGGTCGAGCTCGATGTTGATCTCGTTGTACGCGATGCCTTCCCGGTCCAGCTGGGTCTTCAGCCGGCGGCAGTAGCCGCACCAGGTCGTGCTGTACATCGTGACGGTGCCCGTGTCCTGCATGCTGCGCTCTCCTTCGTGAGGGCTCGTTGGTCCGAGTACCCGAACGTACGGGACGCCGCCGCCATTCCCGTACCACGCCCCTAGTCGTACAAGTACGACGGATACGCGCGGGCTGTGGACAAGTTTCCCGCCCGACCCACGAGACCTGGCAGCATTGCGGGGTGACAGCAGCAACGCACTCCCCGTCCTTCCCCGCTTCCGCAGATTCCCCGGAATCGGCCGACGCGGTGCTCCTGGGCCTGGACCCGGAGCAGCGCGAGGTCGCGACGACCCTGCGCGGACCGGTGTGCGTGCTGGCCGGCGCCGGTACGGGCAAGACCCGCGCGATCACCCACCGGATCGCGTACGGGGTCCAGTCCGGACAGCTGATGCCCGCCAGCGTGCTGGCCGTCACCTTCACCAACCGCGCGGCCGGGGAGATGCGCGGCCGCCTGCGCGGTCTCGGCGCCGGCGGCGTCCAGGCCCGCACCTTCCACTCCGCCGCCCTGCGCCAGCTGCAGTACTTCTGGCCCAAGGCGGTCGGCGGGGACGTGCCGCGGCTGCTGGAACGCAAGATCCAGCTCGTCGCCGAGGCCGGCGCCCGCTGCCGCATCCGCCTCGACCGCAACGAGCTGCGCGACGTCACCGGCGAGATCGAGTGGGCCAAGGTCACCCAGACGGTGCCCGCCGACTATCCGGCGGCCGCCGTCAAGGCGGGCCGCGAGGCCCCCCGGGACCTCGCCGAGATCGCACAGATCTACGGGACGTACGAGCAGCTCAAGCGCGACCGCGCGATGATCGACTTCGAGGACGTGCTGCTCCTGACGGTCGGCATCCTCCAGGACCGGCACGACATCGCCGAGCAGATCCGCGCCCAGTACCAGCACTTCGTGGTCGACGAGTACCAGGACGTCAGCCCGCTCCAGCAGCGGCTGCTCGACCTCTGGCTCGGCGAGCGCGACAGCCTCTGCGTCGTCGGCGACGCCAGCCAGACCATCTACTCCTTCACCGGCGCCACCCCCGACCACCTGCTGAACTTCCGCACCCGCTACCCGCAGGCCACCGTGGTCAAGCTGGTCCGCGACTACCGCTCCACGCCCCAGGTGGTCCACCTCGCCAACGGGCTGCTGAAGCAGGCCCGGGGCCGGGCCGCCGAACACCGCCTGGAACTGGTCTCGCAGCGCGACACCGGCCCCGACCCCGTCTACGCCGAGTACCCCGACGAGCCCGCCGAGGCCGAGGGCGTCGCCCACCGGATCCGCGACCTGATCGCGGCGGGCGTCCCGGCCGGCGAGATCGCCGTGCTCTTCCGCATCAACGCCCAGTCCGAGGTCTACGAGCAGGCCCTCGCCGACGCCGGGGTCCCCTACCAGCTGCGCGGGGCCGAGCGGTTCTTCGAGCGGCAGGAGGTCCAGAAGGCGATCCTCGCGCTGCGCGGGGCCGCCCGCTCCGCAGGGAGCGGGAACGACCGGGTCCTCGACGACATCGTGGAGCTGGGCTCCCAGGTCCGCGCCGTACTCAGCTCCACCGGCTGGACCGCGGAGCCGCCGGCCGGCTCCGGCGCCGTCCGCGACCAATGGGAATCGCTGGCCGCGCTGGTCCGTCTCGCCGAGGACTTCGCCCGCAGCCGGCCCGGGGCCACCCTGGCGGACCTGACGGTCGAGCTGGAGGAACGCAAGGCCGCCCAGCACGCCCCGACGGTGCAGGGCGTCACCCTGGCCTCGCTGCACGCGGCGAAGGGCCTGGAGTGGGACGCCGTGTTCCTCGTCGGCCTCACCGACGGCATGATCCCGATCACATACGCCAAGACGGACGAGCAGGTCGAGGAGGAGCGCCGGCTCCTCTACGTCGGCGTCACCCGGGCGCGGCTGCACCTGACGCTCTCCTGGGCGCTCTCCCGCGCCCCGGGAGGCAGGGCCTCCCGGCGCCCCAGCCGCTTCCTGAACGGCCTGCGGCCGGGCTCCGCGGCCCCGGGGAGCCTGCCGGGCTCCGCGGCCGACCGGTTGGCCCGGAGGCGCGCCGTCCGGGGCCCCACGCTGTGCCGGGTGTGCCGCAAGACCCTGACCGAGGCCGGCGAGCTCAAACTGATGCGCTGCGAGGACTGCCCGTCCGGCATGGACGAAGGGCTCTACGAGCGGCTGCGGGACTGGCGCGCGGTCCAGGCGAAGCAGCAGGGACTGCCCGGCTACTGCGTCTTCACGGACAAGACGCTGATGGCGATCGCCGAGGCCGCGCCCGCCGAGCCGGGGGAGCTCGCGATGATCTCCGGAGTGGGCGCCCGCAAGCTGGAGCGGTACGGCGCCGACGTCCTGGCCATCTGCGCAGGCCAGGAGAGCGGAACCGAGGATTCTGACGACGCGTAGAAACTCGTCGGAAAAATAGTTTGCACATGCCCAGCGAAGACCCATAGGTTCTTAGCAACGGAAACGGTGGCTTCTCCGAAGCCCCGGCTCCGTGCTGTACTTATCCGAATACGCATGGGACGGGCCCCCCGGGGCCAGGTCCCCGAGACGCCGAGAGGAGGCGAGACCAGTGACCAGCTTCATGACCTTCACCAAAATGACCGATCGCTCGGTCGCCGCTTCCTGCCTGCTCGGTTCCGTCTCCCTCCGGGGTACCGGTGCGTCCGCGATTTCCGCCGACCGCCCCGCCCTGCTGGCGAGCCTTCCGGTCAGCGCGCGCAATGAGCGACCGACCCAGGCACCGGTGGCAGTACTGGCAGCAGAAGCTCAGGCGCAGGGCGCCTATGGCTTCGCCGCCGCAGCCGGTGCCGGATCCAAGACGAAGCAGACGACGAAGCACCAGCACCACCTGATGTGGGCCTTCCGTGGGCTCGAACCCTGGAGTGATCCAGCCTGATCGAAAGATCAGGCCGGCGCCTTCAGGGCCGCGGAACCCCACCCGGGATCCGCGGCCCTTCTGTTTGTCCCCGAACGGGGATGACGGAGCGAAGGGGCCTCGGGACTGGCAGAACCAGACCAGCCGCGACCGGCCGACCGGCCGGAACGACTAGCCGACCAAGACGAGGAAGAAAACACCGTGCAACTCGAAGCGCACGCCCCGTCCGTATCGCAGACCCTCTCCCCGCCCGCAGTCCCGGAGGACTCCACCTTGACCCCGCTCACCGCGCTCACCGCGCTCGACGACGCCATCGAGAACCTCGGCGTCCCGGTTCCCTGCCGCACCTTCGACCCGGAGGTCTTCTTCGCCGAGTCCCCGGCGGACGTCGAGTACGCGAAGTCCCTGTGCCGTACCTGCCCGCTCGTCGAGGCCTGCCTCGCCGGGGCGACCGAGCGTCGTGAGCCCTGGGGCGTCTGGGGCGGAGAGCTCTTCGTCCAGGGTGTCGTCGTAGCCCGGAAGCGCCCCCGTGGCCGTCCGCGCAAGAACCCGGTTGCAGCGGCATGACCGCCCTCGGAACCATCGACCGCCCCCACACGCACGACCCCCTGAAGCAGGCCCTCATGTCCCTCTACACCACGAGCGAGCAGCCGCACGGCGCCGCCCACGCAGACTTCATCACCGCAGGCGAGATCACCTCGCGTCAGAACAGGACCCGTGAAATGCAACTCATCCCAGAAGCCCTGGCTCGTGCCCATATGGACGACCGCATGCGCGAGGTGGACGCCGAGCGTCACGCCCGTCGCCTGGTCGCCGCCCGCCGCATGCAGCGGCGAGCCGAGCGCGTCTCGCTGCGCGCCCGCCGCGCGCTGGCCATGGCCGTCATGCACTAAGAGCCGAATACGGCACCACCGGGGGGACCGGTCCGAAGGGACCGGTCCCCCCGGTGCGTTGCGGACGGCTGTCCACCCCGTACGGGGATATCGTCTGTAGGTGGACCAGCCGACTTCCCACCCCGTTACACCGGGAACCGAGCCCGAGCCCGTCGTCTGCGCGCGCTGCGGCACCCAGGCCCCGCCCGGCCCCCCGCCCACCTGGACCTGTTCGGTGGAGAACGGGACCAGACAGTACTTCTGCGTGGACTGCGCGCGCGCCAACCTCCGCGCGATCGAAGGCAGGCTCGACTCCTCCTGGTGGTGACCGGCGCCGGCCGCCCCCGGCCGCCCCCGGCCGCCCCCGGCCGCCCCCGGCGTCACTCGTCGGAGGCGAACCCCGGCAGCCAGGTGTCCAGTTCCTCCCGCAGCCGCACCGTCGCGCCCAGCTGACACAGCACCCCGATGGTGCTCAGCGTCACGCGGTGGATCAGCAGGTACGAGGGCGGCAGGTTGATCTGCCGGCCCAACTGGTGCGCGGGAGAACGGGGATCGGCGATCCTCGCCGCCTGGCCGCGCAGCCACGGCCGGGTGAAGGTGAACTCCTCCGCCTCGGCGGGCTCGATGATCGGCTTCAGGTAGTCCAGCACCGCATCGGGGTCCAGTTCTATGGACTCCCTCACGAAGCCCTCCGCGCACAGGTGGCCGTAGACCCCCTCGGCATCGCCGTCCAGCGTCATCCGCAGCGAGCGGCCGATGGGCTCGGGCCAGCCCCCGGGCAGCCGGTCGACCGTGCCGAAGTCCAGGACGCCAAGCCGCATCCGACCGTCCGCGCCCGATATCAGGCGGAAGTTGCCCGGGTGCGGATCCGCGTGCAGCAGGCCGGTGCGCGCGGGACCGGAGAAGAGGAACCGGGCCAGCAGCTGACCGGCGCGGTCACGCTCCTCGTCGGTGCCGTCGGCTATCACCTCCGACAGCGGGGTGCCCTCCATCCACTCGGTCACCAGCACCTGGTCGCCCTGGTGCACGACATCCGGCACGACCACGTCCGGGTCGTCCGCGAAGGCGTCCGCGTGCGTCCGCTGGGCCTCCGCCTCCAGCTCGTAGTCGAGCTCCTCGGCGACCCGGTCGCGCAACTCCTTGATCAGCGGCTTGATTTCCATGCCGGGGATCAGCGGCCCCAGCAGACCCGCGAACCGTCCCAGCTGCTTCAGGTCCGACAGCAGGGCCTCGCCGGCCCCCGGGTACTGGACCTTGACGGCCACGGCACGACCGTCGTGCCACACCGCCCGGTGCACCTGGCCGATGGAGGCCGCCGCGGCCGGCTTGTCCTCGAACTCCTCGAACAGCTCCCGCCAGTCCGCGCCGAGTCGGTCCGCCAGCACCTGGTGCACCGTCGCCGAGGGCAGCGGCGGGGCCGCCTCCTGAAGCTTCGTCAGTGCCGCCCGGTAGGGCCCCGCGACCTCCTCGGGCAGGGCCGACTCGAAGACCGACAGGGCCTGCCCGAACTTCATGGCGCCGCCCTTCAGCTCCCCGAGCGTGCGGAACAGCTGTTCCGCTGTGCGCTGTTGAAGCTCCCGCGCGACGATCTCGGCCGACTTGCCGCCGATCCGTTTGGTCAGCCCCCATGTGGCCCGACCCGCGATGCCGAGCGGCAGCGCGGCCAGCTTCGCGGTACGGGTGACCGCTTTCCGGGGAAGATCAGACATAACGCCCCTCCGTTTCCCAGACAGCTGCGCCGCAAGTGGCAGCCTCTGGCCCGCCCTCCGGCCCGGCGGACCCAACGCATCCTGTCATGGCCCTCCCTCCCGGTCCGCTCCTGATCCTCCTCCCGCGTGCTCCAGCGCCGCTGGACGTGTCGTGCTCGCCCCGCACGGACAGTCGGGGTGCGGGCGTACCGGGACGGCTTCCCAGTGCAGGGAGGGCAGCGCGGCCTCCCAGCGGGAGCCCGTGCTCGCCGGGAGTTCGCCGTCGAGGAAGGACAGCGCGTGGGCCGCGGCCAGGCCGGCCACCGCCGTGGACAGCCCCAGATCGCAGGCGGCGCCCGCGCGGCGCCGGTGCGCCGATCTCCACTGCACCAGCATCCTCGGCCAGGCCGGATCCCGGTCGACCTGGTCGCGTTCCATGCACCCGGCGCAGGCCGTCGCCCCCGGCAGTACCAGCGGCCCCACCAGCCCGGTGCCCTCCAGCACACCCGCGAACAGGTGCGGGACTCCGGTGGCGACCCAGCCGGCCGAGGTCTCCGGATCCGGGGCCCAGGCCCCCAGTCCGTCCCGGGGCGCGACCACCACCAAGGACAGCCCGGGCTCGGCCCCCGTCTGCTCCCCGGTTCTCGGGGCGGGGCCCGGGGCCGACTCGCGCACCGCCTTCCCGGCCGCCTCGGCCCGCAGCCGGCCCACACCGCCGGGCCCGATCCCGCCGGGCGCCACGTCCGCCGGCTCCACGCGGCCCCCGTCGAGGACCTCGACCCGGCCCACGCCCGCCCCCGCCAGGACCGAGGCGATCACCGCGCCCACCCGGCCGCTCCCGCGCACCTGGACCCGTATCGCCCGGCGCGCGGCGACACCCCGCAAGTCCCCTCCCGGCTCGCGGTGGACGAGGGAGAGCGAGCCCAGGTCGGGCCCCAGCCGCTCCAGGACCTCCGGTCGCTTGCGCACGGCCTGCGCCCGCGGACCGCCCGCCGTGACGTCGTCGATCAGGCCGGCTCCCGCCAGCCGCCGCACCACCTCGTCCGCCTGACCGTCCGGCAGCCCCATCGCCGTGGCCTCCGCGCGCAGCAGCTCCATTCCCCGGGTCCCGTCGATCCGATCGATCAGGGCGCCCGTCGCCGTGTCCACCGGCCCCAGCGCCACCGCGTGCGCCGGGGTCACCCCGAACTGCACCGTCTGCAGATCCCTCCACGCCCGCGCCAGCGCGGGCTTCACCTTCGGATACATCGCCGTCCTCCCCCGATCCCGATCCGGATCCCGATCGAGACCTCGATTCAGGTCGCCGATCCAGGTCACCGATCCGGGTCCCGATCCGACCCCGATTTCCGCGTCTTCCGCGGCCACTTCCGCAACAGTGCCCGCCCGCCGAATTCCGTGCAGAAATTTGTCCACAGGCGAGAGGTATTAGGCATATGAGATGGAGAAAAGGGATGTTCCGTGGACCCGCCGTGAATCGATCATGTTCGAACCCTGGACGAGCGGGACTTCCACCACGCCCACCGGGTACCGTCGTGGCGTGTCCGCCGACCCAACGCAGCGAGCCGTGGAAGTCCGCCGGAGCGCGCGCCGCCGCAGGACCGTATCCGCCTACCGCGAGGGTGACCGTACGGTCGTCCTCATCCCTGCCCGGATGTCCGAGGCGGAGGAGCGGCGCTGGGTGGGCGTCATGCTCGACAAACTCGCCGCCCAGGAGGGCAAACGCACCTTCGGCGACGCGGAACTGGGCGAGCGCGCCGAGCGTCTGTCGGAGCAGTACTTCGGCGGCCGCGCCCGCCCGCGCTCGGTCCGCTGGGTCACCAACCAGAACACCCGCTGGGGCTCCTGCACACCGGCCGAGGGCAGCATCCGGCTCTCGCACCGCCTCCAGGGGATGCCGGAGTACGTGGTCGACTACGTGCTCCTGCACGAGCTCGCCCACCTCCTGGTCCCCGGCCACGGCCCCCGCTTCTGGGAGCTGCTGGAGGCCTACCCGAAGACCGAACGGGCCCGCGGATACCTGGAGGGGGTCGTCGCGGCCGAGCGGCTGCCGAAGGTCCCCGCCACCCGCGACGAATAGGTCCCGAGCGGCGCGGCGTGATATGTACCGGGTCGGTACCGGCTTGGCCGGATGTCGGAAGTTGCCGTTAGCCTGAGCGGCACGTATTCACAGTCGGGATGGGGGACGGTCGTTACGTATGGCCAGGGAATTCCAACGAGGCCACAAGGCCAAGATCAGTGATCTGACGGCGGGCACGGATCTGTACGTAGGCGTCCAGATCTCCGGACCCGGACTCACCTTCGACATCAGCTGCTTCGGCCTCGACGCCAACGAACAGCTGTCGGACGACCGTTACTTCGTCTTCTTCAACCAGCCGAAGTCGCCGGAGGAGTCCATCCAGCTGCTCGGCGCGCAGTCCGGCGACGCGGAATCCTTCCGGGTGACCCTGGACCGCATCCCGGCGCACATCCACAAGCTGTCCTTCACCGCCACCATCGACGGCGCCGGACAGATGTCGCAGATCGGCCCCGGCTACATCCGGATCGTGGCGGGCGGCGAAGAGGTCGTCCGGTACTCGTTCAACGGCTCGGAGTTCAGCACCGAGCGGGCCGTCATGCTCGGCGACTTCTACCTCAAGGACGTCTGGCGCTTCGCGGCCGTCGGCCAGGGCTTCGACGGCGGACTCGAGGCGCTGCTGAAGAACTTCGGCGGCGAGGTCGCCGACGAGGAACCGCAGCAGCAGGTCCCGGCCCAGGCCCCGGCCACGCCCGGGTTCGCCGCGCCGCCGCAGGCGGCCGCCCCGGCCCCCGCCTTCGGCGCCCCCGCCTTCGGCGCCCCCGCCCCACAGGCACACGCCCCGCAGGCCCCGGCACCGCAGGCCCCGGCCCCCACGCCCTCCTACGGCGGCCAGGCCCCCGCCCCGCAGCCGCAGGCGTACCCGCAGCACAGCGCGCCCACCATGGCCGCGCCGCTGGTCCCGCCGGCGCCGGCGCAGCCCGCGCCCTACGGCCAGCCGCCCCAGCAGCAGCCGTACGGACAGGTCCCGCCGCCGCCCGGCCCGGTCCCCGCGCCCTACGGCCAGCAGCCGTCGTACGGCCACCCGGTCGGCCAGCAGCCGCCCGCGTACGGCCAGGTCCCCGGCCAGCAGCCCCCCGCGTACGGCCAGCAGCCCGGCTATCCGCAGCAGCCCGGCTACCCCCAGCAGGCCGCCCCGGCCGCGGGGGCGGGTCTCGCCGCCGCCCTCCAGCCGTACAAGGAAGCTCCCACGGGCGCCCGCTGGACCCCGCAGAACCAGCAGCTCATGCGGGTCGACCTCAGCATGGGCGGCCAGGCCGTCCTCGCCCGCCAGGGCAGCATGGTCCTGTACCAGGGCAAGGTCGACTTCAGCTACAAGGGAGCGGGCTTCGCCGGCCGCATCGTGGGCAACGCCACCGGCCAGGAGATGCAGCTCATGCGCTGCACCGGCCGCGGCCAGGTCTTCCTCGCGGAGAACGGCGCCCACCTGCACGCGATCGAACTCCAGGGCGACGCGATCTGCGTGTCCGCCGAGAACGTCCTCGCCTTCGACGAGTCGCTCCAGCACGAGGTCCGCCGCATCGAGGGCCACGGCATCCCCGGCGGCGCCCTGTTCACCATGCAGTTCCAGGGCACCGGCACCGTGATCGTCAAGACGCAGGGCGTCCCGGTCGTCCTGCCCGTCACCCCGACCACCTTCGCGGACAGCAACGCCATCGTGGCGTGGTCAGCCGCCTCCCAGGTGATCATCTCCAGCCAGGTCCGGCTCCGGCGCAACGCCTACCCCGGCCACAGCGGGGAGACCGTGAACCTCCAGTTCCGCGGCGCTCCCGGCAACTTCATCGTCGTCCAGCCGTACGAGGTCTGAGGGAGCCCGACATGAACGCAACGAACCAGCAGCTCGCGGGCTACGCCCCGACCCCTGTCACGGCCCGCATGGAGAACCACGGCAAGGCCATGCTCAAGGTCGCCATGCAGAGCGGCCAGGACCTCTTCGCCCGCACGGGCTCGATGGTCGCCTACGAGGGCTTCGTCCAGTACGAGCCCAACCCGCCGGCCGTCCGCCAGATGGCCTCGCAGTGGCTCACCGGCGAAGGCGCACCGCTCATGAAGTGCACCGGCGACGGCCTGCTCTACCTCGCCGACTACGGCGCGGACGTCGTCGTGATCAACCTCAACAACGACTCCCTCTCCGTCAACGGCACCAACCTGCTGGCCTTCGACGCCCACCTCCAGTGGGGCGTCGAGCGGGTCAAGGGCATGGCGAAGTTCGCCGGCCAGGGCCTGTTCAACGTGGGGATCTCCGGCACCGGCTGGGTCGCCATCACCTCCCGCGGCACCCCGATCGTCGTCGACTGCGGCCGCGGCGAGGACGAGACGTACGTCGACCCCGACGCGCTCGTCGCCTGGTCGCCGAACCTCAAGGTCAAGGGCAAGCGCAGCTTCAAGGCCTCGTCCCTGATCGGTCGCGGCAGCGGGGAGGCCTACCAGATGGCCTTCTCCGGCCAGGGCATCGTCGTCGTACAGCCCAGCGAGGACAGCACCGACCGGCTCCGGGCCCGGGGCTGAGGGGGGAAAGGCACATCATGCAGAGCTCACTTTTCGCCCACGCCGAGGCGCAGTCCCAGGAGCGGTACGCCGTCCAGAACCCGCAGCTGCTGCGGGTCACGTTGACCGGCCACGACGACGTACTCGCCCGCAAGGGCGCGATGGTCGCCTACCAGGGCATCGTCGACTTCGACGGCGAGTACCAGAGCACCACCCAGCGCACCGCCCGCGCCCGCACCGGCGAGGGCCTGGACCTCATGCGCTGCTCCGGGCAGGGCACGGTCTACCTGGCCAACCTCGCCCAGTACGTGCACGTCGTGGACGTGGACCAGGACGGCCTCACCGTCGACAGCGGCTACGTGCTGGCCATGGACTCCACGCTGCACACCGAGGCCATCGCGGTGGACAGCCAGTACGGGGTCTCCGGCACCGGCAAGTACCAGCTGAACATCACCGGCCGCGGCAAGGTCGCCCTGATGACCTCCGGTCAGCCGCTGATGATGCAGGTCACGCCCGACAAGTACGTCAACGCCGACGCGGACGCCATCGTCGCCTGGTCCACCTCGCTGCGCGTGCAGATGCAGGCCCAGACGCACTCCACCGGCGTCTGGCGGCGCCGCGGCAACACCGGCGAGGGCTGGGAGCTCAGCTTCCTGGGCACCGGCTTCGCGCTGGTCCAGCCCAGCGAGGTGCTGCCGCCGCAGAACGCCCAGCTCGGCCAGGGCCTCGCCGCCCAGTACGGCATGGGCCAGCACGGCGCGCACGCGCAGAACCAGAACAACGCCTGGAACTAGCCGCGAGCCGGTGATCACGACGAAGGGGCGGTCCCGAGCAGGGACCACCCCTTCGTCGTGATCCGAGGCTCAGCCGCCGATCCGCGCCAAGGTCGCCTCCAGCAGCCGCACGACCGAGGCGTCGGCCACCGCCGGCACCTCCTCGTACGGGAACCAGCGCAGGTCCAGGGACTCGTCGCTGATCTCCGCCACCGCGCCGGCCGGGGCCAGCGCCGCGTACTGCACGTCCAGGTGCCAGTTGCAGGGCGCCGGGATCGGATGCCGGTCCAGCCGCACCGGCCCGCCGGGCAGCAGCGTCAGCCCGGACGGGATCCCCGACTCCTCGACGGCCTCGCGCAGCGCCACCCCGGACAGGGTCTCGTCGCCGGGCTCGCAGTGGCCGCCCATCTGCAGCCACATGCCCAGCTTCTTGTGCAGGGTCAGCAGGACCCTGCCGCCCACCGGGTCGATCACCAGGGCGCTGCCGGTGACGTGCCCGGCCTGGCAGGGCTTGTAGACCCCGTCCTCGTGGGCGGCGAGGTGCTCCAGGTAGACGTCGCGAAGCTCGGGCTGGCCTTCGTACTCCTTCAGTACGAGGACCGCGTCTTCGTGCAGGCTCACTTCTCGCCGCCGTCCTCGTCGCGCTTCTCCGCGGCCTCGCCGAGCATCTTGTCCAGCTCCGAGAAGTCCATCTGCTCGCGGTGCACGAAGCCGTCCGGGTCGTCCAGGTCGGAGGCCGTCGGCAGCATGTCCGGGTGCTCCCACAGCCCGTCGCGCCCGTCCACCCCGCGGGCGTCGGTGAGCGAGGCCCACAGCCGCGAGGCGTCCCGCAGCCGGCGCGGACGCAGCTCCAGGCCGATCAGCGTCGCGAAGGTCTGCTCCGCCGGACCGCCCGAGGCGCGCCGCCGGCGCATGGTCTCGCGCATCGCGTCCGCCGAGGTCAGACGGGGCTTCGCCGCCTCGTGCACGACCGCGTCCACCCAGCCCTCGACCAGCGCGAGCGCCGTCTCCAGGCGGGCCAGGGCAGCCTTCTGCTCGGGGGTGTCCTGCGGCTGGAACATGCCGCCCTGGAGCGCCTCCTGCAGCTGCTCCGGATTCGACGGGTCGAGCTGACCGACCACGTCCTCCAGCTTGGAGGTGTCGACCTTGATGCCGCGGGCGTAGCCCTCGACCGCACCGAAGAGGTGCGAGCGCAGCCACGGCACGTGCGCGAACAGCCGGGCGTGTGCCGCCTCGCGCAGCGCCAGGTACAGCCGTACCTCGTCCGAGGGGACGCCCAGGTCCTTGCCGAAGCTCTCGATGTTCAGCGGCAGCAGCGCGGCCTTGCCGGCCGGGCCCAGGGGCAGGCCGATGTCGGTGGAGCCGACGACCTCGCCCGCGAGCACGCCCACGGCCTGCCCGATCTGCTGGCCGAACATGGCGCCGCCCATGGAACGCATCATCCCGAGCAGCGGGCCCGCCATGGCCTGCATCTCCTCGGGAAGCACGCTGCCCATGGCCGCGCCGACCCGCTCGGCGACCGGGTCCACGAGCTCCTTCCACACCGGGAGGGTCGCCTCGACCCACTCGGCACGGCTCCACGCCACGGCGGTCGTCGCGCCCGAGGGCAGCGAGGTCGCGCCGTCCAGCCAGTGGTCGGCGAGGCGCACGGCCTCCTCGACGGCCGACTTCTCGGCGATGCCGACGCTCACGTCCTTCACGCCGTCCGACGTGCCCTGGGAGACGGTCTGGCGGGCGATGTCCTTGGCCATGTCCCAGTTCACGGGACCGCCCTCGTAGCTCAGCATCTGGCCGAGCTGCTGGAAGGCCGCGCCCAGGTCATTGGGGTTCATCGAACCGAACATCGCGGCGAACGGATTGTCCGCGCCGCCCTGGCCGCCGGCGCCGCCGGGCAGGCCCATGCCCGGGAACCCGAACGGATTCGGGCCGCCCTGACCGCCCTGATTGCCCTTCTTCTTGCCCTCGTCGCCGTTGTCCGGCTCCTCCGGCGGAAGGCCGAATCCGAATGGGGTGTCGCTCACGGGTTTCCTCGGCTCGTAGGGCCGCCGGCGGGTGCCGACGGGCAATGGTCCGACAACACCACCCAGCGTAGACACCCGAGCCGCTTGCGGGCTCGGTGCTCCGCCGACTCCTGGGCTGCGGCAGGATGGACATCACCTGGTAGGTACGCGTCACGGCGCGTCCCTACTGAAGACAACCGCTGGAGACGCCTGGTGAGTTCCCCGGATCCGCACGCTTTGGACAAGCCCAGCCCGGAAAATCGCCCTGAGCCGGGCGACAGCGCCGATGGTGTTCGCCAGCCGCGTAACCCGGCCCTGCGCGGCCCCGTGATCGCGGTGACCGGTGCCGCGACCGGCGTGGGCGCCGCCCTGGTGAGCCGGCTGGCCCAGTCCGACGAGGTCAAGCAGGTCGTCGCGATCGACGAGCGGCGGGGCGAGTGCGCGGCCGCCCAGTGGCACGTCCTGGACGTACGGGACCCCGCGATCGCCGAGAAGCTGCGGGGCGCCGACGTGGTCGTCCACCTCGCGCTGGACCTCGACCTGGAGACCGACCCGGCGGCCCGTACGGCGTACAACGTGCGCGGCACCCAGACCGTGCTGACGGCCGCGGCGGCGGCCGGGGTGCACCGGGTCGTGCTGTGCACCTCGGCGATGGTCTACGGGGCCCTGCCGGACAACGACATCCCGCTCTCGGAGGACTCCGAGCTGCGGGCCACCGCCGAGGCGACCGGCGTCGGCGACCTGCTGGAGATCGAGCGGCTGGGGCGGCGGGCGCCGCGCGCGCACCCCGGGCTGAACGTGACCGTGGTCCGCCCGGCGGTCCTCGTCGGCGGTACGGACACGGCGCTGACCCGGTACTTCGAGTCCCCGCGCCTGCTGGTGGTGGCCGGCTCCCGGCCGACCTGGCAGTTCTGCCACGTCGAGGACCTGGTCAGCGCGCTGGAGTACGCGGCCCTGGAAAAGGTCGAGGGCGAGCTGGCGGTCGGCTGCGAGGGCTGGCTGGAGCAGGAGGAGGTCGAGGAGCTGAGCGGCATCCGCCGCATGGAGCTCCCGTCCGCGGTCGCGCTGGGCGCGGCGGCCAGGCTGCACCGGATCGGGCTCACGCCGTCCCCGGCCGGGGACCTCGCGTACACGATGCACCCGTGGGTGGTCAGCGTCAGCGGGCTGCACGCGGCGGGGTGGCGGCCGCGGTGGACGAACGAGGAGGTGCTGGCGGAGCTCCTCCAGGAGGTCGCGGGACGCCACACCGTCGCGGGGCGGCGGCTGGGCCGCAAGGACGCCACCGCCGCGGGTGCCGCCGGTGCGACGGTCGCGCTGCTGGGTGCGGCCGCCGTGGTCCGCGCGGCGCGGAGGCGGCGGGGGCTCTAGCCGGGTGCCGCTGCCCTCCCGGGCCGGGTTGCGGGGGCCCCGGGCTGCGCCCGGGCTTTCCGGGGCTCCGCCCCGGACCCCGCGCCTCAAACGCCGGCGGGGCTGGATTTGCCGGCCCGCGGATCGGCTCCTGTAGGAGGATCCCAAGGTGGGGGGCGGGGGACGGGCGATTCGGCTATTCCGCCGGGTCGGCGGCTAGGGCACGATGAAGGCATGGCACCGCACTTCGACCACCCCGGCGAGCAGGCCGCTTCGGACCCCATCCGGCTGCTCGAGATCCGTGACACCCCGCTCTCGATCGACGAGGTCTTCCAGGCCGTCGGCGACGACGCGACGGGCGGTACGACGCTCTTCGTCGGCACGGTGCGCAACCACGACGGCGGAGCCGACGTCGAGTCCCTCGGCTACTCCTGCCACCCCACCGCCCAGGCCGAGATGCGCCGCGTCGCCGAGCGCGTCGTGGCCAAGTACCCGGTCCGCGCCCTGGCCGCCGTGCACCGCGTCGGCGACCTCTCCGTCGGCGACCTGGCGGTCGTCGTGGCCGTGTCCTGCCCGCACCGCGGCGAGGCCTTCGACGCCTGCCGGATGCTCATCGACGACCTCAAGCACGAGGTCCCGATCTGGAAGCACCAGACGTTCTCCGACGGCTCCGAGGAGTGGGTCGGCGCCTGCTGACCCCCGGCGGCGGGGTTGCCCCCGGAAGGGGGTACCCTCGCACCCGTTCGGCCGCGCAACACGCCCTCGATTTGCGTAACCCCCCCACGGGCACGAGCGTTGAAGCCACCACAACGGCACGTACTTTCGGGGTAGGGAGACACGCCCATGGCATCTCTGGCGTGGTTGCTGATTCCGCTGTTCGCCGCGATCGGCGCGGGCATATGGGGCAGCTGGGCGGCGCGCGACCGTACGCAAGGAGACATATCCGAGCTCGCCGGCTACGCGCGGTTCCGCGAGGCCATGGGCAAGCCCGATCCGGCCAGGGCGAAGGCGGAAGCACACTCCGGTTCCGACGCCGTCTGACGCGTCCCGCGAGTGCTCGGGCCCCTTCCGGACCGGCCCCGGGAGCCGCCTCACAGGGCCGTCCCGTACTGTCGGATCCATGCCACGCCGCACCGCGACGATGCTCGCCTCCACGCTCGTGTTGTTCGCGCTGCTCTGCGCAGGGGTGTTCATCAAGGTCCCGTACTCGGAGATGAGTCCCGGGCCGACCGTGAACACGCTCGGGGACTCGCACGGCGAGCCCGTCCTCAACATCTCGGGGCGCAAGACGTACCCGACCAGCGGCCACCTCAACATGACGACGGTCCGGGTCACCGGTGCGGACTACGACATGAACCTGCTGGAAGCGGTCTACGGGTGGCTGGCCGGCGACAACATCGTCGTACCGCACGAGAACCTGTACCCCGACGGCAAGACGGACGAGCAGTCCACCCAGGAGAACGCCGAGGAGTTCAGCCAGTCGCAGCAGAGCGCCAAGGTCGCGGCGCTTAAGGAGCTCGGCATCCCGGTCACCGCCCGGGTGATCGTCGCCTCCGTCGTCAAGGACAGCCCCTCCGACGGCAAGCTGCACGCCGGTGACGTGATCAAGGCCGTGGACGGCACTCCGGTCACCGCGCCCGAGGACGTGGCCAAGTTCGTCACCAAGCACAAGCCGGGCGACCCGGTCGAGTTCACCATCGTGCCCGCCGCGGAAGCGGCCGAGGCGGCCAAGGCCAACCGTGAGCCCACCGGCTCCACCAAGATCGTCATCACGGCCGGCAAGGCGGAGGGCGACGGTCACGCCATCGTCGGCATCCGGGCGGGTACCGACCACGCCTTCCCGTTCACGATCGACATCAAGCTCGCCGACGTCGGCGGCCCGAGCGCCGGCCTGATGTTCGCCCTCGGCATCGTCGACAAGCTGACCCCCGAGGACCTCACGGGCGGCAAGTTCGTCGCGGGTACCGGCACCATCGACGACACGGGCAAGGTCGGCCCCATCGGCGGCATCCAGATGAAGACCATCGGGGCCCGCAACGCGGGCGCCGAGTACTTCCTGACGCCCGCCGAGAACTGCGCGTCGGCCGCCAAGAACGTGCCCGACGGCCTGACCCTGGTGAAGGTGTCCACCATCGACGACGCCACGAAGGCGCTGGAGAAGATCCGCAAGGGGGACAAGGCCGGGCTGCCGCAGTGCGCAGCCGCCAAGTCCTGACCCCCTCCACGGCTCAGGAGAAGGTCGCCGCCAGCGCCTCGGCCAGCCCGGGTACCAGCCCGCCGCCGGTGAGGACCTCGGTCGAGGCGTCCTTCTCCCGCAGGCGTACGGCCGACTCGCGCGTGCCGTCCCGCAGCACGGCCACCGTGAGGCGCACCTCCTGCCGCTCCGGGTGACCGGCGACCCACTTCGACAGCTGCTTGTCGCTCAGCCCCTCCGGTACGGAGGCCTCCGCGGACGGCGGCAGCATCAGCCGCTCCACCGTCAGGGCGCAGCCGACCACCGCGTCGGGCCAGGCGACGGTGCCCAGGAACTTGTCGAGGGGGGTCCCGACCGGCAGCTTGTCCTGCTCGATCGGGGTGAGGGAGGTGTTGCCGGCGTCATCCTGGTCGAGACCGAGCTGGCTCGCCAGACGCGGCTCCTGCTTCTTGAGCCTGGCGGTGTCGACGAGGGCGAACAGCCGCGCGGGCTGGTCCCAGCCGAGGCCCGCCGCGTACTCGTCGATCTCGAGACAGGCACGGGTGAGCGGGCTGGCCGCCATCGGGGTGCCGGGGGAAGGCGAAACGTTGGACATGGACAACATCCTGCCTCCTTTCCGGCGGATACCGGGAACTGACTAAAGCCTCAGTAAGTTGCAAGAGTGGGCTCTACGATCGGGGGCCCCGTTAATACCAGACTCAGCGACTTTCGAGGTGTGGACCTTGGCTTTCCAGATGCCGGACCGCGGCGGAGGCCCTTCCGGGCCACGGATGAGAGTCGGCCGCCCCTCCCGGCGAGCCCGGACTCTGCTCATGACCCTGGGCGTGCTGGCCGTCCTGGCCATGCTCTTCATCATGTTCGCGGGCTTCTGGACGGACTGGCTCTGGTTCCGTTCCGTGAAGTACTCGACGGTCTTCACCACCACCCTGTGGACCAAGATCGGCCTATTCGCCGTCTTCGGCCTGCTGATGGCGGGGGCCGTGGGCTTCAACATCTGGCTGGCGCACCGGCTGCGGCCGCCGCTCAGCGCGATGTCGATGGAGCAGCAGAGCCTCGACCGCTACCGGATGAGCATCGCCCCGTACAAGAAGTGGCTGCTCCTCGGCATCGCCGTGCTCGTCGGCCTGATCGCGGGCGCCTCCGCGGCCGGCCAGTGGAAGACCTGGCTCATGTACGTGAACGGGGTGCCCTTCGGCACGAAGGACCCCCAGTTCCACATGGACGTGTCCTTCTACACCTTCGACCTGCCCTGGTACCGCTTCCTGCTCGGCTTCGGCTTCGCCGCGGTCGTGCTGTCGCTGATCGCCTCGGCCGTCGTGCACTACCTGTACGGCGGGCTGCGCGTGACCAGCCCGGGCGCCCGGGCCACCGCCGCCGCGACCGGGCACCTGTCGGTGCTGCTCGGCCTCTTCGTCGGCCTCAAGGCCGTCGCGTACTGGCTCGACCGGTACGGGCTGGCGGTGAAGTCCAGCGACTTCAAGGCCGCCGACAACTGGACGGGTCTGCGGTACGTCGACGCGAACGCCTACCTGCCGGCGAAGACGATCCTCGTCGCCATCGCCGCGATCTGCGCCCTGCTGTTCTTCGCGACGCTGTGGCGCCGCACCTGGCAGCTGCCGGTGATCGGCTTCGGCCTGATGGTGCTCTCGGCGATCCTGATCGGCGGGCTCTACCCGGCGATCGTGCAGAAGTTCCAGGTCCAGCCGAACGAGCAGGCCAAGGAATCCCCGTACGTCCAGAAGAACATCAAGGCGACGCGTGACGCCTACGGGGTCGCCGACGCGTCCGTGACGGAGTACGCGGGCCTGCCGGACCCGAAGGCCGACAAGAAGGTGCTCCGCCAGGAGGCCAACACCACGGCGAGCATCCGCCTCCTCGACCCCAACATCGTCTCCCCGGCCTTCCAGCAGCTCCAGCAGAACAAGGGCTACTACGGCTTCCCGGCCACGCTGGCGGTCGACCGGTACAAGGGCCAGGACACGGTCATCGGGCTCCGCGAGATCAACCTCGCGGGCGTCCCGAAGAACAACTGGATCAACGACCACTTCCGTTACACCCACGGGTACGGCGTGGTCGCGGCCAAGGGCACCGAGGTCACCCCGGGAGGCCAGCCCTCGTTCACCGAGTCCGGCCTCCCCTCGACGGGCGACCTCGGGAAGTACGAGCAGCGGATCTACTACGGCGAGCAGACGAAGCAGTACTCGATCGTCGGCGGACCGCAGAAGGAGCTCGACTACGCCAACGACGCGGGTGAGAAGGAGACCACCTACGAGGGCAACAGCGGGGTCAAGCTCGACAACCCGGTCAACCGGGCCGCGTACGCCCTGGCCTTCAGCGAGCCGCAGATCCTCTACTCCGGGGCCATCGGCGACGGTTCGAAGATCCTCTACAACCGCACGCCCAAGGAGCGGGTCGAGGCGGTCGCCCCGTGGCTGACCATCGACGGAGCCGTCTACCCGGCGGTGATCAACGGCCGGGTCCAGTGGATCGTGGACGCCTATACCACCACCAACGGCTACCCCTACGCCTCCCGCACCCGGCTCGGGGACAGCACGACGGACTCGCTGACCAACTCCCAGCGCGCCGTGGTCGCCCAGGAGAACCAGGTCAACTACATCCGGAACTCGGTGAAGGCCACCGTCGACGCCTACGACGGCACGGTGAAGCTGTACCAGTGGGACGAGAAGGACCCGGTCCTCAAGACCTGGATGAAGGCCTTCCCCGGGACGGTGAAGGACAAGAAGGAGATCTCGCCGGCCCTGATGGAGCACCTGCGCTACCCGCAGGACCTCTTCAAGGTCCAGCGCGAGCTGCTGACCCGCTACCACGTCACCGACCCGCAGACCTTCCTCAGCGGCAGCGAGGTCTGGGCGGTGCCGGACGACCCGACGACCAAGGCGGGGACGGCGGTTCCGCCGTACTACCTCTCCATGAAGATGCCGGGTCAGAAGGACCCCAACCAGGCCTTCTCGCTCACCACCACGCTCACGCCGAACGGCCGGGACAACCTGAGCGCCTTCATGGCGGTCAACGCCGATCCCACCACCGCCGATTACGGCAAGATCCAGCTGCTGAAGACGCCCACCGCGAACCCGGTGGACGGTCCCAAGCTGGTCCAGGCGAGGTTCAACTCCAAGCCGGAGATCGCCCAGGAGATCAACATCCTGAGCCGTGGCGACTCCCAGGTGGAGTACGGCAACCTGCTCACGGTCCCGCTCGACAAGGGAATGCTCTACGTCGAGCCCGTGTACGTGCGTGGCGGCGGCCTCAAGTTTCCGCAGCTGAAGAAGGTCCTGGTGACCTACGGGGACCAGACCGCCTTCGAGGACACGCTGGAGAAGGCGCTGAACGTGGTGTTCGGTGCCGAGGCGGCGACGCCCCCGAAGACCACGCCGGGCGACGGAACCGTGGAGCAGCCCCCGACCGGCACCAACCAGGACCCGACGGTCAAGGCGGCGCTCGCCGACGCGCAGAAGGCGATCGACGACGCCGAGAAGGCCAGGCAGGCCGGCGACTGGGCAGCCTTCGGCAAGGCACAGGACGAGATCAAGGCGGCGCTGAAGCGGGCGGTCGACGCGGAGGCGAAGCTGACGGCGCCCAAGCCGGCCGGGCAGTGACGGGCGGCTCGTGATCAAGGAGTAACGGCTTCGTCCCGCGTCGTGATACTGTGGTTTCACCGACGCGGGGTGGAGCAGCTCGGTAGCTCGCTGGGCTCATAACCCAGAGGTCGCAGGTTCAAATCCTGTCCCCGCTACTGAAGACGAAGGCCCGGATCCGATGGATCCGGGCCTTCGTCATGTCCGGGATATGCCCCGGATATGTACGGGGATGGACACGCGGTAGCTGGGGCGGGTGAGTTGGGGCAGGACCGTGTTTGACTTAGCGGTCTGTGGGCATGTCGACAAAACGCTGTAGTGACCTCACTGGCTGCGACATACCAGGTGTACGCGGGTAGCAGGTGATGCGACGATGGGATTCATGGGGGACAGGCCAACTCTGCTGGAGACAGGGCGGATTGCGAGGGCGGAAGCCGAACCGGCCACGGGGGCCAAGGGGGCGGCTCGGGCCGCCGACGCGCGGACCGCGCGGACCGATGCGGAGTTCTTGGACAGGCACGGCGCGGAGGACGTGTTCGGGGAGGTCGACGCCGCGAGCGACGCAGAGCTGGAGGCCCGGCACCGGGTCGCCGCCGACAAGGGGGACCCCGGCGCCATGAGCGTGCTCGGGGCGCTGCTGCTGCGCCGCGGCGACCTGGACGGCGCCGAGCCCTACCTGCGCGGCGCCACCGGCGAGGGGGACCGGGCCGCCGCCAACAACCTCGGCGTGCTGCTGCACCAGCGGGGCTACCCGGACGAGGCCGCCGACTGGTGGCGGGTCGCGGCCGTGGCCGGATCCGCGCCCGCCGCGCACGCCCTGGGCCGCCACTTCCGCGAGCGCGGCGACGAGCCCGCCGCCGAGTACTGGATGCGGCAGGCGGCGGAATCCGGCCATGCGCTGGGCGCGTACGGACTGGCCGACCTGCTGGAGCACCGCGGGGACAAGGGGGTCGAGCGGTGGTTCCGCGCCGCCGCCGAACAGGGCCACCGCGAGGCCGCCTACCGGCTGGCCCGGCACCTGCGCAAGGGCGACCCGGCGGAGGCCGAGCAGTGGTACCGGCAGGCCGCCGCGCGCGGACACCGACGTGCCGCGCTGCACCTGGGAGCGCTGCTGGAGGCCCGCGGGGAGCTCAAGGAGGCGGGCCGCTGGTACCTGACCTCCGCCAAGCAGGGCGAGGCCCGGGCCGCCTGCGCGCTCGGCTTCCTGCTGCGCGACGCCGGCGACGAGGACAGCGCGGCCGCGTGGTGGCACCGTGCCGCGCAGGACGGCGACGGCAACGCCGCCAACGCGCTGGGAGCGCTGCACGCCGCCCGGGGCGAGACCGAGACCGCGGAACGCTGGTACCGGACGGCCATGGACGCGGGTGACCAGAACGGGGCGTACAACCTCGCTCTGCTGTGCGTGGCGCAGGACCGGACCGCACAGGCCGAGCAGTGGTACCGGCGCGCGGCCTACGCCGGGCACCGCGAGGCCGCCAACGCGCTGGCCATCCTGCTGCTCCAGGGCGGCGACGCGGCGGGTGCGGAGCCGTGGTTCTCGAAGGCGGCCGAAGCGGGCAGCGTCGACGCCGCCTTCAACCTCGGGATCCTCTTCGCCAGCCGGGACGAGGACCGCACGGCGCTGAAGTGGTACGAGCGGGCGGCGTCGGCCGGTCATACGGACGCGGCGCTCCAGGTCGGGATCGCGCTGGTGCGGGACGGCGAGGAGCGGGCCGCGGAACGGCACCTGCGGTGCGCGGCGGGCGGCGGCAGCGCGGAGGCGGCCTTCCGGCTGGCCGCGCTGCTGGAGTCGCTGGCCCCGCCGCCGGAGCCGGTGGCGCTCGGCGAGCCGGTGGGCGGGTCCGCCCGGACCGAGAGCGAGGAATGGTACGAGCGGGCCGCGGAGCTGGGCCACCGCCGGGCACAGGTCCGGGTCGGCATGCTGGCCTCCGCCCGCGGTGACGCGGACGTGGCGGCGCGGTGGTACCGGGAGGCGGCCGAGGCCGGCTCCCGCAACGGTGCGTTCAACCTCGGACTGCTGCTGGCCCGCGAGGGGAGCGAGCCGGAGGCCGCGCTGTGGTGGACCCGGGCGGCGGTGGCGGGCCACGGACGGGCCGCGCTGCGGCTGGGCCTCCTGGCGGCCCGGCACGGGGACCTCGCGGAGGGCCAGAAGTGGTGCGTCCGGGCGATGGAGCTGGGCCCGGCGGAGGTCTCGGAGCGGGCGGCGCGGCTGCGGGAGGCGCTGGCGGAGGAGCTCTCGGCGTGACCCCGTGCCGGGGGCTCGGCCGTACTCCTTGGCGTGGTCCGCTGTGCCGTCCGAGTGCGGCGCCGTTGCCGGGGGCCAGCCCCCGGACCCCCGCGCCTCAAACGCCGGCGGAGGCGGCATTCGCCTCCGCCGGGGCTGGATCGGACGGAGTTCGGTTAAGCGATTTGCATCTGCTGGGTGGCCTCACGTAAAGTCGTGTTTACCGACGCGGGGTGGAGCAGCTCGGTAGCTCGCTGGGCTCATAACCCAGAGGTCGCAGGTTCAAATCCTGTCCCCGCTACTGAAGGCTCAGGGCCCGGATCCCATGGATCCGGGCCCTGAGTCGTTTCCGTATGCCAAGACCGGAAAGAAAGGGCCGTACCCCCGCGGGGGTACGGGCCCTTTCCGTGCGGTTCAGGCGCCCGCGCAGTTCGGGCAGATCCCGCGGTACGTCACCTCGACCGTCGACACGACGAAGCCGAAGCGCTCCGCGTCCGGCAGGTCGGCCAGCGGGTTGCCCGCCGGGTGGACGTCGCGGATGGCGCCGCACTGGGCGCAGACCAGGTGCTGGTGCGGCCGGTGGGCGTTCGGGTCGTACCGCTTGGCGCGGCGGTCCGTGGCGACTTCCAGGACCTCGCCGAGGGTGACCAGCTCGCCCAGCGTGTTGTAGACGGTCGCCCGGGAGATCTCGGGCAGTTTGACCACGGCGCGCGCGTGCACCTCGTCGGCCGTCAGGTGCACGTGGTCACCGTCGAGCACCTCGGCCACGACACGCCGCTGCGCCGTCATGCGCCAGCCGCGTCCGCGGAGTCGTTCCAGCAGGTCACTCATGGACGTCAGCCTAACAGTGCGGTGACCTGGTGTAACTCCCGAAGCGCTGCGATCTTGGACGCATACTTGATTTGGATGATGTCCAATGTGGGGTGGAGGGGCGAAGTGCCGGGCCGGAGCCCCCTTTCGGGGGTTCCGGCCCGGCGTCGATCGCGTCAGGCGGGAACCGCGCTCCGTCGGCCGGGTGTCCAGCACCTGATGACGTCGCGCACGGACACGATGCCGACCGGGCCGCCGTCTTCCAGCACGATCAGATGCCGGAAGCCGCCGTGGGCCATGGCCTCGGCGGCTTCCTGAAGGGTGGCGTCAGGGGTGCAGAACACCACGTTGTTGGTGGTGTGCGCGCTCACGGTCTCCCGGTCGGGGTCGTGCCCCGCGCCGATCGAGTTGAGGATGTCGCGTTCGGTCAGGATGCCGATTCCGCTGTGGTCGGGGTCGAGGACTACGGCCGCGCCGATGCGCCGGCCGGACATCAGGCAGGCTGCCTGCCGGAGGGTGTGGGCGGGTCCGAGGGTGAGGATCACGGTGCTCATGGCGTCACGGACGAGCATGAAGAGAGCCACCTCCTGGTGAGTCCCTCCGCCTGGGTGGGGTGCGCCGGAACCCTAGAGAAAGGGTTCACAAGCGCACAAGCGGAGGATTCTCACATTCCCACGACAACGCAGTGTCATCAAGGGGGCACGCTCAGGCGCGCGGGCGCAGCCGCTCCAGCATCTCCTCGTGGAGCAGCCCGTTCGACGCCACGGCGTTCCCGCCGTGCACCCCGTCCACGCCGTCCAGGCTGGTGAAGCGGCCACCGGCTTCCTCGACCACCGCCGCGATGGCGGCCATGTCCCACAGGTTCAGCTCCGGCTCGGCGCACAGGTCCAGCGAACCCTCCGCGACCATCATGTACGGCCAGAAGTCGCCGTAGGCGCGCGTACGCCAGCAGGCGCGGGTCAGGTCCAGGAACCCTTCGAGCCGGCCCTGCTCCTCCCAGCCGCTCAGCGAGGAGTACGCGAACGAGGCGTCACCCAGCCCCGCCACCTTGGACACGCCGATCCGGGTGGTCTCGCCGAGCGCGCCGCCCGCGAAGGCGCCGCCACCCTTCGACGCCCACCAGCGGCGCCCCAGCGCCGGTGCGGACACCACGCCGACGACCGGGCGGAACACCCCGTCGGCGCCCTCCTCCATCAGGGAGATCAGGGTCGCCCAGACGGGCACCCCGCGCACGTAGTTCTTCGTGCCGTCGATCGGGTCCACGACCCAGCGGCGCGGGCCGCCGCCCTTGAGGCCGTACTCCTCGCCCAGGATCGCGTCGGCGGGCCGCGCGGCCTCGATGCCGGCCCGGACGACCTCCTCGGCGGCCTTGTCCGCCTCGCTCACCGGGGTCATGTCCGGCTTCGTCTCGACCTTCAGGTCGAGGGCGCGGAACCGCTCCATCGTGGTGGCGTCCGCAGCGTCGGCGAGTTCGAGGGCAAGGCGCAGGTCATCGTCATACTCGGGCATGCCCGAACAGTATCGAGACCGCCGCGGCCCGGCGAACGAGGTCCACAGTGCGGCCCACGGGCGCCCTTGACAGGATCTGTCGCCCCGTCAACTCTGGCTGAGGAGCCAAACGGGGGAGGCGACGATGCCGGCGGCCCGGGAATCCCTGCTGGAGGCGGCGGGAGCGGCCCTCGCCGCGCGCCCGTGGCCGGCCGTGAAGATGGTCGATGTCGCCGCGGCGGCCGGGGTGTCCCGGCAGAGCCTCTACAACGAGTTCGGCGACAAGGGGGGCCTGGGCCGGGCCCTGGTCCGGCTGGAGGCCGACCGGTACCTCGACGGCGTGGACCGGGCCCTCGCCGCCCCGGGTGGAACGGCGGACCGGCTCGCCGCGGTCGCGGAGTGGACCTTACGGGCGGCCCGTGCGCATCCCCTCGTACGGGCCCTGCTGACCGGGTTCTGGGACCCTGACCTGCCCGTGCCGGGCCGTGGGCCCGGGCCCGGTGAGCTGACCCGGGCGGTGCGCGACCGGGCCGCGGCGGCGCTCATGCCCGCCGAGGACGCCCGCCGGTGCGAACTCGCCGTGCGCCTGGCCCTCTCGTACGTGGTGGCCCCGGGGGAGGAGCCGGGGGCGGCCGAGCTGCTCGCCCTGCTCAGTGCGCGGAGCCGGAGAGCTGCAGCCCGATGACCCCGAGGATGACCAGGGTGATCGAGACCAGCTTGAGGGTGGAGACCAGGTCGCCGAGGAAGACCATGCCGTAGATGGCGGTGCCGGCCGCGCCGATGCCCGTCCACACCGCGTACGCCGGGCCCACGTCCAGCTTCTTCAGGGCGAGCGTCAACAGGCCGAAGCTGCCGAGCGCGAAACAGGCGAAGGCGATCGTGGGCCACAGCCGGGTGAACCCGTGGGACAGCTTGAGGCAGACCGCGAAACCGGTCTCCAGTAGTCCGGCGACCACGACCAGCAGCCACGCCATGGCGAATGCCTCCCCGCGTCACGTGACGTCCTGTCACTTGGTGGGATTATGCATTTACCAGGCACCGCGTCAGGCAAACCCCGCCGGCTCAGTCGCCCTCGCGGCGCTCCCGCGTCTCCAGCAGCCGCCGCAGCGAGTACAGCCGCGCCGGATCCGCGTGACCGTCCTCCACCCACTTGTCGAGCGCGCAGTCCTGCTCGTCGTGGCTGCAGGCGCGCGGGCACTCCTCCGTACCCGCGACCAGGTCCGGGAAGGCCAGGATCACCCGGGACGGGTCCACGTGGTGCAGGCCGAAGGAACGCACGCCCGGGGTGTCGATGACCCAGCCGTCCCCGGAGGGCAGCGGCAGCGCGAGCGCGGAGGTTGTGGTGTGCCGGCCGCGACCGGTCACCGCGTTGACGTGCCCGGTGGCACGCTGGCGGCCCTCGGCGACCAGGGAGTTCACCAGGGTGGTCTTGCCGACGCCCGAATGCCCGACGAAAGCGGTGATCCGGCCGTTCAGCCGCTCGCGGACCCGTTCGGCGGCATCGCCCGTCGCGAGTTCCTCGCGGTTGGTGACGACGTAGTTCAGACCCAGCGTCGAATAGATCTCCAGGATCTTGTCCGCGGAGGTCAGGTCGGACTTGGTGAGCACCAGCAGCGGCTCCAGCCCGGCGTCGTACGCCGCGACCAGACAGCGGTCGATCATCCGGGGCCGCGGCTCCGGATCGGCCAGGGCCGTGACGATGGCCAGCTGGTCGGCGTTGGCGACGACCACCCGCTCGTACGGGTCGTCGTCGTCCGCCGTGCGGCGCAGGACGGACTTGCGCTCCTGGATCCGCACGATCCGCGCGAGGGTGTCCTTCTTGCCGGACAGATCACCGACCAGTGACACCCGGTCGCCGACCACCGCCGCCTTGCGGCCCAGCTCACGGGCCTTCATGGCGGTGACCGTGCGGTCCTCGACCAGGCAGGTCAGCCGGCCGCGGTCCACGGTGAGGACGAAACCCTCCGAGGCGTCCTCGTGCTTGGGCCGGATGTTCGTCCTGGCCCGGTTGCCCTTGGGGTTCGGGCGCTGGCGGATGTCGTCCTCGTCGGTGTGCTTGCCGTACCTGCGCATGACGGGGCCCCTACGCTCCCGCTCCCGTCGTGCCTCGCGGAGCTTGGCCGAGCATGTCGGCCCACATCTTCGGGAAGTCCGGCAGGGTCTTCGCGGTCGTCGCCACGTTCTCGATCTCCACGCCCGCCACGGCCAGGCCGATCACCGCGCCCGCGGTGGCCATCCGGTGGTCGTCGTACGTGTGGAAGACACCGCCGCGCAGCTTGCGCGGGCGGATGTGCAGGCCGTCCTCGGTCTCGGTGACGTCGCCGCCGAGGCCGTTGATCTCCTTGGTCAGCGCGGCCAGTCGGTCCGTCTCGTGCAGACGCAGGTGCGCGACCCCGCGCAGCACCGACTCCGAGTCCGCCAGCGCGGCGACCGCCGCGATGCCCGGGGTGAGCTCGCCGACCTCGCTCAGGTCCACGTCGATGCCGTGGATCTTGCCGGTGCCGGTGAAGACCAGGCCCTCGTCGGTCAGCTCGCAGGAGCCGCCCATCTCCGTGAAGATGCGGCGCAGCTCGTCGCCGGGCTGCGTGGTGCGGCGCGGCCAGTCCGGGATGGTGACCGTGCCGCCGGTGATCAGGGCCGCGGCCATGAACGGCTGGGCGTTGGAGAGGTCCGGCTCGACGACCATGTCGCGGCCCAGCAGGGCGCCGGGGGCGACCCGCCACACGTCCTTCTCGCCGCCCGCCTCGGGGGTGTCGACCTGGGCGCCCGCGGCGCGCAGCATCTCCACCGTCATCCGGATGTGCGGCATCGACGGCAGGTTCCCGCCCACGTGCCGGACCTCGACGCCCTGGTTGAAGCGCGGCGCGGAGAGCAGCAGCGCCGAGACGAACTGCGAGGAGTTGGAGGCGTCGATCTCGACCGTGCCGCCCTCCAGGGCCCCGCCGCCCTGGACGGTCATCGGCAGCGCGCCCCGGCCGTCGTCGTCGATGCGGGCGCCGAGCGTGCGCAGGGCGGTGATGACCTGGCCGAGCGGACGCTCGTAGGAGCGCGGGTCGCCGTCGAAGCGGATGTCCCCGTCGGCGAGGGTCGCCACGGGCGGCAGGAAGCGCATGACCGTGCCCGCGTTGCCGACGTCCACGGTGGTCGGGCCGTGCAGGGCCGCCGGGATGATGCGCCAGGCCTCGCCGCTGTCACCGTCGCCCGCGGAGCTGGAGGAGACCGTCTCCTCGATGCCCACGCCCATGGCGCGCAGCGCGTCCGACATCAGCTGGGAGTCGCGCGAGCGCAGCGGGCGGCGCACCCAGCCCGGCTCGGCGGCCAGCGAGGCCAGGACCAGGGCACGGTTGGTGACGGATTTGGACCCCGGCACCGTGACGGTGGCGTGGACGGCCGCTTCCGCGAGCGGAGCGGGCCAGAGGGCGGGAAGCGCGGGGGTCTCGGTCATGGCCCCCACTTTAGTGGCTCCACAGGTCCCCGGATCTTGATCACGGCGCCATGGCCGGACCGTCTCAGAGGCCGAGAAGCCAGCGCCCGCCGCCGGTGAGCGAGCACAGCGCGACGACGTGGAAGAAGAGCAGCCACACCACCGGGTGCAGATGCGTCAGCCGCCCGAGCTGGTCCGCGTCCGAATCCGGCGCGCCCCCGTGCCGGCGCTTGGCCCCCAGCTCGAACACCGGCCGGACCCCGCCCATCAGCAGGAACCACACCACCCCGTACGCGAACGCGGCCTGCACCTCGGCCGGGGCCAGCCAGGACACCAGCACGAACGCGGCGCCGGTCAGGACCACCGTCAGCACCCCGTAGGCGTTGCGGATCTTCACCAGCATCACCGCGAGCAGGGCGGTCGCCACCCACAGCAGCAGAGTGATCCGGTGCGCGGACAGCAGCAGTGCCCCGCCGAGGCCGAGCAGCGAGGGCGCCGTGTACCCGCTCGCGGCGGTCAGGACCATGCCGACGCCGGTCGGCTTGCCGTAGCTGAGGGTGACCCCGCTGGTGTCCGAGTGCAGCCGGATCCCGTCGAGGCGGCGCCCGGTCAGCTTGGCCAGCAGCCCGTGGCCGCCCTCGTGGGCGATGGTCACCGCGTTGCGCAGCACCCGCCACACCGGTCCGTACCCCACGGCGAGCAGTGCGACCACTCCGGTCGCGATGACCAACCACCGGTCGGGCGCCGTCTGTATACCCGTGAGCCGGTCCCACAGACCGGCCATCGTGCTGCTGTCCATGAAGTGGCGGACTCCTCGTGGTCTTGTTCGAGCGACATGGCAGTGTGGCAGCCATGTGCGGAAGGTATGCAGCCGGGCGTGCGCCCGAGGAACTCGTGGAGGCGTTCGGCATCGAGCGGTGGGAGCCGGCCGAGACCCTGGCCCCCGACTGGAACGTGGCGCCGACGAAAGAGGTCCACGTCGTCCTCGACCGTCCTCTGAAGGACGCACCCGAGCGCGGTCCGGTTCGCCAGCTGCGCGTCCTCAAGTGGGGCCTGGTCCCCTCGTGGGCCCAGAACCCCGACGGCGCCGCCCGGATGATCAACGCCCGCTCCGAGACCCTCGCGGAGAAGCCCTCCTTCCGCCGCCCCTTCGCCCAGCGCCGCTGCATCGTCCCCGCCGACGGGTACTACGAGTGGGTCACCGCCCACGACGAGCGGCAGCTGGAGGTGGAGGGGAAGAAGAAGCGGGCCCGCAAGCAGCCCTACTTCGTCCTCCCCTCCGACGGCTCCGTCTTCGCCATGGCCGGGATATACGAGTTCTGGCGCGACCGGACCCTGCCCGACCGGCACCCCCTCGCCTGGTGGGCCACCTGCTCGGTGATCACCACCGAGGCCGAGACCACGCCGCTGGGCGTGGCGCCCGCCGAAGGGCCCCGCTCGCTCTCCGAGATCCACCCGCGGATGCCGCTCATGCTCACCCCGGACCGCTGGGACGCCTGGCTCGACCCGGCGAACACCGACACCGAGGGCTCGCTCCAAGGGCTCCTCGCGCCCCCGCCGGGCGGGCTGATGCGGGCCTACCCGGTCTCCACCGCCGCGAGCAACGTACGGAACAACGGGCCGGAGCTGCTGGTGGAGCTGGCCGCGCCGGAGGAGGGCACGCTCTTCTGACCCGGGCCACGCCGCCGCGGGCGGGTCTGGGCCAGGATGGGAGCCATGAGCACCCGTACCGAGAGCGTGGACACCCCCGCGGGCGAGGCCCGCATCACCTGGCACACCACTCCCGAGGCGAAGCTCGTGCTCGCCGTGAGCCACGGCGCCGGCGGCGGCATCGAGGCCCGCGACCTCCGGGCGCTCGCCGCCGCCCTGCCCGCCCTCGGCGTCACCGTGGCCCTCGTGGAACAGCCCTGGCGGGTCGCCGGGAAGAAGGTCGCCGCCGCGCCCAAGGTCCTGGACGAGGGGTGGCGCGGGCTGTGGCCGGTCCTCGCGGCGCCCGGGCTGCCGGTGGTCGCGGGCGGCCGCAGCGCCGGGGCCCGCGTGGCCTGCCGCACCGCCTCCGAACTGGGCGCGGCCGGGGTGCTGGCGCTGGCCTTCCCGCTGCACCCGCCGGGCCGGCCCGAGAAGTCCCGCGCCGAGGAGCTCACCGGGGCCGGGCGGCCCACCCTCGTGGTCCAGGGCGACCGGGACCCCTTCGGGCGGCCGGAGGAGTTCCCGGAGGGAGAGCACGCGCTCGTGCGGATCCCCGGCGCCGATCACGGATTCGCCGTACCGAAGAAGGCCGACGTCTCCCAGGACGAGGCCCTCGCGATGATCACCGCGGCGGTCGGGGAATGGCTCCGGGCGCTCCCCGTGTGAGATCCGGCCGAAACCCGTCCCCCGTGCGGGAATGCGTCGCCCCGCCCTTCTGTTGTGCCGGATGTCGGTACGTACGGGAAATCGTCGGAGGAGAGGGAGCGCATGACCCAGGTCATCAGCCAGAGCCGGACGCATGCCGTTGACCTGGACTGGACGGTTCTGCCGGGGCCCAAGCGCAGTGAGCTTCGGGCGGCGGAGGGCCGGGAAGGTCGACTATTCTCCGATTCGAGCGGATCCGCTTTCGGAGCCGCCACGCTGTCGGAGGAGGTGGGTCCTGTCGCTGGGACCGACGAAGGCCACGCGGAGGAGACGACCCCGGAGCGCAATGCGCGCTTCGAACGGGACGCCCTCGGCTACCTCGACCAGATGTACTCGGCCGCGCTGCGCATGACGCGCAATCCGGCCGACGCCGAGGACCTGGTCCAGGAGACGTACGCGAAGGCATACGCGTCCTTCCACCAGTTCCGCGAGGGCACCAACCTGAAGGCGTGGCTCTACCGCATTCTGACCAACACGTTCATCAACTCCTACCGCAAGAAGCAGCGCGAGCCCCAGCGCAGCGCCGCGGAGGAGATCGAGGACTGGCAGCTGGCGCGCGCCGAATCGCACATGTCGACCGGTCTGCGGTCCGCCGAATCGCAGGCGCTCGACCACCTGCCCGATTCGGATGTGAAGGAAGCGCTCCAGGCCATTCCGGAGGAGTTCCGCATCGCGGTCTATCTTGCCGACGTAGAGGGCTTTGCGTACAAGGAGATCGCGGACATCATGGGTACACCCATCGGTACGGTCATGTCGCGACTGCACCGTGGCCGCCGTCAACTCCGCGGAATGCTGGAGGACTATGCCCGTGAGCGCGGGCTGGTACCCGCCGGCGCGGGAGAGTCGAACGACCGGAAAGGCTCGGGCTCATGAGTTGCGGAGAGCCGCACGAGACGGACTGCTCTGAGGTGCTTGACCACCTTTATGAGTTCCTCGACCACGAGATGCCCGACAGTGACTGCACGAAGTTCGAGACACACTTCGGCGAGTGCAATCCCTGTCTGGAGAAGTACGGCCTGGAGCAGGCCGTGAAGAAGCTGGTCAAGCGGTGCTGCGGGTCGGACGACGTGCCGACCGACCTGCGGTCGAAGGTGATGGGCCGGATCGAGCTGATCAGATCGGGGCAGGCCGTACCCGAACACGACGTCACGGCGGACAATCCCGTCACGGGCTGATCGGGCCGCCCGTCGTTTGAACACCCGCCCCCGGAAGGGCACTTCGTTCACCCGAAGGTGTTAATCCGGGGGCGCCCGCTCGGCGCAATCCGAAAATGTGGCCCACTGCGCGAGGGGCCCCACTTATTCTCCCCAATCGGTACTGGTTTGATTTGGTACCGGGCGTGCACGGCACAGGGGAGGAGAGCGCCATGCGGGTACTTCCGCCGGCGGCGCGCGTTTACATCCTGTGCGCCGTCCTCGGTGCCGCCGCGTGCTTCGTGCCCGCCTTCACCGATTCCGCCACGCCCTGGCCCGCCGTGGCCACGCTCGCCGTCCTCTACCTCGGCTGCGAACTCGTCAAGTTCTGCCCGCTGCTCGGCGGCCGCGTCCCCGAGGGCATCGGCGCCTTCTTCCCGGTACTGCTCGCCGCCGTCTTCCTGCTCCCGCCCGCCGCCGCCGCGCTCGTGGCGCTGCCCGGCGGACTCGCGGGCACCGTGGTCCAACGACCCGCCTGGGTGCGGCGCGTCTGGCACGGGGCGCAGCACTCGATGGCCGCCTGGACCGCCGGGCAGGCGTACGGGCTGCTGCGCGGCCCCGCCGCCCTGGGCGGGCCGGCGCGGACGGACCCGATCGCCGCGGGCGCCTCGGGGGCCTGGGCCGGGCCTCCCGTCTGGGTCGCCGACTTCCCGTACGTACTGCTCCCGGCGGCGGTCGCGGCCGCCGCCTTCTGCCTGGTGCTCACCGCCCTCGACGGGGTCATCCTGGCCGCCGCGGAACGCCGTCCGGCCGCCACGGCCTGGCGCGGCCTGCTCACCCGGTCCCTGGCCCCGCACTGCGTCCACGGCCTCGCCGGACTGATGATGGCCGTCATGTGGCGCAGCCCCTACGGGCTCCCGGCCGCACTGCTCGTGCTGCTGCCGATGTACATCTCCTGCTGGGTCTTCGCCCAGTACCACCGCGAGCGCGCCGCCCACCGGGCCACCATCCGCGCCCTCGTCCAGGCCGTCGACATCAAGGACCGCTACACCCGCGGCCACAGCGAGCGGGTCGGTCAGGCCTCGGCGATGATCGCCCGCGAGCTGGGCATGTCCGAGGACCGCCTCGAAGTCGTCCGCATCGCCGGGATCCTGCACGACGTCGGCAAACTCGGCGTCCCCACCAGGCTGCTGCGCAAGGACGGGCCGCTCACCCCGGAGGAGCGCCGGATCATCGAACTGCACCCCGAGTACGGGCACGAGATGGTGCGCGGCATCGGCTTCCTCGGCGAGGCCAGGGCGGCGATCCTGCACCACCACGAACGGGTCGACGGCTCCGGCTACCCGTACGGGCTGACCGGTGAGCAGATCCCGGTGTTGGCCCGGGTGGTGGCGGTGGCCGACGCCTTCGACGCGATGACCTCCACCCGCTCCTACAGTCGGGCCCGGCCGGTGGCGACCGCCCTCGCCGAGCTGGAGCGGTGCGCGGGGGCCCAGTTCGACGCGGCGATGGTCCACGCCCTCGCCGAAGCGATCGGCCGCGACGGCTGGCACCCGGTGGTCACCTCCGACGACGACCTCCAGGTGATCCCGGCTGTTGCCACCGCCGCAGGGGCGAACCAGGACCAGGCCTCCTTGGCCGCCCTCCCGGCGCAGGGCTCGGCACTGCCGTCCCGCGGGGCCGCGCCGCGGGACTCCCTGCACCGGCACGCGGCCGCCGTCGCGGGGAAACGGGGAGCGGGCGCCGTCCCGAGCGCCGGCGACGCCGGGGCCGGCCCGGACGACAGCCGGGCGGAGGGGGCCCGGTGAGGGCGGGAGCCGTGTGGGCCGTGCGGGGGGCCGCCGCGGTGCTCACCGCCGTCGCGCTCGGGCACACCCTGTGGAACGGGGTCCACGAGCCGGGCGCCGCCCTCGCCTTCGGCATCCTGATCACCGTCGGCGAGCTCGCCCGCAGGGACCAGTGGGCCGACCGGCACGACGAGGGGGCGGGCCGCCGGCCCGCCCCCCTCGCCTCCGCCGGGGCCCTCGCCTACGCCCTGCTCGGCCAGAACGCCGGGCAGCCCACCCACCACGGAGTGCTCCAGGCGGTCGCCGTCGTCGTCGCGGCCACGCTCGCCGGGATCGTCCCGCACGTCGCCCGCGGCCGGAGCCCCGCCCTCGACCACCTCTCCCGGCGGGTCCTCACCGTCGCCTTCGCCGCCGTCTGTTTCCAGCCGCTTTACAACTCGGGCCGACTGGGAGAGTGGGGCGGCCAGGGCCCGTACCTCGTCGTCTTCCTGCTCTGTCTGCTCGGCCTCACCGCCCTGTGCGACGCCGTGCTCGCCGCGGCGCTCGCCGGGGCCCGCACCGGCTGGCCGTACGGGCCCCTGCTGCGCGACGAGCTGAGGGCCCAGCTGGGCATCGGTGCGGCGATCTGCGCCACCGGCGTCGTGGTGGCGCTGGGCGTGGCCGTCGCGGGACTGTGGGCCATCCCCGTCTTCAGCGTGCCCCTGCTGCTCACCCAGCTCTCCTTCCACCGGATCGCCGCGATCCGCACCACCTACCGCCAGACCATCACCTCCCTGGCCCGCGCCACCGAGATCGCCGGCTACACGCGGCCCGGCCATTCCCGCCGGGTCGCGGCCCTGAGCTGCGCCGTCGGCCGGGAGCTGGGCCTGTCGGAGCGGGAGCTCACGGTGCTGGAGTACGCCGCGCTCATGCACGACATCGGGCAGCTCTCCCTCGTCGACCCGGTCCCCGCCGGGGCCACGGCCGAGCTGCCCGCCGCCGAGGCCCGCCGGATCGCCGAGCTGGGCGGCGAGGTCGCCCGCCAGACCGGGGTGCCCGTCGAGGTCGCCGTGGTGGTGGAGCGGCAGGCCGACCCGTACCGGGAGCAGCCCGTCGCCGCGCGGATCGTGCGCGTGGCGAACGCGTACGAGGACCTCACGGGCGCGGTGGGCGGGAGCCGTCACCCGGGCGGCTCACTGGCCGCCCTGGAGCACTTGCGGCTGGGTACCGGGCGGGACTACCAACCGGAGGTCGTGGAGTGCCTGGCGAGGGTTCTGGCCAGGGGTGGACGTGACAGAGTTGTTCCTGTACCACCGGGGTAACCCATGGGTAATGAGCGGCCGTCCGAGTGGGCATGGTTGGATGCCAGTAAGAGCGACCGTGAGAGTGTCGGCAAGGCTGCACCAGAGTCCCCCAGCCACCGCTGGGAGGTGCCCCCAGGCAGGCGGGAATCGTGAGGATCTTCGGGAAGGTACGGCATAGGCCCTCCGCCTCGTGGCGGCAGGCCACCGACCGCGCGTTCACGCTGATCGGCGACGGTCGGTACGAGGACGCGGGTGCGCTCCTGACCAGGGCGGCGGACCTGGAACCCTGGCTGTCCGAGTCCTGGTTCAACCTGGCGCTGCTCCACAAGTTCCGGCACGACTGGGAGCAGGCCCGGGCCGCCGGGCTGCGCGCCGTGGCCCTGCTGGACCGCGAGACGGGCGCCCCGGACTGGTGGAACGTCGGGATCGCCGCCACCGCGCTCCAGGACTGGCCGCTGGCCCGGCGGGCCTGGCAGGCGTACGGGCTGAAGGTGCCCGGCGACGCCCACGCCGGCGCGGGCAACGGCAAGCACAGTGGCGAGCCGGTCGGCATGGAGCTCGGCAGCGCCGCGGTCCGCCTCTCGCCCGAGGGTGAGGCCGAGGTGGTCTGGGGCCGCAGGCTGGACCCGGCCCGGCTGGAGGTCCTCTCCATCCCGCTGCCGTCCTCGGGGCGGCGCTGGGGCGAGGTCGTGCTGCACGACGGGGTCCCGCACGGCGAGCGGATCACCGCGGCCGGCCCCTCCTACCCCGTCTTCGACGAGATCGAGCTGTGGGCGCCGTCGCCCGTGCCCACCTGGGTGGTGCTCCTGGAAGCGGCGAGCGAGACCGACCGGGACGCGCTGGAGCAGCTCGCAGCGGACGCCGGCTTCGCCGCCGAGGACTGGTCCTCGTCGGTGCGGCTGCTGTGCCGGACCTGCTCGGAGAGCGAGATGCCGAGCGACGAGGGTGACGGCGAGCACCTGGATCCGCACGACCACAGCGAGCCGGGGCACCCCGGCCCGCTGGGGCACCGTACGGCCGGTTCGGGTTCGCTGTGGGTGCCCGAACGCGAATGCGGCATCGCGGCCCCGCCCGGTCTGGTGCGCGGTCTGCTCGACGGTTGGGTCGCGGACAGCCCGGACACCCGGGAGTGGCGGGATCTCGAAGAAGTCTGCTGAGCAGGGGCCGTAGGCCAGGTAGTACCTCAGGGATCCGTAGCGATCGTGTGCGTGTTCGTCATGGTGTTCGTGCCGTTTGGATGGCGGATCTGAGTTCGTGGGTCGAATGGGTGACCTTTCGTGAGCGGTGTCGTTGATCGGATGACAGCATCGGCGGCATGAGGGTGAACGGTGGGACGGAAGATTCCGGTCGCCGAGGGCGAAACCACCCGGACTGTTTGCGCCCTTGGCCTGCTGCGGACGGGTGTGGATGAGAAGACCGGTGAACTGCTGACGATCTCCGTGTTGGCGGAGCGTGTCGGCTGGGCAGCCGATCTGGTCTCTGGCATGTCCGCCGCGCTTCTGGCCGCGCACTGGAATGCAGCCGATGTGGGAATGCTCGCGTCGGGGGAGGACGGCGGGGGCAGGACGCTGCCATCGAACGCTTGGATGGCGCTGCGTCGTCTGGGCTGGACTGCTGCGCCGCCCGAGCATGTTCGGGTCAATGACCGGATCGTTCGCATGGCGCAGGAGCAGGCCGGCCGCTTGCTGCGGTCGGTCAAGTGGCGTGCCGACCTGACCGCCGGGGTACTTGCGACCTGGCCCGCCGACCCGGGGAAGCGGACTTCGGAGGAGTGGCACGCGGTACGCGCGGCGGTGCCGGGCGGGCAGCATCAGCCGTCCAGCGTCATCAGCTCCCGTACCCGTCAGATCGCCGCGTTCATCAAAGAGCACGACCGGATGCCTGTTGACGTGTTTGAGGCGGAGAGCACGCCCAAGGCGGCGCGGTTGCTGCTGTTGTCGGCCTGTGACGGGCAGCAGGCCATCATCGAACGGGCGGATGCGCCGGGCCGTGCGCTGCTGCGTTTGCAGCTCCCGACCCGGCCCGATCCACGTTCGTACCGCGATTGGACGTGGGTGTCCTGCCCCATCAAGCTGCCGCCTACGATCCCCGCAGGCGCGGTGCTGCACCTGCCCACCCTCCGCCTGCACCAGGGGCGTGTCCGCGCCGATCTCGCCTTTACCCACGCGGTGCCGAAAACGGCCCGCAGCGGGCATGCGGTCGCGCTCGGTGTGGACTGGGGTCTGAACACCCTGCTCAGTGCGGGCGCGGCCCGTCTCCACGAGGACGGGCGGATCACCGCACTCGGGGCCGGGGGCATGTTCCGGGCGGCCGGTGTCCTCGCCAAACAGCACCGGCTACGCCGACTGTCCGAGCATCTGCACACCAGGACTGGCCGCTACCAGCGGCTCACAGCCGGAGACGAGCAGCACGTCTTGGCCGCCAAACATACCGTCCTGAGCGAGGAGATCAGCCGGGTCTGTGCACGCCGGTCGAACCTCAACGGTGCATTGGCCTGGGCCGCCGCCCGGTGGGCGGTTGACCAGGCCATCGCCGCCGGGGCGAGCGTCATCTACGTCGAAGACCTCCGCTCGATGGAAGCCCATGGCATGGGCCGCACCTTCAACACGCGCATGTCCCAGCAGGTACGCAGGCAGATCGTGGACCGCATGCGGCATCTGGCCGCAGAGACGGGTATAGCCGTCGTCACCGTCCCCGCGCGCAATACCTCCAGGCACTGCCCGCAGTGCCTCTCCCCGCTACGGCACCGCAAAGACCCCGACCGGTCCACCGGGCCCGGCTGGAAGTGGGCCATCTGCCCCGCCTGTTCCTGGCAGGGCGACCGAGATCAGGGCGCCTGGCGGCGCATCGCATCACGCGGGCTCACCCACCAGACCAAAACCGTCTGCGACCGCACCACAGGCGACCTGGCCATTCGTACGGTTGTGGACACACTCGAGGCGGGCGCGGTCATCACTCCGACCACGCCGAAGACCAGCCGGGACCGGTCCAAGACCGGGCCCACCCGGCACCAGGCAACCCGTCCGACGCCCAGGCGACGTCGGACACCCTCCCCTGTCGGGTCCTCGGGCCCGGCGGGCAAGCGTCCGGAGGGACCCGTTCACACGGACCGGCCACGACTGCCCCGCGCAGCCCACCGGCACCAGGACGTGACAACGATCAGCACACCCACCACCGGCCGACACCGGCCCCAGGGGGCAGCACTGGGCGCGGGATTCCACCTCCACGCCCACGCCACCCCACCACGGTGGGAACACATCCTCGAACCGGACACCCAGTCCGGCTCGGGATTACTCAGCTGATCTGAGACGCTGTACGGGCACATCGGTGGCCATCGGCGACCATCGGTGACTTGGACTTACGGAAGGCGTACGGCGGACATGTCGCAGCAGGATAACGAGGTTGTCGAGAGCGTGAACGACGGGTACGTCGTGGACACGGAGGACTGTGCCGAGCGCGAGCTCGCCCACCGTGAGCGCGGAACCGCCCGCCCGATCACCGTCGTCGGCAACCCGGTCCTGCACAGCGAGTGCAAGGACGTCACCGAGTTCGGCGACGAACTGGCGCGGCTGATCGACGACATGTTCGCGAGCCAGAAGGCGGCCGAGGGCGTGGGCCTGGCCGCGAACCAGATCGGCGTGGACGCCAAGGTCTTCGTCTACGACTGCCCCGATGACGACGGCGTGCGCCACACCGGTGTCGTGGTCAACCCCCGACTGGTGGAGCTGCCGGCGGGCAACCGGGTCCTGGACGACTCCAACGAGGGGTGCCTGTCGGTCCCGACCGCCTACGCCTCGCTGGCCCGCCCGGACTACGCCGAGGTCACCGGTCAGGACGCCCAGGGCAACCCGATCAAGGTGCGCGGCACCGGCTACTTCGCGCGCTGCCTCCAGCACGAGACCGACCACCTGTACGGGTACCTGTACATCGACCGGCTCTCGAAGCGGGACCGCAAGGACGCCCTGCGGCAGATGGCGGAGGGCACCCCGCGCTACGAGACCGTTCCGAACGACTGACGGCGACGGCCCGCCGCGATCCGGTCGGACGTATCCGGCCGGACGCGTCCGGTCCGACGCAGCCGGTCGGACGCAGCCGGGTCAGGCGACGGCCCGGGGGCCGCGGAAGGCGCGCCTGAAGGAGTTCGGGGTGGTGCCCAGCGTCCGCAGGAAGTGGTGGCGCAGGGCGGCCGCGTTGCCGAAGCCGCAGCGGCCGGCGATCGCGTCGACCGTCTCGTCGGTGGTTTCCAGCAATTCCTGGGCGAGCAGCACCCGCTGCCGCAGCACCCACTGGTAGGGCGTGGTGCCGGTCTCCTGGAGGAAGCGGCGGGCGAAGGTGCGCGGTGACATGTGCGCGCGCTCGGCCAGCTGCTCGACGGTGATCTCCTCCTCCAGGTGGCGGGCCATCCACGCGATCACCTCGCCCACCGTGTCGCAGGCCGTGCGCGGCAGCGGCCGCTGGATGAACTGGGCCTGACCGCCGTCGCGGTGGGGCGGTACGACCATCCGCCGTGCGATGGTGTTGGCCACCTCGGCGCCCTGCTCCTGCCGTACGACGTGCAGGCACGCGTCGATTCCGGAGGCGGTGCCGGCCGCGGTGATGATCTGGCCCTCGTCCACGTACAGCACGTCGGGGTCGACCAGGGCGCGCGGGTAGCGGCGCGTCAGGGCGGGAGCGTGCATCCAGTGCGTGGTGCAGCGCCGCCCGTCGAGGAGCCCGGCCGCACCCAGCATGAAGGCGCCGCTGCACACGCTCAGCAGGCGCGCGCCCCGCGCCACCGCCCGGTCGAGGGCTGCCAGCAGTGCCTCGGGGTAGTCGCGGGTGGCGGCCTCCCGGTCGGCGGGCAGGCAGATCAGGTCCGCCTCCTCCAGCCGCTCGGGCCCGTGGGGGAGGGTGAGGGCGAAGTGGCCGTCGCCGACGGGCAGCGGATTGTCCTCGACGGCGCAGACGGCGAAGTCGTACACCGGCAGGCCCATGGCGCTGCGGTCGATCCCGAAGACCTCGCAGAAGATGCCCAGTTCGAAGGGGGCGACCCCGTTGACCACGGCCACGGCGACGTTGTTCAGAGGCATGGCTCCAGTGTGGCAGTAATTCGCTCTTTCATGACAGTCCTGCCACTGTCCGGTTTCGGCCGCTCTCGCGAGAGTGGAGCCATGACCACGATCTTGAACTACCTCGTCGTCCTCGCCGTCGCCGCACTCCTCGCCGGCCCCGCCCTGTACGGAATCGCCCGGGAACGCAGGATCGACCGGCAGCTGCACGAAGCAGCCGCCGGCCGATCACGGGCGGAGGTCCGGAAGACTCAGAAGTCCTCGTCCAGGTCGACGGTGCCCTCGACCGCGACCTGGTAGGCCGACGGGCGGCGCTCGAAGAAGTTCGTCAGTTCCTGGACGCCCTGCAGCTCCATGAAGGAGAACGGGTTCTGCGAGCCGTACACCGGCGGGAAGCCGAGGCGGACCAGGCGCTGGTCGGCGACGCACTCCAGGTACTCGCGCATCGACTCGGTGTTCATGCCCGGCAGGCCGTCGCCGCACAGGTCGCGGCCGAACTGGAGCTCCGCCTCGACGGCCTCCTTCAGCATGTCGGTGACCTGCTGCTGGAGTTCCTCGTCGAAGAGCTCCGGCTCCTCCTTGCGGACGGTGTCGATGACCGCGAAGGCGAAGTCCATGTGGCAGCTCTCGTCACGGAACACCCAGTTGGTGCCGGTGGCCAGGCCGTGCAGCAGACCGCGGGAGCGGAACCAGTACACGTACGCGAAGGCGCCGTAGAAGAACAGGCCCTCGATGCACGCGGCGAAGCAGATCAGGTTCAGCAGGAAGCGCCGCCGGTCGGCGGCGTTCTCCAGCCGCTCGATCTTCTCGACCGAGTCCATCCACTTGAAGCAGAACTGCGCCTTCTCGCGGATGGAGGGGATCTCCTCGACCGCGTCGAAGGCCGCCGCGCGGTCGTCCGGGTCGGGCAGGTAGGTGTCGAGCAGCGTCAGGTAGAACTGGACGTGCACGGCCTCCTCGAACAGCTGGCGCGACAGGTACAGGCGCGCCTCCGGGGAGTTGATGTGCTTGTAGAGCGTGAGGACCAGGTTGTTCGACACGATCGAGTCGCCCGTCGCGAAGAACGCGACCAGGCGGCCGATCATGTGCTGCTCGGCCGGGGTCAGCTTCGCGAGGTCGGCGACGTCCGAGTGGAGGTCGACCTCCTCGACGGTCCAGGTGTTCTTGATGGCGTCCCGGTAGCGCTCGTAGAAGTCGGGGTAGCGCATCGGGCGGAGCGTGAGCTCGAAGCCCGGGTCCAGGAGGTTCTTGGCGGACTGGGTGGTGCTCATTACTGGCAGGCCTCGCAGGACTCGGGGTTCTCAAGGGAGCAGGCCAGCGCATCGGCGTCGACGGCCTGCGGGAGCGCCACCGGAGCGGCGGTGGCGGCCTGCGCGGCGCGGGCGATCTTCGTCGCCGGGCGCGAGCGCAGGTAGTACGTGGTCTTCAGGCCCTGCTTCCAGGCGTACGCGTACATCGAGCTGAGCTTGCCGATGGTGGGCGTCTCCAGGAACAGGTTCAGCGACTGGGACTGGTCGAGGAACGGCGTACGGGCCGCCGCCATGTCGATCAGGCCGCGCTGCGGGATCTCCCACGCCGTGCGGTACAGCTCGCGGACCTCCGCCGGGATCCAGCCGAAGCCCTGGACCGAGCCGGAGGAGTCGCGCAGCGCCTCGCGGGTCTGGGCGTCCCACACGCCGAGCTGCTTCAGCTCCTCCACCAGGTAGCCGTTGACCTGGAGGAACTCGCCCGACAGGGTCTCGCGCTTGAAGAGGTTGGAGACCTGCGGCTCGATGCACTCGTACACGCCGGCGATCGAGGCGATCGTCGCGGTCGGGGCGATCGCGAGGAGGAGGGAGTTGCGCATGCCGCTCTTCGCGACGCGGGCGCGCAGGGCGTCCCAGCGCTCCGGCCAGTTCAGCTCGGTTTTGTAGTGGTCCGGGTGCAGGACGCCGCGCGCGGTGCGGGTCTGCTCCCAGGCCGGCAGCGGGCCGCTGCGCTCGGCGAGGTCGCAGGAGGCCTCGTACGCGGCGAGCATGATGCGCTCGGAGAGCTTGGTGGACAGGGCCTTCGCCTCGGGGGAGTCGAAGGGCAGCTTCAGCTTGAAGAAGACGTCCTGGAGGCCCATGGCGCCCAGGCCGACCGGCCGCCAGCGGGCGTTGGAGCGGCCCGCCTGCTCGGTCGGGTAGAAGTTGATGTCCACCACGCGGTCGAGGAAGGTGACGGCGGTGCGGACGGTCTCGTCGATCCGCTCCCAGTCGATCTCGCCCGTCTCGGCGAGGACGAAGGCGCCCAGGTTGACCGAGCCGAGGTTGCAGACGGCGGTCTCGCCGTCGTTGGTGACCTCGATGATCTCGGTGCAGAGGTTGGAGGAGTGGACGACCGTGCCCGGCTCGGCGGTCTGGTTCGCCGTGCGGTTGGAGGCGTCCTTGAAGGTCATCCAGCCCTGACCGGTCTGCGCGAGGGTGCGCATCATCCGGCCGTAGAGGTCGCGGGCGGGCATGGTCTTGCGGGCCAGGCCCGACTCCTCGGCCTTGCGGTAGGCGGCGTCGAACGCGTCGCCCCACAGGTCGACCAGCTCGGGGACGTCGGCCGGGGAGAACAGCGACCAGTCGGCGTCGGCGTTCACGCGGCGCATGAACTCGTCCGGCACCCAGTGGGCGAGGTTCAGGTTGTGCGTACGGCGCTGGTCCTCACCGGTGTTGTCGCGGAGCTCCAGGAACTCCTCGATGTCCGCGTGCCAGGTCTCCAGGTAGACGGCGGCGGCGCCCTTGCGGCGGCCGCCCTGGTTCACGGCGGCGACGGAGGCGTCGAGCGTCTTCAGGAACGGCACGATGCCGTTGGAGTGGCCGTTGGTGCCGCGGATCAGGGAACCGCGGGCGCGGATGCGGGAGTACGAGAGGCCGATGCCGCCGGCGTGCTTGGAGAGGCGGGCGACCTGGTGGTAGCGGTCGTAGATCGAGTCGAGCTCGTCCAGCGGGGAGTCCAGCAGGTAGCAGGAGGACATCTGCGGGTGCCGGGTGCCGGAGTTGAAGAGCGTCGGGGAGGACGGCAGGTAGTCCAGGCGGCTCATCAGCCGGTAGAGGGAGGCGACCTCCTCCACGGCCTGGACGGACTCGTCCTCGGCGAGACCGCAGGCGACGCGGAGCATGAAGTACTGCGGGGTCTCGATCACCTGGCGGGTGATGGGGTGGCGCAGCAGGTAGCGGCTGTGCAGGGTGCGCAGGCCGAAGAAGCCGAAGCGGTCGTCCGCGCCCTCGGCGAGGGAGAACTCGACCAGCGCGTCGAGCCGGGCCGCGTGGGCGCGTACGAACTCGGCCGTGCGGTCGGCGATCAGCCCCTCGCGGTGGCCGACCTCGACGGAGCCGGAGAAGGACGTGGAGCCCTGACCGGCGGCCTCCTCGCGGACGGCCAGCGTCAGCAGCCGGGCGGCGAGCTTCGAGTACGCCGGGTCCTCGGAGATCAGGCCGGCGGCGGCCTCGGTGGCCAGGCCGCGCAGCTCGGCCTCGTCGGCGGCGGAGCTGCGGCCGCGCAGTGCGGCGGCGGCCACCCGGCCGGGGTCGGTGTCGGGGAGGTCCGCCGTCAGTTCGGTGAGGGTGCGCAGCAGCGCGGCCCCCGGGCCCTCGGTGTTGTCGCCAGAAACGGACTCGGCGCGCGGTGCGGAAGGCGCGATGGTCACGGCGGGAGCTCTCCCTCGCTCGGCCCGGTCGACGGCGGGCGGACGCGGGGGAGCACGTGCGGGCGTGGCAGGTACGCGTAACACCGCACGGCGTCCACCGGCCCAACCTCGAGGCCCGGACGTATCGGCACCCGGTTCGGTCGACCCGGATGCACCGTCGGCAGGTCCTCGGACTTTTCATACCGTTGCGGGACAGTTCCGGATTCACACCGGATTCCCCTGCGGCGACAGCGAGGATGAGCATACATGTGGGGGGCCGCGGATGCGCGACCCCCCACATGTTGTGTCGGCGTGGCTACAGCTCCAGACGGTAGGTGAGCAGCGTCAGCCCCGGAACGGGCGCCCAGTCCCGCTCCGGGGTGCGGACGAACCCGAGGCGTTCGTAGATCCGTTGGGCGCCCTTCATGCCGAGCTGCGTCGAGAGCACGAGGTGCGTGACGCCCTCCAGCTCCCGGGCCCGGGCCGTGCAGGCCCGCACCAGGGCCTCGCCGGCGCCGCGTCCGCGCGCCTCGTGGGAGACGGCCAGCATCCTGAATTCGGCCTCGCCGGGCCCGGCGATGTCGGCGAGCGGGCTCCCGGGCGGGGCGAAGGTCACCCCGCCGAGGACGGTGCCCTCGTCGACGGCGACGAGTACCTCGCCGTCGCCGGCCCGCCCGGCGACATCGCGCAGCACGCCCGCGTAGTACGCCTCGCCGGAGCCGAGGAGTCCGTCGCCCAGGTAGGCCTGCGCGGTGATCTCGCCGAGCTGTTCGTATTCGGCGGGTCGGGCCGCCCTGATCAGGATGTCCATGCGGTCGAGTGTGCCGGACGGGTGTCGGCGGTCGGCGCTATCGTCGGAGGCAGCACCGTCGAGGAAGGCGAGCGAGGCATGACCGTGATGACCGACCGGCCCCACATGCTGACTGAGGAGTTCGAGGAACTCGCCCTGATAGCTCGCAACCGGATGGAGGGGTTGAGGCTGGAGTTCATCGACGGGAAGCTGAGGAGCAAGGCGTTGCCGGATGGCGACCACGGGATGATCATTCAGTGGCTCATGCGGATCTGCATGCAGCACCGGCCCGAGCTCTGGCTGCATCCGGGGCAGGGGATCAAAGTGGAGGAGTATCGGGCCGGCCGGGCGATTCCGGATGCGGCGCTGGCTCCCTCGGGAGCGTTCGCCGGCCAGGGTGAGTGGGTCGACCCCGATCCGGTACTCATGGTCGTCGAGGTGACTTCGTGGGACTCCGACACCGACCGGCGCGACCGGATCGAGAAGCCCCGCGCTTACGCGGCAACAGGCATCCCGGTCTACCTGCTGATCGATAGGGACAAGTGCGAGGTCTCGGTGCACAGCGAGCCCGACGGGCGGCGGTACGAGACCGTGCGCACCTTGCCCTTCGGTAAGGACGTCTCGCTCCCCGACCCCGTGGGCATCACCCTCCAGACCGAACCCCTCAAGGACTGGGTGCGCTGAACGACCCGAAGGCCCCGCCGGATGTGGCGGGGCCTTCGGCACGGTGCGCTCAGCAGCAGCGGAAGCCCTCGCGGGGGTCGGCCTCGCGGGAGTCCGTGCGGGCGCGTTCGAAGGCGCGCCTGGTGAGGACCTCGGCGTCCGGGTCGTGGGAGCGGGCGTGGGCGACGTACCGGTCGTACGCCGCCTCGCCCGAGAACTCCCGTACGAAGTACCGGGCGCGGGCCAGCGCGCCGCGCAGACTCATGACGCCGCCGGTTCCTTTGCCCGTCCGCCGCCCGAGTCCAGGCCCGCCGCGGCGAGCTCGGCCCGCTCGGCCGCGGTCGGGATCAGGCCGGCCGGGGCGATGATCTTCGACTCGCTCCACGGGACCTCGGCCAGCCGCACCGACTCCGGGTCGGAGACGGCCTTCAGGCAGGTCCGGGCGGCGTCGGCCAGCACGATGATGATCAGCACCGCGAACAGCGCCGACAGGACGCCGTCCACCGTGGCGTTGGTGACCACGGTGTGCATGTCGTCCATGTTCTTGGCGGGCGGCAGCACCTTGCCCGCGTCGATCCCGCCCTGGTACTTGTCGCGCTGCGCGAAGAAGCCGACCTTCACGTCGTCCGAGAAGACCTTCTGGTAGCTCGCGGTCAGCGTCACGGCCACGTCCCACGCCAGCGGAACGCCCGTCACCCAGGCCCACTTGAGCCGGCCGGACTTGACCAGCAGCGTGGTGCAGACGGCCAGGGCGACGGCGGCGAGGAGCTGGTTCGCGATGCCGAACAGCGGGAAGAGCTGGTTGATGCCGCCCAGCGGGTCCTTGATGCCGACCCACAGGAAGTAGCCCCAGCCGCCGACGACGACGGCGCTCGCGATCCACACGCCGGGCTTCCAGCTGATGTCCTTGAAGGACTTGTGCACGTTGCCGAGGGTGTCCTGGAGCATGAACCGCCCCACGCGGGTGCCCGCGTCGACGGTCGTCAGGATGAACAGCGCCTCGAACATGATGGCGAAGTGGTACCAGAAGGCCTTCATCCCCGCGCCGCCGATCACGGACGAGAAGATCTCCGACATTCCGAGTGCGAAGGTCGGCGCGCCACCGGTGCGGGAGAGCAGGCTCGCCTCCTCGACGTCCTTCGCCGCCTGCGCGAGGGCCTCCGGGCTGATGGCGAAGCCGAGGTGGGTCACTGCCTCCGAGGCGCTCTGGACCGTGGTGCCGATGACGCCGCCGGGGGAGTTCACCGCGAAGAAGAGACCGGGATCGATGATGGTGGCCGCGATCATCGCCATGATGGCGACGAACGACTCGGTGAGCATCGCGCCGTAGCCGATGACCCGGACCTGGGTCTCCTTCTGGATCATCTTCGGGGTGGTGCCCGAGGCGACCAGCGAGTGGAAGCCGGACAGGGCCCCGCACGCGATGGTGATGAAGACGAAGGGGAACATCGAACCGGCGAAGACCGGGCCGTCGCCGCGGGACGCGAAGTCGGTGACCGCGGGCATCTTCAGGGTCGGCATGGCGATGACCACGCCCACCGCCATCAGCGCGATGGTGCCGACCTTCATGAAGGTGGAGAGGTAGTCGCGGGGCGCGAGCAGCATCCACACCGGCAGCACCGACGCGATGAAGCCGTAGCCGATCATCCAGATGACCAGCGTCTCCTTCTCCAGGGTGAAGGTGGACGCGAGCGAGGACTCGGCGACCCAGCCGCCCGCCACGATGGCGAGGAGCAGCAGGGCGACACCGATGACGGAGACCTCGGTGACCCGGCCCGGGCGCAGTACGCGCAGGTAGAAGCCCATGAAGAGGGCGATCGGGATGGTCATGCCGATGGAGAAGACGCCCCACGGGGAGTGCGCCAGGGCGTTCACGATGACCAGGCCGAGCACCGCCAGCAGGATGATCATGATGGTGAACACGGCGACCAGGGCGGCGGCTCCGCCGATCGGGCCGATCTCGTCACGGGCCATCTGGCCGAGCGAGCGGCCGTCGCGGCGGGTGGAGAAGAACAGCGTGACCATGTCCTGGACGGCGCCGGCGAAGATGACGCCCGCGACGATCCAGATCGTGCCCGGCAGGTAGCCCATCTGTGCGGCGAGCACCGGGCCGACGAGCGGGCCGGCGCCGGCGACGGCGGCGAAGTGGTGGCCGAAGAGGACCCGCCTGTCGGTGGGGTGGAAGTCGACACCGTTGTCGAGGCGTTCGGCCGGGGTGGCCCGGGTGGGGTCCACCTTCAGTACGCGGTTCGCGATGAAACGCGCGTAGAAGCGGTAGCCGATCGCGTACGAGCCGACCGCGGCGGCGAGCAGCCAGGCGGCGGAGATCTCCTCGCCGCGGGAGAGGGCGAGCACGCCCCAGCCGATGGCGCCGACGAGCGCGACGAGCACCCATGCGGCGACGGACTTCGGGGAGGGCGAGCCGGGCGTGGTGCCCGGACTCGCCACGTCCCGTCGTGTCCCTGTTGCTTCCGGTTCAGCCATGACCCTCGTCCCCTCGTCGATCATCTGCGTAAGCGCAGGGAATCTACGGGGAATTGGCCGGTCAGCGTAAGACCCCGTCCGCATAACGGTATGGGGAGGGCGTCTGCCGGACGGGTCTCGCGGGCGGCCGGGTGCGTCAGACCGCGGGGCGCTTCAGCCTGGCGACGAACTTGTAGCGGTCGCCGCGGTACACGGACCGCACCCACTCCACCGGTTCGCCGTCGGCGTCCAGGGAGTGCCGGGAGAGCATCAGCATCGGCAGGCCGACGTCGGTGCCGAGCAGGCCGGCCTCGCGCGGGGTGGCCAGCGAGGTCTCGATGGTCTCCTCGGCCTCGGCCAGGTGTACGTCGTACACCTCGGCCAGGGCCGTGTAGAGCGAGGTGTACTTGGCGAGCGAACGGCGCAGCGCGGGGAAGCGCTTGGCCGAGAGGTGGGTGGTCTCGATGGCCATCGGCTCTCCGCTGGCCAGCCGCAGCCGCTCGATGCGCAGCACCCGTCCACCGGTGTTGATCTTCAGCAGCCCGGCGAGGGTGTCGTCGGCCGTCACGTAGCCGATGTCCAGGAGCTGGGAGGTCGGTTCCAGACCCTGGGCGCGCATGTCCTCCGTGTAAGAGGTGAGTTGCAGCGCCTGGGAGACCTTGGGCTTGGCGACGAAGGTGCCCTTGCCCTGGATCCGCTCCAGTCGTCCTTCCACGACCAGTTCCTGGAGGGCCTGGCGCACGGTGGTCCGCGAGGTGTCGAATTCGGCCGCGAGCGTGCGCTCCGGCGGGACCGGGGTGCCGGGCGGCAGGGTCTCGGTCATGTCGAGCAAGTGCCGCTTGAGTCGGTAGTACTTGGGTACACGTGCCGTGCGAGTCGCCGCCCCGCCTTCCGGCTCCGTGATCGCCCCTTCGGTGGCCATCGCCGCCCGCCTTCCCGACTCCAGTTTCGCTGCCGTCACCGGCTCCTCCGATATGTGCGGTCACATCGTGACACGTGCGGGGGGACAGCCCTGATCTCTGTCCAGGTGTCGGTCCGATAACGGACCGGACACCCGCTCATTAGACCCTTGACACCCCTAAAGGTCTAGGCCAAGCTCCAGCTACTGGTCTACACCAATATGGATCGGATCCCGGCCCCACGGGCAGTACTTGGTACGTCACCGCGGCGGGCGAGGGAAGTTGCAGGCAGCATCCCCGAGGAGGGTGGCGTGAAGCGCAAGCTCATTGCGGCGGTCGGTGTCGCGGGCATGATGGTCGGAGTCGCGGCGTGCGGCAACGGCAGCGACGACAAGGCGAAGACCGACGCGGGTGGCGCCAAGGAGATCACCGTCTGGCTGATGGACGGTTCCGCGCCCAAGGCCTGGCTCGACGAGGTCAACAAGGAGTTCTCGGCCAAGCACCCCGGTGTCACGGTCAAGGTCGAGGAGCAGAAGTGGACCGGCATCCAGGAGAAGGTCACCACGGCCCTCTCCGAGAACACCCCGCCGGACGTCATCGAGCTCGGCAACACCCAGACCGCCGGCTACGCGGTCACCGGCGGCCTCGCCGACCTGACGAAGGACAAGGCCAAGCTCGGCGGCGACGCCTGGTCGAAGGGCATGACGTCCTCGTCCGAGATCGACGGCAAGCTCTACTCCGCTCCCTGGTACGCGGCCAACCGCGTCGTCGTCTATGACAAGAAGGCCTTCGAGAAGGCCGGCGTCACCGCGCCGAAGACCCGCGACGAGTGGGTGGCCGGCCTGGAGAAGCTGAAGGCGGCCGACCCGGCCACGCAGCCGATCTACCTGCCCGGCCAGAGCTGGTACGTCCTCGCCGGCTTCGTCTGGGACGAGGGCGGCGACCTGGCCGTCAAGGACGGCGGCAAGTGGAAGGGTGCTCTGGGCACCCCGCAGGCCGCCTCCGCGATGGAGTTCTACAAGAAGCTCGCCTCCTTCTCCACCGCCCCGAAGGACAAGGACGAGGCCACCCCGCAGCAGTCCACGGACATCGTCCCCAAGGGCGGCGTCGCCTCCTGGATCGGTCTCGGCTGGGAGGCCGCCGGAGCGGAGAAGGCCCTGAAGGACGCGGGCAAGGAGGCCGACTTCGGCTACTTCCCGATCCCGGGCAAGACCGCCGACAAGCCCGGCACCGTCTTCCTCGGCGGCTCCAACCTCGCCGTGGCCGAGCGCTCCAAGAACAAGGAGCTCGCCAAGGAGTGGCTGGCCCTCGCCGCAGGCAAGGACCAGATGACCAAGTACGCGGCCGAGACCAAGGGCGCGCTGCTCCCGAACCAGGCCGGTGCGAACTTCGCCCCCGCCGCGGGCTCCTTCGCCGAGTCGATGGCCAAGGCCGGCGCCAACGGCAAGATCACCCCGGTGACCGCGGGCTGGGCGAACGTCGAGACCGAGCCGAACCCGGTCAAGGAGTTCATGACCAAGGTCCTGAACGGTGAGGACGCCGCCAAGGCGGGCGCGGCCGCGGACGCGGAGATCACCAAGCGCATCAACAAGTAACACCCCGCAGTACCGCACCAAGCACTACCCAGCAGTGTGAACGCACCGGGGGGCACGGCAGGCGCCCAGACGCCTGCCGTGCCCCCGGTCGCGCATTTGACTCCACAGTCAACCGCGAGGAAGCCAGCCATGACCGTGCACTCCCAGGGAGCGGCGACCAGCGCTCCAGAGGACGCACCACTCGAGTCCGCCGGACGTCCCGAGGCGAACGCCACCCGGACCGGCCCCAGTCGTCCGTCTCCTCGCGGGGGCAGAAAGCCGCTCCCCTCGGGGTGGCTGCCCTACCTGCTGGTCGGGCCCGCGGTGCTCAGCCTCGCGACCCTCCTGCTCTACCCGCTGATCAAGAACGTGATCCTGTCCTTCCAGGACATCAACAAGATCGAGTTCATCCAGCGGAAGTACCCCTTCGCCGGCTTCGCCAACTACACCGAGCTGCTCGGCGACTCGAACTTCTGGACCGTCGTGGTCCGCAGCTTCGCCTTCACCCTGGCCAACGTCGCACTGATCATGGTGCTCGGCAGCCTCATCGGCATCCTGCTGAACAAGCTCGGCAAGTGGATGCGCCTGGTCCTGTCGATGGCGTTGGTGATGGCCTGGGCCATGCCGATCGTCGCCTCCGTACAGGTCTTCAAGTGGCTGTTCGACGAGCAGTTCGGCGTCATGAACTGGGTCATGCGCACCGCCGGGTTCTCCGGCTACGACCAGCACAACTGGATGGCCACCGGCCTGTCCACCCTGGTCATCGTCACCGTCCTGGTCGTCTGGGGCTCCATCCCCTTCGTCGCACTCAACATGTACGCCGGACTGACCACCGTCGGCGCCGAGCTGTACGAGGCCGCGCGGATGGACGGCGCCAACGGCTGGCAGACCTTCTGGAAGATCGTCTTCCCGAACCTCAAGCCCTTCTTCCTCATCACCACGTTCCTCGAGGTGATCTGGGTCTTCAAGGCCTTCACCCAGGTCTACGCGATGAACAAGGGCGGCCCCGACCGCGCCTCCGAGATCCTGCCCGTCTTCGCCTACGTCGAGGGCCAGAGCCAGGCCCACTACGGCCTCGCCGCCGCGATCTCCGTCCTGACGATCCTCATCCTCGTGATCGTCATGTCCTTCTACTTCCGCCTGATCCTGAAGCAGGAGGAGGAGCAGTGAGCACGACCACCGCCCCGAAGGCCACCGCCCCGCAGCCCGCCGGAACCCGGCCCGCGCCCGCGCAGAAGCTCCGTACGCGTCGCCCGCTGCGCCCCGGAGCCGTCGCCAAGAACCTCGGCGCGCTCCTGCTGGCCCTGGTCTTCGTCTTCCCCGTCTACTGGATGTTCTCCTCGGCGCTCAAGCCGTCCGACCAGATGCTGACGAAGGACCCCGTCTTCGTCTTCACGCCGACGCTGGACAACTTCGCCAAGGCCACCGGGGTCGAGAACTTCTGGACGTACGTCACCAACAGCGTCCTGGTCACCGTCGGCGCCGTCCTGCTGGCCCTGCTCGTCGCCCTCGCCGCGAGCTTCGCCATCGCCCGGATGCGGTTCAAGGGCCGCAAGGGACTCGTCCTCACGGTGATGATGGCCCAGATGGCCCCCTGGGAGGTCATGGTCATCGCGATGTACATGATCGCCCGCGACGGCGAGATGCTGAACAGCCTCCCGCTGCTCACCGCCATCTACTTCGTGATGATCCTCCCCTTCACCATCTGGACCCTGCGCGGCTTCATCGCCGCCGTCCCGGTGACCCTGGAGGAGGCGGCCCAGATCGACGGCTGCACCCGCGGCCAGGCCTTCCGCAAGGTCATCTTCCCCCTGCTGGCCCCCGGCCTGATGTCCACCTCGCTCTTCGGCTTCATCACCGCCTGGAACGAGTTCGCGATGGTCCTGATCCTCAACAAGGACAAGACCGCCCAGACCCTGCCGCTGTGGCTGACCGAGTTCATGACGGCCTTCGGCAACGACTGGGGCGCCACCATGGCAGCGTCCTCGCTCTTCGCGGTCCCCGTCCTGCTGATCTTCATCTTCCTCCAGCGCAAGGCCGTCGGCGGCATGACCTCCGGCGCCGTGAAGGGATAACGGCACCATGACTGTCCTTGCGCACCACACCGGCACGCTGACCCGGGACGCCCTCGCGGTCCTCCAGCCCGGCTTCGAGGGCACCACCGCCCCCGCCTGGCTGCTGCGACAGGTCCGCGAAGGCCTCACCGCCGTCGGCCTCTTCGGCCGCAACATCGCCTCGGCCGAACAGCTCGCCGCGCTGACCGCGCAACTGCGCGCCGAGCGCGACGACGTCCTCGTCGCCATCGACGAGGAGGGCGGCGACGTCACCCGCCTCGAAGTACGGGACGGTTCCTCCTTCCCCGGCAACCTGGCCCTCGGCGCCGTCGACGACACCGCGCTGACCCGCGAGGTGGCACGCGAGCTGGGCCGCCGCCTCGCCGAGTGCGGGGTCAACCTCAACTGGGCCCCGTCCGCGGACGTCAACTCCAACCCGGACAACCCGGTCATCGGCGTACGGTCCTTCGGCGCCGACACCCACCTCGCCGCCCGGCACACCGCCGCCTACGTCGAGGGCCTCCAGGCCGCCGGCGTCGCCGCCTGCACCAAGCACTTCCCGGGCCACGGCGACACCAGCGTCGACTCGCACCACGCGCTGCCGCGCATCGACGTCGACCTGGCCACCCTGGCCGCGCGCGAACTGGTCCCGTTCAAGGCCGCGATGGAGGCCGGCACCAAGGCCGTGATGAGCGCGCACATCCTGGTGCCCGCCCTCGACCCGACCCGCCCGGCGACCCTCAGCCCGCAGATCCTCACCGGCCTGCTGCGCGGGGAGCTCGGCTACGAGGGCCTCATCGTCACCGACGGCATGGAGATGAACGCCATCGCCGGGACGTACGGGATCGAACGCGGCTCCGTGCTCGCCATCGCCGCCGGCGCCGACGCCATCTGCGTCGGCGGCGGACTCGCCGACGAGGCGACCGTCCTGCGGCTGCGGGACGCACTGGTCACGGCCGTCCGCGAGGGCACGCTCGCCGAGGAGCGGCTCGCCGACGCCGCCGCCCGGGTCCGCTCGCTCGCCGAATGGACCCGTCGGGCCAGGCCGGACGCGGGGCAGGAGGGGAGCCGCGCGTCCGGCATCGGCCTGACCGCCGCCCGCCGGGCCCTCGTCGTCACCGGCGAGGCGAAGCCGCTGACCACCCCGTACGTCGCCACGCTCGCCCCCGTCGCGAACATCGCGGTGGGCGACGAGACCCCCTGGGGCGTGGCGGCGGAGCTGGCCTCGCTGCTCCCGGGCACGGAGGCGGGCGTCTACCCGCAGGGCGCCACGGCCGCGGACGTCCTGGCGGCGGCGGGGGAGCGACCGGTCGTCGCCGTGGTCCGCGACGCGCACCGGCACGCGTGGATGACGCGGGTCCTGGACGCGCTGGTCGCCGCCCGGCCGGACACGGTGGTGGTGGAGATGGGCCTGCCGCGCGCGGAGCCCCGTGGGGCGCTGCACATCGCCACGCACGGCGCCTCCCGCGTCTGCGGCCGCGCCGCCGCCGAGGTCATCGCCGGCGCGTAGCCGCCGCTGCCCCGAAGGGCCGGACCCCCGAGGAGGGGGGTCCGGCCCTTCGGCGTGCGCCGTGTCCGGACGTCGGACGGGACGTCAGGACATCGAGGCGGCCAGCTTGAACCGGGCGTCCCGCTGCTTCTTGTAGAGCGCGAGCGTCTCGGCGTGTTCCTCCACCAGCCGGTTCTGGTAGGCCGTCTCGACCGCGGCCGGTCGACACGCCCACGAGGTTCACCTCGCGCTTGCACGCGACGTCCTTGACGGCGGCGGCGACCGCCCGGGCCCCGCCCTTGTCCTCCGTCAGGCCGAGCTTCTCGACCACGTCGTACGGGGTCTCGACGCCCGCGTAGCCCGCTTCGGCCATGCACGCGGACCACTTGGCCGTGACGTCCCGGACCCGGGAGTCGTTCTCGGCCCGGTCGAAGGCCTGGGTGGACAGGCCGAAGGCGAACAGCAGGTCCACGCTGTCCTTGGTCGGCGCGTAGAGCTTGCGGTATCCCTCGCGTCCGCAACCGCCCGGCGGGACCGGTTTCCCGCCGACGCTGATGCCGCTGTCGGTCTGCGCGGCCTCCTCGTCGGAGGCGGCGTCGGGCCGGCTCCCCACGCTTTCGCCGGGGTTCAGCCCCTTCAGCACGACCAGGGCACTGTCGCTGAGCTCCGGGCGGGCCGGCTTGGCACGAGGTCCCGCCCCGGCCCGTTTGTCGTAGCCGTACCGCGCGGCGTACGCGGGATCGGCGATTCCGTACCGGGGTGGCGGTGGTCCGGGACTGGACCCCCGTGCTCCACCCCGCGACCGTCGCCACCGCGCCCCTCGTGGGGCTGCTCACCGGACTGCCGGCCGGTCTCTACCCGGCCTGGCGGGCGGCGCGGATCGAGCCCGCGGAGGCGCTCCGCCGCTGATCCGGGCCGGCCGTCCCCGCGGGCGGGGGCGGAACGCGACGAAGGGCCGGACCCCCCCGCGAGGCGGGGGTCCGGCCCTTCGGACGTCGGCTACAGGCCCTGCCAGGACGGCTTCTCGGCGTAGGTGTGCCGGAAGTAGTCCGCCAGCTTCAGCTTCGAGGCGGCGGCTTCGTCCACGACCACGGTCGCGTGCGCGTGCAGCTGCAGCGCCGAAGCCGGGACCAGCGCGGACAGCGGGCCCTCGACGGTCTGCGCGACGGCCTCGGCCTTGCCCTCGCCGGTGGCCAGGAGGACCAGGTGGCGGGCGTCGAGGATGGTGCCGATGCCCTGGGTGATGACGTGGTGGGGCACCTGGTCCAGGTCGCCGTCGAAGAAGCGCGCGTTGTCCACGCGGGTCTGCTCGGTCAGCGTCTTGATCCGGGTGCGGGAGGCGAGGGAGGAACAGGGCTCGTTGAAGCCGATGTGCCCGTCCGTGCCGATGCCCAGCAGCTGGAGGTCGACGCCGCCGGCCGCGGCGAGCGCCCGGTCGTACGCCTCACAGGCGGCGACGATGTCCTCGGCGGAGCCGTCGGGGCCCATGAAGGAGGCCTCGGACAGACCGAGGGGCTCCACGACCTCGCGCAGCACGACGGCCCGGTAGGACTCGGGGTGCCCGGCCGGCAGGCCGACGTACTCGTCGAGCTGGCAGATGCGGGCCTTGGAGGCGTCCACCTCGCCCGCCGCTACCTTGGCGGCGAGTGCTTCGTAGATGGGCAGCGGGGTGGAGCCGGTCGCCACGCCGAGGAGGGCGTCGGGCTTGCGGCGGACCAGGGCGGCCATGGCCTCCGCGATGAGCTCGCCGCCTGCCTTGGCGTTCGGGACGATGACAACTTCCACGCGGGGCCTGCCGATCTCGAGTGCGGGTGGTGGTATAGACCAATCTACCAGAACCGAGCCCTTCCCCGCCGGGCTCCGCCCAAGTCCCATGGTGATCCGCCCGACTCCATCCGGCCTCCCGGTCGTGCCCCACCGGTGCCTCGTTGTCGCTGGGGCCCGGCGAGGCTGGAGGTGCCGCCGCGCGGCCCCTGGGCTCCGCCCAGACCCGCACCTCAATCGCCGGCGAGGCTGGATTTGGCCGACGTAGGCCTTCGACTGTCGGACCGTTCCGGCACGCCGGCTGAAATCCCAGCCCCGCCGGGCGAAAACCCAGCCCCTCCGGCGTTTGAGGAGCGGGGTCCGGGGCGGAGCCCCGGGTCTTTGAGGCGTGCCCGGCATGCGGCCCCGGAACCAGCCCCGCCGGCGCTCGAGGCGGAGGGGGCCGGGGTTAGACCAGGGCCAGCTGGAGGCCGCCCGTGGCGTTCAGGTGTTGGCCCGTGATCCAGCGGGAGTCCGGGGAGGACAGGAAGGCCACCACGTCCGCGACCTCCTCCGCCTCGCCGATGCGGTGGAAGACGGACCGGGACGCCAGGTGGGCCCGGGTCCCCGCGTCCGCGAGGAGGCCCGCGTTCAGGTCGGTCTCCGTGATGCCCGGGCCTACCGAGTTCACGGTGATCCCGCGCGGCGCGAGCTCCGCCGCGAGCGAGCGCGTCAGCGCGTTCGTCGCCGCCTTGGCCGTGATCGTCGCCAGGATCGCCGGCAGGGCCAGGTCCGGGGTGCCGGTCACGTTCACGATCCGGCCGCCGTCCCGCAGCCGCGCCAGCCCGTACTTGATCACGAACAGCGGCGCCTTGGCGTTCAGGGCCAGCGTCCGGTCGTACGTCTCCTCGTCGATCTCCTCGATGCCCGCGAAGGCCGCCGCCCCCGCGTTGTTGACCAGGATGTCCACGCCCTCCGTGTGCGCGGGATGGGCCTCGTACGCCGCCCACAGCGCCCGCGCGTCCCCCGGGACGCCGAGCTCCGCCCGGATCGCGAAGGCCGACCCGCCGGCCGCCTCGATCGCGGCCACCGTCTCCGCCGCTGCCGCCCCGTCGCGCCCGTAGTGCACCGCGACCAGCGCCCCGTCCCGCGCCAGCCGCTCCGCCACGGCCCGTCCGATACCCCGGCTGCCGCCCGTGACCAGCGCCGTCTTCCCCTTGAGCACGCCCATGACGCGCCCCCCTTCGCAATTCGCTAGCGGTCGCTACAGAAAGGACCGTATCAGATTCCCTAACGACCGCTATAGAATCGGCGCATGGTGACAGGACAGCGCGGCAGGCCCCGCTCCTTCGACCGTGACGCCGCCCTCGACAAGGCCATGCTCGCCTTCTGGGAACGCGGCTACGAGGCGACCTCGATCTCCGACCTGACCGCCTCGCTCGGCATCGGCGCGCCCAGCCTCTACGCGGCGTTCGGGGACAAGCGCAAGCTCTTCGACGAGGTCGTGGTGGTCTACGGCCGGCGGTACGCGGACTTCGCGAGCGTCGCCCTGGCCGAGGAGCCCACCGCCCGCGCGGCGGTCGGCCGCATCCTGCGCGAGGCCGCCGAGGTCTACACCGACCCGGCCCACCCGCCCGGCTGCATGGTGATCAGCGCCGCCGTCAACACCACCTCGGACGAGGTCGCCGAGGCCCTGCGCGAACGGCGCAACGCCAACCTGGAACTCTTCGAGCGCCGGATCCGGGCCGACATGGCCACGGGCGCGCTACCCGCGGACACGGACGCGCGGGCGCTGGCCCGGTACGCCGGAGCCGTGCTTCAGGGGATGTCCCAGCAGTCGCGCGACGGGGCGAGCCGGGAGGAACTGGAGGCGGTGGCGGCGCGGGCGCTGCTCGCCTGGCCGGAGTAGTCGACGGCCGGTGGTTCGTTCCTCTGGGCCACGGTGCCCGACGGGACCCTCAACCCGTCCGGCACCGTAGCCCGGAGTACTTACGGCCGGCGGGTGTGCGGTTCCCGCGGCCGTGGAGAGGTGCCTGCGCGGTCAGGGCAGATCACGCGGCTTACCTCGATCCGTCCTCCTGTGCGGGGAGGGCGGAAGCTTGAAGCAATTGTGGACTAGACCATTCTGTTCTGTCCATCCAATGACGGGGGGATGAATACCGTCACTTCCTCCAACAGTACGCGGCCCCCGGGCATTCTGGATACTCCTGAGTACCGTCGTGGGGAAAGTCATGCGGCGTACCCGGGGTACGCTCGCCACGTGCCCTCCATGAACGACCTCGTACGCCAGCACACCGCTCTCGGTGAAACCGACCTGGAGTGGCTCCACCTGCTGGTCTCCGAGTGGCAGCTGCTCTCCGACCTCTCCTTCGCCGACCTCGTGCTGTGGGTGCCCACGCTCGACGGCAGTCGGTACGTCTCGGTCGCGCAGATGCGCCCGAACACCGGCCCCACCTCGTACCAGGACGACATGGTCGGCCACCTGGTGCCGCGCGGCCGCCGCCCGCTGCTCGACGCCGCCCTCGACGAGGGCCGCATCGTGCGCGAGGGCGACCCGGAGTGGCGCGAGGAGGTGCCCGTCCGCGTCGAGTCGATCCCCGTCCGCCGCGAAGGCCGGGTACTCGGAGTGATCGCGCGCAATACCAACCTGCTCACTGTGCGTACACCGAGCCGGCTGGAGCTGACCTACCTCCAGTCCGCCTCGGACCTGGCCCAGATGATCGCGGCGGGCTCCTTCCCCTTCCCCGGCCAGCAGGTCGACATGGACGCCTCGCCGCGCGTCGGCGACGGCCTGATCCGGCTCGACGCCGACGGCGTGGTCACCTACGCCTCCCCGAACGCCCTTTCGGCGTACCACCGGCTCGGCCTCGCCTCCGACCTCGTCGGCCAGCACCTGGGCAACACCACCGCCGAACTGGCCCCCACCCGGGGCCCGGTGGACGAGGCGATCGTCAAGCTCGCCAGCGGTTGGGCGCCTCGGGAGACCGAGGTCGAGGGCAACGGCGGGGTCATCCAGCTCCGCGCGATCCCGCTCAAGCCCAAGGGGACCCGCATCGGTTCCCTGGTGCTCTGCCGTGACGTCACGGAACTGCGCCGTCGCGAACGCGAATTGATCACCAAGGACGCGACCATCCGGGAGATCCACCACCGGGTGAAGAACAACCTCCAGACCGTGGCCGCGCTGCTGCGTCTCCAGTCCCGCCGGATGGATTCCCCGCAGGGTCGCGAGGCGCTCAACGAGGCCGTGCGCCGCGTCGGTTCGATCGCGATCGTGCACGAGACGCTGTCCCAGAACCTGGACGAGCGCGTCGAGTTCGACGAGATCGCCGACCGGGTGATCGCGATGGTCTCGGAGATCTCCCCGGGCAAGGTCGACTGCCGGCGCACCGGCCGCTTCGGGATCCTGGACGCGGAGGTCGCCACTCCGCTGTCGATGGTGTTGACCGAGATCCTCCAGAACGCCCTGGAGCACGCCTTCGCCCCCGCCGAACGGGGCACGGTGGAGGTCTCGGCGGTCCGCTCCGGCACCGGCCGGGCGGACGGCCGGCTGCTCATCACGGTCATCGACGACGGCCGGGGCCTGCCCGAGGGATTCGACCCCCAGCGGGCCGGGAACCTCGGGCTGCAGATCGTACGGACCCTCGTGGAGGGCGAGCTGGGCGGCACCTTCGACATGGTGCCGGCGGAGCCGCACGGCACGAAGGTCGTCCTCGACATCCCCTCCAGCCCGCAGAAGTAGCAGCCGTACCGTCACTCAACGTGACGCCGCGCGCTACGGACGGCACCCCGGACAGCACTGAACCCCGGACCGAATGGTGATCGGTCCGGGGTCCAAGAGCACGTTGCCAAGCGCTTATTCGGGTACTACGCGCTGCACGTCGAGGCTCGAAAGTCGTTGTCAGGCGCTGGCGTTGCGCGCCCGGTTGCGAGCGGCGCGGCGCTTCATCGCGCGGCGCTCGTCCTCGCTGAGACCGCCCCAGACGCCGGAGTCCTGACCGGACTCGAGCGCCCACTGCAGGCACTGCTCCATGACGGGGCAACGGCGGCAGACGGCCTTGGCTTCCTCGATCTGCAGCAGCGCAGGACCGGTGTTGCCGATGGGGAAGAAGAGTTCCGGGTCTTCCTCACGACAAACGGCGTTGTGACGCCAGTCCATGGCTGCTCCATCTCCTTGTATTGCGGGCAGGTTGCTTGTGAATGTGAACGCTTTCACGAATCCCCCCGTGAGGGAAGGTCGACCGCCTGGTTTCCCGGGTGATCAGTCAGAGATTCGTGGAGGGGTTCTGGCGCTCTGTGTGGGTGCCGGGTTCTGCGGGCTGTCCCGATCGCCATGAAGAGATTCGCAAACCTCGGACGGGGATACAACCCCTTCCGGAAAGTTTTTTTTGATTCGTCGGTGTCTACTAGGTCACAGCCCTACATCGTGAGGGTGGACCGGCGTGTAAACGTTCGAGTGAAAGGACTTTGGGCCCTTCTACTCACACAATCACACGCAGTGCTCGCCGAACGCCTGCGAACCGAACGCTGGTGCGCAAGCCGAGGTGATCGCCGTCCATCTGGAACGGGAGCGGAACCTTCGAATGCAAGGTGAAGTCGGTCAGATCGTGCAGAGACACCGCGTGCTTGCCGTGTGGACCCCGCTCAGGAGTCGAGGTCAGGAGCTGCGTCGCGTACCGAGCGACCGCCGGAGTTGACAAACGGTCCAGTGCCAATACGTCAAGCGCAGTATCGAACGACGCCTCCGGGGAGGCGTAAAGCGGACGATTCCCCAGATATGTCCACGGTGAGGTGTTGCACACTATCGACAGCACCAGATCGGTCACAGGATCGGCTCCGGGACGCTCCAGCGTGACCGTGCCGTGCCGCCGATTGGGTTCCTCCCAGAACTGGCGCATCAGCTGTCGTACGTAGAGCGCATGCGTCGAACGCTTGCCCCGCTCCCGCTGCTGCTCGACCCGGCCGACCACTCCCGCGTCGAAACCGAAGCCGGCGCAGAACGTGAACCAGCGCGACGGGACCGACTCGTCCTCCGTACCGGGGGCGCCGGCCGCCAGACCCAGACCGATCGTCCGCTCGCGCTGCTCCCGCAACGCGTCCAGCAGTGCGCCGGTCGCCTCGACCGCGTCGTTCGGCAGACCGAGTGCGCGCGCGAACACATTGGTCGACCCGCCGGGGACCACCGCCAGCCGGGGCAGGTTGTCCGGATCGGGCCCGTCGTGCAGCAGCCCGTTGACCACCTCGTTGACCGTGCCGTCGCCGCCCAGCGCCACGACGAGGTCGAGCCCCTCGTGCGCGGCCTTGCGCCCCAGGTCCCGGGCGTGCCCCCGGTACTCGGTGGTCACCGCCTCCAGCTTCATCTCGCTGGCGAGGGCGTGGGTCAGGACGTCGCGCGTGCGCGCACTGGTGGTCGTCGCTGCTGGGTTGGCCACGAGAAGTGCACGCATGAGCGCCAGCCTACCCACCCCCGCATATGCCGACCCTACTGCCCGTCCCCTCGGGGGTCCGGGCCGCGCGGCTACCCTGCTGGGGTGAGTAAGAAGCAGCCCGAGAAGGCCCCCGCCGCCGCACCCGCCGCCGCATCCGCACCCGCCTCCGCGCTGCCCCGGCGGCTGACCGCCGCCGCCGCGCTCACCGCCCTGGAGGGGCTGGCGCTGGCCGGACTCGGCGTCTACATGCTCTTCGTGGGCATCGCGGGGCACCCCGATTCCCCGCAGCAGGCCGAGACCGGCGGGATCACCCTCCTCGTCCTGGCCGCCCTGCCGCTGATCGGCGCGCGCGGCCTGCGCCTGGGCCGCCGCTGGAGCCGCGGCCCGGCACTGATCACCCAGCTGATGGCGCTGCCGGTGGCCTACACCCTGTACAGCACGGGCGGCGCGATGATCGCCGCCGCCGTGGCGCTGGCCCTGGCGGCGGTGGCCGTCATGGTGCTCCTGGTGAACCCCACGGCGACCGAAGCCCTCGGCATCGGGCCCGGCGAACAGGCCCGATAACCCTCGTACGTCCTGCTTCGTCCGCTCCGTCCGCTCCTCTACTCCTCGACGAGGAGCTTGTCGCGGAGCTGGGCCAGGGTGCGGGCCAGCAGGCGCGAGACGTGCATCTGGGAGATGCCTACCTCCTGCGCGATCTGCGACTGGGTCATGTTCCCGAAGAACCTGAGAAGCAGGATCCGCTTCTCCCGGGGAGGCAGTCCCTCCAGCAGTGGCTTGAGCGACTCGCGGTATTCGACGCCCTCCAGGGCCTCGTCCTCCGCGCCCAGGGTGTCCGCGACCGCCGGCGACTCGTCGTCGGTGTCCGGGACGTCCAGCGAGAGCGTGCTGTAGGCGTTGGCCGATTCCAGCCCCTCCAGCACCTCCTCCTCGGAGATCCCCAGCCGCTCGGCCAGCTCGTGCACGGTGGGGGAGCGGCCGTGCTGCTGGGACAGTTCCGCGGTCGCCGTCGTCAGCGAGAGCCTCAGCTCCTGGAGGCGCCGGGGAACCCGTACCGCCCAGCCCTTGTCCCGGAAGTGGCGCTTGATCTCGCCGACCACCGTGGGCGTGGCGTACGTGGAGAACTCGACCCCGCGGTCCGGGTCGAACCGGTCCACCGACTTGATCAGGCCGATCGTCGCGACCTGCGTCAGGTCGTCCAGCGGCTCACCGCGGTTGCGGAACCGCCGCGCGAGGTGCTCCACCAGCGGCAGGTGCATCCGCACCAGGCGGTTGCGCAGCTCCGCCTTCTCCGGCGAGCCGTCGGGCAGCGCCCGCAGCTCGATGAAGAGGGCCCGCGCACCGCTGCGGTCGCGCGGGTCCGGCAGCGCCTGCGAAACCGGGGGTCCCGGTGGGGCCGGCGGCGCCGGCGCCCCGGCGCCCTCCGGGGCGCCGGGGAAGGGCTCCGGAGGCTTGGCAGCGGCCTCCGGTGGCTGTACTTGATCGTGCTGGTTCTCGCTCATAGGGCCCGCCCGTCGCTCCGCCGAGTCCAAAAAGCCGTCTTCCGCATCCGCTTCAGCCGGGTGCGGCCGGGCGTGCTGCTGTTCAGGGATGCCGCCGTCGACCTCGTGCCGTACCCGGGGCCGATCCCCGCCCCGCACCGGGATCTCCCCGCCGCTCACGCCGGGCCTGGTCCCGCGCCGCGCTGTTTGTAGAGACTGATGCTCACCGTCCGGTTCTCCTCGACCGTGGCCTCGACCTTGCCGGCCAGCGCCGACAGGACCGTCCACGCGAACGTGTCGCGCTCCGGCGCGCGACCGTCGGTGGTCGGCGCGGACACGGTCACCTCCAGCGAATCCCCGATGAGGCGGAAGACGCAGCTGAGGACGGAGCCCGGCACGGCCTGCTGGAGCAGGATCGCGCAGGCCTCGTCCACCGCGATGCGGAGGTCCTCGATCTCGTCGAGGGTGAAGTCCAAACGTGCCGCGAGGCCGGCCGTGGCCGTTCGCAGCACCGACAGGTAGGCACCCGCAGCGGGCAGCCGGACTTCCACGAAGTCCTGGGTCCCGGGCTCGCCTGCGATCTGGGACACCCTCACCTCCAAGGTGGTACGAGCTCTGTTCGCCGGTGACGCTATCGCGATCCGGGCGATCGTGTCGCGGCACCCCTGTGGCCCCGCTGGAACACCCCGGCCGACCGTGCCGCTGCCCAGTGACTGATGGTAAGCCCATGGGTACGCACAGTGGCTAGGGGTCTGCGGGGTCCAAATCAGGGGAACCGGCGGAGGGTTGACCTACCCCGCATCAGACGATCGAACCGTCGACAAAACACCACCGCCAGGTCTCGCCCGGCTCGAAGCTCCGCATCACCGGATGGCCGGTCAGCTGGTGGTGCGCCGTCGCGTGCCGGTGGGGCGAGGAATCGCAACAGGCCACCTGCCCGCACGCCAGGCACATCCGCAGCTGGACGGGGTGGCTTCCGAGCGCCAGACATTCCGGGCAGGTCTGGGCAGAGGGGATGGGCTCGGGGCGCGGCAGTTCGGCAACGTGGGTGCACTCGCTCATCGCATTCTCCTTGTCCGCGCCCCCGGCCACCAGTTTCGGGGGCGAAACGCGTTCATGGGCCGGAGCTGCGGAGCATCGGAGTGTCGTTGCGTCACGCTTTGACCGGAGCTTGTCTGCTCACAGATTACGTCCCTACCGTGTGAGGCGTGGGGATCACTCCTGTGAAGCGGGCGTTCAAGTACCGCTTCTACCCGACCGACGAGCAGGCGCGTGAGCTGACGCGCACGTTCGGATGCGTGCGCAAGGTCTACAACCTGGCACTGGCGGCGCGCACGGAGGCGTGGACTCGTCAGGAACGCGTGAACTACGCGCAGACCTCGTCCCTGCTCACCCAGTGGAAGCAGACCGAGGAGCTGGCCTACCTGTCGGAGGTGTCATCGGTTCCCTTGCAGCAGGCTCTGAGGCATCTTCAGACGGCGTTCGCCGCTTTCTGGGGCAAGCGCTCGAAGTATCCGAGGTACAAGTCCAAGCGGAAGGCGCGCGCGAGTGCCCAGTACACCCGTTCCGCGTTCCGTTTCAAGGACGGCCGGGTCGTGCTCGCGAAACTCGTCGAGCCGCTGGACGTCGTGTGGTCGAGGCCGTTGCCGGATGGTGTCGAGCCGACGACGATCACCGTGTCGAGGGATGCGGCGGGGCGCTGGTTCGTGTCCCTGCTCTGCGAGGACCGACCTGCGCCGATGCCGGCCGTGGCGACGTCCGTCGGCGTCGACGCGGGCTTGACCGCCCTGGTGACGCTGTCCACCGGGGAGAAGGTCACCAACCCGAAGCATGAGCGGAAGGATCGGGTCCGGCTGTCCCGGGCCCAGCGGGAGTTGTCCCGCAAGGAGAAGGGGTCGGCGAATTGGGCCAAAGGCCGGACGCGCGTGGCCAAGGTCCACGCGAGGATCGCCGACAGGCGCAGGGACTTCCTGCACAAGCTGACCACTCGACTCGTGCGCGAAAACCAAACGCTCGTGATCGAGGACTTGACCGTCCGCACTTTGGTCAAGAATCGCAAGCTGTCACGTGCCATCTCCGATGCCGCCTGGAACGAGATGCGGTCGATGCTGGAGTACAAGACCGCGTGGTACGGGCGTGAGCTGATCACCGTGGACCGGTGGTTTCCCAGTTCGAAGCTCTGCTCGGCCTGTGGTGCTCTGGCTGATGCGATGCCCTTGAGCATCCGGGAGTGGACATGTGGGAACTGCGGGGCGTTCCATGATCGGGACGTGAACGCAGCGGAGAATCTTCTGGCCGCCGGGCTGGCGGTGTCTGCCTGCGGAGCGGGTGTAAGACCTCAACGGGAGCCTTCCCGGACGGGGCGGGCCGTGCTGAACCAGGAAATCCCACCCACGAGGGTGGGGCTCTCCTCTCGTCCGAGAGAAGACGAAGCCAAGATGGCCAGCGTACGCGCGGCGGCCGACGAATGAGGATGGATCTTCGATGGAGGTATTGCCGCTGGTGGCGCTGATCGCGGGCAGCGCCGCCGTAGCCGGGGCGGCCCGCCGCACGCCGGTGCCCGCGCCGCTGCTGCTGGTCGCGGTGGGGCTGGTGGCCGCGTACGTCCCCGGTGTGCCCTCGTACGCCCTCGACCCGCACATCGTGCTGCCGCTGCTGCTCCCGCCGCTGCTGTACACCGCCGCGGTCGACAGCTCGTACCTGGACCTGCGGGCGAACATCCGGCCCGTCGCGCTGCTCTCGGTCGGCTACGTGCTCTTCGCGACGCTCGCCGTCGGCTACGCGGCGTACCTGGTGATGCCGGCGCTCACCCTGCCGGTCGCGCTGGTGCTCGGCGCGGTCATCGCGCCGCCCGACGCGGTCGCCGCCACCGCGATCGCGCGCAAGCTCGGCCTGCCGAACCGGATCACGACCATCCTCCAGGGCGAGTCCCTGGTCAACGACGCCACCGCCATCACCGCGTACAACGTCGCCGTGGCCGCGGTGATCGGCACGAGCGCCGGTTGGGCGGGCGGGATCGCGGAGTTCCTGGTGGCCTCGGTGGGCGGGGTCGGGGTCGGCCTGCTGCTCATGGTGCCCATCCACCACCTGCGCACCCGGCTGAAGGAGCCGCTGCTCCAGAACACCCTGTCGCTGCTGATCCCCTTCGTGGCGTACGCGGCGGCCGAGCGGGTGCACGCGTCGGGGGTGCTCGCGGTGGTCGTCGTCGCGCTGTACCTCGGACACCGCAACTGGCAGGTCGACTTCGCGACCCGGCTCCAGGAGGAGGCGGTGTGGAAGGTGATCGCCTTCGTGCTGGAGTCGGTGGTCTTCGCGCTGATCGGTCTCCAACTGCCGGTGGTCCTCAAGGGGCTGACGGAGTACGAGGGCCTGAGCGCGGCCTGGTACGCGGTCGCGGTGTTCCTCGCGGTGGTGGTGGCCCGCTTCGTCTGGGTCTTCCCGGCGACCTTCCTGCCGAGGCTCTCGGAACGGATCCGCGACCGGGAGCCCGACACCGACTGGAAGGCGCCGGTGATCGTGGGCTGGGCCGGGATGCGCGGGGTGGTCTCGCTGGCCATCGCGTTCTCCATTCCGGTCACCGTCCCGCACCGGAACCTGATCCTCTTCCTGACCTTCACGACGGTCATCGGCACCCTGGTCGTCCAGGGCCTCACCCTCCCGCCGCTGATCAGGCTGCTGAAGCTGCCGCCGAAGGACGTACAGGCGGAGACCCTGGCCGAGGCGCAGGCGCAGAGCGAGGCCTCGCGGGCGGCGGAGGACCGCCTGGCGGAGCTCTTGGAACAGCCGGAGAACAACACCCTGCCGCCACCGCTGGCGGACCGGCTGCGGACGGTGCTGGAGCGGCGGCGCAACGCGGTGTGGGAGCGGCTGGGGGAGGTCAACCCGGTGACCGGGGAGTCGGCGGACGACATCTACCGGCGGCTCGCGGGCGAGATGATCGAGGCCGAGCGGGAGGTGTTCGTGCAGTTGCGGGACCTGCGGCGGATCGACGACGAGATGCTGAGGGCGCTGTTGCGCCGCCTGGACCTGGAGGAAGCGGCGGCCTACCGGGAACAGGGCTGACACCCTGGCCCCCTGGCCTTGGCTGCTGCCGTCCGCCTGTGCGGGCGCCGCTGCCCGGGCGCTGCCCGTCTGTCCGTGCGGCGCCGTTGCCGGGGCTCCGCCCCGGACCCCGCGCCTCAAACGCCGGCGGGGCTGGTTTCGGCTGCTGCCGTCTGCCCGTGCGGCTCAAGGATCGGGGCTCCGCCCCGGGCCCCGCGCCTCAAACGCCGGCGGGGCTGGATTTGCCGGTCGGGCCCCGGCCCGCCGACGCGCTCCCGAACCGCACCCCCGGAAGGGCGCCGCACCCGGCAGGGCTACGGGCGGCCCGTGATGATGGCGGCGACCGTGCTTCCGGGAGGGAAGGCGGCGGAGTTCGTGAGGGTCGTCAGGGCCCAGAGGAGTTTCGCCACGTAGATCCGTTCCACCGGGAGCCCGTGCCGGTGTTCGAAGTCCGCGGCGAAGGACTCCAGGGCGGAGGGGACGCGGGCGTACCCGCCGTGGTCGTGGCCCTCGGCCAGGCTCCAGTCCCCGGCCGGACCCCCGAACGCCGCCGCCTGGAGGGAACGTATCTCCGCGCCCAGGAAGCCGCCCGCCAGCACCGGCACGCCCAGTGCCCGCTGTTCGGGGTCCAGTCCGGCGGCCAGGCCGGCCAGGGTTCCACCGGTTCCGCAGGCCACGGCGACCACATCGGCCGCACCGCGCAGTTCGCGGCCCAGCTCGGCGCAGCCGTGGAGGGCGAGGGCGTTGCTGCCGCCCTCCGGGACCACGTACGCGCCCGACGCCCCGGCCTCGGCCACCAGCCGCGCCGACACCTCCGGCTCGGCCTTGAGCCGGTACTCCGACCGGGTCGCGAAGTGCAGCCGCATCCCGTCGGCCGCGCACCGGGCCAGCGACTCGTTGAGCGGGCGCCCGGCCAGCTCGTCCCCGCGTACGATCCCCACGGTCCGCACCCCGAGCAGCCGGCCGGCGGCGGCGGTGGCCCGCAGGTGGTTCGAGTACGCCCCGCCGAAGGTGGCCAGGGTCCCGTGCCCCGCCTCCAGGGCGGCCCGCAGGTTCGGCGCGAGCTTGCGCCACTTGTTCCCGGGAAGCTCGGGATGGACCAGGTCGTCCCGCTTGAGCAGGAGCCGGACGCCGTGCCGCTCGAACCTGTCGTCGCGGACCTCCTGTAGCGGCGAGGGCGGGCGGGGGCGCAGTTCGGGGTGGTCCACCCGTCCATTGTGCGGCGCCCCCGCCCCGGGTCACTTCAGGCGTTCCGCGATGCGGTCGCGCATGGAGGCCATCGTGAAGCCCTTCGGGTCGATCTTGCCCGGTTGCCATTCCAGGTGGCCGATGACCGAGCGGGACGTCCAGCCGTGGACCCGGCAGATCGCCGCCGCCGCGCGGGCGATGGCGTCCAGTTGGACCGCCGGCCACGGGTCCTTGCCGTCGCCGAGGTTCTCGCATTCGAAGCCGTAGAAGTGGCGGTTCCCGTCGGTGTCCGCCTCGTTGTCGGGCGGGAGGCGCTTCTCCGCGATGACGGCCGCCAGGACGTCGGAGTCCCCGGCGCCCGCGTGGTTGGCGCGGCCGTAGCCGACCAGGTGGACGCGACCGTCCTTGGTGATCACGCCGTGGCAGAGGGGGCCGGGGAGGTCCTCGTCGCCCTCGCGGCAGAGCCGGACGGTGTAGGCGGTGCCGTGGGTGACGGTGTGGTGGATCATCACACCGTTCACCGGGCCCCAGGGGCCCTTGTGGTTGCGGTTGTGGGTGCGCCAGGCGCCGACCTCGACGACGGTCAGCCCCTCGTTCCTCAGTGCGTTGATGAACCGGTCCGCGGACATGGGTGCGGCCATGGCCGCCTCCTTCGTTGCGGTGCAGTCGGACACCCTGTGTGTCCGGATGGTCACGCTACGGTTTAGCGGAGGCGGCCCTTCCGCCGCTAGGGCGGGATTCGGCCACTTATCGGGTGGAGGCCAGCCACAGGTCGGGGCCGAACACCTCGTAGTGGATGTCAGCGGCCGCCACGCCCTTGGCGAGCAGCTGCTCGCGCACCGCCCGCATGAAGGGGAGCGGGCCGCAGAGGTAGGCCTTGGTGCCGGGGGCGACGGGGACGGGGCCGAGGTCCATCAGGCCGGTGCGGTGCCCGGGCTCGGCCGACTCCTCGTACCAGAAGTGGGCGGCGGCGTCCGCGAGCTTGTGGGTCAGGGCCTGGTGGTCGCCGCGCAGCGGGTGGTCGGCGGGGGAGCGGTCGGCGTGCAGCACGGTGACCGGGGCGGGGTGCGCGGTGTCGGCCAGGTGCTCCAGCATCGAGAGCATCGGGGTGCAGCCGATGCCCGCGGAGGCGAGCAGGACCGGAGCATCGGAGTCGCGGAGCGTCAAGTCGCCGTACGGCGCCGAGACGCGCAGGGTGTCGCCGGCCCGGACGTGGGCGTGCAGGTGTCCCGAGACCTCGCCGTCGGGGCCCGCGGCGGCCGGGCCGTGCACGCGCTTGACGGTGATCGCGCGCACCGGGGAGCCGGGGGAGGTGGAGAGGCTGTACTGGCGGATCTGGCGGGCGCCGTCGGGGAGTTCGACCTGGACGGAGACGTACTGGCCGGGCAGATGCGCGGGAGCGGGGGCGCCGTCCGCCGGGGCGAGCCGGAAGGTGGCGCAGTCCGCGGTCTCCTCGACGCGGTCGGTCACCGTCCACTCGCGCCAGACGTCGCCGGCCAGCACCTGCTGCTCGGCGTACAGGCGCTCCTCGATGGCGATGAGGGCGTTCGCCATCAGCCAGTAGACCTCGTCCCAGGCGGCCGCGACCTCGGGGGTGACGGCCTCGCCGAGCACCTCGACGATGGCCTCGAACAGGTACCGGTGGACGATCGGGTACTGCTCACGGGTGACGCCGAGCGAGGCGTGCTTGTGTGCGATGCGGCCCAGCATCACGTCGGGGCGCGTGTCGGGGTGCTCGACGAGGTGCGTGGCGAAGGCCGCGATGGAGCCGGCGAGGGCCTGCTTCTGGAGGCCGGCGTTCTGGTTGCCCCGGTTGAAGAGGTCGCGGATCAGCTCCGGGTGGGCCGCGAACAGCTTCGCGTAGAAGAGCCCCGTGATCTCGCCGATGGCGGCTCCGACGGTGGGCAGGGTGGCTCGTACGGTCGCCGTCGACTTCTCGGAAAGCATGCGGGACTCCTCGCGTGTGGGTGGTGCGGCGGTGCGGATGGGTCAGTTAATTGGCATCTGAGATGCGTATTTTGAGGCCGAAAAAAGGTCCGCCGCGGTGCGGACCTCCGTTCGAGCTTGCCGTCAGGCTGAGCCTAGGCGGGCCGAAGGTGGGCGGAAATCGGCCATCCGGCCCGGATCGTCAGGGACTTTCGGCCCCTGTCGGAGGGCCGCCCGAAATGCCCAGCAGCAGTGGCCCCGTCGGGGTCGCGACCAGGTCGTTCACCGTCAACGGGTCCAACTCGGCGAAGAAGGCCTCCTGCGCCCGGCGCAGCGCGCCGCGCAGGATGCAGGCGGAGCGCAGCGGGCAGGGGACGGTGCCGTCGCAGTCCACGACGTCGCCCGGTCCCTCCAGTTCACGGACCACCCCGCCCACCGAGGCGGCCCGCCCGGCGGTGGTCAGGGTGAGCCCGCCGCCGCGGCCGCGGCGGGCCTCGACCAGGCCGAGATGCTGCAGCCTGGCGACCACTTTGGCGGTGTGCGTGTACGGGACCCGCATGGTCGCCGCGACGTCGCGCGTGGTCGGCAGGTCCGTCTCCGCGACGGCCAGGCGCATCAGGACGCGCAGCGCCAGGTCGGTGAATCGGGTCAGCCTCATGGGTCGACCGTAGAAAACTTGCATCCTCGATGCAAATTAATGGCCGAAAATGGTGGGGTCCGAGGGGCGGGGGAGGCGGGTGGGAGAGGGGGGGCGACGTCAAAGAGTGCCCAGCACCCGTACGGAGTAGTCCCACCCTTTTGTGTAATGGTCTCATCGCGCTACGTGCTGAAAGGCTGCACCCGCAGATCCATGGAGTGATCGAAGGGGAAATTCATGTCGGTCCAGGCAGGTTCCGAATCCGAGACCCAGACGCCGCAGCGCAGTCTCGGGACATCGGCCGCACGGAACTTGGCAACCACGACCAAGTCCGCGCCGCAGATGCAGGAAATCACCTCGCGGTGGCTCCTGAAGATGCTCCCGTGGGTCTCGGTGCAGGGCGGCACCTACCGCGTCAACCGCCGGCTCAGCTACTCCGTCGGCAACGGCATCGTCGAGTTCGTCAAGACCGGTAGCCAGGTCCAGGTCATCCCCGCCGAGCTCGGCGAACTCCCCCTCCTGCGCGACTACGACGACGAGGCGGTCCTCACCGAACTCGCCCAGCGCTGCCGCCAGATCGACTTCGAGCCCGGCCAGGAGCTGACCTCCTTCGGCAGCCCCTCGGACCAGGTGTTCCTCCTCGCCCACGGCCGCATCGACCACGTCGGCCCCGGCCCCTACGGTGACGACGCCGTCCTGCGGACCGTCGCGGACGGCGCCTTCTTCGGCGAGGACTCGCTCGTCGACGAAGAATCGATTTGGGAGTACACCGCCCGCGCCGCCACCTCCGGCACCGCCCTGGTCCTGTCCCGCCAGGACTTCCAACTGCTCGCCGACCGCGTCGACTCCCTGCGGGCGCACGTGGAGAGCGTACGGACCCTGCCCGAGCAGCGCACCAACAAGTACGGCGAGGCCGCGATCGACCTCTCCGCCGGCCACCAGGGCGAGGCCGTGCTCCCCGGGACCTTCGTCGACTACGAGGCCCACCCGCGCGAGTACGAACTCTCCATCGCCCAGACGGTCCTGCGGGTGCACACGCGCGTCGCCGACCTCTACAACCAGCCGATGAACCAGACCGAGCAGCAGTTGCGGCTCACGGTCGAGGCGCTGCGCGAGCGCCAGGAGCACGAGATGCTCAACAACACCGACTTCGGCCTGCTCCACAATGCCGACTACGACCAGCGCATCCAGCCCCACGACGGCGCGCCCAGCCCGGACGACATGGACCAGCTGCTCAGCATGCGGCGCGGCTCCAAGATGTTCCTCGCACACCCCAAGGCGATCGCCGCCTTCGGCCGCGAGTGCAACAAGCGCGGGCTCTACCCGGAATCGGTGGACGTCGACGGCCATCGCGTGCCGGCCTGGCGCGGGGTGCCGATCTTCCCGAGCAGCAAGATCCCGATCAGCGACGCCCGCACCACCTCCATCCTCTGCATGCGCACCGGCGAGGAGGAGCAGGGCGTGATCGGCCTGCACCAGCCCGGCATCCCCGACGAGATCGAGCCGAGCCTGTCGGTCCGCTTCATGGGGATCAGCGACCAGGCGATCATCTCGTACCTGGTCACCGCCTACTTCTCCGCCGCGGTGCTGGTGCCGGACGCGATCGGCGTACTGGAGAACGTCGAGATCGGCCGCTGGCGCTGAGCGCGCCGAGCACGGGGAGCGCCGTGGACGCCAGGGGCGCCGCCCTGACCGCGGGCGAGGGCCAGGAGGCCGCCGCCCTGCTGGAGCGGACGAGGGAAACGGTCAACCCGCAGCTGCGCCGGGCGGTCGAGAGCCTGCCCGGTTCGATGAGGCGGGTCGCGATGTACCACTTCGGCTGGGAGCACGCGGACGGCACGCCCGCCGCGGGCGGCACGGGGAAGGCCATCCGGCCGGCCCTGGTCCTGGCCGCCGCCCAGGCCCTGCGGGGGCCGGGCGGGGAGGTGGAGGACGCGGCACGGGCGGCGGCGGTCGCCGTGGAGCTGGCGCACAACTTCACGCTGCTGCACGACGACGTCATCGACCGGGACGTCCAGCGGCGCGGCCGGTCCACGGCCTGGACCGTCTTCGGGATTCCGGACGCGATCATCACGGGCGACGCCATGATGGCGCTCGCGCTGCGGCTGCTCGCCGAGGACTCGCACCCGGCCTCGGCGGAGGCCGCGGCCCGGCTCACGGCCTGCGTCATCGAGCTGTGCGGGGGCCAGCAGGCGGACTGCGCCTTCGAACAGCGCCCGCACGTCTCGCTCGACGAGTGCCTCGCCATGGCCACCGCCAAGACCGGGGCGCTGCTCGGCTGCGCCTGCGCGCTGGGCGCGCTGTACGCCGGGGCCGGGCCGGAGGAGGTCGAGGCGATGGACGCCTTCGGCCGGGAGGCCGGGCTGGCCTTCCAACTGATCGACGACCTGATCGGCATCTGGGGGGATCCGGGACACACCGGCAAGCCGGCCGGGGCGGATCTGATCGCCCGCAAGAAGTCCCTCCCGGTCGTCGCCGCCCTCAACTCGGGCACCTCGGCGGGCGAGGAGCTGGCCGCCCTGTACGCGGGTGCCATGACCGGGGACGACGTACGCAGGGCCGCCGACGCGGTGGAGCGGGCCGGCGGGCGCGACTGGGCGCAGGCCCACGCCGCGGACCGGATGGGCCGGGCGGTGCAGCAGCTGTCCCGGGCCGTCGCGGACCTCGGGGCGGCGGGCGGGCTGCTGGCGCTGGCGGAGTTCGTCACGCGCCGCACGAGGTGAGCACGCGGTAGGCGCGACGGGGAAGGCCTGTTCCGGCACCGTACGGTGCCGGAACAGGCCTTTCCGCATGTCGGGGCCAACTCTAGGATCCCTCAAGGACGTTGGGACTTGAGCGAAGGGTGTGCCCAGTGGCACTGGAGATACGTCAGGCGGATCAGTCGGACCGGGACGCGGTGGCGCGGCTGCTCGACGAGGCCTTCCGCACCGACCCCGTGAGCAGTTGGGTCTTCCCGGACCCCACGCACATGGCCGCGGTGCACGGAAAGTTCCTCGGGGTCTTCGTGGACGTGGCGCTCGCCGAGGGCCGCATCGACTACGCCGCGGACGGCTCGGCGGCCGCGCTGTGGCTGCGGATCCCGGCGGGGGAGCCGGAGGGCGAGGACGAGATCCCGGCGAAGATGCGCGCCGTCGCCGACCCGGACAACGAGCGCTGCGAGCTGGTCGGCCGGCTGACGGGTGCGGTGCACCCCACGGCGGAGGAACACGAGTACCTGCTGATGATCGCCGTCGCCCCGGGCCGGCAGGGCGAGGGGCTGGGCTCCGCGCTGATGCGCCCGGTGCTGGAGCGCTGCGACCGCGAGGGCGTGCCGGCGTACCTGGAGGCGAGCAGCGAGCGCAGCAAGGCGCTCTACGAGCGGCTCGGGTGGGAGTTCACGGGCGAGGCGGTGCGGCTGCCGGACGGGCCGCTGATGTGGCCGATGTGGCGCAAGCCGCAGCCCTAGTCGCGTAAGGGCTTGCCTAACCACTGCATGCGAAGTACTTTACTCGACGTGCCCCGATGCGGTGGCACTGTCGAACGGAAGAGAATCGCTTGCGCAAGCTCACGTACTTCATCGCCACCACCGTCGACGGCTTCATCGGGGCCCCGGACGGCGATGCCGATTTCATCTACGCCTTCCTGGACCCCGAGTTCATCGACCACCTCAAGGCCGAGTACCCGGAGACCATCTCCGCCGCCGGGCGCGAGCAGATGGGGATCGCGGACGCCGCGCCCAAGCGCTTCGACGCGGTGATCATGGGGCGCAACACGTACGAGCCGGGACTCAAGATCGGCATGGCCAGCCCCTACGGCCACATGCGCGAGCAGTACGTCGTCTCGCGCTCCCTCGTGGAGGCGCCGGATCCGCGGGTGCGGCTGATCAGCGGGGACCTCGTCGCCAAGGTCCGCGAGCTCAAGGCGCAGGACGGCCTGGACATCTGGCTCTGCGGCGGCGCCGACCTCGCGGCGCAGCTGGTGGACGAGATCGACGAGTACGTCGTCAAGACGTACCCGGTGTTCGTGGGGACCGGTATGCCGATGTCCCGCGCCGGATTCGGGGTGCGTCCGCTGGAGCTCACCGGCTGCACCGCCCTCGGCGGTGGCCAGGTCGTCACCTCGTACGCCGTCAAGCGCTGACCGGGCGAAAGCGGAAAACCGGCCTACCGTAGAGGTATGGCCGGTGAACAGCAGTGGCGCCCGCACGAGACGATCGCCCCGCACGCCGGGCACGAGCAGCAGACGTGCCCGACGTGCGGGAGCCCCGTGGATACGGTGCTGAGACGGCGCAAGTCACTGGGGATCTTCATCCCGTACTGGACTCCGGGCCCCTGTCGGAACCCGGAGTGCCCGGAGTACGCCGCCGCGGCGGGCTAGCGGGCTAGCGGGCTAGCGGGTCAGCGGGTCAGCCCTTCGACCCCAGGCCGGAGGCGACCAGGCCGTTGGCCCACAGCTGGTTCACTCGCGACCGCTCGGCGCTGTTCGGGGTGGCGTTCTGGCAGGAGGTGCCCGGGCCGCCACCCGACATCAGCTCGCTGCACGGACCCGAGTAGTGGTCCGGCAGGCCGAGCACGTGACCGGTCTCGTGCGCGGTCACCCGGGTGGAGTTGTACTGCTGGTTCTGTCGGTAGTCCAGGAAGATGTAGCCGCGGCCGTGCCCGTCCGTGCTCGCGTAGGAGCCGCGTGAGTCATTGCCCTCGCGGTACGAGAAGTTCCCGCCCGAGGACACCTCCTGCAACTTGACGTTGGACACCGAGCTGTTCCAAATCTGGGTGGAACGGGCTATCTGGGTACGGAAGCTCGGCGCGCTGCGGGTGTTGTACGTGACGGTCACGGCGAGCACGCCGGGGTTCGCGGCACGCTGCTCGGCGACCGAACGCTGCACGGCCTCGAAGAAGGCGCGGTTGGCGGCCTCGTTCTCCGTGGAGCCCGCGTACGCGGCGTACGTCGAGGCGTTGCCGGCGGCGGGCGCGGCGCTGGCGGTGGGCGCGATTCCGCCGAGGGCGGCGGCGAGACCGAGGCCGATGGTTCCGGCCAGCGCGGCCTTACGGGAGTGGCGCATGTGGGGGAGCTCCTACTCGTCCGGTGCGGTGGGGGGTGGTCGTTCGGTACCGGAGTCTGCGGGAGCGGAAGCGGGCGGCGGATGATGTCAGCCGCCGATAACACGGCCCTATCGGGGAGGTTTCGGAAGGCCGACCTCCGTGAGAATGGCGGGATTCGAGGGCCCGCTGACGGTGGTGCGGTTCGCCCGGCCCGGCCTACCCTCTGGGGCATGGAGCTTGAGGTCAGGCACCTGCGGGCGCTGTGCGCCATCGCCGACGCCGGCAGTCTGCACAAGGCCGCCCGGCAGCTCGGCGTGAGCCAGCCCGCCCTGACGACTCAACTGCGCCGCATCGAACGGGCCCTGGAGGGCGACCTGTTCCTGCGCGAACGCACCGGCTGCCGGCCCACCCCCTTCGGGCACGCGGTCCTCGGCCGGGCCCGGCCGCTGCTCGCCGACATGGCCGCGCTCGTCGCGGAGGCGCGGGCGCAGGCCCGCGGGCCGCGGCTGAGCATCGGCTCCACGGCCAGCCGCGCCCTGCCGGGCTGGCTGCGCCGGCTGCACCGGCGACTGCCGGACACCGAGACCTCCCTGGTGGTGGACGTATCCGCCAACGCGCTGCTGCGGATGGTGGCTTCCGGGCAGCTGGACGTGGCGTTCGTGCACGAGGTCGAGGGCAGCCCGCTGACCGTGCCGACGGGGCTGGAGCTGCGGGTGCTGATGGAGCGGGAGCCCCAGTTCGTGTCGATGGCCAAGGACCATCCGGCCGCGAGCTCGCCGGTCGTGGCGTTACGGGACCTCGCCCGGGACCGGTGGACGGTGGACCCCTCGGTGGACGGCGAATGGGACGGCCTGCGCCGGGTGTTCGCGGGGGCCGGGCTCGACCCGCCGGTCCTGCACGCGGACTACCACACGGCGACCTCGCTGATCGTCTCCGGCGAGGCGGTGGCGCCGTGCCAGCCGACGTCCGGGCCGCGGGACGACATGGCCATCCGGCCGCTGTGCGGGGATCCGCTGGCGGTGCGGCTGCTGTTGGCCACGCGGCCGGGCGCGCACGCGGAGGTCTTCGAGGACCTCCGCGCCGCGTACCGCGAAGCGGCCCTGCGTGCCGCGCCGTACCGTGCCTGGCTCCACCACCACGCGAGCCCGCTCCTGGAAGCGGCCTGACCTCCACCCCCGAGGCTCGGCCCCGGCCCCTTACCCCTGTGGCTCCGCCACCCCGGCTCCCGCGCCTGGAGTGCCGGCGCGGCTCAAAAACCTGGGGCTCCGCCCCGGACCCCGCGCCTCAAACGCCGGCGGGGCTGGATTGTGCCCCCTGCCGACTCGCGGGTGCGCGCACTTCCAGCCCGCCCGCACCACCCTCCAGCCCGTCCGGCGTTTGAGGACCGGGTCCGGGCGGAGCCCGGGGAACGGAAGGGCGGGGCGGGGAGAGGCTCCGCGCAGCGGCACCCACGCCGGCCACGCCGGGCCCGCGCGCGCCGCTGGGCCCGCCCGGCCTGGCCGCGCCGCCCGGCCGTTCACGCCGCCTCGCCGCCTCGCCGCCTCGCCCCCGTGCCGCCGGGCCCGCCGGCACGCCCGCGCCCGGCACGCCCGCGCCCGGCACGCCCGCGCCCGGCACGCCCGCGCCCGGCACGTGGCCGCGGTCCCTTGACTTCGCGCAACCGCGATATATCGTGTTCATCAGAAGACGCGATATGTTGCGAGCGTCGTCAAGAGCCCGGCCCCCGCACGCACCGAGAAAGGATCAGCACCATGGCAGAGCAGAAGACGTGGTCGGCCGCCGAACCGCAGAAGCTCACCTTCGAGGAGCCGGTGACCGAGCTCCGCGTCCGGCTCGTGAGCGGCACGGTCAACGTCGTCGCGGCCGAAGAAGGCCCCGCCCGGCTGGAGATCGCCGATGTCGACGGGCCGCCGCTGTACGTGGTGCAGGAGGGCGGCACCCTCACCGTCTCCTACGAGGACCTGCCCTGGAACGGCTCGCACGGCTTCAAGGAGTGGTTCGACACCAAGCCGTGGAAGGCGTGGGCCGGCAAGTCCGCCACCGGTCGCAAGGCCTGGGAGCGCAGCGCCGCCGTCACCCTCATGGTCCCCGCCGCCACGCACGTACGCGTAGGAGTGGTCGACGCGACCACCTTCGTGTCCGGGATCTCCGGCGGCACCGACGTCAACGGGGTGTCCGGCGACGCCACCCTCGTGGCGCTCTCCGGGCAGGTCAAGGCGCACACCGTCTCCGGCAGCGTCGAGGCCCAGTCCGTCACCGGCGAGCTGGGGTTCCACTCCGTCTCCGGCGGTCTGACCGTGGTCGACGGAACGGCGACCAACGTACGGGCCGACTCCGTCAGCGGTGACATGCTCATCGACCTGGACCTCGACCCGGTCGCCGCCCGGCCCGTGGACATCGCGCTCAACTCCGTCTCCGGACAGGTCGCGATCCGCCTCCCGCACCCCGCCGACGCGCGCATCGAGGCCAACACCGCCACCGGCGGCGTCTCCAACGCCTTCGAGGACCTGCGGGTCTCGGGCCAGTTCGGCTCCAAGCGGATCACCGGCACGCTCGGCGCCGGTACCGGCACGCTGCGGGCCACCACCGTGTCCGGTGGGATCGCGCTGCTGCGCCGCCCGGCCGCCGACACCGCGGAAACGCCCCTCGCGCTCGACAAGAAGGTGCTCTGACATGCCGCCCGTCTTCGCCCACGGCCGCCTCCGGCTCTACCTCCTCAAGCTCCTGGACGAGGCGCCCCGCCACGGATACGAGGTGATCCGCCTCCTGGAGGAACGCTTCCAGGGCCTCTACGCCCCCTCCGCGGGCACGGTGTACCCGCGCCTGGCCAAGCTGGAGGCCGAAGGCCTGGTCACGTACGCCACCGAAGGCGGGCGCAAGGTGTACTCCATCACCGAGGCGGGCCGCGCCGAACTGGCCGACCGCAGTGGCGAACTCGCCGATCTGGAGCTGGAGATCCGAGACTCCGTGACCGAACTGGCCGCCGAGATCCGCGACGACGTCCGGGGTGCGGCGGGTGATCTGCGGCGCGAGATGCGGGCCGCGGCGTCCGCCTCGGCGACCCGGGTCGACGACGAGTCCTGGCAGACGATCAAGGAGGAGATGGGCAAGGCGCGCGCGGAGTGGAAGGAACAGGCGCGCCGGGCGAAGGACGAGAGCCGCCGGGCCCGCGAGGAGGCGCAGGCGGCCCGCCGCCAGGCCAAGGAGGCGCAGGAGCGGGCCCGTGAGGAGGTCCAGCGGATCGCGGGGCAGCTGCAGGAGCAGCTCGCCAAGTCGGGTGGCGTGCTGGGGAATCTGGCCGGTGCGTGGCTGGGCGGTGCCGGTGCGGGTGGGGGTGGCGGTACGTCGGCCGCGTCCGCGGGGGCCGCTGCCGCGGCGGCGGACTGGGCCGAGGACCTGGTCCCGTCCGGGGACCCGGCCCGTGACCTGGACCGGCTGCTGGACCGCTTCCGCGACGAGGTGCGTGATGCCGCGCGGGACCACGGGGTTTCGGCGGAGCGGGTGGCCGAGGCCCGGGCCGACCTCGCGGCCGCGGCGGCGCGGCTGTCGGCCACCCTCCGAGGCAAGGCCTGACTCCGGCTGCGGCGCCGCGCCGGGGCTCCGCCCCGCACCCCGCGCCTCAAACGCCGGCGGGGCTGGGTTCTCCGCGGCGAGGCCGCAGTTCTCGCGGTGCGGCCGGACCGTGACGGGGCCCGGCCGCCGGGGCTCCGCCGCGCACCCCGCGCCTCAAACGCCGGCGGGGCTGGGTTCTCCGCGGCGAGGCCGCAGTTCTCGCGGTGCGGCCGGACCGTGACGGGGCCCGGCTGCCGGGGCTCCGCCGCGCACCCCGCGCCTCAAACGCCGGCGGGGCTGGGTTCTCCGCGGCGAGGCCGCAGTTCTCCCGGTGCGGCCGGACCGTGACGGGGCCCGGCCGCCGGGGCTCCGCCGCGCACCCCGCGCCTCAAACGCCGGCGGGGCTGGGTTCTCCCCGGCGGGGAACCTCAGGCCGCCAAGGTCGATTCCGCCGTTGTGTACGTGACCCCGTGGTCCGTCAGGACCTCGGAGGGGGTGCCGGGGCGGGAGAGGAGGGCCAGGAGGAGGTGCAGGGTGCCTATGTGGCGGTCCTTGCGGCCCAGCGCGATGCGCAGGGACCGTTCCAGGGTCTTCTTCGCGCCCTGGGTCAACGGGACGTGGCGGCCATCCGGTTCCGGGCGGCCCAGGGCCGAGCGGAGCGAGGAGCCCAGGGTGCGCTTGCGCGGCGTCGGGGCGGACAGGGCTCCCTCGCCGTGGGTCTCCTCGACGCGGGAGACGATTTCGGTGAGGTCGATGCCCAGGTCCGCGAGGGCCTCCTCGTCCGCCCTGGACATGCCGCCCCGGCGGCGGGCCGCCGCGAGGTCCGCGGTCACCGCGGCCCGGTCGACGCCCAGGGGGTCCAGGGCGCCCAAGGCCAGCAGGGAGAGGAGCAGGTGCTCCTCGGTGACCGTGGCGGCGCCCGCCTCGCGGGCCTCGGCGACGGCGCCCGTGACCGCGGCGCGGGCGTCCTCGGTGAATCGCTCGAACATCAAAGCCTCCCGTGCTTCTTGTGCACGGCCTGCCGGCTCACGCCCAGCTCGGCCGCGATCTCCTGCCAGGACCACCCCTGCGCGCGGGCGCTGCGTACCTGTACGGCCTCCAGCTGCTCCAGCAGTCTGCGGAGGGCGGCCACGGCACGCAGGCCCACGCGCGGGTCACGGTCACCGGCCCGTTCGGCGAGATCGGTAGCTTCCGTCATGCATGTCAATGTAGGTTGACGCGGGAGGTCTCGTCAACCCCAGTTGACATGCATTCAAGCCTCAGGGGGGCAGGGGGTCAGGGCTTCAGGACCACCTTGCCGAAGAGGTCGCCGGACGCGACCTTCTCGAAGCCCTCCCGCGCCCGGTCCAGCGGCAGGACCTCGTCGATGACCGGCCGCAGGCCCGTCGTGGCGCAGAACGACAGCAGGTCCTCCAGTTCGTCCTTCGAGCCCATCGTCGAGCCGACGACCTTCAGCTCCAGGAAGAAGATCCGGGTCAGCTCGGCGTGCGCCGGGCGGTCGCCGCTCGTGGCGCCGGAGATGACCAGGGTGCCGCCGGGGCGCAGGGACTTCACCGAGTGGGACCAGGTCGCCGCGCCGACCGTCTCGATCACCGCGTCGACGCGGTGCGGGAGGCGGGCGCCCGGTTCGAAGGCGTCCGCCGCGCCCAGTTCCACGGCTCGCTTGCGCTTGGCCTCGTCGCGGCTGGTGGCGTAGACCCGCAGGCCGGCCGCCTTGCCGAGCGCGATGGCGGCGGTCGCGACCCCGCCGCCCGCGCCCTGGACCAGTACCGAATCCCCGGGGCGGACGCCCGCGTTGGTGAAGAGCATGCGGTACGCGGTCAGCCAGGCCGTCGGAAGGCAGGCGGCCTCCTCGAAGGACAGCTCGGCGGGCTTGCGCAGCACGTTCCAGGCGGGCACGGACACCTGCTCGGCGAAGGTGCCCTGGTAGCGCTCGGTCAGGATCGAACGGGGCTCGTCCGGGCCGACTCCGTGGCCGCTCTGGCCGATCACGGAGTGCAGGACGACCTCGTTGCCGTCCTGGTCGATCCCGGCGGCGTCGCAGCCGAGGATCATCGGGAGTTTCTCCTCGCCGAGACCGACCCCGCGCAGCGACCACAGGTCGTGGTGGTTGAGGGAGGCGGCCTTGACGTTCACGGTCACCCAGCCGGGCCGGGCCTCGGGCGCGGGGCGTTCGCCCAGCTCAAGGCCGTTCAGCGGCTGGTCACGGTCGATTCGGGCGGCATAGGCAGCGAACATGACGCGACGCTACCGCTGGGTAGGCGCGGGGTTCCAGCCCCTTCGGGACCGCGGGGGTGAGGTCTTCGTCGCACCGTGCCGTACGAAAGCGGGCGGGGCCCGGCCGGATCACTCCGGCCGGGCCCCGCCCGTACTGTTCGGTTCGGCGATCAGGCCAGGCGGGCCACGCCGTCGGCCTTCGCCGCGGCGGCCACGGCCGTGGCGACGGCCTCGGCGACGCGCGTGTCGAACGGCGACGGGATCACGTACTCGGCGGTGAGCTCGTCATCCGCGACGACACCGGCGATGGCGTCGGCGGCCGCGATCTTCATGTTCTCGGTGATCCGGGAGGCGCGGACCTTGAAGGCGCCCGCGAAGATGCCCGGGAACGCCAGAACGTTGTTGATCTGGTTCGGGAAGTCCGAGCGACCCGTCGCCACGACCGCCGCGTACTTGTGCGCGACGTCCGGGTGGACCTCCGGGTTCGGGTTCGCCATGGCGAAGACGAACGCGTCCTTCGCCATCGAGGCCACGGCCTCTTCCGGAACGGTGCCGCCGGAGACGCCGATGAAGACGTCCGCGCCGGCCAGCGCCTGCTCCAGCGAACCGGTCTGGCCGGTCTTGTTGGTCAGGCCCGCGATCTCCGCCTTGACGTCCGTCAGGTCGGTGCGGTCCGCCGAGACGACGCCCTTGCGGTCGGTGACGCAGACGTCGCCGATGCCCGCGTCCACGAGGATCTTCGCGATGGCGATGCCCGCGGCGCCGGCGCCCGAGATCACGGCGCGCAGGTCGCCGAGCGTGCGCCCGGTGAGCTTCGCGGCGTTGCGCATGGCGGCCAGCGTCACGATGGCCGTGCCGTGCTGGTCGTCGTGGAAGATCGGGATGTCGAGGGCCTCCTGCAGGCGGCGCTCGATCTCGAAGCAGCGGGGAGCGGAGATGTCCTCCAGGTTCACGCCGCCGAAGGACGGTGCGAGGCGGATGACCGTCTCGACGATCTCGTCCGTGTCCTTGGTCGCGAGCGCGATCGGAACCGCGTCGACGCCACCGAACTGCTTGAAGAGGATTGCCTTGCCCTCCATCACGGGGAGGGAGGCCTCGGGACCGATGTCACCGAGTCCGAGCACGGCCGTACCGTCGGTGACGACGGCGACCACGTTGGACTTCCAGGTGTACTCGTTCACGAGCTCGGGCTGCTCGGCGATGGCGGTGCACACCTTCGCCACGCCCGGCGTGTAAGCCAGGGACAGGTCGTCCTTGTTGGTGACCGGGACGGTGGCCTGGACGGCCATCTTGCCGCCCCGGTGCAGCGCGAACACCGCGTCCGGGTTGTTGTCCGTAACGCTGCTGTCGCTGCGAGGGTTGACGATCTCCGCTGCCACTTGATGTGACCCCTTAAGTCCTTTGAATCGTTGAGGGTGGCCACTCCTGGTTAAGGGGTGGGCGGGCACCGAGTACGTACTCCGCTTCGACGGTTGGCCCGTCTCCGCGGAGGGGAGGTTCGTACGCGCGGGCGCGCCGCACGCGCGCCCTGAGCCCCGGATGAGGGGTGTAAGGATCTGTTCTACCCGAAGAACGCTCACCCAGACGAGTCGATTCCGCCTCGACTGTAGGTCTTCTGTCCCGCTTTTGGCCAAAAGTCCAAAGCTTGATGTCCGACAGGCGAGACGGACAGAAGAAACTCTTGAGAAAACCCCTGGTCACGGCAGTATCTGCGGCATCGACGGCCCTGCCCCGCAGTCCTGTTGGGTCACCCCGGTCGCCCGTTATGCGATTTTGACCTGACGGGCACCCTGAATGTCTCAGTCCGAATGGCAAGATGCCGTAATCACACAAGGTCGCGACACCCGATGGTGCGTGTCCGACCGCTTCTCGATCCTTTTCCATCAGCCGGAGGAACGAAGCCATGACCGCAAGCACCACCCGTCGTACGACCGCCGCCCGGTCCCGGATCGCCGCGGTCGGCGCGATCGCGGTCGCCGGCGCCCTGGTCCTCACCGGCTGTGGCGACCAGACGAAGAGCAGCTCCTCCTCGACCCCCTCCGGTGGTACGCAGAAGGACAGCTCCGCCCCGCTCTTCTCGGCCCTGCCGAAGAAGATCCAGGACGCCGGTGTGATCAAGGTCGGCACGGACTCCGCCTACGCCCCGATGGAGTTCGTCGAGAACGGCAAGATCGTGGGTGTCGACCCCGACATCGCCGAGGCGCTCGGCAAGCAGCTCGGTGTGAAGTTCCAGTTCACCGCGGGCACCTTCGACGGCCTGATCACCTCGATCTACACGGGCCGCGAGGACGCGATCATGTCCTCGATCACCGACAACAAGAAGCGCCAGGAGGGCCTGGACGACAAGGGTCAGAAGATCGGCAAGGGGATCGACTTCGTCGACTACTTCTCCTCCGGCCTCTCGCTCCTCGTCAAGAAGGGCAACCCCGAGGGCATCAAGTCCATGGACGACCTCTGCGGCAAGACCGTGGCCGTCCAGCGCGGCACGATCTACGAGGACACCTTCAAGGCCCAGGCCGAGAAGTGCGGTGACAAGAAGCTCACCATCCAGGCCTTCGACACCGACGCCGAGGCGCAGACCCGCGTCAAGGCCGGCGGCGCCGTCGCCGACCTGAACGACTACCCGGTCGCCGCCTACACGGTGAAGACCTCCGGTGGCGGCAACGACTTCGAGATCGCGGGCCAGCAGAGCGACGTCGGCCTCTTCGGCATCGGCGTGAGCAAGGAGAACACCCAGCTCCGCGACGCCCTGAAGCAGGCCCTGGACGCCGCGATCAAGGACGGCTCCTACGCCAAGGCGCTGGAGAAGTGGAACGTGCAGGACAGTGCCGTCAAGTCCGCGACGATCAACGCCGGCCAGTAGGTCAGTCCCGCCCCGCTCCACGCTCCACTGAAGGGCAGTCATTGTGACTGACAAGATCGAAAAGGGTCCGGCCGATAACCAGCCGGCCGGACCCGGCGCCTCGGGTACCCCGTACGAGGCCATCAAGGCCATCCCGGTGCGGCACTACGGCCGCTGGGTCAGCGGCGTCGTCGTCGTCGCGCTGCTGGGCTGGATCGTCTACGCGTTCGCCAACGGCAACGTCATCTGGGCGACGGTCCGCGACAAGCTGTTCGACCCGGCGGTCCTGAGCGGTCTCGGCAACACCGTGATCATCAGCGTCTCGGCCATGGCCCTGGGCCTCGTGCTCGGCATCCTGTTCGCGGTGATGCGACTCTCCAAGAACCCGGTGACGGGCGCCGTCTCCTGGCTCTACATCTGGTTCTTCCGCGGCACCCCGGTGTACGTCCAGCTGCTGGTGTGGTTCAACCTGTCGCTGATCTTCCAGTACATCAACCTCGGTCCGATCTACAAGAACTACACCGTCGACGTCATGACGCCGTTCATGGTCGCCCTCCTGGGCCTCGGCCTGAACGAGGGCGCCTACATGGCGGAGATCGTCCGGGCCGGCATCCAGTCGGTCGACGAGGGCCAGACCGAGGCCGCCCACGCGCTCGGCATGTCGCAGACGAAGACCATGCGCCGGGTCGTGCTCCCGCAGGCGATGCGCGTGATCATCCCGCCGACGGGCAACGAGTTCATCAACATGCTGAAGACCTCCTCCCTGGTCTCGGCGGTGCAGTACACAGAGCTCCTGCGGGCCTCGTCGAACATCGGCAACACGGCCGGCGCCATCATGGAGATGCTGTTCGTGGCCTCCTTCTGGTACCTGGCACTGACCAGTGTGTTCAGCGTCGGCCAGTACTACCTGGAGCGCCGCTTCGCCCGTGGTTCCACCCGGAACCTGCCGCCGACGCCGTTCCAGCGTCTGAAGGCCAACCTGAACATGTTCCGCCGCACGGAGGTCGCGCGATGACCGCTCAGCCGATGGTCAAGGCCGAGGGCGTCCACAAGTCGTACGGCGCCGCCCACATCCTCCGCGGGATCGACCTGGAGGTCGCCCCCCGTGAGGTCTTCTGCCTGGTCGGTCCGTCCGGCTCCGGCAAGTCGACCTTCCTGCGGTGCATCAACCACCTGGAGCGCATCAACGCCGGCCGGCTCTCGGTCGACGGCCAGCTGGTGGGGTACAAGCAGAAGGGCGACAAGCTCTACGAGCTGAAGGACAGCGAGGTCGCGGCCCAGCGCCGGGACATCGGCATGGTCTTCCAGCGCTTCAACCTCTTCCCGCACATGACGGCCATCGAGAACGTCATGGAGGCCCCGGTCCTGGTCAAGGGCGAGTCCAAGGCGGTGGCGCGCGAGCGCGCCGTACGCCTCCTGGACCGCGTGGGCCTCGGGGACAAGGGCGGGAACTACCCCTCCCAGCTCTCCGGCGGTCAGCAGCAGCGCGTGGCGATCGCACGCGCGCTGGCCATGGAGCCGAAGCTGATGCTCTTCGACGAGCCCACCTCGGCGCTCGACCCCGAGCTGGTGGGCGACGTCCTGGACGTCATGCGGGACCTGGCCGAATCGGGCATGACCATGATCGTGGTCACGCACGAGATGGGCTTCGCCCGCGAGGTCGGCGACAACCTCGTCTTCATGGACGGCGGCGTCGTCGTGGAGTCGGGCAACCCGCGCGACGTGCTGGGCAACCCCCAGCACGACCGCACCAAGGCGTTCCTCTCCAAGGTGCTCTAGCGCTCCGCGGGAAACGTGGTCGGGGAGCTGCGGGCCGGCCGTGGCCGGTCGCGCAGTTCCCCGCGCCCCTCAAGGGCGCGGAAAGGGGCGGTACGGATCTCCGTACCGCCCCTTTCCGCTGTAGCCGGAAAATTACTGCTTCAGACCTAGGACCAGTGCGTCCGAGGGGGAGCGCCAGACCGCACGGGCCTCCGCGAACCCGGCGTCGAGGAGCGTGCGGACGTGCCAGGCCTCCGGCGGGGTGTCGCCGTCGGCGTGCTCCCCGTAGATCGCGAAGCGCTGCTTGACCGGCTCGGCCAGCAGCGGGTCCGCCGCCGCCAGCGCCCACCACTCGCGCCAGTCCGCGACCCCGGCCGCCTTGGCCCCGTCCATGACGGCGTGCCGGTGGGCGTGCTCGGCGGCGTCGATGCGGGGGGTGGCCGGGTCGGGCATGTGGTCGGCGTTCATGAACACCCCGCCCGGCGCCACCAGCGGCGCGAGCTGCCCGTAGAGGACGGCGAGGTCATCGCTGTGCAGCCAGTGCAGGGCGGTGGCCGTCAGGACCGCGTCGTACGTCTCGTGGGGGAGCGCGGAGCGCCAGTCGGGGTCCTTGAGGTCGGCGGTGACGAAGGTGACGCGCGGGTCGCCCGCGAAATGGCCCCCGGCGATCGTCAACAGGGCCGGGTCGAGATCGACGCCCGTACTGGTGGCTCCCGGGAACCGCTTGAGGACGCGGTCCGTAATACTTCCCGTACCGCACGCGAGATCCAGTATCCGGGGGGTGGGGCCGACCAGTGCCTCGACCATGTCCAGCATCACCCGGAACCGCTCCTCGCGGTCGGGCATGTACCACTCCTGCTGGCGGTCCCAGCTGTCCTGCCAGGCCTGCCAGTACCCGGCGGTGTTGTCGGGTGTTGCCGTCGTCGCCGTATCCGCCATCACGAACCCCTCCGTACGTAATACCCTCGAAGACGTCTCAGCCGTTACCCCGAGACATTAATCCGCATCCGTAAGGACTACAAGTGGAACTGGCCCATTACTCGGACTTCGCCGTGCGCCTGGTCAACACCGAGGAGCCGGCCCGCAACAAGGACTCGCTCACCTCGGTGGACGCCGTCCGCGCCCTGTTCGGCGCCAGCCAGCAGATGGCCCGCCGCGTCACCGACACCGACGTGACCCGTTTCCGCAACGTCCGCGCCCGGCTGCGCGCCGTCTTCGAGGCCGCCGACGGCGGCGACCACGTCCTCGCCGTCGACCTCCTGAACTCCCTGCTCATGGAGTTCCCCGTCAGCCCCCAGGTCTCCGGCCACGAGACCCTCGACGAGACCGGACGCCCCGACTGGCACATCCACCTCGCCGACCACCCCTCGAACGCGTCGGCCGGCTACGCCGCCATCGCCTCCTTCGGGCTGGCCTTCCACCTCACCGCGCACGGCCCCGACCGCCTCGGCCTCTGCCAGGCCGCTCCCTGCCGCAACGCCTACCTCGACACCTCCACCAACCGCTCCCGGCGCTACTGCTCCGACCGCTGCGCCACCCGCGCCAACGTCGCCGCCTACCGCGCCCGCAAGCGGCTGGAGGCCGAGGCGTCCGCCCGCAACGGCCGCAGCGCCGACACCGCCCAGGACAGCCACGCCCTCAGCGAACGCTGACCCTCCTCGCGCGCCCGCAGCCGCAGCACCGCCGTCGCCAGCACCAGCTCGTCGGGCACCGGCCCGTAGACGGTGCTGTCGCCGGTCTCGTTGTACGGGTTGTCCCCCAGCACCCACCAGCAGCCACCCGGCCGCCGCTCCGTCGCCCGCTTGACCACCAGCAGATCCTGCTGGAAGGGGTGGCGCAGCACGACCACCGCACCCGGCCGCACCCGAGCCCCGTAACGGACCAGCAGTTGGTCGCCGCTGAGCAGCGTGGGCACCATCGACGCCCCCGTCACCTCGACCAACCCGAACTGCTTCCGCGGGCGTCTGTTCTCCACCATCCGTGTCCTCCTCGTCACACGCGCATGCTGCCGCACCGTCCCGTACGTTCGCTCACCGGTCCGGCCGAGCACATGGACTTTTGTCCTAAGCCCATGGGGGCGCCCGCGAATTCCGCTCCTCCAGCGAGTAATCTCCCCCCTGAGAAGACGATCACGAGGAGGACACACTCCAATGCTTTCCCGCCTCTTCGCCCCCAAGGCGAAGGTCTCCGCCCACTGCGATCTGCCGTGCGGCGTGTACGACCCTGCCCAGGCCCGCATCGAGGCCGAGTCCGTCAAGGCCGTGCAGGAGAAGTACCAGGCCAACGACGACGCCGACTTCCGCGCGCGCGCCATCACCATCAAGGAGCAGCGCGCCGAGCTCGCGAAGCACCACGTCTCGGTGCTGTGGAGCGACTACTTCAAGCCCCCGCACTTCGAGAAGTACCCGCAGCTGCACACCCTGGTCAACGACACCCTGAAGGCCCTCTCGGCCGCCAAGGCGTCGAACGACCCGGCGACCGGCGCGAAGGCCCTTGAGCTCATCGCCGAGATCGACCGCATCTTCTGGGAGACCAAGGCCGCCTGATCCGGCGCCCCGCACTCCCGGTGCACCCTGCGCGCCGCTGCCCGGCGCGCACGCGAGAACGGCCCGACCGCCTGTATGGCGGCCGGGCCGTTCTCGTCGTCGCGGGCGCTTCCGTGAGCGCCTTCGCTCACTCGTCGGCGTCGTCGTCCTCGTCGTCCAGACGCGCCAGCCAGGTCGCCAGGCGCTCCACCGGGACCTCGAAGTCCGGGTTCAGGTCGACGAAGGTCCGCAGCTGCTCGGCGAGCCACTCGAAGGTGACCTCCTCCTCGCCGCGCCGCTTCTCCAGCTCCTCGATGCCGCGATCGGTGAAGTACAAGTCGGGCTCCGTGTCCAGGGGGGTGTTTCCCGCCAGGATAATCCGCCCGTCGCCGGGAACCTCCCGCCAGCGGCGGCCCCGGGTCTAGCCTGGACGTCTCACGAGCGGGGGGCGCGGATGACGGACGGGCGCACGGGCGGGTCCGGACGCGCCTACGAGCTCCTGGAGCCCCTCGTTCTGGCCGCGACCGTACGCGTCCACGAGCCACCTGACGGGTATGGAACCCCTGGGCCCGGGGCCACCTGGGGGAGCGGCTTCTTCATCGCCCCCGGCTGGGTCCTGACGTGCGCGCACGTGGTCGGCGAAGGGGGTGGGGCCACCATGCGCATCACCGGGCGCGAGGTCGGCATCACCTTCCCCTCCGGCGCCGGCGGCACCACCTGCACCGTCGTCGGGCGCGTGGAACGCGTACTGCCCGAACGGCTGGAGGAACGGCGTCCCGCCAGGGGCGCCCTGTGGGACCTGCCCGACCTGGCCCTCGTCAAGGTGCTCTCGCCCGTCTCGCACGCCTGCGTCTGGCTGACCGACCGCTCCAGGCCCCGCTTCGACGAGGCCGCCTACTTCGGCTGCACCGACGACCTCGGCACCCCCGAGATCACCGGCCGCACCACCCGGCTGCTCGGCATCGCGGGCAACGGCGCCGCCATCCGGCTCGGCGACGACGACGAGATCGAGCCCGGGATGTCCGGCGGGCCCGTGGTCGACCTCGCCCGCGGCGAGGTCGTCGGCGTGGTCAAGGCCCGACGGCACAGCGGTGGCGGCGGACTCGCCGTGTCCGTGGTGCAACTGCGCACCCTGCCGGCGGGCGGGGACGGGCAGGCCGGTCTCTACCACCGCGTCATGCAGGCCCACGACCGCCACCACTACGACGAACACCTCAGCGACCTCGACACCCGCCGGACCTGGACCGACGTCCAGGACGAGCTCGCCGCCCCGGACGGCGACCCGTACGGCGGCCGCGGCCGGCTCGCCCCCGGCGAACGCACCACGCTGTTCGGGCTGCTCGCCGAACTGCCCCCACCGGGCTCCTCCGAGACCGTACGGGCCCTCGTCGAAGCCGCCCGCGGAGAGGAACCCGACCCGCATCCACCCGCCCCCCTGAGCTGGCGCGACGGCACGGGCATGCTGTACGACCCGCCGAGCGGACGCGGCGAGGCCGAAGCGATGCTCCGCTACGCCACCGACGTGAGCGTGGCCGACCACCGCGAGCCGTCCCCCTCCGGCGCGGACGAGGACCTGTGGGAGTGGACCCGGGCCGCCGCCGTACGGCTGTGGCGCCCCCAGCGGCGCGAACTGGGCGAACGCCGGGAACGGGGACTGCTGGACCGGGCGGAACGCATGCACGCCCCGGCCGGGTGGCTGCCCCGCGGCCCCGCGGCCCGGCAGCAGGGCGGCGTGCCCGCCGGCGCCTCGGCCCTGCTGGAGCTGTGGGCGCACGCCTGGGAGACGGACGTGTACGACTGGCGGGTCTCGGTGCTCGCCGGCCCCGCCCACCCGGGGCGGCTGACCGCCGTGGACTCGGGCGTACGGGCCGTGATGCGGGAGCTGCCCGAAGTGCTGCGGGCCCCGCTCGCCGAGGCCTTCCGGCGCACGGACACGGACGAGGCGGCCGCCATGCTCGAAGTCGCCGTCGACCCCGAGCTGTTCGGGGCCGCCGTGGACGAGTGGAAGCTGGCCGGCGGCCTGCCCGTCGGGGTGCAGCGGCCGGTCGTCTTCCGGTGGGCGGCCGGCAGCCGGGCACCCACGCCCGCGGCCGCCGCCCGGTGGGCCCGGGTACAGGCGGGACCGGCCCTGGACGAACGGGCCGACTGCGTGCGCGGCCGCCCCCGCAGCCCGTCCCCGCTGTGGCTGGCCGGGCTCCCCGACAACACCGTGCCCGTGCACTGCCGGGCCCCGGCGAAGGAACCCGCCCTCGGCTCGCTGCACGCCGTACGGGACGCCGGCTACGGGGTCGTGATGCTCCGCCGGCCCCCCGCCGACCCGGCGGCGCCGTGCGCGCCGTACCACCGCGGGCAGCGGGACGAACTGGGCGACGCCCTCCGGGGCGAGGCGCTGCCCGGCCGCCTGCAGCTCCTGCGCAGACGGATGTACGAGGCGGATCCCGACGCCTACTGGGCCGCGGGATCGGGACTGGTGTGGGAGGACCCGGCGCGACCGCTGCCGGACGACGAGCCTCTGCAAGGCGATCTGTGACGGCACGGCGGGACTCGACGAGGGAGCGTCAATGAACGACGAGTGGCTCATCTACCGCGGTGTCGGCGAACCCCACGACGGGATCGACGCACTGCCCGACCCGCCGCCGTGGCGGGACTTCGACGGCGCCCCCGCCGGCGAACCGCAAGACCCGGAAGCACCCGACGGCGCGCCCCCGGCCGCCCGGCCCGCCGACGGGGCCATCGCCCGGCGGCTCGGTGCCCACCGGCAGGCCGCCGAGCTGCACCGGCCCGAGCCCGAGGAACTGGAGGCCATCAACGCGGCGTTGTACCTGCGCCGGCCCCTGCTCGTCACGGGCTTCCCCGGCACCGGCAAGTCCACGCTCGCGCACGCCGTGGCCCACGAGCTGAAGCTCGGCCGGGTGCTGCGCTGGCCCGTGGTCTCGCGGACCGTGCTCCAGGACGGCCTGTACCGCTACGACGCCCTCGCCCGCCTCCAGGACGTACAGATCGCCGCGAGCGGAGGCGCCGGCGGCCCCGGCGGCGTGCCCGGGATCGGGAAGTACATCCGGCTCGGGCCGCTGGGAACCGCCCTGCTGCCCACCGAGCGACCCCGCGTGCTGCTGATCGACGAGCTCGACAAGAGCGACATCGACCTGCCGAACGACCTGCTCAACGTGCTGGAGGAAGGCGAGTTCGCCCTCCCCGAACTCGAACGGGTCGCCGACACCGAACCCGAGGTGCGGGTCCTCACCGACGACGGCGCGAAGGTGACCGTCCGCGGCGGCCGCGTGCGCTGCCGGGCCTTCCCCTTCATCATCCTGACCAGCAACGGCGAACGGGACTTCCCGGCCGCCCTGCTGCGCCGCTGCATCCAGTTGAAGCTCGGCCAACCCGGCGAGAAACGCCTCGCCACCATGGTCCGCGCCCACCTCGGCGAGGAGGCCGCCCGATCGGGCGCCGACCTGATCCGGGAGTTCCTCAGCCGCTCCCAGTCCGAACTGGTCGCCGCGGACCAACTCCTGAACGCCGTCTACCTCACGCACTACGCGGCCCCGCCCACCCGGGAGGACCTCGCGGACCTGCTCATCCAGCGCCTCGACCGCCCGAGGTGACCCGCCGTGCCCGAGCCTGACCCAACCGCGCCCGAACCCGCCGCCCCCGGTTCCGCCGCCCCTGCCGCCCCGCCCGAACCCGCGGCACCCGGTATCCGTGAACTCGCCGCGCTGCTCGGCGCGGCCGGGCTCGACCCGTCCCCCGAGGAGATCGCCGACGCGCTGTGGCTCGCCGCACGCATCAGGCGCCCGGGGGAGCCGACCGAAGCCACCCCGGGGCGGGTGCGCGCGCCCGGGACCGAGGAGGAGGAACCGGTCAGGCCGCCCCCGGCCGAGCCCGAACGGGCCCGGCCGGAGGAGGAGGACCAGGTCAGGCTCTACGCACCCGGATCCCACCCGCCCGCCGAAACGGAAACGCAGGGCGCCGGGTTCCCCGGACAGTCCGCCGTGCCCGTACGCGTCCCGGGCGCCGCCGCACTGCCCCGGATCCTCGACATCCAACGGGCCCTGCGCGCCCTCCAGCGGCACCGCCCGCCCGCCCCGCCCACCCGAAGGGTGCTCGACGAACCGGCCACCGCCGAGGCCAGCGCACGCGCCCTCGGACTGGTCATCCCCGTGCTCAGGCCGGAGAGCCGGCGTGAGGCGACCGTACGGCTGGTGATGGACGCCTCGCCCTCGATGGCCGTCTGGCAGGACATGTTCGAGGAACTGCGCTCCGTCTGCGAACGGCTCGGCGCCTTCCGGGACGTCCAGGTGCACTACCTCCACCGGCTCGACGACGGCACGGTGGTCCTCGGCCGAGGACCCGTCGCCGGCGCCGGAGCGCGTTCCGCGGACCAACTGCGCGACCCGACCGGACGGGCCCTGACCATGGTGGTCTCCGACTGCGCCGGACCCATGTGGCGCGAGGGATCCGCCCAGCGGCTCCTGCACCGGTGGGCCGAATGCACCCCCTGCGTGGTCGTCCAGCCGCTGCCGCAGCGGCTCTGGGGGCGCAGCTGGCTGCCGACCGAGAGGGGCACGCTCGCCCGGGTCGAGGGAGGCGGCGGGAAGCTGCGGTTCCGGCCCGACCGGCCGCCCCTGCCAGGACGGCTCACCGGCGGACTGGCCGTTCCCGTCCTGCCGCCGAGCGCCACCGCCCTCGGAGCCTGGGCCCGCCTCGTCGCCGGCCTCGGCAGCGGGCCGGTACCGGCCGAGGTCGGCCGGGTGCTCGCCGACCACCCCGGCGCGCCCCCGCCGCCGCCCAGGGCCGCCCGGCCGCCGCGCGAACTGGTGGCCCGGTTCCGCTCCTCGGCCGCGCCCCGGGCCGTACAACTCGCCGTGTACCTCTCGGCCGCCCCGCTCACCCTGCCCGTGATGCGGCTCGTCCAGCGCACGATGCTGCCCGACTCGGAGCCCTCCGACCTCGCGGAGGTGCTGCTCAGCGGGCTGCTGCGGCGCACCGGACCGACCGCCGGGCAGTGGTACGAGTACGTGCCCGGAGTACAGGACGTACTGCTGGGCCCGCTGGGGCGCGACGAGGCCGCGCTGGTGCTCAAACACTGCTCGGAATACGTGCTGGCGCACTTCGGTCGGGGCGTGCGCAACTTCCCCGCGCTGGCCGTCTCCCAGCTCACCGGAGCGCCGGCCCCCGTCGCCGAAGCACCGCCGGACGCCGCCGTCGGGGAACGCCCCGGGCGGCTCCCGCAGGCCTTCGCCGAGGTCTCCGCGAAGGTCGTACGCCGCTACCTGCCGGGCATCCCCGGGGAGGAACCGGGCGAGGGCGCCCCGGTCCGGGCACCGCTGCCGCCGCCGGTACGGGCCCGGGCCGTACGGGCCGCCCGCGCCCGCCTCGCCGACGGGGACATCGACGGCGACCCGCGGACGCTGTACGAGGGCGTGGCCCTGCTGCGGCGCGCGGTCGCCGCCCCGCCCGGCCCCGGGGACCCGCCCGAGGAGGCCGAAACCGAGCTGGCCGGGGCGCTGCTGCGGCTGTGGGCCGCCCAGCGGGACCCGGAGCTGCTCACCGAGGCCGAGCGGGCCCTGACCGGCCTGCGGACCCCGCTCGCGCGGGCCGTACGGGGCCGGGTGCTGTACGAACGGGCCCTGGCGGCCGTACCCGACGGGGAGCTGTTGGAGGCGGCCGACCGGGAGTTCGCCGCGGCCGGAGCCGCCGCGGGGGACCCACGGCTGCGCCGGGACTGCGCCGTCCGGCGGGCCGACACCCTGATCCGGCTGAGCGCCCTGCGCGAGGACCCCTCCGCCCTGCGCGAGGCCCGTGCCGCCCTCGAACCCCTGGCGGGCGCCGCCCCCGGCCCGAGCCCGGTCTTCGTCCCGCACCCCGACCTGCAACTGGCCCTGGGCCGCGTCCTGCTGGCGCTGCTGCCGCACACCCCCGACCCGGCCGACCGCACGGCCCTCGCCGAAGAGGCCGCCGCCCGCCTGGCCACGGCCCTCACCGCCCTCCTCGCCGGCCCCGACACCGCCAGGCCGGCGGCCGTGCGGGTGGAGCTGGCGGGCGCGCTGCGGTACCTGCCCTGGCGGCTGGGGGAGGCGGCCGGGCAGCTGGCGACCGCGCTGGAGGAAGCCGGCGGGGACCAGGAGCTGCGGGTGGCCGCCCTCGTGTGCCAGGCCCGACTGCACCGGGCCCGGTACGCGCGGGACGCGGACCCGGCGGCCCTGGAGGACGCGGCCGAGGCCTACGGCCGGGCCCGGCGACTGATCCCCCGCGACGCGGAGGCCTTCGGGGAACTGCTGCCCGAGTGGGGCGACGTACTCCTGGAGCGGGCACGGGCCGCCGACGGGCGGCGGTTCACCGGCACCGCCGTGCGCGTACTGCGCGACAGCCGGGCGGCGGTCCCGCAGTCCGACCCCGGGTCCGCGCACCGGCTCCGGCGCCTGGCCACCGGACTGCGGCTGCGCCACGCGTACGAGGGCGACACGGTGGACCTGCTGGAGGCCGAGCACCTCCTGGAACTGGCCGCCCGACAGAGCCGGAGCCCCCTCGACCGGGCCCGGGCCCTGCGGGACCACGGCGACGTACAGCAGGAGATCCACGCCCACACCCGGGCCGTGGACCGCCTCGACCGGGCGGCGGACTCCTACCGGCGCGCCTGGCGGTCGGCCCTGGAGGCAGAGCGGGCCGATCGGGCCGACCGGTTGGAGCACGGGGAGCGCGAGGAGCACGAGGAGCGCGCGGACAGCGCTCTCAGGCTGGCGGCCCGGGTGCAGGAGCTGCGCGGAGAGGTCCTGGAACGCCTCGCCCGCCCCAGGGCGGCCCTCGACGCGTACCGCTCCGCACTGGACCTGTGGACGCGGCTCGGCCCGGACGCCGACGAGGAGCGGCGCGAAGCCCTGCGCGCCCGCACGCGTGCCCTCGAAGCAGACCTCTGAGCAGTTTCCGCACGCCGGAGGAGGGGAAAGGGCAGTGGACCATCGAAGGCGCAGGAATCCGAACCAACAGGGGGACGGGCAGCCCATGGTGACTCAGCATCAGGAAGCGGTCGCGCGCCGCGAGTGCTCCGGAAGGCTGCCGGACCTCTCCGGGCTGGACCTGGCCGCGCTGCGCGGGATCGACGACCCCGTGCTCGCCCATGTGATCGAGGGCATGGTCGAGCGCGTGACGCACCCGGCGGAGATCCTGAACGCCTACGACGACCCGGGGACATGACGTCCGGCCACTCGGGTTGACCACTTTCCGCCGTTAGCCGGGACCTGCCGAGGGGCAGAGATGGACCGTCCGCAGCGGGGAGGTGCAGCGATGATCCTTACGGTGCCGATCAACCCCGCCGGGGCTCCGCGCCTCAAACGCCGGCGGGGCTGGGTGTGGGTCCCCGGGGCGGGGGCTTCGACCCTGCGGCCCGGTCCGCGGCGTCCCTCCGGGACGTCTCCTCGTCGTCGCGCACGAAGCCGCAGCTTCGACCCCGAGCCGGGTTGCGCGCTCCTCCTGCGGGGACGCCCCGGAGTGCCCCCGCTCCCCCCGCACGGGCCGAGGCCCGCCCCGGTGGACCGGGGGGACGTCGACAAGGTGGACGCCCGCCGGACAGCCCCAGCCCCCCGCACCGGGAGTGCGTGGCCGGGGTGGGGGCACGGCGGAGTGTCCCCGCAGGAGGAGCGCGCAACCGGGCTCGCCCGTCGAAGCCACGGCTTCGTGCGCGACGACGAGGAGATGCTCCGGCGGGGCACCGCCCCACCAGGCCGGTCCCGCCCGGGGGGCACCACCCAGCCCCGCCGGCGTTTGAGGCGCGGGGTCCGGGGCGGAGCCCCGGCGGTGGCGGCCCACGCGAGGGGCCGCTCGTGAGCGCCGTGCCCGCCGCCTTCCACGTGCCCTCCCGCACACTGCGGGCCCTCGCCTCCACCGAGCCCACCCCCGACGGCACCCGCCTCGTGCGCGACGTACGGCGCTCCAAGCGACTGCTCCTGTTGCGCGCCGTCCTCGACGCCGCCCCCGGCGGCCGCTCCGGGGCCGCCGCCGACCACTGGGCCCTCCTGGAAGAGGCCGAGCGCCGCGACCCCGACGCGGTGCGCGACGTACTGCACTACCCGGCCACCGGGGTCTGGGCCGAGGAGACCCTGCGCCGCCTGCACGCCCCCTCCGGGCCCCCGGCCGACCTCGGTCACCTCGGGGCCCTCGCCGTCGCCGCCGCCCTGCGCGCCCGGATCGCCTTCACCCACACCCTCCGGCCCCTGCACGGCCGCCTCGTACTGCCCACCCTCGGGCTGCTGCGCCCGGACCGCCCCGGCCCGCTCACCCTCACCGAACGCTCCTGGGACCCCGAGGACCCCGGCATCCTCCCCCTGCACGCCCTCCCCGGCGGCCGCACCGCCCTCGACGACCTCGACCCCTACCGGGCACCCGGCCCCGCCCGCCCCGCACCCGTCCGGCCCGCCCGCCGGCTCACCCCCAGGGGCCACAAACGCTGGGACACCCAGTGGACCGGCGCCCTCACCCTGCTCCAGCGCTACGACACCACCCGCGCCCAGGAGACCGTCCAACTGCTGCGCTCCGTCGTACCGCTCGGCGGCGGCTCCCGGTCCAGCGGCGCCACCCTCCCCGCCGCCGCGGGCTCCGTCCTGGCCCGCGCCCAGGCCCCGCCCGCGCTCGCCGCGACCCTCGTCCACGAGGTGCAGCACGGCAAACTGACCGCCCTCACCGACGTCCTGACCCTGCACACCGCCGACCGCACGCCCCGCCACTGGGCCCCCTGGCGCGGCGACCCCCGCCCGCTGGAGGGTCTCCTCCACGGCACCTACGCCCACCTGGCCCTCGCCGGCTACTGGCAGCACGCCGCCCTCTACGGGGCCCGCGGCGCCTGGGCCCAGCACGCCCGGATCCGCGCACAGGTGGCCGCCGTACTGCCCGTGCTGTGCGCCCACGAGCGACTGACCCCCGCCGGAAGGGAGTTCACGGACGCGATGGCCGCCGCCGAACGGGCCATGGACGAACTCCCGCCCCCCGGCGACCAGCACACCGCAGCCCGCCGGGCCGTCGACCGAGAACGCCGCGCCTGGTGCCAGGAACACCCCGAACTCGCCACGTTCGTAAAAGGCTGAGGTGCGCCGGGGGTTGACGGACCGTCCGCTGCGGTAGGTTTTCAACCCCGTCCATGCCACTGCCCGGATTCCAGGGAGACGGCCGCATGACCACCGGTACTCGGCAGGACCAGGGCCCGGCCACCGGCCCGCAGCGCTTCGTCATCAGCTTCGCGGGCTTCAACCGCCCCTGGGCCGTGTGGATCGCCCACCGCCTGGAGGAGCACGGCCACCGCGTGTCCCTCCAGCGCTGGGACCCGCAGAACAGCACCGGCCTCGACCAGGCCCTCGACGACCTCGCCCGCTCCGGCAGCCGGGTCCTCCTCATCCTGTCCGAGCGCTACTTCTCCGCCGGCACCCACACCGACGAGGAGTGGAACACCGCCCTGCGCACGGTCACCGACGACCACCCCGACCGGTTCGCCGCGGTCTGCCTCACCGACGCGCCGCTGCCCAGCGCCGTGGCCGTGCTGGAGAAGACCGACCTGTGGGGCCTGGACGCCTACGAGGCCGAATACCGCGTGCTGCGCCGGCTGGAGCTGCCCACCGACCGGATCGGCACCGAGACCGGCCGGCGCGGGCCCCGCTTCCCCAACGACCCGCCCGAGATCTGGGGCCGGGTCCCGCGCCGCAACCCCCGGTTCACCGGCCGCAACGACGTCATCGGCACCCTGCGCGAAGCCCTCGCCGAAGCCCCGCCCGGCGCGTCCACCGTCACCCTCCTCGGGCTGTCCGGCGTCGGCAAGACCCAGGTCGCCACCGAGTACGCCTACCGCTTCGCCTCCGAGTACGACGTCGTGTGGTGGGTCCCCGCGGAGGACCGGCCCACCCTGCGCGAACGCCTCGCCGACCTGGCACCCGCCCTAGGCCTGCCGCGCGGCGCGGGCAGCTACGGCGAGCAGATCCGGGCCGTGCTGGAAGCGCTGCGCAGAGGATCCCCGTACGGCCGCTGGCTGATGGTCTTCGACGGCTGCGACAACCCCGACGACCTCATCGACCTGCTGCCCTCCGGCGCGGGCGACGTCATCATCACCTCCCGCAACCGCGAATGGGCCACCCGGCACACCAGCCTCGTCGAAGTCCCCCTGTACGCCCGGCCCGAGTCCGTCACCTTCATCCGCCGCCGGGCCCGCCGCCTCACCACCGACGAGGCCGACCAGCTCGCCGAGGCACTGGAGGACTACCCGCTCGCCCTAGACCAGACGGCCGGCTGGCTCGCCGACTCCCCGCTGACCGTCGGCGACTACCTGGCGCTGCTCCGGCGCCGGCTGGACTCCCGCGAGGCCGTCACCGTCTCCGACGACTACCCGCTGCCGTTCCCCACCGCCCTGGCCATACTCCTCAACAACGTGCGCGAGGACTTCCCCGACGCCCTCGCCCTGCTGAGGCTGTTCGTCTTCTTCGCTCCCGGGCCGGTGCCGCTGCGCCTGCTGCGCGAGTTCCCCGCCGACGACGTGCCCGAACAGCTCGCCGGGCTGATCAACGACCAGATCCGGTGGAACGCCGCGCTCAACAAGCTCGTCCAGTTCTCCGTCGTCCGCCTGGAGTACTCGGACCTGTCCGTCGACGAGGGCGGCGGCGGCCTGGAAACCGTGCAGCTGCACCGCATGGTCCACGGCATCGTCCGCGAGAACCTCTCGGAGGAGGAGGCCGAACCGCTCTCCCGCGCCGTCCGCCAGGTCCTCGCCGCCGCCGACCCCGGCCGGCCCGCCGACTCCCGGCTCTGGCCCCGGTACGCCGAACTCATCCCCCACCTGGGCCCCTCCGGCGTCGTCACCAGCACCAACCCCCGCATCCAGACCTTCCTGCTGCACTGCCTGCGCTACCTCATCCTCGCCGGCGAGTACCGCACCTGCCTGAGACTGTCCGAGGAGACCGACCTGGTCTGGCGGACCATGCTGGGCGAGGACCACCCCAAGGTCCGCGAACTCAGCTACCACTACGGCGGAGCCCTGCGGAACCTCGGCCTGTTCCGGCGCGCCGAGATCCTCACCCGGGCCCGCTCCGTCGAACTCACCGAGGAACGCGGCGACCGAGACCTGGAGACCCTGCGCGCCAGCAGCTCGTACGGCGGAGTCCTGCTGTGCATCGCCAAGTTCGAGCCGGCCAGGGAGATCTTCGAGCACTGCCTGAACACCTACCGCGAACTGCTCGGCGAGGACGACTCCACCACCCTGGCCGCCCAGAACAACCTCGCCGCCACCTACCGCCTCCTCGGCCGCTACCAGGACTCCTACGACCTCGACCTGGACACCCTGCGCCGCCGCGAACGCGTCCTGAAGGCCCACCACATCTCCACCCTGTCCTCGGGCATCGCCTGCGCGATGGGACTGCGGCTGATGGGCCGCTACCGGGAGGCGCAGACCCGCCAGGAACAGGGCCTCAAGGTCAACACCCAGGTACTGGGACTCGACCACCCGCAGACCCTGCGGGCCGAACACAACCTCGGCATGTGCCTGCGCCGCTCCGGGGACATCGCCGGAGCGGGCCAGCGGCTGCGGATCGTGTGGGAGCGGGCCACGCGCGTCTTCGGCGTCGACTACCCGTGGACGCTGATGGTGGCCTCCGACTACGCGACGTACCTGCGGGAGTACGGGGACGTCGGCGAGGCCCGCCGGATCTCCGAGGACGTGGTCCGCGGCTACCAGTCACAACTCGGCCTCGCCCACCCGTACAGCATCGGCACGGTCGGCAACCTCGGCCTGATCCTGCGCGCCCAGGGTGAACGGCGGGAGGCCCTCTCCCTCGCCGAACAGGCGCTGGTCGGCATGCGGGGCGCGCTCGGCGACCGCCACCCGTGGACGCTGGGCTGCGCGCTGAACGCCACCGGGCACCGCAACATCACCGGGCACCGGGAGGACGCGCTGTCCCTCGGCCGGGAGACCCTGCGCGGCGCGGAGGAGGTCCTCGGCCCGGACCACCCGATGACGCTGAGCGCGCAGATCGCCCTGGCCGCGGACCTGCGCTCCGTCCGCGAGGACGAGGAGGCGGGCAAGCACGAGGACGCGGGCATCAAGGCGCTGACCCGCACGTTGGGCGCCCAGCACGTCCACACCATCTCCGCGAAGCAACGAGTCCGCCCTTACTGGGACTTCGAGCCCCAGCCGTAGCCGCCCTCCCGGGGCTCCGCCCCGGACCCGTGTGGCGGGCCATTCCAGCCTCGCCGGCGTTTGAGGCGCGGGGTCTGGGGCGGAGCCCCGGGAAACCCGGCTCCGCCGGGCAGGGGGGGGGGGGGGGGGCCGGCGCCCCCCCCGCGCGGCCCGCCGGGAGCTCCGCTCCCGGCAGCGGGTACACGCGCGCCAGGCGGCGCGTGGCCGAGCGGGCG
>NZ_JBIARJ010000025.1:6739-15404 GCF_042889825.1 Streptomyces sp. NPDC002467 | reverse complement strand
CGCCCCCCCCGGCCCCCCCCGCGGCCCCCCCCCGGGCCGGGCCCCCCCCCCCCCGCCCCCGCCCCCCCCCCCCCCCGCGGGGGGGGGGGGGGCGCCCCCCCGGGAAACCCGGCTCCGCCGGGCACCGGGCTCCGCCCGGACCCGCTCCTCAAGCGCCGGAGGGGCTGAGTTTGCCCGGCGGAGCCGGACAGGGACGGGGCAGAGCCCGGGGAAGGTCGGGGGCAGAGCCCAGGGAAGGTCGGGGGCAGAGCCCAGGGAAGGCCGGAAGGCCCGGCCCCCTGTCGAGGGGGCCGGGCCTTCCGGGTTCAAGCTCGCGCAGCGGCTAGGCCTCGAAGACCTCGTTCAGCAGGAGCTGCTGCTCCGCCTGGTGGCGCTTCGCCGAGCCCACCGCAGGGGAAGAGCCGTGCGGCCGCGAGATGCGGCGCAGGCGCTCGCCCGCCGGGACGTCCGCGCCGACCGCCAGGTCGAGGTGGTCGATCAGGTTCAGCGCGATGAACGGCCACGCACCCTGGTTCGCCGGCTCCTCCTGCGCCCAGATGTACTTCGCCGCGTTCGGGAACTTGGCGATCTCCGCCTGGAGCTCCGCACCCGGCAGCGGGTACAGGCGCTCGATGCGGATGATGGCGGTGTCGGTGATGCCGCGCTTCTCCCGCTCGGCCTCCAGGTCGTAGTAGACCTTGCCCGCGCAGAAGACGACCTTGCGGACCGCGTTCGCGTCCACCGTCGAGTCGCCGATGACCGGACGGAACGAACCGGTCGTGAACTCCTCCGCCTTCGACGCCGCCGCCTTCAGACGCAGCATCGACTTCGGGGTGAAGACGATGAGCGGCTTGTGGTGCGGGTTGTGGACCTGCCAGCGCAGCAGGTGGAAGTAGTTCGACGGCAGGGTGGGCATGGCCACCGTCATGTTGTCCTGCGCGCACATCTGGAGGAAGCGCTCCGGGCGGGCGGACGAGTGGTCCGGGCCCTGGCCCTCGTAGCCGTGCGGGAGGAGCAGGGTGACGCCGGAGGTCTGGCCCCACTTCTGCTCGGCCGAGGAGATGAACTCGTCGACGACGGTCTGCGCGCCGTTGACGAAGTCACCGAACTGGGCCTCCCAGAGGACCAGCGCGTCGGGACGGGCCAGCGAGTAGCCGTACTCGAAGCCCATGGCCGCGTACTCGGAGAGCAGCGAGTCGTAGACGTTGTAGCGGGCCTGGTCGTCCGACAGGTAGAGCAGCGGGGTGTAGTCCTCGCCCGTCTCCCGGTCGATGAGGACCGCGTGACGCTGGCCGAAGGTGCCGCGGCGGGAGTCCTGGCCGGACAGCCGGACCGGGGTGCCCTCCATCAGCAGCGAACCGAAGGCCAGGGTCTCGCCGAAGCCCCAGTCGATGGTGCCGTCGTCGATCATCGCCGCGCGGCGCTGCAGCTGCGGCAGCAGACGCGGGTGGACGGTGACGCCCTCGGGGATGTTGACCTGGGACTCGGCGATGCGCTTGACGACGTCCTGCGAGATCGCGGTGTTCACCGCGACCGGGAACTCCTGCGCGGTCTGCGCCGGCGCGACGGGGGCGACCGCGGGCTGCGTGGCGGCCTCGCGGACCTCCGCGAAGACCTTCTCCAGCTGGCCCTGGAAGTCCTGCAGCGCCTGCTCGGCCTCTTCCAGCGTGATGTCGCCGCGACCGATGAGGGACTCGGTGTACAGCTTGCGCACCGAGCGCTTCTTGTCGATCAGGTCGTACATCAGCGGCTGCGTGAACGCCGGGTTGTCCGACTCGTTGTGACCGCGGCGGCGGTAGCAGATGAGGTCGATGACCACGTCCTTGTTGAACGCCTGGCGGAACTCGAAGGCCAGACGGGCAACGCGCACGACCGCTTCCGGGTCGTCGCCGTTCACGTGGAAGATCGGCGCCTCGATCATGCGGGCCACGTCGGTCGCGTACATCGACGAACGCGAGGACTCCGGGGCGGCGGTGAAGCCGACCTGGTTGTTGATGACCACGTGCACGGTGCCACCGGTGCGGTAGCCGCGCAGCTGCGACATGTTCAGCGTCTCGGCGACCACGCCCTGGCCGGCGAAGGCCGCGTCACCGTGCAGGGCCAGCGGGAGGACCGTGAAGTCCGTGCCGCCCTTGTTGATGACGTCCTGCTTGGCGCGGGCGACACCCTCCAGGACCGGGTCGACGGCCTCCAGGTGCGAGGGGTTCGCGACGAGCGAGACCTTGATCTGCTCGCCGTCCAGGCCCGTGAAGGTGCCCTCGGCGCCCAGGTGGTACTTCACGTCGCCGGAGCCGTGCATCGACTTCGGGTCGAGGTTGCCCTCGAACTCGCGGAAGATCTGCGCGTACGACTTGCCGACGATGTTCGCCAGCACGTTCAGGCGGCCGCGGTGGGCCATGCCGATGACGACCTCTTCGAGGCGGGCCTCGGCGGCCGAGTCGATGACGGCGTCGAGCAGCGGGATGACGGACTCGCCGCCCTCCAGGGAGAAGCGCTTCTGGCCGACGTACTTCGTCTGCAGGAAGGTCTCGAAGGCCTCGGCGGCGTTCAGCCGGCGCAGGATGCGCAGCTGCTCCTCGCGCTCGGGCTTGGTGTGCGGGCGCTCGATGCGGTCCTGGATCCAGCGGCGCTGCTTCGGGTCCTGGATGTGCATGAACTCGACGCCGGTGGTGCGGCAGTACGAGTCGCGCAGCACGCCGAGGATGTCGCGGAGCTTCATCATCGACTTGCCCGAGAAGCCGCCGACCGCGAACTCGCGCTCCAGGTCCCACAGGGTGAGGCCGTGCTCGGTGATGTCGAGGTCGGGGTGCTTGCGCTGCTTGTACTCCAGCGGGTCGGTGTCGGCCATGACGTGGCCGCGGACCCGGTAGGAGTGGATCAGCTCGAAGACGCGGGCGGCCTTCGTGACGTCGTCGTCGTGCGAGGCGTCGATGTCCCGGAGCCAGCGGACCGGCTCGTACGGGATGCGCAGCGCCTCGAAGACGTCGTCGTAGAAGCCGTTCTCGCCGAGCAGCAGGTTCGCGACGATGCGCAGGAACTCGCCGGAGGCCGCGCCCTGGATGACCCGGTGGTCGTAGGTCGAGGTCAGGGTCATGACCTTGGAGATGCCCAGCTTGTTCAGGGTGTCCTGCGAGGTGCCCTGGAACTCGGCGGGGTAGTCCATGGAGCCGACGCCCATGATGACCGACTGTCCGGGCATCAGGCGGGGCACGGAGTGCACGGTGCCCAGGCCGCCGGGGTTGGTGAGGGAGACCGTCACGCCGGTGAAGTCGTCCATCGTCAGCTTGCCGACGCGGGCGCGGCGGACGATGTCCTCGTAGGCCTGCCAGAACTCGAAGAAGTTGAGGGTCTCGGCCTTCTTGATGCCGGCGACGACGAGCTGACGGTCGCCGTTGGCCTTCACCAGGTCGATGGCGAGGCCGAAGTTCACGTGGTCGGGCTTGACCAGGGTCGGCTTGCCGTCCTTCTCCGCGAAGGAGTGGTTCATCGACGGCATGGCCTTGATCGCCTGCACCATCGCGTAGCCGATCAGGTGCGTGAAGGAGATCTTCCCGCCCCGGGCGCGCTTGAGGTGGTTGTTGATGACGATGCGGTTGTCGAACAGCAGCTTCACCGGGACGGCGCGGACGGACGTGGCCGTCGGGACGTCGAGGGAGGCGTTCATGTTCTTGGCTACGGCAGCCGCCGGGCCGCGGAGCGTCACCAGCTCGGGGCCCGCGGGGGCCTCGGTGGCGGGCGCGGCCTTCTGCGGGGCTACGGAGGGGGTGGCGGGCGCGGCCGGTGCGGCGGCCGGGGCCTGGGAGGTGACAGTCACAGCAGGGGCACCAGAGGGGGTGGCAGGAGCAGGGGCAGGAGCTGACACAGGCGTAGAGAGCAGCGCGGCGGCAGCCGCTCCAGTGGAGCCGGTGCTTGCACCGGGGGGTGCGGCGGTGGCGCCCGCCGCCCCCGTGGCGGCGGCGTCGACGACCTGAGGAGTTCCGGCGACGGTGGTGGCGGCCTGTGCGGAGGCGCCGTCCGTCGTCGGGGTCTTCACGGGCTCTTCGGCCTTGACCGGAGCGGCAGCGCCCCCCGGCTTGTAGTCGGCGAAGAAGTCCCACCAGGCCCGGTCGACCGAGTTCGGGTCCTGGAGGTACTGCTGATAGATCTCGTCGACGAGCCACTCATTCGCGCCGAAGCCCGAGGCGGGGTTCTTCCCGCCTGCTGCTGCTTCGGTCGTGGTGCTCGGGTTACTGGGGGACTGTGGCGACACGGCGGCAACCGCCCTCTTCCGCTTCACAAGGTATGGACAGCGGGAATAAAGGCTACGCCTCCTGAACCGTGTGATGCAGACCGGACGGGAGATCCGTCGCGTAGGTCACATCGAACGGCGGGTTTCACCGTCTGGAATGGCGGGAAACAAGCGTGGTTCGGGTAGGGGGCACCGAGGTTGCGACCCCCACGGCTTCGCACCCCTGACGGACCCCGGGCACGTGTGGCCGAGATCATTTCCTTCCCACTCGAACCCTACGTCAACACGACGCTCATGAGCTGCCCGGAAGCGTGACGAGGATGCGGCAGCCGCGTGACGATTCGGCCACTCCGATCCGGCCCCCGTGCAGCTCCACGGCCCAACGGGCGATCGCCAGGCCCAGCCCGGTGCCCCCGTCGCCGCCCCGCGCACTGCCCCGGTTGAACCGCTCGAACACCCGGGCGCGCTCCGCCTCCGGAATGCCGGGGCCCTCGTCCCGTACCTCCAGCGCCAGACTCCCGGGCGCGTCGCCTGCCCGCGCCCGGACCGTGACCCGGCCGTGCGGGGGGCTGTGCTTGACCGCGTTGTCGATCAGGTTCGCCACCACCTGGTGCAGCCGCTCGGCGTCCGCGTACGCCGTCAGCTCGGGCGGGAACACGTCCAGGTGCAGGTGTACGTCGTTGCGCGTGTGCCCGCCCGAACCGGAGAGCAGCCCCGGCCGTCCCGCGGCCGCCAGCCCCGACTCCTTCAGCACGCCCGACAGGTACGGCCACACCTCGAAACGCCGCGCCTTCAGCGGGACCACCCCGTTGTCCACCCTGGACAGGTCCAACAGGGTCTCCACGAGCCGACCCAGGCGCTCGGTCTGCTTCAGCATCGTGCGCATGGTCTCCGGATCGGCGGCCGAAACCCCGTCCACCACGTTCTCCAGCACCGCGCGCAGCGCGGCGATGGGCGTGCGCAGCTCGTGCGAGACGTTGGCGACGAGCTCCTTGCGGTGCCGGTCCACCGCCTCCAGGTCGTCCGCCATCAGGTTGATCGTCGCGGCCAGGTCGCCCAGCTCGTCACGGCGCCCCGCCCCGCGCACCCGCCGGGTGTAGTCGCCGTGCGAGATCGCCCGCGCCACCGTCGTCATGTCGTCCAGCGGCGCCGTCAGGCTGTGCGCCACGAACTGGGTGATCAGCATCGAGGCGATCACCGAGAAGACCGTGATGAAGCGCAGCTCGGTGGCCGTGCGCAGGGCCACCAGGAGCAGCCCCGTCGTGATGAAGACCGAGACCACGACGAGCGTGCCAAGCTTGGTCTTGATCGAGAAGGGCGAGAAGGGCCGCAGCCCTTCCCCCGGCGGCCGCCGGCCGCTCACGCCTGCGCCGGGGTCTCCAGGGCGTACCCGACGCCGTGGACCGTACGGATCCGCTCCGCGCCGATCTTCCGCCGCAGCGCCTTGATGTGGCTGTCGACCGTACGGGTCCCGGACGCGTCGGCCCAGTCCCAGACCTCGGCCAGCAGCTGCTCCCGCGACAGCACCGCCCGCGGGGTCCCCGCCAGGCACACCAGCAGGTCGAACTCGGTCGGCGTCAGGTGCACGTCCTCGGCCTGCACCCGGACCCGGCGCTGCGCGTGGTCGATCTCCAGGTCGCCCAGCCGCAGGGTGGCCCCGCGCGGGGTGTGCGCCGCGAGGGTGGCCCGCTCCACGCGCCGCAGCAGGACGTGGACCCGGGCGGCGAGCTCGCGCATCGAGAACGGCTTCGTCATGTAGTCGTCCGCGCCGACCCCGAGCCCGACCAGCAGGTCCGTCTCGTCGTCCCGCGCGGTGAGCATCAGCACGGGGACCGGGCGCTGCGCCTGGACCCGGCGGCAGACCTCCAGCCCGTCGAAGCCGGGCAGCATGACGTCCAGGACGAGCAGCTCCGGCAGCCAGCTCTCGGCCGCGGCGACGGCCGCCGGGCCGTCCGCGGCCGTCTGCACCTGGAAGCCCTCGGCGCGCAGCCGGGCCGCGATGGCCTCGGCGATGGTGTGGTCGTCCTCGACGACGAGTACGCGCCGCTGGGCGCCCGGTGTCGCCGAGGCGCCGTTGTGGCTGGTGTGCGTGTGTTCCATGTCCCGTCCCGGTGCCGACCCGTGCCGGTCAGTGTGAGCCGATCCGTCCGACCAGATCCGTGTGATCCGTGTGATCCGTCTGGTCCGTCTGATCCGCTGATCTCGTGTGTCAGGGGTGCAGCGTAGAGGAGGCTCCGGCCTGCGGCTATGCAGGGTTCCGATAGGCCGTTTTGGATCGAAAGTCCTGATGGGGGCCGGTATGGGAGGGGTGTGGGAGGGCGGTGGCGGGGCCCGTGACAGGGGCTGGGGCCTACCCGGTGAACGGTGGGAGGGCGTCCAGTACGGCGGTCAGCGCGGGCGGCATCGACCCCTGGTCGGAGGCCACCTCGAAGCCGCCGTGGACGAAGGTGTACGCGTACCCGTCGTAGATCACCGGACCGCCCGTGGAGACCTTCGGAAGGTGCGCGAAGTCCGCCTTCGCGAGGGCCGCGCGCAGGGTGTCGAGCTCCTGCGGCGACAGCTTGCCGGTGCCCGTGGGCCGCGCCTTGACGTCGAGGCGGGTCCAGGAGCCGTCGCCCTTGACGACCAGGGTGTGGGTCTGGCCGGCGAAGCCGCCGGTACGGGTGACGCGGACCAGGGTCTCGGCGGGCATGCCCTCCCGACTCGGGCTCGGGCTCGGGGTCCGGCCCGGGCCGTGACTCGGGCCGTGACTCGGGCTCTGGCTCGCGGAAGGCGGCGCGGGGGTGTCCGCGGTGGCGGACCGGGACCGGGACATCGAGGCGTCCGGCGAACCGGCCGGCCCGCAGCCCACCAGGACCGCCGCGCCCAGCAACACCGCCGCACCCAGCCGTACCACCGCAACCGTTCGGGACGTGCGCACACCCACCTCCGCGGGTACTCGGACCGAACCACGAGTATGGAGGCCCCACACCCGCTGCGACAGCACCCCGGAGGCCGACATGCCCCGCATCGCCCCGTGGCGCGCGCTGCCCCCGTTGCTCGCCGTCCTCCTCGGCCTGTGGGGCCTGGAGCGGGGCGGCAGCATGTGGCGCGACGAGTCCGTCACCTGGCAGGTCGCGCACCGACCGCTCGGCGGGATCTGGCGGCTGCTCGGCGAGGTCGACGCCGTCCACGGTCTGTACTACCTGTTGATGCACGGGGTGTTCGCCGCCTGGGACGGCGGCCTGTGGGCGCTGCGGCTGCCCTCCGTCGCCGCCACCGCGCTGGCCGCCGCCGGGGTCGCCGCCGTCGCCCACCGGCTCGCGGGGGAGCGGGCCGCACTGTTCGCCGGTCTCGGGTACGCGGTCCTCCCGCCCGTGCAGATGTACGCCCAGGAGGGGCGCTCGTACGCGCTCGTCGCGGCGGCGGTGGTGTGGGCGACGTACCTGTTGCTGCGCGAGCGCTGGACCTCGTACGCGGTGGTGCTGCTGCTCGGCTGCTGGCTGCACGAGTTCGCGGCGTTGGCTCTGGCGGCCCACGCGTTCTCCGCGTGGCGCTCGCGGGGGTGGCGGGTGGCGGCGGGGGCGGTCCTGGCGCTGCTCGTTCCGCTGGCGGTGGTGAGCGCGCGGCAGGCGCAGCAGCAGCTGGGCTGGCTCGGGCGGCCGAGCTGGCAGGACTGGACGGCGTACGGGGTGCTCGCGGTCTGCTGTCTGCTGCTCGCGCGGGGCGCGGAACGGGGGCTGGTGCGGGTCGCGCTCCCGCTCGCGCTGCTGCCGCCTGGGCTGCTGATGGTGGTCTCGCTGGTGCACCCCTGGTACGTCGACCGGTACGTCCTGTACGCGCTGGCCGGGTTCGCGCTGCTGGCGGGGGTGCGGCTCGCGGGGGTGCGGGGGTGGTGGCCGTGGCTGCTCGTGGGGGCGCTGCTGGTGCCGTTCGGGTGGTGGTCGGTGTGGCTGCGTACGCCTGACAGCCGCAAGGACGACGCGCTCGCGGTGGCGGCGGTGGTCCGGGAGCGGGATCGGCCGGGGGACGCGGTGGTGTTCATGCCCTCGCGGCGGCGCGAGTGGTTGTTGTCCTCGCCGGGTGTGTACGGGGGGCTGCGGGACGTGGCCCTGGACCGCTCCCCGGCGGCCTCGCACACGCTCCAGGGCACGGAGCTGCCGGCGGCCGCCGTGCGCGCGGCGCTGCTCGCCTCTCCGCGAGTGATCGCCCTCCTGGATCCGGAGGGGCAGCCGCTGGATACGTACCCGGGGGAGGTCGCCAAGCGGGAAGTCCTGGAGGGCGCGTTCGAGCGGTGCTCGGTGACGTCGGTGCGGGGCGCGAGGGTCGCGGTCTACGCCCGGCCGGGCGGGTGTGGTTGAGGGGCCTCCGGGGCTGCGGGGGCCTGTGGCGCTGCGGAGTGGGGGGCTTCGGCGGGCGGGGGTGCCGGGGGTGGGGCCGGGGTGGGGTGTCGTCCGGGACCAAAACGAGATGTCCGAG
>NZ_JBIARJ010000025.1:0-6732 GCF_042889825.1 Streptomyces sp. NPDC002467 | reverse complement strand
ACGGGGGGGGGGGGGGCGGGGGGGGGGGGGGGGGGGGGGGGGGCGGGGGGGGCGCGGGGGGGGGGGGGGGCCCCGGGGGGGGGGGGTCGTCCGGGACGGGCTTCGATGTTCGGTGCCTGGTCGGGGTCGGTTTGTCGGGCGGTGCCGTGCGCCTCGGACATCTCGTTTTGGTCCCGGACGACACCCCACCCCGGCCCCACCCCCGGCCGGCGGTCGTCTTCAGCCTTGCGGTCGTTTCCCATCGGCCTCACCGGCGCCGCTTTCCCAGCCCCTCCGGCGTTTGAGGAGCGGGGTCCGGGGTGAACGGTGGAAGGGCGAGTAGGGGACCGGCTCCGCGCAGCGGCCGCCCAAGCCCGGCCTCGCTGGACCCGTACGCGAGGATGAGGCGGCCAGCCCACCCGCACCCCCGGAGGCCCCGCATGCCCGCACCAGAGATCCCGGTACCCGGCCCGCTCGTCGACGCCCACTGGCTCGCCGGCCGCCTCGGAGAGGGGATCGTGGTCTTCGACGCCTCCGTCGGGGCACACGGAAACGCCCCGCAACGGATACCCGGCGCCCGCCCCTTCGACCTCGACGGCGCCCTGTCCGACCACACCGCCCCCGCCCCCCACACCATGCCCACCGCCGCGGAGTTCACCGAGGAGATGCGCGCCCTCGGCGTGGGAGACGACTCGACCGTGGTCGTCTACGACGCCGCCGGCGTCTACTCCAGCCCCCGCGCCTGGTGGATGCTCCGCGCCATGGGCTTCGACCGGGTCGCCGTGCTGGACGGCGGGCTGCCCGCGTGGGCTGCCGCCGGGTTGCCGGTCGAGAGCGGGCCCGCCGCGTACGACGGCCCCCGCGGCTCCTTCACCGCGCGGCCCCGACCCGGGCTGGTGGTCGACGCCGAGGTCGTCGCCGAGGCCCTCGCCGACCCGGCCGCCGCCGTGCTCGACGCCCGTACCAGGGGGCGTTTCGCCGGTACCGCCCCCGAGCCCAGGGACGGGCTGCGGGGTGGGCACATGCCGGGTGCGCTGAACCTGCCGTTCGGGGAACTCCAGGGTCCGGACGGCCGGATGCGGCCCGCCGGGGAGCTCCGGGAGGCCTTCGAGGCGCTGGCGGGGGACCGGGAGCGGCTGTACTTCAGCTGTGGGTCCGGGGTGACCGCCTGTGTGCTGGCCCTCGGGGCGGATCTCGCCGGATACGGGCGGCTGGCGGTGTACGACGGTTCGTGGAGCGAGTGGGGGCTCGAATCCGGCGGGCGTCCGGTGACGACCTGAGTTCACTCGAACGGGCCGATTTCCGGGGCGTCGTGGGGGTACTGAACGCCCGTCCTCACCCACCCGCCCCATGGAGAACCCCGTGCCCGAGAAGAACGGCCCCTACCAGGCAGGCACCCCCTGCTGGATCGACCTGATGGTCCCGGACCAGCAGCGCGCGATCGACTTCTACAGTGACCTCCTCGGCTGGCAGGGCGAGGTCGGGCCTCCGGAGACGGGCGGCTACGCCGTCTGCACGCTCAAGGGGAAGCCGGTCGCCGGGATCATGGCGGCCATGAACCCGGACGGCACCACGCCCGACCCGATGCCCCCGGCGGTGTGGACGACATACCTGGCCACGGACGGCCTCGACGGGACGCTCGGGCAGGTCGGCGACGCCGGCGGCAAGGTGATGATGCCGGGCATGGACGTCATGGACCTCGGCCGCATGGCGGTCGTGTCAGACCCGCAGGGGGCGGTGTTCGGGCTGTGGGAGGCGAAGTCCTTCACCGGCGCCGGGATCGTCAACGAGCCGGGCGCGCTGATCTGGAACGAGCTCAGCACCACGGACACCGACGCCGCCGGCCGGTTCTATTCGGCCGCGCTGCCGATGACGCCGAAGCGGTCCGAGATGCCGGGCGCCGAGGGGTACGTGGAGTGGCAGGTCGGCGGCCGGGCCGTCGGCGGCATGATGACCCTGGAGAAGGCCCCGCCCGGGACCCCGCCGCACTGGATGGCGTACTTCAGCGTGGACGACGTCGACAGCGTGACCGCCGCGGCGGAGCGGGCCGGGGCCACCGTCCTGGCACCCCCGTTCGACATGGCGGCCGGGCGGATGGCCGTACTGGCCGACCCGCAGGGCGCCGTGTTCTCGGTCATCGCCGCCTCGATGGCGGAGCAGCCGGCCTAGACGGGGAGGGTGCCGCCGGTGTTCAGGATCATCCGGCGGAGCACCTTCAGCGTGGTGACGTAGTCGGCCTCGGCGATGCCGTCGTGGATCCGGGCGGTGATGGCGGGGGCGTGCTGCTTGAGATCGAGGCGGGCCTCCTCGCCCGCCTCGCTGATCCACAGCCGTCCGTCGCCGTCGCGGGTGAGCCAACCGCGCTCCAGCAGGACCTCCGCCTCCGCGGCCAGGTCGTCCTCGGGCCGCAGGTACGTGCTCATGGCCTCCTGGAGCCGGGGGATCGTCATGCCCTCGCCGTCGGGGGAGAGGTCGTTCCGCGACAGGTTGCGCAGCAGCCAGAACCCGGGCTGGGTGTGGCCGAGCTCGGCCTGCCGGGCCCGGGTGAAGGCGATGAGGGACTCGTAGGCCAGTCCGGTCCAGTACGCGGCGGGCTGGGAGGCGAGTTCGGCGTCGGTGAGGTGCTCGTTCGCGATCATGAGTCGAACGTAGGACCTCGACCTTGGTTGAGGTCAAGCGTCCGGGGGTTATCCCCACCCGGGGTTCGGGTACCGGCACCATCGGCCCCGCCCCCGTGGAGGGCGAGCATCGTGGCATGACTTCTCACACCTCGTCAGTCCGTGCCGCAGCCGTCGTCCTCGGGGCCGGAATCCTCGTCGCCGGCTGCTCCTTCGCCGACGGCCAGAAGAAGACGGCGACCGCCGACACCACGGTCACCGAGGCCGTCACCGCCGTGGAGCTGGGCGACACCAGGGCCGGGTCGATCGAGGTCACGCCCGGGACCGGGCCCGGGGTGACGGTCCGCCGCACCGTCCACTACCGCGGGGACGGCGCGCCCGTGCCCGGCCAGAAGGTCACCGGCGGGGTGCTGACCTTCACCGACGGCTGCTCCGACGGCTGCTACGTCGACTACCGCCTGGAGGTCCCGGCCGCCGCCACGGTCAAGCTGGAGAGCAGCAGCGGCCGCATCTCCGTGACGGGGGTGGCGGCGGCCGAGGTCAAGGCCGACTCCGGCAAGGTGACCGCCGACCGGATCGCCGGACCGCTGAAGATCCGTACGTCCTCGGGCACGATCAACGCCACCGGCCTGTCCGGACCGGACGCGGACGTCCGCTCGGACTCGGGCGACGCCCGCCTGGACTTCGCCGAGGTCCCCTCCGCCGTGCGCGCCGAGACCTCCTCGGGCAACGTCAGCCTGAAGGTCCCCCGGGCCCCCTACCTGGTCGCGGTCGCCACCACCTCGGGCACCCGGGAGGTCTCGCTCCCCTCGGACCCGGCCGCCGCGTCCCGGCTGTCGGCGAAGACGACCTCGGGGGACGTCCGCGTTTCCGCCGTGTGAGAGGTGTTCGCCCCCGGCGAACGGGTGTTGGGGAACATCGGGCCGCGCAGATGCATTGAGTCCGCATAGCTCAACTTCACTGCCGGAGGGAAGATCATGGCTTCGACGTCCGTAACGCTCACTCTGCCCGTGCTGCCGCTCGACGACGAGGTCGTGCTGCCCGGAATGGTCGTTCCGCTGGACTTGTCCGACACCGAGGTACGGGCCGCCGTGGAGGCGGCCCAGGCGGCGGCCGGCAGCGGGAAGCCCAAGGTGCTGCTCGTACCGCGCATCGACGGGACGTACGCCGGGACCGGTGTGCTCGGGACCGTCGAGCAGGTCGGACGGCTCTCCGACGGGGACCCCGGCGCGCTCATCCGCGGCCGCGGGCGGGTCCGGATCGGGGCCGGGACCACCGGGCCCGGGGCAGCGCTCTGGGTCGAGGGCGAGACCGTGGAGGAGTCCGTCCCCGATCCGCTGCCCGGCGCCGTCACCGAGCTCGTCAAGGAGTACAAGGCGCTCGCCACCAGCTGGCTCAAGAAGCGCGGGGCCTGGCAGGTCGTGGACCGGGTCCAGCAGATCGAAGGGGTCTCGGCGCTCGCCGACAACTCCGGCTACTCGCCCTTCCTGACCGTCGCCCAGAAGGTCGAACTGCTGGAGACCGCCGACCCGGTCGCCCGCCTCCGCCTCGCGATCAAGGCCCTCAGCGACCACCTCGCCGAGCAGGACGTCGCCGAGTCCATCGCCAAGGACGTCCAGGACGGCGTCGACAAGCAGCAGCGCGAGTTCCTGCTGCGCCGCCAGCTGGAAGCCGTACGCAAGGAACTGCGCGAGCTGAACGGCGAGAAGGACGGCGAGGAGTCCGACGACTACCGGGCCCGCGTCGAGGCCGCCGACCTGCCCGAGAAGGTCCGCGAGGCCGCGCTCAAGGAAGTCGACAAGCTGGAGCGGTCCAGCGACCAGAGCCCCGAGGGCTCCTGGATCCGGACCTGGCTCGACACCGTCCTCGAACTGCCCTGGAACGACCGCACCGAGGACCAGTACGACATCCAGGGCGCGCGGGCGATCCTCGACGCCGAGCACGCCGGGCTGAGCGACGTGAAGGACCGCATCACCGAGTACCTCGCGGTCCGCAAGCGGCGCGGCGAGCGCGGCCTGGGCGTCATCGGCGGACGCCGCGGCGGCGCCGTCCTCGCCCTCGTCGGACCGCCCGGCGTCGGCAAGACCTCGCTCGGCGAGTCCGTCGCGCACGCCATGGGCCGCAAGTTCGTCCGCGTCGCACTCGGCGGCGTCCGCGACGAGGCCGAGATCCGCGGTCACCGCCGGACCTACGTCGGCGCGCTGCCGGGCCGGATCGTACGGGCCATCAAGGAGGCCGGGTCCATGAACCCGGTCGTCCTCCTCGACGAGATCGACAAGGTCGGCTCCGACTACCGCGGCGACCCGGCCGCCGCCCTGCTGGAGGTGCTGGACCCCGCCCAGAACCACACCTTCCGCGACCACTACCTGGAGGTCGAACTCGACCTCAGCGACGTGGTCTTCCTCGCCACCGCCAACGTCCTGGAGGCCATCCCCGAGGCGCTCGCCGACCGCATGGAGCTGGTCCGCCTCGACGGCTACACCGAGGACGAGAAGGTCGTCATCGCCCGCGACCACCTGCTGCCCCGCCAGCTGGACCGCGCCGGCCTCGGCGCCGACGAGGTGGTCCTGGAGGAGGACGCCCTGCGCAAGCTGGCCGGCGAGTACACCCGCGAGGCGGGCGTGCGCACCCTGGAACGCTCCATCGCCCGCCTCCTGCGCAAGGTGGCCTCGCAGCACGAGCTGGGGGAGCGCGAACTGCCCTTCCGGATCGGCGCCGACGACCTGCGTCCCCTCATCGGACGGCCGCACCACGTACCGGAGTCCGCCCAGGACCCGGCCGAACGGCGCACCGCCGTCCCCGGCGTGGCCACCGGCCTCGCGGTCACCGGCGCGGGCGGTGACGTCCTCTTCGTCGAGGCCTCGCTGGCCGACCCGGAGACCGGCGCCGCCGGACTCAGCCTCACCGGGCAGCTCGGCGACGTCATGAAGGAATCCGCGCAGATCGCGCTGAGCTTCCTGCGCTCGCACGGCGCGGAACTGGAACTGCCCGTCGCCGACCTGAAGGACCGGGGCGTGCACATCCACTTCCCGGCCGGCGCGGTCCCCAAGGACGGCCCCAGCGCGGGCATCACCATGACCACCGCCCTCGCCTCGCTGCTCTCCGGGCGGACGGTCCGCACGGACGTGGCGATGACCGGCGAGGTCTCCCTGACCGGTCGGGTCCTGCCGATCGGCGGGGTCAAGCAGAAGCTGCTGGCCGCGCACCGGGCCGGGCTGACCACCGTCATCATCCCGAAGCGCAACGAGGCCGACCTGGACGACGTCCCGGCCGAGGTGCTGGAGGGGCTGGAGGTGCACCCGGTGACCGACGTCCGCCAGGTGCTGGCGCTGGCCCTCGCCGAAGCGGAAGTCGCCCTTCCGGCCGCCGCCTGACGCCGTCTCCGGCCCGGGTCCCCGTCTCCGGCGGGGTCCCGGGCCTTCGGCCTGCCCCCTGCGAAATACTGGCTGCTCACACACCACCGAAGGAGCCGTACGTGCACGGGAGCGAAGACCAGGAGTTCCTTGCCCTGGAGCGGGAACTGTCCGTCTTCCTCCGACGGGCCCGCGCCTCCTCCGGCGAGATGGCCCGCGAACTCCACCCCGAACTGGAGCCGGCCGCGTACGGGCTCCTCGTACGCCTGGAGGCGGCGGGGCGGCAGCGGGCCACGGAACTGGCGGCGTACTTCGGGGTCGGCAAGGCCACGATGAGCCGGCAACTGCGGGCCCTGGAGGTCCTGGGCCTGGTCGCCCGCGAGCCGGACCCCGCGGACGGCCGCGCCTTCCTCGTGGGCCTCACCGAGGAGGGCCGATCGCGGTTCCTCCGCGTCCGGGACGCCAGGCGCGAGCAGTACATGCGCAAGCTCGCCGACTGGGACCGCGGAGAAGTGGCGGAACTGGCCCGCCTCTTGAACCAGCTGAACGCGGGCACGGAATAGTTCGCCCCTCCCTCTGGGACGTCCCCGCTCCCTGCCCCGCCGGGGCGGCCGTGTGACACCCCCGCCCCGCAGGGGCCGGCAGCGTGGCACTCCCGCGCCGTCGGGGTTGGGTGTGCGGCGGGGTGCCCCCGCAGGGCGTCGAACGAAACCCGCTCGTCTTGCCGGTGCCGCATCGGGTTCGACGCCCGAGGAGGTGCCCCGGCGCGCGCCCGGCCCCGA